>CAMYOJ010000023.1 GCA_947259985.1 uncultured Woeseiaceae bacterium
TTTTTTTATTTTTTGTCGGCTTCGGGCCAGTTCCCCATGTGTACTGAGACCGGCGCAGATTCATCGACGCTCCGCACAAGGTTCTGATAAACATGCTCGGCCAGGAACGGCACGAACGGCGCCATGAGTTCGTGGGCCGCCTTCAGACATTCATAAAGCGTCAGGTAGGCCGCCTGTGTATCTTCGGGGTCCGAGGATTTCCAGAAGCGACGGCGGTTGCGTCGCACGTACCAGTTACTGAGCTGGTCAACAAATGACTCAATAGTCTCACCAGCTGTCTTGGCATCGAAATTATCGAGCGCATCGCTAACCGTCGTGATGGTCTTGTGCAAAAGCGCCAGTGCCCAGCGGTCGATCTCCGGCCGCTTTTCAACGGCGATATCGCGGCCCAGGTCGACCTCATCAAGCCGGGCGTAAAGCACGAAGAATCCGTAGGTATTCCAGAACGTGTTGATGAACGAGCTGGCCACATCGGCGACGATATCGACGGAGATGCGCTTCGGCACATCGGGCGACAGCCGCGCCAGGAAATACCAGCGCAACGCATCGGCACCGACAGTATCGAAAACGTCGTAAGGGTCGATGATATTGCCGACCGACTTCGACATCTTCTTGCCATCCTTGTCGACGATCAGGTTGAGGCAGATGCAGTTGCGGAAGGCGACGTCATCCGACACCAGCGTCGCGATTGCGTGCAGCGTGTAGAACCAGCCGCGCGTCTGGTCAATGGCCTCGCAGATGAAGTCGGCCGGGAAATGCTTCTCGAACTTGTCCTCGTTCTCGAACGGGTAGTGCCACTGCGCGTAGGACATCGCGCCCGAATCGAACCAGCAGTCGATGACCTCGGGCACGCGGCACCAGGTCTTGCCGTCGAGTTCAAAGGTCACGTCATCGACGGCGGGCCGGTGCAGGTCGAGCTCGCTGAGTTCGCGCCCCGTCAAATCCTCGAGCTCGGCGACGGAGCCGACGCATCTGTAATTGTTGTCACCGTCGGTCCACACCGGCAACGGCGTGCCCCAGAAACGCTCGCGCGACAGCGCCCAGTCGATATTGTTCTCGAGCCACTTGCCGAAGCGGCCGTCGCGGATGTGCTCGGGAACCCAGTTGATCGTCTGGTTCAGCTCGGACATGCGCTCACGGAATCTCGATGTACGAATGTACCAGGCGTTCTTCGCGTAATAGAGAATAGGGTCGCCCGTGCGCCAGCCAAACGGGTAGTTGTGCTTGTAGCGTTCGGAGCGGAACATGATGCCGCGCTCCTTGAGGATACGAATCAGCGGCTTATCGGCGTCCTTGAAAAACAGTCCTGCGACAGGTTCCACGGCGTCTACGAAATTACCGTCGAGCCCGACGCCGTGCACGACGGGCAAGTCGTTGGCCTGGCCGAGCGCAAGGTCATCCACGCCGTAGGCCGGCGCCGTGTGCACGATGCCTGTGCCGTCTTCGGTGCTGACGAAATCGGCGGACAACACTGTAAAGGCGTTCTCGGCGTCAACCTCGAGGTAGTCAAACAGCTGCTCGTAGCGTTTGCCGACCAGCGTGCTGCCCTTGACCGTCTTGACGACCGCGTGCTCGACGTCTCGGAACACGGCCTCGCGCAGCGCTTCGGCGACGATCAGCGTTTGCCCGTCCGATTCGCAATAGCTGTAGTCAATGTCGTCACCTACGGCCAGCGCAAGATTGGACGGCAATGTCCATGGGGTCGTCGTCCAGACGAGAAAATAGGTATCGTCTTCGCCCTCGACTTTGAAACGCACGGTGATCGACGGGTCTTCGACTTCCTTGTACCCGAGCGCGAGCTCGTGTGACGACAACGTCGCGCCGATGCGCGGGTCGTAGGGCACGACCTTGTAGCCCTTGTAGATGAGGTCCTTGTCCCAAATCGTCTTCAAGAGATTCCAGACTGACTCTATGTAGCTGTTGTCGAGCGTGTAATAGGCCTCGTCGAGGTTGACCCAGAAACCCATGCGCTCGGTCATCTTCTCCCAGTCGGAAATGTAGGTCATCACCGACTCGCGGCAGAGGCGCGTGAACTCCGCAATGCCGACCGCGGACTCGATCTCGTCTTTGTCGTAGCTTTCGATCTTGCCCTGCTTCTTGAGGAGCTTTTCGACTTCATGTTCGACGGGCAGGCCATGCGTATCCCAGCCCGCTTTTCGCGGCACATAGTAACCACGCATCGTCTTGTAGCGCGGGAAGATGTCCTTGAAGCTGCGCGCCAGCACGTGGTGAATCCCGGGCTTGCCATTTGCCGTTGGCGGACCCTCGTTGAAACTGAACTGCGGGCCGTCCCTGGTCGCATCGAGCGTCTTCTCGAAGACGTCGTGCTCCCTCCAGAACTCGAGCACTTCTTCCTCGAGGACTGGTCCGTTGTATCGACCCTGTACTTCTCTGAATGCCAAAACTGTTACTCCAAATACAAAAACGCCCCGAAGTTTGGGGGACAGTGACCTTAACCTGGCTAATTAAGGTCACTGTCCCCCAAACTCCGGGGCGATCATTGTTCGTCGCGGTACCACCCGGTTTCGCGGCTTCCGCCGCCTCTTGGGTCTTCATGACCCGACGTCCGTCTCGTGGACCAGCCGGCCAGGCCTACTCGGGGTGCGCGTCAGCGTAGCCTTTCGGTTGGCGACTCCGGGGTGATATTCGGCAGACTCGAACCCGGAGCTCTCACCATTCTCCAGTCGCTTGCGCCCGAGCGGGCTGCCTGTTTGTCCCCATCAGCGTCTTGCCGGGCAAATTACTCACCAGCGCTGCAAAACACAAGGATTTCCTGCAGAAAAACCCGTTTATCATAGTCGACCCCCGATCCAGGAAAATACGATGGCAGACAGAACGGCACTGATAACGGGCGCATCGGCTGGCCTCGGCAGCGAATTCGCGCGCCAGCTCGCTGCGCGTGGCATCAACCTCGTGCTCGTCGCACGCCGCGAAAAGCCGATGAGAACGCTTGCCGAACAACTCAGAGACGCACACGGAATCGACGTGGACATCCTGCAGGCCGACTTGTCAGATCCGGCCGCGCCGGGCGCCTTGTTCGATGCGACCAGCAACCGCGGTCTCGGGATTGACTACCTCGTGAACAATGCCGGATCGGAGGGTCCCGACCTCATCCGCGACGAGGACTGGCAGGCATGTCGCGACTACCTCGAACTCATGACAATCTCTGTGGCAGCAATGTGCCACTATTTCGTTCCTCCCATGCAGCAACGCGGTTTCGGCCGCGTGCTGAATGTCGCGTCTGTTGCCGGACTGATCTCGGTATCAGGCGACTACAGTTATGGCCCATCCAAGGCCTACATTGTCGCTTTCTCCAGGGGGCTGTCCTTGTCGATGCGCGATAGCGGCGTCCGCGTATGCGCTCTATGCCCGGGGTTTACGCACACGGATTTTCACGCATCCGCAAAGCTCACGAAAATGAAGCAGGCAACGCCTGATTTTATCTGGTATGACGCCGATGTCGTGGTGCGTGAGGGTCTGGCCGCGCTGGAAAAAGGCCGCGACGTCTGCACGTCAGGGCGCTTGTACCGCTTCCTCGTTCCGCTGCTGCGTTCGCCATTCGGCCAGTGGCTCGTTTCGGCGCTGGGCGCCAAGCCCTGAACTTTCAATAGTCGCTATTTCTCGGCTTTGCTCGCGCAGCCGATACACAGAAGCACGGTCGGGTCGAACAGCAGGCGCTTCGGGTTAATAGGCTCGTCGCATACCGCGCACACGCCGTATTCGTCATCGTCGATGCGTTGCAGCGCCGCCGCGATTTGCCGCAGCGTCTGTTCTCGCCGCTGCCTGGAAGCCTGCGCCATGGCCTGACCCTGCATCGCGTCCATGCGCGACAGGCGCCCGATTTTCGACTGATCAAGTTCGACTACGGCGGCGGAATCGGCACCCGTCTTCGCGACACTCTCGAGTTCGGCCCGAAGCTCCAGCAAGCGCGCGCGCATTTCTCCGGGATCGATAGCCATTATCGTTGACGCTCGCTATTTTCGGTGAACCGTTTAATGATCGACTGCTTAGTGCAGCGCGGGTGAGACCAGGGCATCCGTACCTTCGCCGAACATGGCACGATCGAACGCATTGATGATCGTATCGGTGTCCTGCGCACCCATGACCAGCAGTCGCCGGTTTACGAGAAATCCGGGGACGCCAAGCATGCCGCTGCTGCGTACCTGGCCTTCGCGTGTCAGCACCAGCTGACGCAGTCGCTCATCCTGGATCGCTTTCGCGACGTCCCGGGGCGCCAGGCCGTGTGGGCGCGCGATCGCAGCGAGTTCCCGCTCATCGCCAATATTCCTGCCTGCCTCGAAGAACGCCGACATCAGGTCCTCGGCGAGTGCTGACTGGTCGACACCGCGTGTCTCCGCGAGTTGCATCAGCTGGTGGATCGGCAGCGTGTTGGGGACGTGCTGCAACCTGTCGAAGCGAAACTCGATGCCTGCTGTCTTGCCCTCGGCTGCCAGGTGCTGCAATACGGGTGCGATGTTGTCGGGGCTGCCGAATCGGTTCGTGAGGTACTCATCGAACGACAGGCCTTCGCTGGGGATCTCCGGATTCAACTGATACGGATACCAACTGACGTCGCTCGGGCCTTCGACGGCTTTCAGCGCCTGGTCGAGACGCCGCTTGCCAATGAAGCAGAACGGGCAGACGAGATCCGCAATCACCTCGACGTGCAGTGACGCCGTCGGTGCGGACCGATTATTGCTGCGGACAATGTTGGATAGAGTTACGCTCATCTGAACCTCCTCAGTCGCTGACTTAAGGGCTATTTGTTCGATATCAAGCGTACGCGAGAAGCGTTGAACCGGGCCTGAACAGCACTGACACCACTATTGGACGTCGCAAATTGAGAAAAGTTGGGCGGAATTATCCAAAATAGCCATAAATATTTCGAAATACGCGAAAAATGCTGTGAATTATCACTATCGTCTGAAACGACGGTTGAAAGCTCAGGCGAAAGAAATGGATATTCGGAAACATCAATAACATGCAGTTATCAACAATTAAAGAACTTTAACGTCATTTAACGCGCTTTTTTTCTCTTTTTACCCGACTTTATCGATGTAATCAGAGTCGAAACTGCGAAATCGTGAACATCGGCCGATAGCCTTCCCGGGGGTGCTGCCAAAAATCGATTTTTATCGTCATTTTCGATGCTTTTAGCGACTAATTTCGTCTCTTAGTCGACTGATACCCTTTATCCAGGCCAAATAAGCGATGCTGCCTGCGAGCATGAAATTCATGATCTCCTCCATGGTCACGTAGCCGGTGCCCGTCTCGATCATCTGGTCGGTTACAACCATTGTCCTGATTGCCATACTCAATATGAGCGCCACCAGCGTGACCAGCGACTCAAAGGCACCAATCAACGTGGTCCACTCGGGCCGCCAGATCATCAATGCCAGGCACAGGAAGCAAATACCGTAGTAAGCGGCCCGCGCCATTGGCCAGGCATCGAGAAACGCGAGGCGCACATTCAGGCCGGCGAGATAATCGAGCAGCAGGAACACGGCGGTCGCGGCGTAATACAGGACCAGGATCCGGCTTGTTGGGTCGCGCGGTTCGGGCATGAGCCGATGAGCCTCGTAACAATTTGTAGCAAGCATCACCCTGCCGGCAGATTTGTGCAATATTCGGGCCTGCTTGCCGGTCTACTAATGGAATTCATCTCCGAGGAATGTTGCAGTGCTAATCAAGAAACCTGCCGATATCCGGCCATCCGAAATTACGAGCCAGAGCAATTACTGCAATCGCCGCGACTTCCTGCGTGCCGGCGCCATCGCTGGCGGATCGCTGCTGGGCGCGAACGCACTCGGCGCCGTGGTGCCGGACGCACGACGAGCGAAGCTGGCCGACGTCCGTGCGAGCGAATTCAGCACTGACGAAACACCGAATAGCTACGAAGACATTACGACGTACAACAATTACTACGAGTTCGGAACCGGCAAGGCCGACCCGTTCGAAAATGCGCAGGATTTCGAGCCGCGCCCGTGGACGATTACCGTCGATGGTCACGCCGAGAAGAAAGGGACGTTCGACTTCGACGACTTCATCAAGCCCTTCGATCTCGAGGAACGCATCTACCGCATGCGCTGCGTGGAAGCCTGGTCGATGGTCATTCCCTGGGTCGGCATATCGCTCGCGGAGGTCGTCAAGCACTTCAAACCAACGTCGAAGGCGAAGTATGTTGCCTTCGAAACGCTCAATGATCGTTCACGCATGCCCGGCCTCCGGCGGCGCTCGCTCGACTGGCCATACCGCGAGGGCCTGACGATCGCAGAGGCGACCAATCCACTGGCGATACTGGCAGTGGGTCTATACGGCGAAGTGCTCCCCAATCAGAATGGCGCGCCGATACGCCTCGTCGTGCCCTGGAAGTACGGGTTCAAGGGCATCAAGGGCATCGTCCGCATGCGCTTCACCGAGCGGCAGCCCGACTGTAGCTGGAACATGGCGCAACCGCGTGAATACGGTTTTTACGCCAACGTCAATCCGGACGTTGACCATCCGCGCTGGAGCCAGGCGCGGGAACGGCGCATCGGCGCCGGGCTTTTCGCGAGCAAACAGCCGACGCTGATGTTCAACGGTTATGGCGAACAGGTCGCACATCTTTACAAGGATCTCGACCTGCGACGAAACTACTAGCGCGCCTTGGATACCCTCAAGACAGTCCGCTTCGTCGGCAAGCCCGTCGTCTTCCTGCTGTGCCTGCTCCCGGCGGCACTCGTCGTCACAGATGCGTTCGAGCTTACGGGCCGACTCGGCGCCAACCCCGTGGAGGAAATCCTCGACCGCTTCGGCAACTGGGGATTACGGATGATCATGATCACGCTCGCGGTCACTCCGCTCAGGCGTATCACGGGCTGGAACTGGCTGGCGCGATTCAGGCGCATGCTGGGGCTGTTCGCCTTCTTCTATGTACTCATGCATTTCCTGACGTGGCTGATTCTCGACCAGGGCGTGCTGCTTTCGGCGATTCTCGAGGACCTCACGGAAAGGCCCTTCATCACGATCGGGTTCGCGGCGCTGCTGTTGCTGATCGCCCTCGCTGCAACGTCGACGGGCGGCATGCGCCGGCGCCTGGGGCGGCGTTGGCAGGTTCTGCATAACGCCGTCTACGCGATCGCCCTGCTCGGCGTCTGGCACTACTGGTGGCAGGTCAAGAAGGATATAACCGAGCCACTGATTTACGCGGCGATCCTGACCGTGCTCCTGGGCGCCCGGCTGTGGTGGCGCTGGCGAAGATAAGGAAAATTAAGGGGACAGTTTACTTAATTGCCAAGAACGGGGCAGTGACCTTAATTGTGTTGCCAATTAAGTAAACTGTCCCCTTAATTTTCCTTACAAAGAAAAGCCGGGGCGGCCGCAGCCGTCCCGGCAATCTCACAACAGTCTTTCGTCAGGCGACTTTGACTGTGTGTCTTTCCGCCGCCCGGATTTTCGGAAGCATGACTTCGAGGATGCCGTCCTTCAACTCGGCGTGGATCTTCTCGACATCCACTTCTTCCGGCAATGCGATTGTACGCATGAATTTGCCATAGCCGAGTTCGTGCCGATAGAACTCTTCCTTCTCGTCAACTTCCTCGAACTTCCTCTCAGCTTCGATCGTCAGGCGGCTACCTGAGATCGTTACTTCGACGTCGTCCTTCTCTACGCCGGGCAGTTCGCCACGGACCAGGAACTCTTTGTCGCGGTCAATGACATCGAGGCGAAACCGCTCCATATCGATGTCTCTCGGCCACTTCCATCCAAAGGGTCCAAACGTCTCCATCCAGCGGCGTGATGGGGAGTCCTCAAAGAACTCCTCCATGATGCTGGGCAGAGGCGCCGTCCGTCTTACATCAATCGCCCTCTCTCGGGGCTCGAATTTACGCAGGATTGACATAGACTCACCTCCTTCCCATGCATTGCGGGCGCTTTCACGCCAGCACATCATTTATAGATCCTGACCGCAATGAATCAATTCGGGGATTCACGCATTGACACGAATCTCGCGATTCTGGCCGAGGCGCTTGGGTCAATAACGGAAATTGCTGCTCAAACCACACGACCATCGCCTTTGCGACATAAGCCAGACATGGCCGATTGGTGACGTGTGACACGGCGCGAATTTTGGTGCTGTGCATACTATGTCGTAAGACACTTTGTGGGTGGTATGCGATGAAACACGAGAAGGTGAGGCGAACGGGGAGTGACCTGCTGACCAGTCACAGTGACCTGCTGACCGGTCATGTTGAAGACAAGGCGGCAAACGACGACCACTTTGAGACTGACTTGGAAAGGGATTCCGCAGTTTATTTCGAGCGACGCAGGAAGATGTGGGCCAAATTTGACCAGGGAGACTGGTGGATCGCCGTTGGCGTGTACCTGATCTTCTCCAGTGTTGCCTTCGTGGTTCTGTAGGGGCTTACGGCGAACGACAACTCTTGACTGTCACCAGTCACCAAACATTTGAGTCCCTCCGTTCATCGACCAGTTTTCTGTAAAGAGGAAACAGAGAAGCAGACGATCGTAAAAAGCATGATCTTCGATCGTGACAGTTTCGGACGCCTGCTGCAGCTGAGGCAACCATCTATCCCCTAGCGGCTATCGTCTACCGGCCTCGAGTCGCCGAAATCGAGGATATCGAGGACCGATGGAGCAGCGACCATTTCGCGCGCATCAACAATCAGCCTGCTCGCGTTGTACTCTTTGTGCAGGCGCATGATTTCCCGTTTCGATTCGGTCCAGTCGAGTATCGTCTCATCACCCCATGCTCGGATCGAAAGTCAGTTCTTCAGGCATGGCGACCGGGTCGTTAGAGGCAGCAATATCGCGGTGTCTCTTTTTATTGTAGCCCATCGATTGCATCCGCGATCAGGAACGCCGCCTCGAGTGATGGCGAACAGGATCCAGACCGCAATCGTCAATGCACCGACCGATTCCTTCCCGGTTATCGAATGAGTCGCAATGATGTGTCCCACGAGCGAAAACAGGCCGATACCCAATACGTAGCACGCGTTGCGTTCGGAGCGCATGTCGATCATGGCATCGCGCCGGAAAATAGAAATACGAGACGGGGCCAAGTGTCGGGTTTCTTCGACATTGCGGGGTAGCACGCACAAAAAAAGGCCCGGCGATCGCTCGCCGGGCCTTGCTTCTTGGCAGGATTCGCCGGGCGCTTACATCATGCCGCCCATGCCGCCCATGCCACCCATGTCGGGCATGGCCGGAGCAGCCGCATCGTCCTGCGGCGCATCAGCGACCATCGCTTCGGTCGTGAGCAGCAGGCCCGAGACAGAGGCCGCATTCTGCAGTGCGTAACGCGTGACCTTGGTCGGATCCAGGATACCTTCCTCGATCATGTCGCCGTACTCGCCCGTTGCAGCATTGAAGCCGTAGTTCCCTTTGCCTTCGGCGACAGCGTTGAGCACGACGCTCGCATCGCCACCGGCGTTACGGACGATCTGGCGCAGCGGCTCTTCAATGGCACGCTTCAGGATCGCTATACCGACGTTCTGGTCGTCGTTGTCGCCCTTGAGATTCGCGATCTCGCTTACAGCCCGAATAAAAGCAACACCACCACCTGGTACGACGCCTTCTTCTACAGCGGCGCGCGTGGCGTGTAGTGCGTCTTCAACACGTGCTTTCTTTTCTTTCATCTCAACTTCGGTAGCAGCGCCAACCTTGATGACGGCAACACCGCCCGACAGCTTGGCAACTCGCTCCTGCAGCTTCTCCTTGTCGTAATCCGACGAAGACTCTGCGATCTCGGCGTTGATCTGCTCAACACGACCCTTGATATCAGCAGGCTTACCAGCGCCATCAATGATCGTCGTTGCTTCCTTGGTGATCTGGATCTTCTTGGCTTCGCCGAGATCTTCGATGGTAGCTTTTTCAAGCGACAAACCGACTTCCTCGGAGATAACCTGGCCACCGGTCAGAACAGCGATGTCCTGTAACATGGCTTTGCGGCGATCGCCGAAGCCCGGTGCCTTGACTGCAGCGACCTTGACGATGCCACGAATGTTGTTAACCACCAGCGTAGCCAGCGCTTCGCCTTCGACGTCTTCAGAAACTATCAGCAGCGGACGGCCGGCCTTGGCGACGCCTTCGAGGATCGGCAGTAGATCGCGAATGTTCGAGATCTTCTTGTCGAACAACAGGATCAGCGGGTTCTCGTGCTCCACCTGCTGGCTCGACGCGTCATTGATGAAGTAAGGCGACAGGTAACCGCGATCGAACTGCATGCCTTCAACAACATCGAGTTCGTTGGCAAGGCCCGAACCTTCCTCAACCGTGATCACGCCTTCCTTGCCGACCTTCTGCATGGCTTCGGAGATGATCTCGCCAATCTCGGTGTCCGAGTTGGCGGAGATGCTGCCTACCTGGGCGATCGCGTTGTGATCTTCGCAAGGCTCCGACAGGTCTTCGAGCTTCTCGACGATGGCAGCCGATGCCTTGTCGATACCGCGCTTCAGGTCCATCGGGTTCATGCCGGCAGCGACCGACTTCAGGCCTTCGCGCAGGATCGCCTGGGCAAGAACCGTAGCCGTCGTCGTTCCGTCACCGGCAACATCAGACGTCTGGGAAGCAACTTCCTTGACCATCTGTGCGCCCATGTTTTCAAACTTGTCCTCGAGTTCGATTTCCTTGGCGACCGATACACCGTCTTGTCGAGCACTACATTGCGGCCTTTGGGACCCAGGGTCACCTTAACCGCGTTGGCGAGGACGTTGACGCCAGCAAACATCTTCTGGCGAGCGTCGTCGCTAAAACGTACTTCTTTAGCAGCCATTTCTCTATTCCTCTTTATGCTTCGATGACTGCCATGATGTCGTCTTCCTTCATCACTAGCAGTTCTTCACCTTCTACTTTGACTTCAGTTCCAGCGTACTTGCCGAACAGGACCTGGTCGCCAACCTTGACGTCGAGAGCGCGGACGTCGCCGTTCTCGAGGATCTTGCCGTGGCCTGCCGCAACGACCTCGCCCTTGATGGGCTTTTCGGTCGCGGCATCAGGAATGACGATTCCGCCGGGCGATGTGCGCTCTTCTTCAGTGCGCTTGACGATGACCCGATCATGAAGCGGACGCATCTTCATGGTGCATATCTCCTATTAACTATTGATTTTTAACCGAATTTTCGCGGCTTCTGGACCCAGCACTGTTAGCACTCGGCCACAAGGAGTGCTAATAATAGGCATGGGGGCCCAAATTTCAAGCGTTCCGGGGCGAGTTTTCCTTCAAAAATACGACGTGTATCGGTGACAAGGGCCGGCTTTGCGGTAACAATCGCTACCCCTGACCGGTCTATAGACTGCGAACCGCCACCTGAAACGGCTTTTTTGACCTCTATGACAATGATTCGTAACGTTTTTGTATCTCTGCTGCTTGCACTGTGCCTGGTTGCCGCCGCGCCCGCCGAAGAAGCACTCATTCCCGTCACCGAGGCTTATCAATACGTCGTCAGCGATACCGGGGATGCCCTCGAGATCGACTGGGTGATCGAGGACTGTTGCTACCTCTATAAGGACAAGCTCACATTCGAGAGCGGCGATGGCGCGCTCGTGTTCGGCGACGTGCAGATGCCCGCCGGCGAAGCGCACGAGGACGAATTTTTCGGCGAGCAGGAAGTCTATCGCGATCGCTTCTTCGTCACGATTCCCTACACGGTGGCAGGTGATCGTCCCGAGTCCTTCGAACTCGCTATAAAAAGCCAGGGCTGTAATGACGTAATCGGTATCTGTTATCCGCCGCAGACCTGGACCGAAACCGTCAAGCTCCGCAAAGTTGCAAGGAGCGAACCGAAACTGAAGCTCGGCGACCTTGCCGGCGGCAGCGCCGTGGCCAGCAGTGAGTTTCCGCCTGTCGACGAAGTATTCTTCCCCGACGTGTTCGCGGTCGACGGTAACAAGGTCGAACTGGGAATCCGTATCGTTCCCGGTTTCTATATTTACAAGGACAAGATTTCCGTTCGCTCTCTGAGCGATAGCGCCAGGGCGGGTCGGCTCGAGCTCCCAAAGGGCAAGATGAAGGTCGACGAGTTCTTCGGCGAGATGGAGGTCTATCTCGAAAGCATTCTCGCCCCTCTGACGATTGCGCGAGCAACGCCCGAAGCCATGGAACTCGAACTCGAGGTCGGCTACCAGGGTTGTGCCGAAGGTGGCTTGTGTTACATGCCGCAGACGCGCGTCTTCACGGTGAGCCTGCCCGAAGCGACGACTGTTTCGGATATCACGGCGACACCGACAAGCGACGCTCCGGTCAGCGAACAGGCGCGGCTCGCAGGAATCATCATGGGATCCAGCATCTGGGTCGCGGCCGGCCTGTTCTTCCTGGCCGGACTCGGACTCGCATTCACGCCCTGCGTGCTGCCGATGGTGCCCATCCTCTCCGGCATCATCGCGGGTGAAGGCGAAGGCGTGACACCGATGCGCGGCTTCACGCTTGCGCTGAGTTACGTGATGGGCATGGCGATCGTTTACACGGGCGCGGGTATTGCCGCGGCGGCCGTCGGCGTGCAGTTGCAGGCGACGTTCAACCAGCCCTGGATTCTTGTCCTGTTCTCGGGCCTGTTCGTGCTCCTGGCGCTGGGCATGTTCGGTGCCTACGACCTGCAGATGCCGAGCGGCATACAGACCCGGCTCTCGAGTATCAGTGGCACCCAGAAAAGCGGCACGATGGTCGGTGCATTCGTCATGGGCGCACTGTCGGCACTCATTGTCACGGCCTGTGTTGCCCCGGCCCTGATTGCGGCGCTGACCGTCATGGCGCAGACAGGCGACATGCTGCGCAGCGGCACTGCGCTGTTTGCGATGAGCCTCGGCATGGGAGCTCCATTGCTCGCGGTCGGTGCCGCGCAGGGCAAGCTGCTGCCCAAGGCCGGCCCCTGGATGGTGGCTGTCAAGAACGCGTTCGGCTTCATGATGCTGGGGCTTGCCGTGTGGATGCTGTCGCGCATCCTGCCCGGCAGCGTCACCATGCTGCTCTGGGCCGTGCTCGTATTCATGACCGGCGTTTACATGGGCGGTCTTACGACGCTCACATCGGAATCGACGGGGACACAGAAATTCGGCAAGGGCTTCGGCTTCCTGGCAATTATCTACGGCATCCTGCTACTGCTGGGATCGCTTACAGGCGGCAGCAATCCGATGCAGCCACTCGCGAGCGTCAGCTTCGGCGGCGGCACGATGGTGGCTGAGGAAGAACACGCGCTGCCGTTCCAGCGTATCAAGACCGTCGATGACCTCGACCGCGAGATCGCGGCGGCGGCGAGCCAGGGCAAGACTGCATTTCTCGATTTCTACGCCGACTGGTGCGTATCCTGCAAGGAAATGGAAGCCTTCACGTTTACTGATGCGGCCGTGCAGGCGGCCCTCTCGAACACGGTCTGGCTGCAGGCCGACGTCACGGCGAACGACGAAGCCGACCAGGCCCTGCTCGACCGATTTGGCGTTTTCGGGCCGCCCACGATAATCTTCTTCGGCGCGGACGGCCAGCAACGCCACGGCTACGAGGTCGTGGGGTACATGAAAGCCGAGGACTTCGCCTTACATCTCGAACAGGCCTTTGCTACGAACGTACGCGCGCAGATCGTTCCCTGATAACAAAGGACCCGACGTGTCTCGAGTAATGTTGATTTTCGGTGTCGCGCTGCTTGCGCTCATGGCCGGCGCATTGTTTTTCCGTGCGGGCATCCA
>CAMYOJ010000024.1 GCA_947259985.1 uncultured Woeseiaceae bacterium
ACGCCGCTGCCCGTGTGGACCGACGGCGAGGGCGGGTTCCACTGCATCGGCTCGGTGGAGGAACTCGAGCAACTGACGGGCCGCGGGCTGTCCGAGCTCGATCTGCATCGGCCGGCCGTCGACGACGTCACTTTCGAGAAGGACGGCAGGACCTGGCGGCGCGTGCCCGAGGTCATCGATTGCTGGTTCGATTCGGGCGCCATGTCCTACGCACAATGGCACTACCCGTTCGAGAATGAAGACAAGTTCGAAAAGCACTTCCCGGCCGACTTCATCTGCGAAGCGATCGACCAGACGCGCGGGTGGTTTTATACTCTGCACGCCATTGCGGCGCTGGTTTCCGACGACGTTGCCTACAAGAACTGCATCTGCCTCAACCTGATCGTCGACAAAGACGGCAAGAAAATGTCGAAATCGGTTGGCAACATCATCGATCCCTACGACGTATTTGACACTGTCGGTGCTGACGCCTTGCGCTGGTATTTCCTGGCGCGTCTCGCACCGGACGCGCCGAAACGCGTATCGGTCGAAATTGTCGCCGACGTTGCCAGCTCTTTCATCAATACGTTCTGGAACACCTACGGCTTCTTCGTGCTGTATGCACGTCTTGACGACATAGACCTTACGAATCAGGTGCCCGTCGAGCAGCGACCCGAGATCGACCGCTGGGCGCTGGCGCTGTTGCACAAAACTGTAGCGACCGTGACCGACGCCATGGACGCCTTCGACGCGAAATCGGCGGGCGAGGCCATCGAATCGTTCGTCGATCAACTCAGTAACTGGTACGTGCGCCGAAATCGTCGTCGTTTCTGGAAGTCTACGGACCCCGAGGACAAGCAGGCCGCCTACCTGACCTTGTACGAGTGTCTCAAGGGCGCGCATGAACTGATGGCGCCGTTCGTGCCGTTCCTGGCCGAGCATGTGTATCAGAACCTCGTCCGTTCGGTAGACGCCGATGCGCTGCCCTCGGTGCACATGGGGAACTGGCCGCAGGCGAACCCGGAGTGGCGAAACGATGCGTTATTGCACGACATCGGTGTCGTGCAGAAGGTCGTCGGGCTTGGCCGTGCCGCGCGTGGCCAGTCTGGCGTTCGCACACGCCAGCCGCTGTCGCGCCTGCTTGTACGCGCGCCCAACGATGCGGCGGCCGCGGCTCTCCAGGGCCACAAGGACCAGATCCTCGAGGAACTCAACGTCAAATCGATCGAGTTCATTGCCAGGGACGCGGGCCTCGTCAGTTACAACATCAAGCCCAACCTGCCGAAGCTCGGAAAGCAATACGGCAAGCTGGTGCCCGAGATCCGCAAGGCACTCGCCGCCGCGGATGGCGCAGAGATTGCGGGCGCGGCAGCTCGCGGCGATGCTTTTGAAATCGAGGCCGGCGGCCAGACTATCGCACTCGAGGGTGACGACATCCTGATCGAAACGCATTCGGCCGAAGGCTACTCGTGCGAGGCGGACGCCGGATTCCTGACCGCGCTCGATACGACGCTAAATGACGAACTCATTAACGAGGGTGTGGCCCGCGAGATCGTGCGTTCGGTGCAGGACGCCCGCAAACAGGCGGGTCTCGAGGTTTCCGACCGTATTACGCTCGGCGTGTCGGGCTCCGCCGCCGTCGAGAAGGCACTCGCAGAACATCGCAGCTACATCATGAACGAGACGCTCGCGGTGACCTGGGAGGTCGGTCAGGCCAAGCCCCGCTATTCGATCGACCGCGAGATGGGTGACGAACACTGGAAAATCGAGATTTCGATTTAGAATGAGTCAATAACGTAGGTATTGAGCGACACTTGCGCGCGCTTTGGAAACTCTGTTATAAGAAACGTGCGCAAGATCCTGATAGATCAGGAGTGCAAAGGGACTTGTGGGGCTCTGCAGGGGGCCTCGAAGACTACAGGAGGTAGTCTGCTCCGGAAGAAAAAAAGCGTAAATAAGCGACAATAACTAAACGCTGGAGTGGCAATGAAGAACCACGTCGACTGCTTTCACGCAGCACTGACTGTGCTTGCGGGGCATGGCCATATAAAACAAAGACTTATCAAGGCCTACGAAGACCATCTCGTTGACATCGACGAGGAAGACATACCCATCGCGCTGAAGCAGACGTTTGCCGACCTGCAGCAATCCTTGCACCGTGTGACGCCACACAACGGTGAAAGCTGCGTCTGCGCCTCGGTGCGCAAGATGTCCGTCAACGAGGCCAGCGAATGTGCGTCGCGGCTCGTGTCGCTGTTTGGGGAGCTCGCGAGGCACGGCGATTACGCGCAGGTCACGTTACCACTTAACGACGAAACCCAGGCCCGGGTGCCGCCATTCCTCGTAAAATCGGTCTGACTCAGTCGAGTCGCACCGGATAGTAGACGTAGGTCAGTAGCTCTTTCTCGGGCACGTCGCCCGGGTCACTCACATACGATTCCCACGCATCGCCGTTGCGCTCGATGCCGTGCGCCGCGAGGTAGGCCGTAATCTTGCGGTGCGTGCCGGCCAGCAGGTGATACGGCCCGACATGTTTGACGCGAATCACCGGCCCCTCGTAGGTAGAGCCCAGCCTGACAGAGGCCCCGTCCCGCGGCGTCGCGTCGGAAACCCCCCTGACAGGGATGGCAGCATCGAATACCAGCCTGGAGCCGCTGAAGGTACGAGTAATCGATAGTGGCGCGCCAGCGTCCCTGAGATTGTGCTTATCGATGAAATTGAGGATCTCGAAATAGGCCCTGCCCATGGCTTCGGAGATCGCTGACGGCTCCGGGCGCGACGAGGTCGACAGGTAGGCGATCTGCATGGCCTGAACGACAATGTGCTCGATTTCGATATCACTGAAGTCGGCTGAAGGCAGGCTTTCTGCCAGTTCCTTGAGGTCCAGGAGGCCGTTCTCGTAATCGCGGGCCACGATGCTGCCCAGCATCGCCGCAAAATAACGGCCGACGATATTCATGCCGTAGTCGGCTTCGAAGCCCCAGGTCACGAATGTCGTGCCGGTGCCGGGGGCAAGGTCGAACCACGACTTTGCCTCGCCAGGCTCGCCCGGGCTCAACACCATTGCGACGCGCTCGTAGGGTTTGCTCTCGACAATCGACTGCGCGCCGCTGCCCACGATGGCCCCGTCCCAGGTCATCACAGAGCCGACGCCCTTGCTGTTGCCCGAGTAAAGGATGCGCACGTTCGGGTCGACCTTTGCGAGCGGCGCCCACAGGGCGAAGCGGTGGAAATCATTGACCAGCGCAAATATCGTGGCCGGGTGCGCATCGATCTCCTGCGTGACCTCGATACTGTGGGTGCGCGGCAGCGCGAAGCCGATAACGATCAACAGCGCGACAGCTGCACCGACAGCGTAGATTAGCTTTTGCACGTTGCCCGGATCCGCCCGTCAAAGAATACGGGCCGGATTATTCCACACTTGACGATCCTTCGGCACAATGCGGCAATGAATGCAAAGTACGATAAGGATCTGCCGATAGGCGTATTCGACTCCGGCGTCGGCGGACTCACGGTGCTCAAGGCAATACGAAGTGAGCTGCCTGCCGAAAACCTCGTCTACCTGGGAGATACGGCGCGCCTGCCGTACGGCACGAAGAGCCCGGCATCGATCGAGCGCTATGCCATCCAGGCCGCGGAAAAGCTCGCGGAGCAGGGCATCAAGATGCTCGTCGTGGCATGCAATACGGCATCGGCGGTTGCGCTCGCGGCGCTGCGCGCGGATCTCGATCCGCTGCCGGTCATCGGTGTCGTCGAGCCGGGCGCCGCCGCGGCCGTCCATGCGCGTCCCGGCGGCTCGCATCTCGTGCTGGCGACAGAAGCGACCGTGCGGCTCGCCGCCTACAGCAATGCGATAGAGTCCCGCGACGAGCAGGCCACGGTGCGCGAGCAGGCCTGCGAGATGCTGGTTTCGCTCGCCGAGGAGGGCTGGACCGACGGCGATATCGCGACGCGCATCATCCGGCGTTATCTCGATGAGGCGAATGAAGGCGGATTCGAGGCCAACAGCATCATTCTCGGGTGCACCCACTTCCCATTGCTCAAAGAAGCGATCCGGGAGGTCGTGGGCGAAACCGTCGCGATTGTCGATTCGGCGAGCACGACCGCGCATGCAGTTCGCGAAACACTGCAGTCAGGCGGGCAGATGCGCACCGCCCGCGAAAAGGGTGACCAACGGTTTCTGGCCACCGATGGCGCGACACGATTTGCGCGTGTAGGCGGCCAGTTCCTCGGGCATGCCCTGACGTTCCGGGACGTCGAACTGGTCGATCTCTGAGCCGTCGCCCGGTCGGCCACGAATGGCTGCCTGTGCGATAATGGGCCATTGAAAATGCTTCAGGGGGAAGCCGTGAAATTTCGAGCCTTGATGCGCCGGGTGGGCGCTTTCGTTGTGTTGACCATTCTCGCAGCCTGTGGTGCGGAGGCACCTCCCGAGGTCAGGATCGAGACGCTCGAGACCGTGCTACCGCGCCCCGATATATACGCGGATTTCACGCTCACCGCTGATCTCAGTCATCTCAGTGATGATCAGCGGCAGATGATCGGCATCCTGATCGATGCATCGCAGATCATGGACGATCTCTTCTGGCGGCAAAGTTACGGCGATGGCTACGAGGCCTGGCTCGATTCGCTGGCCAACGATGACACGCGCCGGTTTGCGGAGCTCAATTACGGTCCCTGGGACCGGCTGGACGATGACAAACCCTTCATCAAGGGCGCGGGTGCCAAGCCGTTGGGCGCGCAATTCTATCCTGCCGACATGAGCAAGGAGGAATTCGACGAAGCCTATCTGCCCGGCAAGAAAGGGCTGTACTCACTGATCAGGCGCAACCCTGCCGGTGAGCTGACACTCGTTCCGTATCACGTCGTCTATGCCGACGAACTGAAGCAGGCGGCAGACCTGCTGCGCAAAGCGGCCGCGCTGGCCGAAAGTCCGGACTTTGCCAACTACCTCAAGTTGCGTGCCGCGGCGCTCATCAGCGACGAGTTTCAGATCAGCGATCGTTACTGGATGGACGTCAAGGACAATGACATCGATGTAGTTATCGGCCCCATCGAGACCTACGAAGATCGACTGTTCGGCTACCGCGCGGGGTATGAATCCTACGTATTGATCAAGGACCTGGAGTGGAGCGACCGACTGAGTCGTTTTGCAGCATTCCTTCCCGACCTGCAGGAAGGACTGCCCGTTGCGGACCAGTACAAGTGGGAATCGCCCGGGACCGATTCTGACCTGAACGCCTATGACGTGGTTTATTACGCGGGCCACAGTAACGCGGGGTCGAAGACGATCGCCATTAACCTTCCCAATGACGAAGAAGTGCAGCTGGAAAAGGGCACGCGCCGCCTGCAGCTCAAGAACGCGATGCAGGCGAAGTTCGAGAAGATCCTCGAGCCAATCGCCGACGTATTGATCGACGAGTCACAGCGCCAGTACATCACGTTTGACGCTTTCTTCGCCAACACGATGTTCCACGAAGTGGCACACGGACTCGGCATCAAGAACACGATCAACAGTCGAGGCACCGTACGTGAGGCGATGCTCGACCTGGCTTCGAGCATGGAGGAAGGCAAGGCGGATATTCTCGGCCTGTATATGATTACCGAGCTGCACAAGGCCGGCGAGCTGGGCGATGTTGATCTCAGGGATTACTACACCACGTTCATGACCAGCGTGTTCCGCTCGATTCGTTTCGGCGCCGCCAGCGCGCATGGCAAGGCAAACATGGTGCGCTTCAATTTCTTCATGGAACAGGGAGCGTTCATCCGCGACGCCGAGACCGGTCGTTATCGCGTGGACTTCGAGCAAATGGAGAAGGCCATGACGGATCTGTCGCGCTTGTTGCTGACGTTGCAGGGCGATGGCGACTACGAAGGCGCGGCAGAGCTGACATCGCAGAAAGGCATTATTACGGCAGAGCTGCAGGCGGATCTCGACCGGTTAACGAGTGCCGACATTCCCGTCGATATTACGTTTCAGCAGGGTGTCGCCCAACTAGGCTTGGAATAATGCGTCGCTTGTCAGGACTCGGCAAGCCACAGTTCCGCAGGTTTCATATTGTCGAAGATCCGTAGGTTGATCTCCGAACGATTCCTGACGACTGTTTGTGCCAGAAGGAGGTTATCCAGCAGAGCCGGATGCCCCGCGACCCATGCAATGCGATGTCGGGTGTTAATGCCGACTGACTTCAGCATTTCCAGGTGATCGTACGCGTCGATTGCTGGAAGCGGCTTGTCGAGATTGGACACCCCCAGGACGCGATAGCAATCTTGTGAATTGCAGGTCGCAGCAATCTCCTCCCACATCTCGTAGGCTCCAATAAAATCGAAGACTCCTTCGGTACGAACGCGTATGACGGAGTCTTCTCTTGTAATCGTATACCGAAGGCTCACATGAAAAGCCTAGTACGAATATCTGACTCCGTGCAACCGAGTCACAATTCGTTACATAATCGTTACAAAGCTGTTACAGATTTTGCTTGTCGATGCGCGGTAGCTGATTGCCGAACAAGGTCGTCAGGTAGAGAGCGCGATTCGTTTCCAGCACGCCCGTCAGAGTCGGGAACCGCGCCTCGAGGTCATGCAGGTTTTCCAGCACTACGCCGTCGCCGTCGAACGCGATCACGTGCGAGGAAGGAACGGCGCGCGGTCTCAGCGCGGCCGGCAGGCGCTGTACGACTTTGCGCAGGAAAGGTTTGTCCGACAGGCGATCCACCACGTTGTTGCGCGGCGCGACCAGGCCGAGCCAGAAGCGACCATTGGCGCCGGTCTTGAGGTTATCGGGGAAGCCGGGAAGGTTGTCGAGCAATACCTCGCTCGTGCCCATTTTGTCACCGCTCAACCAGTACTTGCTTACGCGATACTGGCCGGTTTCGCTGACGACCAGGAAGCGCCCGTCCAGGCTTATGGCAACACCGTTCGCGTAGTTGAGGCCGTCAAGGAGCAATCGGACTTCGCCGCTTCCGGGGTCGAACGAATAGACGCTGCCGTTGCCACCGTGCTCCATGATATCGAGGAGGCTCGCATCATAGGTGCCGCGATATTCCGCGGCGCTGAACTTGCTGCTCGATATGCTGAAGTAGATCTTTCCGTCGGGACCAATCGCGAGATTGTTCACGTCGTGAGCGGGTTCTCCGCCAATTTCCCGTAACAAGGTCGTAACATTTCCGGCGCGATCTATGCGCTGCAGTCCGAGGATCGCGTTGGCGACGACCAGTGTTCCGTCTCGATCGGTTTCAATGCCGAGGGGTCTGCCGCCAGGATTCGAGAATTCGTGAACCTGCCGGTTGCGCACCTGGATGACGTGGCCGCTGGACGTTGTCGCGTAGATGTTGCCGTCAACGCCGACAGTCGCATCCTCAGGACCTGTGAATGGGTCGATGTTGATGCCGCGAGCAAACTTCAGGCGATCGTTGGCCTCGAAGGGGTCAATGAGTCCGCGATCTGTCGGCGCCTGCCAGGAAACCGGGTCGATCGGAACAGGCCATGCAAGCAAATAGAAGATTGGGATAGCCAGCACGAGCACGGCGATCGACAAGCGCTTCTTCATCGGGATGTCAGTCTCTAGCGATTCGCGTCAATCATGCGCAGGAACTCGACCCGCGTTCTTGCATCCTTGCGAAATGTGCCGACCATCTGGCTGGTGACCATCGACACGTCCGACTTGTGGACGCCTCGCGTCGTCATGCATTGGTGCTTCGCCTCAATGACGACGGCTACCCCTTTCGGTTGCAGGACGTCCTGGATGCAGTTGGCAATCTGCGCCGTCATCTTTTCCTGGACCTGGAAGCGACGCGCGAAAGCTTCGACAACGCGAGCCAGCTTGCTGATACCGACAACCTTGTTACTCGGCAGGTAGCCGACATGGGCCTTGCCGATAATCGGCGCCATGTGGTGTTCGCAGTGCGACTCGAACTCGATGTCACGCAGTACGATCATCTCGTCGTAGCCTTCGACTTCTTCGAAGGTGCGTGCGAGGTACTCCACAGGGTTGCTCTTGTAGCCGCTGAACCAGTCCTCGTATGCGCTGGCAACGCGCTTCGGCGTGTCGATCAGACCTTCCCGACGCGTATCTTCACCGGCCCAGAGCAGCAAGGTGCGTACCGCGTCCTCGGCCTGTTTACGACTCGGCCTGCGGGGCTTCGCCTGCTTCTTTTTGTTTCCAGCCACTTGATATTGCTCCCTCCGGAGGGGACGATATCCTACGCAGACTTCTTATCGAGGTCGAGCCCGATCGGACAACTCACGCCCGTGCCGCCGAGGCCGCAATAGCCGCCAGGATTCTTCGCCAGGTATTGCTGGTGATAATCCTCGGCGTAGTAGTAAGTATCCAGCGGCAGCACTTCGGTGGTAATCCGGCCGTAGCCGGCTTCGACCAGCTCCTGTTCGTAGTCCGACAGTGAGCGACGCGCGATGGACTGCTGTGCATCGTCGATCGTAAAGATGGCGGAGCGGTACTGTGTGCCGATATCGTTGCCCTGGCGCATGCCCTGCGTCGGATCGTGGTTTTCCCAGAATACTTTCAGCAGCTGCGCATAGCTGATTACCGTGGGATCGAATACCGCCATCACTACTTCAGTATGGCCGGTATTACCGGTGCAGACTTCTTCGTACGTCGGGTTCGGCGTAATTCCACCGGCATAACCTACTGACGTCGTGACAACGCCGGGCGTTTCCCAGAACGCCCGCTCCGCACCCCAGAAACAGCCCAGCGCGAAGACGGCCTGCTGCAGGTGCTCGTCGAACGGTCCGCGTAGTGCGCTGCCATTGACAAAGTGTCGGTCGGGCACAGCCATGGGCGTATTCCGACCCGGCAGCGCCTCGTCCTTCGATGGGAGAGCCAGCTTTTTCATGATGCCTCTGTCTGATTCAGGTTTCGGAGGAATTTCCAGATTGTTGAGGAGCGGCCTGCTGCCGCAGTTTTTCCAGGTCTGATTGTCGGTAGAGAAAACTGTGTTCGAAGACGAGGTCTTCCGAATCGACTGGTGTTGCGTCAACAATCACCGGGCGAAAAACGCGGTTGCGAATCTCACGGTGCACGATTCGCTGCATATCGACAAATTCCGGTGGGTTGGCTTCAGTACGAATGTCTCGGACCCTGCCGCGTCTCGAAACGCTGTAGTCCACGCGAATGGTGCCGGTTTGATATGCGCCATCCGCGGGTGCTGGCGCGCCGCCGGCACGGTCTGGCAAGTCGTTCTCGATCAGGACGACAGGCTGCTCGAGCATGTCACGCCGGACGAGGAGTCGTTCCTCGTCTGTAGAAAGGAGCTCCCACACATCTGCGTAGACCTTGCGTGCTCGATTGTGGGCTTCGACGTATATGTAGTAATCGGCCAACGCGAGTTTCGCTTCGATATGCTCCAGCCAATCGACAGTGTCCGACCGTTCAGCAATTCGAACCGCCCTCTTGAAGTAGATTTCTCCTGTAGCAACGATACTGGTCTGCGCGCGTGCGACTTCGTTCATATCGACGAAATAGAAAGACTCCCCGAGTTTCATGAGCGGCATGATGAGCTGGGGATCTTCTTTGCCGAGCTTTGCCTCGACGATGCGAATCGCGCGTCGATAGGTTGCCCGCTCGTCATTGTAGTAACCGGCGCGGTGTTGCCAGTCCGCTCTTCGCATCAGCGACGGAATAAGCCCAAGCTCGTTGTTATCAAAATGACGAACGTTAAGGATGTGAATCCGGTCCAGCAGACTCCGCGCCTCTTTCATGTCGCCCATACGCACCCTCGATTCCGCCAACGACTCGAGGATTTCGACCTGCTCGATATTGTGCGGGCCTTCGTTGACATGCGTGATGTGCGTCGCCCTGTCAAACGACTGCGCGGCCAGATCCGGACGGCCGTTGGCGAGTTGCGATGCACCCAGGCCCTTGAGCGGGTTGACAAGCTCTCTATTGAGTCGGTCCTCGCGTGTCTCGATGATCACTATGGACGACTCAAAATTCTGGATCGCCGCCTCATACTGGCCTGTCCTGTGCTGCACGAGCGCGAGATTATTGAGTGCCTTGGAGGCCTCGAGAGATTGCGGGCCGTAAAGCCTGATGGCCATTTCCACGATGCGCTTGGCCGCAATGTCGGCTTCATCCATCGAGCCTTCGTTGATATAGCGCTTGTAGCGCTCGAATTCCCGCATGAGACGATCTTCGTCACTCAGTTCGCCCGCGAACTCATCAGGCTCGACTGCTTCGGGCGTTTCCTCCGCGACCGGCACGATCTGTTCGCCCGGCACCTCATCGACTTGCTGGGCAGAACTGGCACTGGCGATCGAGAGCGCCAGCAACGACAAGACGGTTTTCGGTGAGTCGAACATCCTTAAGTTTTTAGCACGATCATGCGTGTCTGAGACAGGACCAGATGGGAATAGTTCTAAATACCGGACCCGCGAAGCTGTATCAACTATACCGACTGGAAACGCGACGCGGTAGCGCTGTTAAGGACGTCAGAACCGGAGTCCGAGCTGCTGTTGACCGGGCCGCGAAAACTGATTGCAATCAAGTACATGCTGGTAGTCTCGCGCGTTAAGGCCGAGGCGCCTGGCCGCGGTGTTGAATCGCGACGCGAGCATCTTGGCGTAGGGCCCTCGCCCCGTCTGCCGTACACCGAAGCGGTTGTCATAATCCCGGCCTCCGCCAGCCTGCCGAATCAGGCTCATGACGCGCTCGGCGCGATCGGGAAAATGCATATCGAGCCACTCGGTGAAGAGCCCTCTGAGTTCATGCGGCAGGCGCAGGAAGATGTAGCGCGCCTGGTCGGCACCTGCTGCCGCCGAAGCAGCGAGGATCTGTTCAATCTCGTTGTCGTTTATCGCGGGAATGACGGGCGCGACCAGCACGCTCGTCGGTACACCGGCCGCCGTCAGTTGCTCGATCGCCGACAGCCGCGCTTTGGCCGCAGGCACGCGCGGCTCCATGACACGCTTCAGCTCGTCGTCCATTGTCGGCACGCTGACGGCGACCGAAGCCAGCCTCTGGCTGGCAAGTTCGGACAGGATGTCGAGATCACGGATAACCAGGTGGCTCTTGGTGATGATATTGACCGGATGGGAGTGTTCCCGGAAGAGTTCGAGCAGCTGCCGCGTTACCTTGAGGTCGCGTTCGGCAGGCTGATAGGGATCCGTGTTTGCGCCTATCGTGATGGGCTTGCATTCATAGCCGGGCTTCTCCCAGGCGTCGACAAGCCTCGCGGCCGCGTTCGGCTTGAAGAAAATCTGCGTTTCGAAATCCAGCCCGGGTGACAGGTCGAGGTAACTATGGCTCGGGCGCGCGTAGCAGTACACGCAGCCATGTTCGCAGCCCTGGTAGGGATTGATTGACAGGTCGAAAGGGACGTCCGGCGAGGAGTTGCTGCTGATGATTCGACCGGCTGGCATCGCGCGCAGCACGGTTTCGGGCGCGAATTCCGCGCGCGCGTGCAATTCTTCTTCGTCGAGCTCGACGGGTCTGTTGGTGAAGCGACCGTCCGGCGCCGAGATGGCGCCTCGTCCCTTGTGTCCGCGAAAAGGCATAGGCGAATCCGATACTGTATAAAAATACAGTACTCATCTTGCCCGTTGCGGTCAAGCGATCGAGGCTAGTTCAGCACTTTGTAGCCGCGGCCGCGCATGCAGCGCTTGAAGACCTTCTGTTTCTCGCGATCGGCGTCGAGACCGGAGCGCGTGCCGCCATAAACCGCGCCGTAGCCGGCCCCTTTGCCCGCATCTCCGTCGATAGCGCCGCCGGCGGCGCCGACAACCGCGCCCACGGCACTGCCTTTGGCGACGCCTTTCTCTATCTGGATCTGCTCGGTGTAGGCCTCGCATTCCTGCCAGTCCTGCGCCAGTACGTCGGGATCGACGCCTTTCGTGTCGATGATCGGGTCAGGATGGGCCGCACAGCCGGCGATGAGAATCGCGAGCATTGTCGATGTCGTCGATAGAATTCCGTTCATTCTTCTGTTCCGTGTGTCACGCCCCGCATCGCATCATACTCTTAACGAACAAGCACCGGGTTCGGTTGACCCGGCGCGCCAGAAAGACGGGCACTCTCAATGGTTGGAACATCTCACGACTCAACAGTTCGGGCGATCATCTACGCCTTACGATCACGATCCAGTTCGGACCCGACACGATGCTGGCGGTCAAGGTAAAGATGAACCCTGATCTCAACGTCAATGACGCCGTGGCCAACATCAATGCGCTCGAGCGCAAGCTCAAGGAGCGTATCCCGAAACTGAAATGGTGTTTCGTGGAGCCGGATGTCGCCGACTAATCCTTTGACGCGTTGTACAAGTGCACGTCCTGCTGCGGGAACGGGAACGAGATGCCGTCCTGGTCGAAGCGCTTCTTGATGGCTTCCGTCAGGTCAAACATCACGCCCCAGTAATCCGAGGTCTTGACCCAGGGCCGTACCACGAAGTTGACGCTGCTATCGGCAAGCTCGGAGACGGCGATCGTGCAAGCCGGCTCGTCCAGGATGCGATCGTCCGCGGCGACGAGTTCCTCAACGGTCTTCCTGACCTTGTCGAGGTCGTCGTCGTAGCTCACCCCGACGACCATATCGACGCGCCGCGTATCGTTGGCCGAATAGTTTGTGATGATGCTGTCCATGATCTGGCTGTTCGGCACGATAATCTGTTTGTTGTCCCCGGTCTTCAGAACCGTCGTCAGGATCTGAACTTGTTCGACGGCACCCGAAATCCCCGCGGCTTCAACCCAGTCGCCAACCTTGTAAGGGCGGAACAGGACGATCAGGACGCCTGCCGCAAAATTAGATAACGAGCCTTGCAAGGCCAGGCCCACAGCCAGGCCAGCCGCGCCGAAGATGGCGATGAAAGAGGCGGTTTGGATACCGAGCGCGCTGATTGCCGCAATAATGACAACGACGAGCAATGCCATGCGCACGAGGTTGCAGACGAAGGTCTCGAGTGTCCTGTCGATCTCTTGTCGTTGCATGACTTTCCGCAAAGCCCGGACAGCGAGCCCGACCAGCCAGCGGCCGCCGTAGAAGATGACGAGCGCGCCGACGATCTTGCCGGCGAGGTCGATCGCGTTGATGGACAGGTAGTCGATAATGCCTTGCCAGTCGATGCCCGTGAATGCAGCAGTAAGGTCTTCCATTGCTATTCCTTTTATTGTCCGGGAACGCCCTCGAAGCCCGGTTGGAACCGGAATATCCGGTACGGGCCTGCGGCTTCGATGTGTTCGCGAGATTGCAGAATGAGGTCGGGGAGTGCGCTGTCCGCCAGGTACAGCCAGCCATCCGGTCCGAAAGACAGCGCGTCGGGCCAGCGCACTTTGTTTGACTGTATGAGCGTTGCAAGCGGCTGCCCGGGTCCGACGATGAACACGGAGCTGTGCTCAACGTCGGTAATGTAGATGTTGCCTGAGTTGTCACGGCTGAAGCCGTCGCTGAGCGGCTTGTCGCTGAAGCGTTCGACGCGCTTCGCGAGTTGCGCGGGCGGCAAGCGCGTGTCACGCAGGTCGTCGAGTTTGACGCGATAAAGCCCGGATCCGCTAAGAGCCCCGTAATAAAGCCACTCGGGACCGAGCGCAATGCCGTCAATCCCGCCGCGCAGGGCGACGATGCCGCCCATGAATTCCATGTCCTTGTCGCCGCTGCGAATCATGAATTGTTCGGCGGAGACCGATTCGTGGGACTCCAGGACGCGGCGTGACTGCCCCGTTTCGACGTCATAGACAATGATCGCCGGCGACTTGCGCCAGAAACTGGCATCAGCGATTACGATCGTTCGGCCATCGCTGCTGACCTGCAAGTCCTGCAGAAAAGAGCCTGTCGGTGCAATGCTCTTGTCGAAGGACTGCTCGCGCAGGATCTTGCCCGAGTCGAGGTCGATGCCGATGATCTTCGCCGCGCGCATGCCGTGGTTGCCGTGATCGATGGTCCAGAGGCGGTTCAAGCTGTCGATCGACAACCCGAGCACCGTGTCAAATAGTTCAGTTTGCGCGGCCCCCGACGGATACGGTATGGCTGCCCCGGCCACGTATTCGAGCAGTTTGTTGCCCTTGGGCCGCGCCTCGGGGTGCACGGTGAAAAAAATCCGCCCGTCGCGGTTGACGGCAACATTTCCAATTGGCTCGGCGTAAGCCAGCACTTCCTCGAGCATGCCGGCGCCGAGCCTGGGCGTTGTCGAGAGGTTGGGATAAGGATCGCCGCCGCCATGGCGAATCCACAGCACCATCGTCGCTATCAATGCAATGACTGCTAAGAACAGCAGGATATTCTTCATGTTTGGCTGCTGTGAATCCGCATCACTCCCCGGGGCGAAATTCTACATGATTGTGCGGCGATGTCAGAGTCGCAGTGCGACGATCCAGGCAGTGGCGACCAGCGCCAGTGCGATCCCGCCTGCTGTAGCCTGCGCCCGCCGATCCGTCGGCACCGGCCCGAGCGCGATCAGGAGCATGCCCGTCGCAAAGCCGCAGACGAATCCCAACAGGTGTGCGCCAATATCAGTGTTCTCGCCGCCCGTGCCCGTATACATGAGCAGGGCCAGGCCGCCGACGATCGGGCCGTAGCGATACGACCAGCGATCCTGCGCCATGAGCTGGCCACGCCATACGAACCCCGCGACGAGTCCGAGTGCCGCGAAGACGGCCGTGGATGCGCCGATGGATTTGTGCGCAGATTCAAGCAGCAGCGTATTAACCGAATTGCCCAGCGCGGCGGAAACAACAATGGCTAGCCAGGCAACGCCCGAACCGAGCAGGCGTCCCGCGAAGATGCCGAACAGGACGCCGAAGACCAGGTTGCCGACAAGGTGCCTGGCGTCGGCGTGCAGCGTGAGCGCCGTAATCGTACGCCACCATTCGCCGTTGCGTATGAGCTCGCCGTCAACGCGGCCTGACATGAACCAGTTGTGCCCGAATATCGAGTAGCCGGCCAGCCATGCGACCGCACAAACCACGAAAAAGTAGCCGACGACGCCGGGCAGGGCATCCTGGTAGACGACACGCTTTCGTTGCTTCGGCCGAGCCGGCGGGTTCTCTTCGTCGTAGAGCTGCAGTTCCTCAACGGCCCGAGCCGAATGTTCGGCGGGGACGACGAGGACCGCGGAGTGACCATCATCGATGAGCTGGTGCGGTATCGCTGAGGCGGCGAGCACGAGTGCGCGGTCGGCGCAGCTTTGCCGGTTGCGGCTCTCAAATACGATGCGCAGGTCTTCGTCCACTTCCGCTGATGCCCCGGGAGGTCGCCAAAAAAATCAATAATTACAGCAATTTACCTTGGCTACCAGCCTTCAGCAAACGTTCATGCGCGCGGCACGACAATACTTCATTCCTATTTATGCACTTTGCATGGGCGATTCAATGGCATTCTGGAAAAAACTCTATTTTGTACTTGCGATCATCAGCGCGGTGTTCCTCATCGTATCGTTATTCTGAGACTGGCCCGGATTGCGGTAAGCTTGAACTCTGTACGCAGGAGTTCGCATGAGAAACGCAGCTGTCGCGATAAGCTTTCTGTTGTTGCCCGTTATCGCGGGCGCCGAAGTCAGGGATGCTGCGGCCAGCGGCTTCACGACAGTGAACGAAGTCGTGGTCGACGCAGAACGTAGCCGAGCCTGGCGTATCGCGATCCATGAAGTCGGTCAGTGGTGGAACTCGGACCACACGATCTCCGGCGAGGCCGGTCGACTGAGCATCACCGCGAAGCCACAAGGGTGTTTCTGCGAGGATCTCGGTAAGGACGCCGGTGTCGTGCATTTGACCGTAACGATGGTGGTTCCGGAAGTCCTGTTGCGGCTAACCGGCGGACTGGGGCCGCTGGGCCTCATGGGCGTCGACGGCAACATGACGTGGGAGTTCGAAGACGTTGAAGAAGCCGGCGACAAGACGCGCATGAAATTCACGTACGCTGTCGGCGGCTACCGGCCGGAAGGTCTCGATGGCATGGCCGGTGCCGTGGACGGAGTCATCGGCGAGGCGCTGTTGCGGCTGAAGGCACAAATCGAAACAGGTGACGCGGAGCAAACCAGCATTGAGTGATATCGCCTACGCCCGCCCATCTTCGACCGTCGTTCTCGTGCGCGCGGCGGCAGCCGACCCGGAGCTGTTCATGGTAAGGCGGCACGAAAGATCCTCTTTCGGGGCCGCGTACGCGTTTCCGGGTGGCGTCCTCGATTCGGATGACGCGGCGGTGCACGAGTTTTGCTCGTGTGTCGGCGAACTCGAGGCAAACGCGCATCTCGGTGTGCGCGCGAATGGCCTCGACTATTATTCCGCAGCAATCCGCGAACTGTTCGAGGAGTCTGGCGTGTTGCTCGCCGACATCGATCAGGTGGACGAGGATCTCGGCGCCGTGCGCGACGGCCTCAACTGCGGCGCCGAAGACTGGTCGGATTTCGTCACGCGTAACCAGCTGCAGTTGCATTGCGACGAGCTTTTCTACTTCAGTCACTGGATTACGCCGCAGGTCATGAAGCAACGGTATTCGACGCGGTTCTTCCTGGCCGAGATGCCGGCCGGTCAACAGGCGTCGCACTGCGGGGGCGAGCTGACGAATTCCCGCTGGATAACAGCTCACGACATGCTCGAAGCGGGCAGGGCGGGCAAGGCCGATCTACACTTCCCTACAATAAAGACCCTCGAGAGCATCGCGCGGCACAAGACGCTTGACGAGCTGGTCGAGTGGGCACGCTCCTGCGTAGGGTGGGGCGTGACAAGCATGCTGCCGGCCGTCGTCATCAGGGACGGCGAGAAACATATCGCGCTACCGGGTGAAAAGGACTATCCGGGCGTCAAGTCGTGACCGCGTTCGGGCCGGAAATGCCGGCATTCAGCGAGCTCGGCCCTGGCGTTCGCCGACTCGTCGCGCCAAACCCGTCACTAATGACAGGGCCTGGCACCAATACCTACCTGTTCGGCGACAAGGAGATCGCGGTACTCGATCCGGGACCTTTGATCGAAGAGCACGTCGACAGGATTCAGGAGGTGGCGGACGCGCCGATTCGCTGGATACTCGTTACACACACGCATGAAGATCACTCGCCGGCCGCGTCGGCACTCGCGAGCATCACGGGCGCCGAGTTACTGGGTCGGCCGGCACCCGAGGGCAAGCACCAGGACGCAACCTTTACGCCCGATCGCATACTCGAGGATGACGAAGAACTCGTCACGCGCGAATTCATTCTACGGGTTGTGCACACGCCCGGGCACGCTTCGAACCACGTCTGCTTCCTGCACGCGGGGATGAACCTGCTGTTCACGGGCGATCACGTCATCGATGGGTCGACCGTGGTGATCAACCCGCCCGATGGCAACATGAAGCATTACCTGCAGTCCCTGCAACGCGTGAAGGAATTGCAGTGTGACGCACTCGCGCCCGGGCACGGTGAGATCATCAGGGACCCCGGACGCCTTATCGACTGGATCGTCGACCATCGCCTCGAAAGAGAAGCCAAAGTTGCCAACGCGCTTGCGGCCAATCCTGACCTTACGACCCACGAACTCGTACCGCACGTCTACGAGGACGTCGACAAAAAGCTCTATGGCTGGGCTGAGCGCTCGCTGCTCGCGCATTTGTTGAAGCTGGAAGATGATGGCGCCGCAAAGCGCAATGACGAGCGCTGGACCTCCGTCCGATAATCCTCGTCGCGAGGGGGCCGTCGGCACACCCCGTATGCTGCTATTCTTGCGGCCTTGCGTGATCTTCAATCCCGGAGGACGGACATGACTTCGAGTATTTTTCGAGTGATTTTTGCAGCACTGGTGTGCGTCGTGCTTGCCGCCTGCGAGGTCAAGATCGAGGACAAAAGCGCCGGCGGTCCCGAGTTTGCGATCAAGTTCGATGCCGCATTGGCAGACGCTGGCCAGGACGGGCGCTTGTTGCTGTTGCTGGCAACTCACGACGAGAAGGAGCCTCGGTTCCTGGTCGATAACTCCGCCGACACTCAACTCGTTTTCGGCATCAACGTGGAAGACTGGCAGGGCGGCACGGACGTTGTGATCGACAAGAGCGCCCTGGGGTTCCCACTGGAAAACCTGTCTCACGTGCCGGCAGGCACTTACTACGCGCAGGCGCTGCTGAATCGATACAAGGACTTCACGCTTGGCAACGGCAAGGTCGTGAGTTTGCCGCCGGATAGAGGCGAAGGGCAGCAATGGAAACGCAAGCCCGGCAATTTCTACTCTACGCCCGTCCAGGTCGAGATTGATGAAGCGGGATCGGGCAGCTTTGCGCTGCTTCTGGACCAGGTGATCCCGGACATCGAGCCGCCCGAGGACACCGAATACGTCAAACACATCCGAATGCGGAGCGAGTTGTTGTCTGAATTCTGGGGCGAGGATGTCTACCTTGGTGCGCACGTGTTGCTGCCTCGAGGTTTCGATGAGCATCCCGAGGCCCGTTATCCCCTGATGATCTTCCATGGACATTTTCCGGCCGATTTCGGCGGCTTTCGCACCACGCCACCGGATGCCGACCTCGAGCCCGAATATAGTGAGCGCTTCGATGTTCACGGCTACAACATCATCGAGCAGCAGGAAGCTTACGATTTCTATCAGACCTGGATCAGCGAGGACTTCCCGCGCTTCATCGTCATCGAGATTCAGCATCCGACGCCGTATTACGATGATTCCTATGCCGTGAACTCTGCCAGCCAGGGGCCTTACGGGGACGCACTGACCTATGAGCTGATCCCCTTTATCGAGGAACAGTTTCGCGGCATCGGTGAGGGTTGGGCGCGCTTTACCTATGGTGGCTCGACGGGTGGCTGGGAGGCGATGGCGGTGCAGGTGTTCTATCCCGACGAATACAACGGCGCTTTCATAGCCTGCCCGGATCCGATCGACTTTCGCGCCTACCTGACCGTTAACATCTACGAAGACAGCAACGCGTACTGGTACGACAGCCAGTTTCAGAAACTCCCCCGGCCGGGTCACCGCGACTACCTCGGGCACGTGCACGCAAGCCAGTACGGCTACAACCGTCTGGAGGCGGTGCTCGGCGATAAAGGTCGCTCCGGCCAGCAGTACGATATCTGGGAAGCGACTTACTCGCCGATGGGCGAGGACGGCTACCCGGTGCGGCTGTGGGACAAGATGACGGGTGAGATCAATCCCGATGTCGCGCAATACTGGAAGGAAAATTACGACCTGAGGCATATCCTCGAGCGGGACTGGGCGACCCTGGGCCCCAGGCTCGAGGGTAAACTGCATATCTACGCCGGCGACATGGACAATTACTATCTCAACAATGCCGTTTATCTCGCAGAAGAATTCCTCGAAGGCACGACTGATCCTTACTACGGTGGAGAAGTCGACTACGGCGATCGCGCCGAGCACTGCTGGAACGGCGACCATGAGAACGGCAACCACATCTCGCGACTTCGCTACAACACGATGTACCTGCCGAAGATCCTCGAACGTATCGACGCGACGGCGCCGGAGGGAGCCGATCTCTCGAGTTGGCGTTACTGATAGCCTGGATTCGGGACACGGACCGGCCCCGGTCAGGATTCGCCTGTCTTATCGCCGACAAACCAGCTGCTGGGTCCCTGGATAAAGTCCCTGGTCTTCTTCGTGCGTTGCATGCGCGACGGATGATGCGCGTAAAACGCGTTTTCATAACTCTGCGCGGGTTGCCGGTAAATCACGCCCATTGCGACGGGCAGGTGCAGGTCCACCAGCAGACGTGCCAGGATCGCATTGCCTTCATCGTGTACGAGCACATCGTCGGGTGACTGTTTCGCATCGATAACCTCGAGAGACCACGTGTCCTGGTTGAAACTCAATCCCTTGTTGTCGCCGAAAAGCATCGGCTCGCCGTGGCGGAGATGCAGTTGTGTATTTGCGGCGTCCTTGCGATCCGTGAAACTCGCGAAAACGTCTTCGTTGTAGACGATGCAGTTCTGGAAGATCTCGACTAACGCCGTACCCTGAAACGCGTGCGCCTGTTGCAGTACATGCCCCATGCCGACCTTGTCGGTGTCGATGCCGCGAGCGAAGAATTTCGCGCCGGAACCGAGGGCAAACTGGCCGGGCGATACGGGCGTGTCAAATGAGCCTTTGGGGCTCGACGGCGATTTTGTGCCGATGCGTGACGTTGGCGAATACTGCCCCTTTGTCAGCCCGTAGATCTCGTTGTTGAAAAGCAGGATCTTGAGGCCGACATTACGCCGCAGCGTATGCATCAGGTGGTTGGCGCCGATTGACAGGCCATCGCCATCACCCGTAACGACCCACACGTCGAGATCAGGATTGGCGAGTTTGAGCCCTGTCGCGATCGCCGGCGCGCGGCCGTGGATCGTGTGGAAACCATAGGTTTCGACGTAATACGGGAAACGTGACGCGCAGCCGATACCTGAGACGAATACCGTCGACTCGGGCCTGGCACCGACGTCGGCCAGCGCCTTCGTCACGGATTTGAGGATCGCGTAGTCGCCGCAGCCCGGGCACCAGCGCACCTCCTGGGCCGTCGCGAAATCTTTGGGTGTGAGTTTGTCGCTCATGAAGCCTCACCCCTTATCGACTCGATCTTTTCCACGAGTTCGCGGATCAGGAATGGCTGGCCGCTCACCTTGGAGAGGGCAATCGGTTGCACGCAGAGTTTGTCGCGCAGCAAGGTGACGAGCTGCCCGGAATTCATCTCGGGGACCAGTACCTTGTCGAAGCGGCTGATTACCTCGGCGAGGTTCTTCGGTAGCGGATTGAGGTGTCGCAAATGCAGGAAGCTCGCATTCGTTCGTTGCGCGGCCTGGTAAACGGGTCCGTAGGACGAGCCCCAGGACACGATCAGCAGGTCTCCACGGTCAGGCCCGAGTTCAACCTGCTGATCAGGAATGAACTCGGCTACCGACGCAACTTTCGCTGCACGCATCTCTGTCATCTGTTGGTGATTCGCCGGGTCGTAGGATATGTGGCCCGTATTGATGTCTTTCTCGAGCCCGCCGATGCGGTGCATGAGCCCGGGCATCCCTGGCGTAATCCAGGGACGGCCGTGGCTCGCCGGGTCGCGCGAGAACGCCTGTTCCTGCGGGTCGCTGCCAGACTCGGGGAGGGGATTGATATCAATGCTTGCGAAGCCGGACAGGTCAGGGATGCGCCAGGGTTCGGCCGCATTCGAAAGATAGCCATCGACCAGTAGAATCACGGGAGTCATGTGGCGCAGCGCGATGCGCACGGCTTCGATCGCCATCTCGAAACACTCCCCCGACGTCGACGCAGAGACGACAGGTAACGGCGTATCGGCGTTGCGGCCGTAAACCGCCTGGTAGAGATCGGACTGCTCGGTCTTGGTCGGCAACCCGGTCGACGGTCCGCCGCGCTGCCAGTTGACGATCACGAGCGGGAGTTCGGCGCTCACGGCCAGGCCCATTGCCTCGGTCTTTAGCGCGATCCCGGGACCGGAACTCGAGGTGACGCCTATCATGCCGCCGTAAGAGGCGCCGATGGCGGCGCATATCGCGGCGATTTCGTCTTCGGCCTGGAACGTGCCGACGCCGAGTTCGCCGAGGCGCGACAAGCGGTGCAGCAGCGGCGACGCCGGCGTGATCGGGTAGGAGCAAAACAGGACGGAGCGGTCCGCCAGTTCACCCGCTGCCGCAATTCCGAGCGCCAGGGCTTCGGCCCCCGTGATGCTGCGGTACTCGCCGGGCTCAGGAGTGGCTGACGGCAGTTGTATCTGCGACAGGCTGGCCGCCAGTTCGGCCGTCTCACCGTAGGCATGGCCTGCGTGCAGTGCTTTGATGTTTGCATCACGCAGCGTCGCGTTGTCGGCCAGGCGCCGCCTGATCCAGGATTCAACGGGTGCGAGTTCGCGATCGAACATCCACAAGAGGATGCCGAGCGCGTAGAAATTCTTGCAGCGGCTGCCCTCGCTCTTACTTAGCCCGAATTCCCTGACCGCCTCGAGGTTCAGGTGACTGATGTCGGCGTCGACAACCTGGAAATCATTGAGGATTCCATTGTCCCTCGGGTCCGCGTCATAACCGGCCTTGGCGAGGTTGCGGGGCGTGAAACTGTCGTTGTTGATGATGAGCAGCGCGCCGCGATGCAACAGCGGCAGGCTGACCTTGAGCGCGGCCGGATTAAATGCCACGAGCACGTCGGGCGCGTCACCGGCCGTCGTGATCGGGCCTCCTCCCAGGTTGATCTGGTAGGCCGAGACGCCGAACGTCGTGCCGACCGGGGCCCGGATTTCCGCCGGATAATCGGGGAAAGTGGCGAAATCGGCGCCGGACAATGCCGTGGACACCGCGAACTGCGAGCCCATGAGCTGGATGCCGTCGCCCGAGTCTCCCGCGAGACGGACGACTACCGAGTCTACGTCTTTGTTTCTACTCACAATTTCTAAAGGACCGTCTTGGCTGGCCCGTGCCGGATTGGGCGTGTGACGCAGAGTCTAGCGCAAACTCCGCATCGCCGGTCATGTGCACAAATCGCGGCTTGATTAGCGGCCTGACTTCGCATAGTTTACGCGGTCCGGAACCGGAGGTAACCAGCATGACATTCGTTGTCACCGAAGCCTGCATCAAGTGCAAACTGACCGACTGTGTCGAGGTCTGTCCCGTGGACTGCTTCCATGAGGGGCCCAATTTTCTCGTTATCGATCCCGACGAGTGCATTGACTGCACGCTGTGTGAGCCCGAGTGCCCCGTAGAGGCAATCTATTCCGAAGACGAACTGCCGGCCGGCCAGGAGCAGTTCCTCGAGATCAACGCCGAGCTGTCGCAGGATTGGCCCGTTATCACCGAGATGAAGGACCCGCCCGAGGATGCCGACGACTGGCGCGACGTCACGGACAAGCTGCAGTACCTCGAACGCTAGTTTGGGGGCGAAGGCAATTAAGGGGACAGTTTACTTAATTGCTTCGGCAATTAAGTAAACTGTCCCCTTAATTCCCCTTAATTCCCCTTAATTCCCCTTAATTGCTGTCCCCTTCACTGTCTAGGTAGTTTGGGCGAAATCTATTAGTGCTTCGGCCAGCTCCGGGCCCCTGTCTTCCTGCAGGAAGTGACCGGCGTTCCTTATCTTCACGTGTTCCCGCGCTTGCGCGCCGGGCACGATTTCCTGCCAGGGCGCTTCACCACCACGAGTGATCGGGTCGCGATTGCTGAACGTCGTCAGGAACGGCTTTTGCCATTGGGCGAAGACTTTCCAGGCCGCTCGATTGGCATCGCTTGCGGGATCGTCGGGTCGCGTCGGTACGAGCTTCGGAAATGCCCGCGCGCCTGCCTTGTAGCTCGATGACGGAAAGGGCGCGTCATACGCCGCAACTACGTCTTCACCAAGTTCAGTAATCGTTCCTTTCTGGATGATCTTGCCGATAGGGAACCAGGGGCTGTAGAGAGCGAAGGCTCGCCAGATCAGAAAGGCTCTCGGCATTTCCTGGTCGCCCGTCGGTAGCGCGCCATTGCCGACTGCGATGCGCGCGAAACGCCGCTCGTTTTCGGCTGCGACGCGCAGCCCGATCAGGGAGCCCCAGTCCTGGCAAAACAGTGTGATCTGCGTGAGGTCGAGCGCCTCGATGAACGCCTTCATCCAGGCAACGTGACCCGCGTAGCTATAGTCGCTCTTCTTCGCTGGCTTGTCCGACCTGCCGAAGCCAATCTCGGCTCACCGTGCAACAGCAAAACGACGCCGCCGTCCTCTGCGCCTTCGTCAACGTAGTGCATGCGCAGGCCGTCAATATCGACGTAGTTGGGTTTGAACTCATAGTCGGGCAGGTTCTCGAATCGGGATTCGGGCGTCCTGAGCGTTTTCATGGCTGTATTCCTTAGCGACGAATACGCCTATCATAGCTGCTACGTCACATGGAGTTTGCATGGCCAGTTTGCGCGCCAGGACATTGCGCTGGATTACGTCCAGATACATTCAACAAGTTGATACCAAGAGTGTGGAGCCGACGGAGCTGCGTGAAAAACTGAATCGTGTGTCGCGATTCTTGCGCAAGGTGCGTGGCGTGAGCGTTGAAGAGACAACAATTAACGGCCTCCATGCTGAATGGTTGCGTCCCCGGAGCGCGCGAGAAGGCAAGGTGCTGTTGTATCTGCACGGCGGCGCGTATGTGATCGGTAACTGCCGGACGCACCGCAACCTGGCAAGCCACATAGCGAAAGCCGCGCGCATGACTGCGCTGTTGCCGGAGTACCGGCTGGCGCCCGAGCATCGCTTCCCTGCCGCCATCAACGATGCGGTCGGCGTCTATCGATCCTTGCTGGCGGATGGCGTCAAACCTGGCGACATCACCATTGCCGGGGACTCAGCGGGTGGCGGCCTGACCGTCGCGACCTTGCTGTCGTTACGCCATGCGGGTATTCCGATGCCGGCGAATGCTGTCCTGTTATCTCCCTTCCTCGACGTCACGGCCAGCGGCGAATCCATGCAGACGCGGGCCGACCAGGACCCGTGGTTTCATCGGGAGGATATCGCTGTTGCGTCAGGCCATTACTGCAACGACGAGAGTGAACACAGGCATCCCCTCGTATCGCCCGTGTTTGCCAACGTGGCAGGCTTGCCACCGACCTACATCCAGGTCGGGAATGACGAGATACTGCTGAGTGACTCCACACGATTCGCCGAGATGTTGCAGGAAGCCTGCGTCGACGTCGAGATCGAGATCTTCCCCGAGATGTGGCACGTCTTCCAGCTCTTCGTTGGCAAGATGCCCGAGGCGCGTGCCGCCATCAAAAAGATCGGTAAATACCTGGACGGTGCGCCCGAGGAGCCCGCTGCGTCAGAAGCCTGATTGCTTCTGTGAGTCGTCGTACATCTTCGTGAGGAACGAGCGGATCGCGGGCTCGGCTTCTTCCTTGCTCATGAGCTTTTGCTTCTCGAGGACCACGGCCATTTCCTTTATCGAGCGTCGCCCGTCTATCAGGGACATGATGAACGAGTAAATCTGCGTCGTCATGGCCTGGGTGCGGAACGACTGCAGTATCGGCACGGGCTCCTTGCCGGTCACGATCCAGTCGGGCAGCGCCTTGTGACGCGCCGGCTTGTCGACGGCCCGATCCTTGTACGCCGAGAAAGAGAAGACTTTCTCCCTGCGGCCGTGGCGACTGGCGGGCGAGCACATGTACGGGATCTTCTTCTGCGATACGTACGGATCCGAAAAACCGCTTTCCGCGACGATGGCCTTGGTTTCTTCCGGGCTGTAGCAACGAGCCCGTGCATTGCTCGCGAACGCCAGCGAGCCGAAGTTGACCCAGCGCCCGTTGTCGGTGAGCAGGCTGTTGATGCGTGCGGCCAGAACAGGCAGGTCCTCGGTGATGATGTCGATGAGCCAGGGTGTGACGACCGTGTCGAATGTCTGATCGGCGAACGGCGTCCTGAGTGCGTCGCCGAGCACGAGATGAAAACCGTCGCGCACGGCTTCAGGCGCGGACAATGTTCGCAGCACTGCGTCGTCCTCGAGAGCGGCGGGCGCGATCGGGAATTCGTAGAGCTTGAGTTTCTTGCCCGCTGTGACCTGTCGCGCCACGAGCATGAGCAGTGGATTGAAATCCGTCGCCACGGTTGTCTCACAGTCGAGCTGCATGTGAATGTCGTAGGCGAGCCGACCTGCGCCCGCGCCGAGCACGAGGACCTTGCCGAGTGCGGCATGATCGTGCAGTACTGACTGAATCTGTTTGAGCGACGCGCTGTTCTCTTCATCGCCCCACGACCAGTCGCGATGGATGTTTGCGTAATAGGTGTTGAGGCCCTGGTCTGCAGGCAGCCGCGTTCTTAGCGCGAGGTAGCTCTCGTAATTGCCGTGCAGCGCCTGGACATCAACAGGCTTGAGGAGCTTCTGCAATTTGCGCTGGTGCTGTTCCACGGCTTTCTTGTAGCGCTCCACGCGGCGCCGTGTCAGCGGCCGCAGGTCCTCGTTTTTGAGTTCTCGCTCGAGCCCCGCAATTTCATGACCGAGCGTCTGCAAGGCGAACTGCAGTCGCGCGCGCCATTCCCCCAGGCTGGCCTGTGGTTCGGCGAACATGAACGGAATGCCGTCGAGCGACGGGAAATCGACCTTGCACGCCGCGCAATGGTATTGCTCATCCTTTTGTTCGAGGGGCGTCTTGTCGCAGCGCGGACAGGCGAGGAGGTCGGTAAGGTCAGCCATGCCGGGATTATGCACAAATCGGGCGTGCGGCGCCCTCCGACCGCGTCGCAAAAAAAAACGGCCAGCTGAAGGGAGCAACTGGCCGTTGGATTGCCGGGCTGATGGGGACAGACCGGCTGTATAGCATGCAAGCTATACGGGGGTTGGCAATTGTCGAGCTAGGCGGCTGGCACCGTCCCGGTGACGATATTCTGGAACGCGATGTAATCGTCGATATTGCTGCCCAGGCCGTGGCTGATCTGCAGGCTCTGGTACAGGGCGTCGAAGCTTCCTTCTTCGCCGTGCAGTGCCATGTAATTAAGGACCACGGAGTTAACCAGCAGGTTGACGTTGTTGGCCATCGGGGTCGCCGCTCGTTGTACCGAGCCGCCCGCATCCATGTAGCCGATCTGCTGGTGCTGCATCTGTTCTTCCAGGTTGCCACCGCGCAGAACCGCTCGCCCACCGAGTCGAGGCGGGTTGTAGACCAGGAAGAACGAGCCGGCAGTTGACGAATTGTCACTCGTCCATTCACCTTTGCCGCGACCGTCAACCGAGTTGTCAATCGCGCCATTCGATGACAGCGAGCCATCACTGAAGACGTACAACATGAGCGGGACGTCCATACGGGCCGCGTACTCGAGGCAGGCACCCATGCACTGGCCGGCGCGGAAGTCCTTGACCTCGCCTTCGGCACGCGCGCCACCGTGATAGTCGTAACCGCCCATCTCGACACAGCCCGCACCCGCGAAACCGTTCATGACGAGTTTCATGACCGAAGCCGTCTTCTGGAACTCGCGCCCGTCGCGGTCGCCGGCGAAGAATTCGGTATCGAGGAAGATGCCGGTACCGTCGGTAGCCACTATTTGCGGGTCCGCACCCGGATCGATCGGCGTACCGCCGAAGCGATCGGCGATGTGCGCTGCTTTCAGGTAGCCGCAACGAACGGCCTTGTCGATGTCGACGTCCCTGGCAACCAGGCTTTCGACACTAGCCACTTTCTCGTCCGACAGCCGATAGATCGATTCCATGACCATCGTCGCGTCATCTTTCGAGAGGATGCCTACGAGATCGCCGGTATCGACCAGGTTGACGACGTCGCTCGGGCGGTCGACCTTGGTCGGGCGTAGTTCGGGGTTCATCAGCATGGCCGGTGCCATCGAGTTGCCGCCCGAGTCCGAGTTCTCGGAACCGGCCAGCGAAAGGATCGATCCTTTGGCACCCGCGAGTGCGATACCGTACATCGGGTTGTGCGGATTGTTGCCCGTGTCGTTGTCCGATCGTGCCGGGATGACGGCGCCATTGATATTGGCGGCCGTCGCTGCACTGACCCTCGAAAGAATGCCGCGTCGGAACGCGCTGTCGAAGTGAAAGCCGAGTCCCAGGTCGAAATTGGCGTAGTCATTGCCATTCGCGTCCGTGAGGCCGGGCACCATGTCGCCAGGCAGTCCCATCTTCTCGTAGCCCTGCGTGCCGAGGAAATCGCTTTGGCCACCTTGTCCGCCGACCAGGACGTTCGAGTTCGCGATGTTCACGCCACCCGCCAGGTCGAAACAGATGAACGGGATCTTGCCTGCGCCATCGGTGATGTTGCACTCGGCCGGGGCGCGCAACGCGTCCAGGTCACCGGACAGGGCGCCCCACGCGTTGTTTGCGCTCAGCATCGGGGCAATTCCGCCAACCGTGTAGGCTGCACCCGTCATGAAGCCTTGCGACAAGAACTGCCGTCGCGTGACAGGACGCGGATGATCTGCGTGAAGCAGTGGCAAATCCCAATTGCCTTTGTCTCTTTTCATGGTCATCTCTTTAAGTTCCTTCTATGTCCTGTCTTTACTGAACCAGCGTGGCTGCACTGCCGAGTACCGAAGCACAAACACCCTTCGCGATCGCGCGTGTATTACTGGTTCCTGATAGCAAGCGATCAATCAGGTTCTCGGGTCGCGTGCCAGCGCCCGGGAAGTCGGCAATTTCGCCGTAAACCGTCACGTAGCTGGGCTGCGTAGCGAGTTGCGGACCCAGCCGCGAGTGTCCGACCGCGCGTTCGATCAGCGGTTGTACAAAGTTCTCGCGATTCCCGACACTGAACGCCTGGTCGGGCGCCGCCCCGAAGTTGAATCCGGACCAAAGCGTGGCGTCCTCGACTGCAGCATCGCAATACTGAATTGCGAGCTGAGCGATTGCCACCTGGTGCGATGACAGGAATGCCTCGACGTCTTCAACAGCCGGCAGCGACTGGCGCAGCTCCTGGTAGGTCTCATCAACGGGGAATGCAGCACCGCTCTGGTAGGTCGTGCGGTCGACGCCGGTGATCGCGGCGTAGGCTGCATCAATCTCGTCAAAGGTCCTGACGCCGATGTCCGGCTTCATTTCTTCAGTGCTAGCCATGTATTCAGTCACGACCTGCATCGGGTCTTCGGCGCGGTTGTAAATTACGCCATCGAGATTGTCGAATGTCAGGAAGAACTCGTCTGCATCCGGTCCTTTCTCGAGCGGAAGTACCGCGCCGAGCACGGATAGCGGCTGGCCTAGCTCGTCCAGCGGTCCGCTGGCGAGGTCGAGCGGTTCGTCTATGTTCGCGTAGCTTTGTCCGACCGGCGCCTCGCGACCGTTCATCGCGATGCGCAAGCCTTGCATCGTGATACCGGACGGTGTCGAACCGTCAAGCGTCGTGAAGTGCGGCTGGTCGAACACGTACGAATACGAGTCAAACTGCGCCGCTTCGAACAGGACGTAAGACGTCTGTACGGGCGCGCCGATGCGTTCTGAGATATCGAACAGCAGGTAGAAGCGTTCGCCTACGCCTGCATCGAAGTTCTGCTGAATCTGCTCCTGGGTCAGCGAACGGCGATGAACGGCTGCGAGGCGGAACGTACCTTCGAAGGTTCCGTCGCTCGATGTCTCGTTGCCGAGCACCAGCGCGAAAGTGTCCTGCCAGTCGACGAAAGTGCCACCCGGTACGTCGTCGACCGCCGAAGCGAGTATTCCATTTACATAGATTCGACGGCCGTCGATCGGGCTGTAGGTAGCCACCACGTGCTGCAGTGTGGCCTGCAACACCTCGGCAGCGTCCGGCGTGGACAGCTGCGGGTCACCGTTGAGCGAGGTCAGCGGATTTCCGTCAGCGTCTTCCGCATTCGTGCGCAACAGGAAGTCATAATTGTAGAGCGTCTGCTGCAGGGCGAAGTTACGCGTCGTCTGGCCACCCGAATAGGTAATGATCCTGGCCATCTCCTGCGTTACGTTCGCAGGAACAACCCAGGCTTCGATCGAAAATTCACCCGACTCCTGCAGCACGTCGGCGAGTTTCCTGCTGGCCGTCGTCGAACCCTGGGCTTTGCCCGGGCCCTGTACCGGATCGGCACCAATCGTAATACCCCAGCCGCCGTACCACGTCACATCACCCGAGAAGTTCAGGTCGATCGCGGGGTCGACGCCGCTGGAGTCAAATGCCGTCGAGCCGGAACCCGTCTTGAACTCCCACAAGGCGATCTGGTCATTCTCGTAACGGTTGCCACCTGAAGCGACGGTACCGTCGACGAGTCGTACGGCCTTACTGTAGACAAGGGTCGGATCGATTGTCGTAGGCTGGATTGCGTTAGAGAATGCCGTAATAGCGTTCAGCATTTGGGTCGACGCCGTCGGGCAGTCGTTATTCCAGCAGTTGTGCGCTTCACCGCCCTGCGTTCCCGGCGATACCTTGATCACGAAGCGCGAGTCACCCGGCGAATCGAGATTGATCTTCGACTTGGCCGCTTCGTAGGCGCTGGCTACGCTGGGACTGGTTACGTCAGGGAAGCTGTCGCCCGATTCCGCGAAATAGGGCTGCTGCGGAGTCGAGGACTCTGAGCTGTGGCAGCCGGCGCAATAGGCCCCGAGCACGGGCTGGTATAAGTGCTGGTAGAACAGGTCCGGAGTATCCGGAAAGTTCCTGCTGTTGCTGGGATCGGTCGATACCGGCGGCGTCAGGACGATCTGGCGACCGCCACCTGCGGCTGCGCCGATCCAGTTCTCGATCCACGTCGTCATGATCGTACCGCAAACACCCGGATCCGCGACCCAGCAGTTATGGCCGAGTGGTGGCGAGCTGACCTTCGCGACAATTTCCGACAGCGAAGGCTGGTCGGTATCTACGACGGTCAAGGCCTCGCTATAGGCCATGTTGACGTCGTCATTACGCACGAACATGGGAAGCTGGCCCACGGTCTCGTTATGGCAGGAGCCGCAGCGGTCCGTGGTTTTCGCGTTCGACCAGAATTCCTGCTGGAATTTCAGAACGTCGGCATCCGCCGCCACCGGTCCCGTGTAGGGATTGTCATTAGTGCTACCCGTACCCTGCGACAGCGGGTTCGCTACGGTTTCCGCGCCACCACCACAGGCCGCGAGAATCACGCTCGCCAGCAGTACCGTCGTCGCTGCGCGCAGCGACCGGCGATTGAGGGCCCTGGTAGCAATTCCGATTGCTTTAGTCATTATCATCCTCTCCCTACTGGCCCATGCAGTATTCGGCGGTATTCGCGAATACTTGCTTCATGTTGATCGGTCCCTGACCAATCGACTGCAAAATTGTGTCGACCCGGCTGTGGTCATTGCTTGTCTCGGGCTCGCGCAGGCAAACTGCCTTGAAGACTTTCTTGACCTGGCAGGATGCGAACTGATTGCTGTTCGACAGCTCGACGCCGAGCGTCTTGGCGCCGAAGTCGTCACCAATGCCAGGGCCGTAGAAGTCGAGGTAGCGGTTCTGCCCGGTGCGCCAATAGTTGGTCCAGTGGTCATCCGGCGTGCGGAAACCCTGCGGGAAGTTCGCGTCGTTGTTGAAGTACTTCGGCTGCACGTTACCGGCCGTATACTGGATCGCGCCGCCGGCCTCGTCGTAGTTGTAGTACGCGAATGCCTGGGCCATCGGGTCCATGCCCGTGTGGCAACCCACGCAGTTATTCAGGAACAGCCGGCTGTCACCACCCGGGCTGCGGCTCACGTCCTGGCGTATGCGATCCGGCGACAGCTTGGGGTCATGCAGCTGTTCCATGTCCGTACAGAAGTGATTCACCATCGTGAACCGGAACATCGCGCGGTTGGTGCCGGCGACGAAAAATGCCTCGGCCGCGGCTCGCGACGTGATCACGCCGGCAGTCGCAGTGGAGGGAATACCGTTGATGCTCGACTGTGTCGTCGGCTCGAGCACGGTCTTCAGGTCGTGGTTGCCCGCTTCCAGCTGCTCGTAATGGTTGTTGTTGTTCGCTGCGGGCGCTGCAGACACAGTTCCTGCGCGACCGACGTACTGCAGGTCGGCCGATAGGACCGTGCGGAAGTCCGCATCGTCTCGAATCATGCCGATAACAGTGGCGACGTAATCGTTGAGCGGCACGAAGACTGACTGGTCACGGTTCGTCCACGGCGCTGCGAAATTCTTGAGCGTTACGTTGTAGAAGCTCGGATCTTCCATCGCAATGTATGCGGCGCAAGTAGGTCCCGTAACGCCATTGCTGACGCAGACCGGATCCGTACCCGTGTTATTCACCATCGCGTTCAAGACCGATTCGGTCGGTGGTACGCCAGCGAGACGATCATAAATGCGCTTGGCCTGTTCCCTGGTCTGGGCAGCTGCCGGTCCCGCGAGCATTACCGCAAGCAGTGCTGCCAGCGCGATGCGTACCTGTTTTTTCCACATCCTGTTATTCATATCGTTTCTGCTCATCACTCGTACGATCCAACAATGTGCTTTCCTGTGTACCCAAACGTCTTCGGGCATCACGCACCCTTGGTAACGGACTTTTAGGAAATGGTTGACGCGTCATCGTGACGCCTGCCAAAACCGCTGATCCTTTCAGCTCCGCTTTACGCGACGGACTCCTGTCCACCAGATCGGTTGCTTTACTGGCCGTAAAATCCTGACAGACTTTTCTGTCCTTAGCCGTGAATGCATTCACAGTCCTTCATTCCGGGCTGCGAAAACAAGCGATCTGCAATCTATAAAGCAAGTGCTGTGCCAGTCCTGGCATCTTGGCAATTATTCGTCAGAAACCATAATAAGATCAGCTACTTGCGGCCGAAGGGTACGGGCTTTCCGAAATTAGGATATGTCAAGTCATTGTCGTTACTTTGGCACAGGGATTATGACCCGGAGCCATAAGCTACTGATTGTGAACGACACTGCAACTGTCGCGGAAGGGAGACAGGGGCGCACCCGTGTGACACCACCAAACAACAAAGAGAAAGGAAAAAAAGCTCATGCAGTTTGTAAATGTGGCATCAAAAACACGTTTTTCGATGCGCAGGTTTTTCGCGAGATGGAACCACAGCCGTTGTTTTCTCGTGTAGCTGGGGAAGGACCGTGACCAGAAAACGGTTTTACATTGTTGAGTGTCGTGCTTTTGAGACATTACATCGTTGCAATTGCGTCTCATATAATTAGTGTCGATTCGCTCTGCTTCGAGAGCAAAACTCCGTCGAAGTTAATCGCGGTTTGTGACTGCGTTAACGGTATGACCGCGGGGTCGCATCGTACCCTGCCAAAATGACCCGAGGTAAAGGCTATGTTTAAGCTGTCCCGACAATCTGAAGAAGGAACTGCCCGTTGGGCGACCAGGATGGTCGCGTTGTCGATGGCGACCCTGATGTTCGCTGCTTGCGAAAGCGGCGACGGCGTGCAGATCGGCACGGGTGAGGATGCTGACCCGGTCGTGGTCGATTTTCCGATCGCCTATATAAAGGCCCCGCTGCCGACTGACGATAACGGAGTATTCGATCAGCAAGACCTGCGGGAACAGATCACGTTCGACTTCGGCGCCGACCTTTACTTTCGCGATCGTGCCGCCGTTGGTGCACAGCCTGTCAACATCACGGGCGAAATTTCTCAAGGCCTTGCCGCGATCCGCGACGTAGAGATCGATTATGACGGCAGCCGTCTGCTGTTCTCGATGCGTATGCCGTTCGACCCGAATGTCGACGAAGAGGACCAGGTACCGACCTGGAATATCTGGCAGTACACGTTTGAGACCGATGAGCTGGTTCGCGTAATTACATCGAACCTGACGGCCGAGATCGGCCATGACATCATGCCGAAATACCTGCCTGACGGACGGATCGTCTTCTCATCGACACGCCAGACGCAATCTCAGGCTGTGCTGCTTGACGAAGGCAAGGGCGGTTTCCCGGCAATGGACGAGGACGAAAACGAGTTTGCCTTCAACCTGCACGTCATGAATGACGATGGCACGGGCGTGAAGCAGATCTCGTTCAACCAGAGCCACGATCTCGACCCCTCGGTCATGACGGATGGCCGTATTGTTTTCAGTCGCTGGGATCATGCCGGCAACAATGATGCCGTCAACCTGTATCGAATGAATCCTGACGGCTCCAACCTCGAGTTGCTGTACGGCAATGAGAGTCATGACACAGGTCCGGATGGTGCGACCATTCAATTCATGCAGCCACGCGAGGTCCAGGACGGCCGAATCATGGCGTTGGTGCGCCCCTTCACTGACACTGAGGGTGGCGGCGAACTGATCCTGATCGACTCGATCCAGTACCTCGAGAACACGCAGCCGACCAAGGACAACATCGGTGTGCTGACGGGGCCGGCCCAGGCAGATGCGACCGTTAACGAAGTGTCGACGGCGCCGGGTGAGCCCTCGCTGGGTGGCCGTTACTACTCGGTCTACCCGATCCAGGACGGCACCGATCGTCTCATGGTTAGCTGGAGCCAGTGCCGCTTGATCGAAGTCCTCGCGGACGACGGCGATCCGTTGACGGACGACACGCAGATCGTGCCGTGCACCGAGGACAATCTTGCGAACATTGTCGTCGTCGACCCTGACGACCCCATCACGCCGGTCGAGGGAGACTTCCTCGTCGCGCCGCCGCTTTACGGGATATGGATCTACGATCCTGCCACCGACACGCAGGCGCCGATCGTTGCCGGCGAAGAAGGCTTCATGTTCACCGAGGTCGTCACGGCTGACCCGCGGCCGATTCCGCTCGTCGTACTCGACGGTAGCAACGATTACCCCTACAACGCCGGCACGCTTGCCGACGATGGCGAGGGCGTGCTCAACATTCGCAACGTCTATGATTTCGATGGCACGATGCTGGCGGGCATCGACCCGGCCGTGCTTGCCGATCCCGTGCAGACGCCGGCCGCCAATCGCCCGGCACGATTCCTGCGCGTCGAAAAGGCCGTGTCCCAGCCTGACGAAGACCTTCGCGATATCGACAATACGGCGTTCGGCGTCACGACAGCCTTCGGTATGAAGGAAATCGTCGGCTACGGCATGATCGAACCCGACGGCTCCGTAATCATGAAGGTGCCGGCGAATACCGCACTGATGGTGAGCGTGCTCGACGAAAACGGTCATCGCATCACGCAGCGGCATAACAACTGGATTTCAGTTGGGCCGGGTCAGGAACTGAAATGTAACGGCTGCCATGACGCCAATAGCGGTCTTTCGCATGGTCGCCAGGATGCGTTCGACAGTGCGTACGCCGGTGCGGCTACGGCGGGCGTGCCCTGGCCGAATTCTGCGGCTGCGTACTCTGTCGGCGATATCGGCGAGACAATGGCCGAGACACGCGCGCGTGCCGAGTGCGCGGTGGATCCGACTTGCCCGTCGATCGAACCGTCGTTGAATGTTATCTATCGCGACGTCTGGACCGCAGATCCCGTGATCGCCGCGAACAACGCGGATATCGATTACCTGTACACGGACATGACGACGGGCGGGCCGACGACGCTGCAATGCCAGCAGGACTGGCAGTCGAATTGCCGCATTCTCATCAACTACGAGACCATCATTCATCCGTTGTGGAACGAACCACGCATTGTCATGGTGGATGACGACAACGATCCGGCCACGCCGGATGTGCCCTTGATCGATCCCGTGACAGGACTGCCGGTCAATAACAACTGCCTCAACTGCCACACGCCGCTCGATGTGGTGAATAATGTGCCGCGCGTACCGGCCGGCCAGCTGGAGCTGCAGGACGGTTTGTCGATCGACGAGCCCGATCACTTTAATGCCTATCGCGAGCTGTTAGTTACTGATAATCTTCAGATTCTGGACGCTAACGGCGCGTTGGTAGATGCAACGCAGGTCATCGGTCAGGACGTTGACGGAAACGACATCCTGGCACCGATTCCTTATGCGCCTCCAGCTTCAGTTGGCAGCGCAAGGGCTTCGAGCGATTTCTTTGACCGATTCAATGATCCAGTGGATCTACACTTCAATATTTTATCCCAAGCGGAGCGACGCCTTATTGCGGAATGGTTGGATGTCGGAGCCCAGTACTACAACAATCCCTTCGACGCCCCAGCCAATTAAATCCGCTCGTTTCGGGTGGCTGGCTGTCGTCGTACTGCAGATTTTTCTGACAGCGCCAGTTCAGGCCGCCGATGAATATCGAACTGTAGCCGTTGCCGACCCGTACCTGGAAATGCGTACGGGGCCCGGCCGCGGCTATCCGATCTTTCATGTCGTGGACCGCGGCGAATCCGTGGACATCATCATGCAGCGCACCGACTGGTACCAGGTGCGCGCTGAAAATGGCAAGGAAGGCTGGGTCGATCGTGAGCAGATGGAACAGACGCTGCAGCCCGATGGTGACCAGATCAGCTTCGAGCGTGCCGATATCGAGGATTTCACCAATGCAAGGTGGGAAGCCGGCTTGCTGTCGGGCGATTTCGGCGGTTCGAACATCATTTCGATGTACGGCGGCTACTCGCTAACCCCTAATGTATCGGTCGAGTTCTGGGGTTCACGAATTCTGGGCAACAGTTCAAATGGCTGGATGGCGAGTGTCAACGTTGTTCACGAAGCCTGGCCCGAGTGGCGTGTATCGCCATTCTTCACGCTGGGCGCCGGGGCGATTCGCACCGAGCCGAAAACAACCATCGTCGCTACGGAAGATCGTACCGACCAGATTGGCCACGTCGGCGCGGGATTCCGGATTTACGCGACGCGACGTTTCCTGTTGCGCGCTGAATACAAGAGCTACGTGGTGTTCACGAGCCGAGACGAAAATGAGGAAATAGAGGAATGGAAAGTCGGTTTCGCGTTCTTTTTCTGATCGTTGCAATGGTCAGCCTGTCAGGCTGTGCGGCAACGAAGAACCTTTTCGGTTTCGGCAACGAAGAGGCGCCCCCGCCGTCGGCAGAAGGGCCGGGTCAGGTAATCGATCCCGAGGTCGAGCGCCGCGAGATCAAGGAGCCTGCGATCGACCGTGAGGACTTCGAGATCGGCGCGTTCGCCGGAATCATGAGCGTCGAGGATTTCGGCGCCGACGTGGTCTACGGCGTACGGCTCGCCTACCACATCACCGAAGGCTTTTTCGTCGAAGGTACGGTCGGGCGGACCGACACGGGCCTGACGAGCTTCGAGGAGTTATCGGGTGGCGCGCGGCTCATTACTGATAGCGAGCGGCAATACACCTATTACAACCTCAATCTCGGCTACAACGTGCTGCCGGGAGAAGTGTTCATTGGCGAAGGGCGCGCCTATAACTCGCACCTGTACCTGACGGGCGGACTCGGTTCCACAGAATTTGCGGGCGACGATCGATTTACCGTCAACTTCGGATTCGGCTATCGATTGCTGTTGTCTGATTCGGTGGCCATGCATATCGATTTCCGCGATCACCTGTTTGACATCGATCTTCTCGGCGAAGAGAAGACCGCTCACAATCTTGAGGCACATTTCGGCTTCACGGTGTTCTTCTGAGGAAGAGATCACGGTTTATGGCCTAATTCCCGGGATAAAGTAGTGTTATGGAAAAAAGATTCTTAACGATTGGTCGAATTCTGTTGCCTTTGCTCGTCGTGGCTGGCTTGTCCGGCTGCAGCAACGTCGAGCCCTGGGTGAAGCCCTACGAGCGCGACAGGCTTGCGGACCCGATCATGGCGCTCGACGGCGATCCGGTTTCGTCGTCTTACCTTCTGCACGTTTACGAGTCTCGTGAAGGCGCGCGCGGTGGCGAAGGCGCGGCCGGCGGCGGCTGCGGCTGTAACTAGGAGGCTTTGATCTGCGATGACGATGCGACGCATTATCCTGCTTGCATTGCTAATGTCATGCCTGGGCAAGGCTTACGCTGGCGTGCTGCCCGATGACCGCTCGGACATGCTCTACCATCGCTACGAGGGCGGCGGTGTATTGATTGACGGCCCGTCGGTTCTCGTGCGCAAGCAGATCGGCAAGAGCACGTCTTTCGTTGGTAACTACTATGTCGACCACGTCAGTTCGGCATCGATCGACGTCGTAACCACCGCGAGCCCCTACAAGGAGGAGCGCACCCAATGGTCGCTGGGTATGGACTACCTGCGCGGTAATACCACGATGAGCGTCGGCTACACCAACAGTGATGAATCGGACTACGAAGCCAATACCTACAACTTCTCGGTCAGCCAGGACATGTTCGGCGCGCTGACTACACTCACCCTCAGCTATGCGCTGGGTGATGATGTCGTCGGCAAGTCAGATGACCCGACGTTCGAACGTGACCTCGACAAGCAGGCCTATGGCGTTGGCCTGACGCAGATCATTACCAAGAACCTGATTGCGACGCTCAACTTCACGACAATGACCGACGAGGGCTACCTCAACAACCCGTACCGCTCGGTCCGCTATTTCGATTCGGGTAGCGCACTGGGCTATAGCTACGAAGCCGAGCTCTACCCGAATACCCGCACAAGTAACGCCGTGGGTTTACGCGCCCGGTATTTCTTGCCGTATCGCGCCGCGATCGAGGGTGAGTATCGTTTCTTTACCGATACCTGGGACATCGACAGCCATACGGTGTCGTTGACCTATGTGCATCCGTGGCGTGATTTCACGTTTACAGGGAAGGTGCGCTACCACGACCAGACCGGCGCGCATTTCTACAGTGACTTGTTCCCGCGTGCGGAGGCGACCAACTTCCGGGGTCGGGACAAGGAGCTGAGTGAGCTTACGAGCACGACCGTTACCTTGAAAGCGTCCTACGAATTCCTCAACGATGCAGACGGATGGGGATTCATCAAGAGAGGATCGGTGACGGCCGCGGCCGACTTCCTGATGGTCGACTACGACGAGTTCTCTGACCTGCGGGCCGGTGCGCCTATCGGGGAAGAACCTCTCTACGAGCTGGACGCCAACGTCTATCAGGTCTTCATCTCGTTCTGGTACTAGCAAGGGAACAGAAAAAGGGGACATTCTACTTAAATTAAGGGGACAGTTTACTTAATTGCTTATACGCAAAAGGAAAGCCAGCAATTAAGTAAACTGTCCCCTTAATTTTAATTGCCCCCCTGGTGGTACGATGTGCCCCGGCTCAGTTGGAGGCACGCTTCAAATGACTCTTCTCGTTACCGTTGTTGTCGTCGTGATCATGATTGCGGGTACGATTCTCTACAACCGCCTGATACGAGGTCGTAATCGCGTCGACACGGCCTGGAGCGATATCGATGTGCAGCTGCAACGGCGCCACGACCTGATACCACGCCTGGTTACCGCCGTTGATCAGTATGCGAAGTATGAACGTGCGACGCTGGAGGCTGTTACCGAGTTACGCGTCGAGGCAATGCAGGTTGCGGACGTGCGCGCCAAGGGCAGGGTCGAGGAAAAACTCAGCGCAGGCATCGAACGCATTATCGCCCTCGCGGAGAATTATCCCGACCTCAAAGCCAACGAGAATTTCCTGAAGCTGCAAAACGAACTCGTCGAGACCGAAAACTACCTGCAATTCGCTCGCCGCTATTACAACGGCTCGGTACGTGACTACAACACGATGACCGAGTCCGTGCCGACGAATATCATTGCCGGTTGGTTCCGGTTTACAGCACGCGACTTTTTTCAGAAGACGTCCGACGATGCCGCCAACGTACCGCTCGTGAAACTGGGCTCCGTCGAACAATGAGGTTACTGCTACTCCTGCTCCTGCCGCTCAGCGTCGTTGCGGACGAACGCATCCTGAGCTTCCATAGCGACATCCGCGTCATGACGAATGGCATGATCGAGGTGACCGAGACGATCGAGGTGCGCGCCGAGGGCAATCGTATCCGGCGCGGCATCTACCGGGACTTTCCTACCGAGTACGAGGACAAGCTGGGCAACGAGTACAAGATTGCATTCCGGCCGCTCGCAGTATTGCGCAATGACCGCGGTGAGCCCTACCACACGCAGTCCATCCGGCGCGGTGTCAGGACCTACTTCGGCAGTGCGGACCGCTTCATCGATCACGGGGTGCATACCTACACGTTTCGCTATGAAGCCAGCCGAATGCTGGGTTTCTTCGACGAACACGATGAGCTTTACTGGAATGTCACTGGCTTCGACTGGGCATTTCCGATTGACGCGGCGAGCGCGACCGTCACGCTCGAGTTCGACGCGCCGCTGTCCGGAATCCGTTTCGAAGCATATACAGGCCGATTCGGCGCGCAGGGAACGGACTACAAGGCGCACATTGATTCGGCTCGCAGCGTCCACTTCAGATCGACGAGGCCGCTGTCGCCTGTCAACGGCATGACGATCGTCGTCGGCTGGCCGAAAGGCTTTGTTGAGGAGCCTACCCGTACAGACCGCGTCGGCTGGTTATTAAAGGACAATCGCAACTTGCTGGTTGCCGTGATCGGCTTCATCCTGTTGCTCGTCTATTTCGTGCCCGTGTGGCACAAGTACGGCAGGGACCCCGAGGAAGGTGTTGTCATCACTCGTTATCTGCCACCGGAGGATTATTCACCCGCGTCGCTGCGCTATGTCCGACAGATGTACTACGACGACAAAGTGATGACGGCGGCTGTCGTCAACCTGGCGGTCAAAGGTTATCTCGAGATCAAGCGACGCGGCAGCAAGCACTGGCTCATCAAGACGGACTCCGATTTGCTGAGACCGGAGCTCGCGGCCGGCGAGCATGAGCTTTTCGTCGGTCTGTTCAAAGACGGGTCGAAGATCGAACTCGATGACGAGAATCATGAAACCCTTGGCAAAGCGCGCAGCGAGCATCGCGAGTCGCTGCAACGCGATTACAAGAAGAAGTACTTCAAGACCAACGCCTGGGTCAGCGTGCCAGCCGCATTTATCATGCTGGCGACAGTCCTGATCGCTTTCAATATCGGCCGTGGCGCCACGCCCGCCGTGATTGCGATGGTCGTGGTTTCATTCATCACGATGGCGTTTTTCGCGTTCATCATGCGGGCGCCAACCTTGCGCGGACGCAAGCTGCTCGACGAGATGCTGGGCTTCAAGGATTACCTGGAGATCGCGGAGAAAGAGGAGCTCAATCTCAGGAATCCGCCTGAGAAGACGCCCGAGTTGTTTGAGGCGTTCCTGCCGTTCGCGCTTGCGCTCGGCGTCGACCAGCAGTGGTCGGAAAAGTTTGCGAGCATCTTCGCTTCGATACGAAACCCGAATGGTGAGGCTTACCGACCGTCGTGGTACAACGGCCGGTGGAATAATTCGAACTTGTCCAAGACAACCAACAAGCTGTCCGGGAGCCTCAATTCCGCGATTGGTTCCTCCGTCTCACCGCCCGGGTCGTCCTCTGGTGGCGGTGGCGGCGGTTTCTCTGGCGGCGGCGGTGGCGGCGGCGGGGGAGGTGGCTGGTGATGCCTGCGCGTGTGTACTTGATGACCTTATTCGCATTCCTGTCCGCTTGCGACCAGCCGTCAGTCGGGGCCGCCAGGGACGCAGCCGATCGCGTGTTTCTCAATGGCGCCATCTACACGGTCGATACGGACCGCAGCTGGGCCGAGGCGGTCGCAGTCAAGGACGGCGGAATCGTCTATGTCGGTGATGACGAGGGCGCCGCTAGATACATAGGTGCCGAGACCGAGGTCATCGATCTCGCCGGGCAGATGCTGCTGCCGGGATTCCACGACGCCCATATCCACATACTGACTGAAGTGCTGTCGGACGAAGAGTGCAATCTCCTGCGAATTGAAACCCTCGAGGAGGTTGCTGCCAAGTTGAAGGACTGCACGGCGCTGCTGGGTCACGGCGGCGAGCGCTGGGTTACAGGTGGCGGGTGGGGCGAATGGCTGTGGCCGGAGGCCAACCCGAAAAAAGGGCTGCTTGATCTGCTGTTTCCCGATCGCCCCGTCTACCTGCCGTCGAGTTTTGGCCACGCGGCCTGGGTCAACAGCAAAGCGCTGGAGATTGCGGGCATTGACGCGGACACTGAAGATCCTGAAGCAGGGATCATTGAGCGCGATCCCGAGACCGGTGAGCCGAGCGGCACGTTACGCGAGAGTGCGATGACGCTGGTGAGCGCGAAGATCCCGCCGTTCACGCTCGAGCAACGTAAGAAACGCGTGCTGGCCGGTATCGCTCTATCGCATGCGAACGGCATCACGGCAGTGATCGAGCCGGGTGTCGGGCCTGATCATATCGAGCAGGTTCTCGCGGTCGCCGATGACGGCGACTTCGACATGCGCGCTGTCGCGTCCCTGTCGCCGATCGGCTGGCACGCGGGCATATTCGGTGATGAGGTGTTCGAGTTCATGGACGGCCGCGAAGCATGGCGGCGGCCGAATATCGACGTCGATTCCGTCAAGATCTATATGGATGGCGTCATCGAGTTCGGTACGAGTCCGTTGCTCGAACCTTACGCAGACCCAGAGTATGGCAGCGGTGAATTTTTCTACGAGCAGGACGTCGTGGATGATTATTTTACGAGGCTCGATGCCATGGGGCTCCAGATTCACGTGCACGCCATCGGTGATGCCGCGGTCCGGCGTGCCCTGGATGCGTTCGACACGATGCGTGCTGCAAACGGCATGTCCGACAACCGCCACCAGATCGTTCACCTGCAGCTGATTCACGAGGATGACCGGCCAAGATTTGCGGAGCTCAATGTTGGCGCCGTGTTTCAGTCCCTTTGGGCATACCCGGATCCTGCAGCGCTCGACCTGGATATCCCGATGCTCGGGGAAGAGCGCACCTGGCAGATGTACCCGATTGCCAGCGTACAGAAGGCCGGCGGCCGTATCGTCGGCGGCAGCGACTACTGGGTAACCGACCTCGACCCTTTGCTCGCGATCGAAACGGCTATCACCCGTCAGGATCCCTGGACGAACGAGGGGCCGGTGCTCAACGAGGATGAACGCGTCGACCTTGCAACGATGATCGAGGCATATACGATCAACGGCGCCTACCAGATGGGTCTCGAAGGCGAGCAGGGGTCGATCGAAGTGGGCAAACGCGCCGACCTTGTCGTTCTGGATCGCAATTTGTTTGAACTTGCGCCCGCGGAAATCAACGAAGCAAGGGTAATGATGACGATATTTGATGGAAGGACCGTTTACGAATGACTCAGACCGTGTATCGCCCGAGGCGCAGTAGTGCCCTTCCTAACGTGATTTTCGCGCTGCTGGTCGCGAACGGGCTCGCATTTGCGCTACAGCAGGTGAACCTGGAATTCATGTTTATGAATTTTGCGCTTTGGCCGGCAACCGATCCGCGTTCTCCGTTCATGCCTTGGCAGTTGCTGACCTACGGTTTCCTGCACGGCAACACGACGCACATCTTCTTCAACATGTTCGGTCTGTGGATGTTCGGCCGTGACCTCGAAAATGTCATGGGCTCGCAGCGCTTCCTGATCTACTTCCTGGTCTGCGTCGTTGGCGCCGGCATCGTGCAGCTCATCGTCGCGGCGTTCCAGGGGGGGCTCTACCCAACCGTCGGCGCATCGGGCGGGGTGTTCGGCATTCTGCTTGCTTATGGGCTGACGTTCCCCAATCGTGTCGTCGTGCCGTTGTTTCCGCCGATTCCGATGCGCGCCATCACATTCGTATTTGTTTACGGGCTGCTCGAGCTGTACCTCGGCGTCAGCGGCAACGCGCCGGGCGTCGCCAACTTTGCACATCTCGGTGGCATGCTCTTCGGCTTTATTCTGCTGAGGTACTGGCGGAGTCAGCGACGTCGACGATGAACACCTTACTCGCACTCAGCCGCTACTCGAGCTGGCGTAATCGCCTGACAGGTGCATTCCTCGCGGCGGCTGGTGTTGGTCTCGCGCTGTCGCGACGCTGAAGTGCGACCATCGGCACGGCGGCGGCATCTACATTTGAAAGGCAAACAGGGAGCACTATGACGATCAAGCGCAGGGATTTCCTGGGCCACGTGGCTGCGGGAAGTGCCGTTATCAGCATGCCGACATTCCTGTCCGGCTGTGGCGTGCCGACAGCGACGGCTGTTCGCGAAGCGACGCCCGAGAATCCGTTCATGACGTGGTTCGGCGTGGACCAGGCCACTACGGCCCGGGTCATGTCGGAGCTGACGGCCAGCGGCGCGGATGCCGCGGACCTCTATTTCCAGCATACGCGCAGCAATTCACTGACGCTCGAAGACGGTATCGTGAGCAATGCGAACTCCGGTATCCAGCAAGGCGTCGGCCTGCGCGTGGTCGTCGGCGAGCAAACCGGCTACGCGTTTACCGAGGATCTGACGCTGCCGTCGATGCTTGCTGCGGCACGTACGGCCTCTGCGATCGCGTCGGGAAGCCAGGTTATTGCGCCGCAGGCTTTCAATCCATTGGCGAGCGGCGATCTGTACACGACGACCGTGCCCTGGAGTGACGTCGGCGTCGACAGGAAGCTGCCTCTGTTGAAGTTCGTCGAAGAAAAAGCGAAATCGATGGACACTGCGATCGAAAAGGTCGCGGTTTACTGGGGTGACGCCGACGAGCGCGTTATGATCGCGACGCTCGACGGCAGGCTCGTGACGGACCACCGGCCCATGACACGGGTCACCGTGGTTGTCACTGCGAGCAAAGACGGCAAGACGCAAACTGGTCATTCGAATATCGCGGCGCGCGAGGAATTCGCCTGGTACAGCGAGGAACGCCTGACGCGCATGGTCAAGGAAGCCGTGGACCGCACAATGATCCAGTTCGAGGCGCGGCGGCCGCCGGCGGGCGAGATGCCCGTAATCCTGGCATCGGGCGCCAGCGGAATATTGCTGCACGAGGCAATCGGCCACGGCATGGAGGCCGACTTCAATCGCAAAGGGACGAGTATCTATTCCGACATGGTCGGCAAAAAGGTCGCCGAGCCCTTTGTCACTGTTGTCGACCAGGCGACGATTCCGCGTGAACGCGGCGCGCTGAACTACGACGACGAAGGTAACAAGGCAGGCAAGACCGTGCTGGTCGAGGACGGCATCCTGAAGTCCTACCTGCATGACCAGATTAGTGCTCGGCAATATGGCCTGGACCCGACTGGATCGGGGCGCCGCGAGTCCTACAAGTTCGCACCCATGCCGCGCATGAGCTGCACGTTCATGGAAGACGGCCCGCACGCGAAGGACGAGATCGTCGCGGCAGTCGACCATGGCATTATTTGCGAGACGTACACCAACGGCCAGGTGCGCATCGGCGCAGGCGACTTTACGTTCTACGTCAAGAACGGCTGGCTCGTAGAGAAGGGCAGGATCACGGCGCCGATCAAGGACGTCAACATCATCGGCAACGGCCCTGAATCACTCAAGCGAATCACGATGGTTGCAAACGATGCACGGCTGGACACGGGCGGCTGGACCTGCGGCAAGAATGGCCAGAGCGTACCCGTCTCGCAGGGTATCCCGACTGTGCTCGTTTCCAACATGACCGTCGGAGGCGAAAATGTCGGCTGATCTCGAGACCAGGGCGGTGCACGCCGTAGACCTGGCCAAAGCTGCGGGCGCCAACGATGTCTGGGCGACAGCCAGCCAGGGACGCGATGTCGAATTTGGCTACCGCGACGGTGCGCTTGAAAAGGTGAAGGACGCGACGTCCCGCAGTCTGGCTGTGCAGATCTATGCGGATGGCCGTTACTCGAGCCACCAGACGACGGACCTGAACCCGGATCGTCTGCGGAGCTTCATTGCCGAGGCAGTGGCGATTACTCGTGCCCTGGAACCCGACGAGTATCGGCAGATCACTCCGGCGGAACTGTTTGACGGAAGGGCCGACGAAGATCTCGATCTCGTCGATGCCAGCGTCGCGAAGATCGATCGACAGCGCAGGCTCGACTGGTGCCAGGCGCTCGACGAAGCTGCGACCGTTGACGAACGCGTTATTTCGGCAACGGCCGGCGTTTACGACGGCTCGCAGCGATCCGCTTCGGCCAGTAGCAACGGCTTTCTAGGGGCAAAGGAATCGACCTATTGCTGGTATGGGACCAGCGTAACGCTCAGGGACCAGGGCGAGAGGCGTGCGTCCGACGGCTACTACGTCGGTGGCGTATACGTTGATAGCCTGCCGGCGGCGCATGACGTCGCCGCCAAGGCGCTCGAGCGCTCGCTGGCGAGGCTCGGTTCGGAGAAAGGGCCGACCGCGAAAACGGCGATGCTCGTCGATTCGCGCGCTGCGGCCTCGCTGATCGGGCGGCTGCTTCGGCCGGCGACCGGGCGCGCGGCACACCTGGGACAGTCCTTTTGGGCAGGGCTGATCGACAAACAGGCGTTCAGTGAGAAGCTCACGATCGTCGATAATCCGCTGATTCCACGTGGGCTGGGTTCGCGTCATTTCGATAGTGAGGGTATTGCTTCGCGGCAGTTGCCCGTCGTCGAAAACGGCGTAGCCAGGAATCTCTATGTCGATACCTATCACGGCCGAAAAGCGAACATGGCGCCGACCACGGGATCTGCATCGAATCGCGTCGTCGGTGTCGGTGAGCACTCGCTCGCCGAACTGCTGCAGGAAGTTGGCGATGGCGTTTACGTTACGTCCTGGCTGGGCGGTAATGCCGACGGCACGACGGGCGACTACTCACTCGGCCTTTCCGGCCACCTGATCGAAAATGGTGAAATCGGCCGCCCTGTTGGCGAGATGAATGTGACGGGCAATTTGCTGGACCTGTTTAGCCGCCTGGAGCTAACGGGCAATGACGTGTATCCGTATTCGACGACGCTGTCGCCGTCACTGCTGTTCAGCGACGTGGATTTTTCGGGCGCCTAGGAATTTAGGGTAGGGACAATTGAGGGGACAGTGACCCTAATTAAGTTGGGTCGCTGTCCCAATAATCTTGAATTCAATTAGGGTCACTGTCCCCTCAATTGTCCCCTTAATTTTCAGGCAGTGCCGCCACCGTCGATCGGGATCGCCGTGCCCGTGATATGGGAGGCGATATCGCTGGAAAGGAACAAGGCCAGCGCAGCCACTTCCTCGGGCGTACCCACCCGGCCGTTCGGGCTCTGTTCGGCAGCTTCTTCGAGGAACTCATCGAGATCCATGCCTTGCTCGTCGGCCTCGGCAGCGAGCATAGGCGTGTCGACGTCACCCGGGCAAATCGCATTTACGCGCAGCCCGTCCCCGGCGTGATCCTTCGCCATTGCTTTGGTCAGCAGAACGATGCCGCCTTTGCTAGCGCAATAGGCAGCGGCACGCTCGCCCCCACCGAGACCCCAATCGGACGCGATGTTGATGATGCTGCCCTCACTCCGCAGTAACGACGGCAACGCCGCCCGGCTAAGGTAGAAAGGCACGTCGAGATTGATGGCCATCGTGTAGCGCCAGTCCTCGTCACTCGTTTCGGCTGCGCTCGCGCGCACGATAACGCCTGCATTATTGACAAGGCAGTCGAGCTGCCCGAATTCGTCGATGGTGTCTGCCATGAGTTCATCGCAGTCCTCGGATGTCGCGAGTTCGCCGGACCACGTGACGATCTTCTCAGAGACGTCGGCAACCTCCTCGGGCCGGCCCTCGTCGCGACCCGCGGCCATGACATCCCAGCCGTCCTCGGCGAACGCGATCGCGATCGCGGCACCAATACCCGAGCTGGCCCCCGTAACCAGAACAACGCTCATGACGATTTCCCTGACTGATGAGCTGTGCAGTGTATATCATGAGCACGATGGATACGTTACAGAGCCTCGGCTGGCGTCCGTTTTTCCAGTCGCAACTCGACATCGACAACGAACTCACCCCCGCGCGCGTACTCAGCGTGCACCGCGGCCGCATAGAAGTTGCGCATGAATACGGACAGGATGGTGTAGCGCTGTCCGCCAAGAGCGCAGCATTCGGCATTACGGTCGGTGACTGGGTGCTCGTTGATCGAGAGGGGCCTGTCGTCAGGCAGAGACTGGATCGTTCGAGCCTTTTCCAGAGAAGGGCAGCGGGCACGACCGGGGAAATCCAGCTCATGGCCGCCAACGTCGACAACCTGTTTATCGTTACCTCCGCAAACCGTGACTTCAACATCGCACGGCTGGAGCGCTACCTCGCGATTGCTCACGACGCAGGCGCTTTTCCTGTCATAGTAATAACGAAAGCCGATACGGTGGATTCGGTTGATGACCTGGTCGCAGCGGCTGCCGCCCTGTCGCCGGGCTTGCTCGTCGAGGCGCTCGACGCCAGGAATCCGCAGGATGTCGAGGTACTGCGTCCCTGGTGCGAGAGCGGGCAGACAGTCGCGCTGCTCGGGTCCTCTGGAGTCGGCAAGTCTACGTTGATCAACAGCCTGGCGGGCACTCACCAGGAAACCAAAGCCGTGCGGCAGGATGACCAGCGTGGTCGACATACGACGACCGGTCGCTCGATGCATCGATTGCCCCAAGGCGGGTGGCTGATCGATACTCCGGGCATGCGTGAGCTGCAGCTTTTCGACGTAGCCGACGCACTTGACGAGGTTTTCAGTGACGTCGCCGGTTTCGCCGAGCAATGCCGGTTTGCCGACTGTGCCCACGAATCGGAACCCGGTTGCGCCGTCCAGGCCGCGATCGACTCCGGTGAACTCGATGCCGAGCGACTGCGGCGATTCAGGAAGCTGCAGTCCGAAGACCGCCGCAATACGGAAACGCTTGCGGAGCGCAGGTCGCGAGACAAGAACTTTGGCAGAATGATCAAGTCGATTCTGTCTGACAAGCAGAAAGAAAGAGGCGGCAAGCATGGCGGCAATTGACCTCAACTCCGACCTCGGCGAAGGAGATGCTTACGACGAGGAGCTGCTGGCCATCGTATCGAGTTGCAACGTGGCGTGCGGCGGCCACGCCGGCGACGAGGCGTCGATGGCGAGGACCGTGCTTGTTGCGATCGAGAACGGTGTCAGTGTCGGCGCACACCCGGGTTACCCGGATCGTGAGGGTTTCGGTCGGGTGAGTCGGTTTCTCACGGGCGACGCGCTCTATCAATCGCTGACCGCGCAAGTCGCGGCACTCGCCGATATTGCGGCACAGCTCGGGACCCGCCTGACTCACGTCAAGCCGCACGGCGCGTTGTACAACGATGCGGTAAGCGACAGCGAACTATCCGATATCATCGCCCGCGTGACGGCCGAGGCACCGGGGTCGCCGGCTTTCATGGGCATGGCGAACACGGAATTGCAGAAAGCGGCCGAGCGCCACGGGCTCGACTTCATCGCCGAAGCATTTGTGGATCGTGCCTACGAGCCGGACGGCACGCTCGTGTCCCGCAGGGAGCCCGGCGCCGTGCACAGCGAGCTGTCGGTTGCGACGACCCAGGCGGTTGGTCTCGCGACCCGGGGCCAGGTGACCTCGAGAGACGGCAGCGTTATTCCGGTTGAGGCGGATACGCTCTGCATTCACGGAGATACGCCCGGTGCGGCCGAAGCCGCGCGCGCCGTGCGTGACGTACTTGAAAGCCATGGAGTCAAGATACGTGCGCATTCGGTGCGTTGACGACCTGCTGTCGGTAGCGGCGGATGGCCCGGCCGATGCCCAGGCGATCGCCGCGCAGCTTCTCGACACTGGCGAATGGCTGGAAGTCGTTCCCGGTATCGACTCGGTCGTAGTGCTTTATGATGCGGCGCTGTTGGATGCCGGCGTGGCGCAAGAGACGCTCAGGGCACAGCTCGAAAATGGCGTTGTTCCTTTGCCAGAGAGCGGCGATATCGTTCGAATTCCGGTCGTCTACGGCGGTGAGTTCGGCCCCGATCTCGACGAGCTGTGTCGAAAGCTCAACCTCTCTCAGGACGATTTTGTCGCAATGCACACAGGGTGCGACTATGTCGTCGACATGGTGGGGTTCACGCCAGGCTTTGCATTTGTCGGCGGCCTCGATGAGCGGCTCCGGGTGCCGCGACGCAAAGACCCTCGCCAACACGTAGCCGCAGGCTCGATCGCAATCGCAGATGGCCGCACAGGCATGTACGCCGTTGCAAGCCCGGGCGGCTGGAACCTGGTCGGCCGTACGCCGTTCGCGTTGTTCGACTCCAAAGCAGAGGAGCCGTTCCCGATCCGCGCTGGCACGCGAATACGCTATTACGCGATCTCCGCCGATGAGTTGGATGCATGACGATCACGGTCCTCAAGCCCGGATTGCAGACGACGATACAGGCCGGGCCACGGGTCGGCTGGCGTCATTACGGCGTGCCGGCGAGCGGCGCCGCCGATACGCTTTCGCTGGCGCTGGCCAACAGGCTGGTCGGCAATCCATGGAATGCACCGGCGCTCGAAGCCACCTTACTGGGGCCGACTCTGCGTTTCGACAAGGCCGCCGCATTTGCCGTTACGGGGGCGATCGCGGGCGTATCGCTGAACGGCGACGACGTGCCGCTCCATGAGACGATCTTCGCGAAGGCAAAAGACGAGCTCGCGGTAAGCGCAACGGAAATCGGCGCAAGGTCATACATAGCAATTGACGGCGGCATCGCCGCGGATGACGTGCTCGGCTCTACATCGACTTACCTGGCTGCGGGCTTCGGCGGCCTGCAGGGCAGGGCACTGGAAGAAGGCGATCTGCTAATTACGAACCCGGCAGACTGTCCGTTATTGAGGACCCCGGACGAATTCAGGGTGCCAATGTCGTCGAGCTGGGCTGTCAGGGCCTGTCCTTCATTTGAAACGAGCCAGCTTCGGAGCGGCGACGAGCTGTTCGAAAAAAACTGGACCATCGGTCGCCGCGCCGATCGCATCGGCATACAACTCGAGGGGGCGACGCTGGACATCGCGTCCGATGGGCGCATGCCAAGCGCCGCTGTTTTCCCCGGTACCGTGCAATGCCCCGAAGTCGGTACGCCGTACGTTCTTTCGGTTGACGCGGGCACGGTCGGTGGCTACCCGCGCGTTGCGCAGGTCGCCCGTGCGGACCGTCACCTGCTCGGGCAGCTGCGGCCTGGCGATCGGATCCGGTTTCTGCGGCGTGAGGCAGCCGGGGCAATCGATGAACTGCGTGCGAAGCTGGACTACTGGCGGCCCTGGCTCGAAGACATCGGCAATATCATCTAGCACTCACGCAATCGCTGTTCGAGGTCGCGACGCCGCTCGCGCAGCCTGATGCCCCGGGAAGCCGAGTAGCCCGAGCGCATCTGCGAATTGATCCTGTCTATCTGCGGGCGGATTCTGTCGCGACATTCCTCACGCTGTTGCTTTTCTTTGGCCCTGGCCGCGCGATGCGCTGCCTGCTGCGAAGATCGGGATTCCTGCGGTGCAACGACAGCCCGTGGTGGTTTCACTTCAACGAAAGGCACCGCAGAACTGACGTTATCGGCGCGCTGCTTACAACCGCCGATGCGACTCGTGAACGAGCCCGGCAACTCCTCACAGCTCACATCGCCAAACGAACGGGCCTGGCACTTTGCGACGCTCAGCGCCGCGATTCTGGCCGCCGATACCTCGTCGTTGGTTCGATACTGGTAAACGTAACTGACGAGGCTCACCGATCCCCGCGACAACGCGTTCAACCCGCCGTAATGATCGAATACAGTCGACGAATCCTTGCCCGCTTTCATTTCCCGGGCTGTTGCAAGTGCGAAGCGATGCGCGTACTCACAGTCACTCGGCTCGTCGCTGCGTCGCTCGGACGACGCTTGCACCGTCACCTTGCTGTTGGGGCAGGGCGTTTGCGAAAACGACAGCTCACCGTTCTCCCCCACGCACCTGAAAATATCCGCCTCACCTGTGATCGGCAAGAGCGTTGCAAGCAGTAGCAACAGGGCAGGATGGCGATGCAGCATTGGGTGACCTTTCTGCGTGGTGACCCTATCGACGGTCTCAGAACATGCGCAGAAAATATCGCGTATCCAGATTACGCGCGAGGCAACAACCCCGGCAATGTGCGCAGAAATGGCGTCGCCGTGTAGCAGGGCTGTCGCAGAAAGATGGTGGGCCCGCCAGGACTCGAACCTGGGACCAAGGGATTATGAGTCCCCTGCTCTAACCAACTGAGCTACAGGCCCACGCGAGGAGCGGAATTCTAGCAGATAAAGGCTCTTGGGAGCGATGCAGAAAATCGCTTACTTCGCAGTTACTTAGCGGTGCCAGTAGCTGCCAGCGGCAGGACGGTAGCGCCGCGTAATCGCATCGACGGAAAAGTCGCTACGCGTTTACATAATGGCGCTATCAGGTACCGTTTGGCGCCGTGACGCGGGTCAACGATCTTTAGTAATCAATAACTTATGGTGTGATATTCGCGCACTGCGCCTGCCGTCGGCGCCTCATCTGGGGCGTCACGAACACATTGAAGTGTCGCCGCCTAATGGAAAGAGCAAAGGGATTTGGTCTGCTTGAGTTGATCGTGGTGATGGTCATCCTGACCCTGCTCACGACACTGGCAATTCCGGCGCTTGACGGTTACACGCAGCGGGCGCGCGTCGTGAGCGCGATTGGCGATATCAGCGGCCTTGGCCTGGAGATCGAAAAGTTTCGACTCAGGAACAACGGTCGAATTCCTGCCACGCTCGAGGAAATGGGGGTCGAGATTCCCCTGGACCCGTGGAATCAGCCCTATGAGTTTCTGAACATTCCCGCGGCAGGCCCTGGGAAAGGCAGCGTACGCAAGGACGGCAAGCTGAATCCCCTGAACACGGACTTTGACCTTTATAGTGTCGGCAAGGATGGCAAGTCCGCCGGGCCGCTGTCCGCCAAGGCTAGCCGCGACGATATCGTGCGCGCCAACAACGGTGCTTTCATTGGTCTCGGGGAGGACTACTGATGAGCGGTTCTGTCCTCAGGCGAGCATTTTCGAAGGGTGTCGGGAAGAGAGTTTTCGGCTACTTCCTCCTGGCTTCGGTCGTGCCGATGCTGTTCGCGGCCGGGCTGGCCTTCCACGAAATCGGTCGCACCGCCGAGCAGGAAGCTGCCCGGGAGTTGAAAAACAACGCCAAAGCCTACGGTGTCGATATCCTGACGCGCCTGCAACTCGTTGGCAGCCATGCGCGCGAAGTCGTCAGCATCGTCGAGCAGGGAAGAACTTTCGAAGACCACCAATACCTGCTCGACGACTTCCAGGCAATCTGGTTTGAGGAAGGCGATGGCTCCATGCGGTTAATCAGCGGTGCTGATGACAAGACCGCACCGGACCCGTTTGGAAAAACGCTCGACATAGGCCAGGAGCGGCTCGTGTTTTCTGACGGGCGTAGATTGATCATGTACCAGCCCGTCTCCGCCGAAAGGGTAATGGCATTCGAACTGAATGGCCGGAAGATCTGGGGTCCGCGAGAGAACCTGCCGTTCAATACCGAATTCTGCGTGTTCACCGAGACCGGAGTTGGTCTCTACTGCACGGCTGAGATCGATCCAGGGATTCACGCGTCTCTGCTGGCTGATGCGAGCGTCCGCAGCAGCGTGTTCTCGTCCTGGGAGCAGGACGGGGTCCGCAAGTTCGCCGCGCTCTGGCAGCTGTTCCTCGGAGCCTCGTTCGCTGCGCAGCCCATGGATATCATCGCTATCCAGGACCGGGATTTCGCACTGGCGTCGGGTACCGATTTCCGTCGCGTATTCTTCCCGGCGATCGCGCTCGTGCTGGTTCTGGTTGGCGTGCTGAGCCTGAACCTTGTGGGCCGCAGTCTCGTGCCGCTGCAACACCTGACGCTCGCGGCGCGACAAATCGCTTCAGGCAATCTCAAGTCAAGGGTGCGTGTGCGTACCGGGGACGAATTCGAGTGGCTGGCCGAAGCATTCAACAATATGGCGGCGCGGCTGAGCCGACAGATATCGACGCTCGAGGCGATGTCAGGCATTGACCGTATGATCCTCTCCGGTACACGCTTTGAAGACGTTTCCGAGGACGTCGTCAAGCACCTGGTCGGACTGACAAGATGCAGCGCCGCGGCCGTCATTGCTCGCGAAATTCACGGCGCGCACAGGGCCAAAATGATTTCGCTTCATAAAGGCGAGTTCACGCACGAACGCATCAGCCTGCCGCACGATATGGGCAATCAATGGTGCCAACCCCGGCAGGTGAGCGTCAGCGAAGTGGACGCCAAAGTAGCACCGTACAAGGAGCGTTTCGAAGCCTACGGGCAAAATTACGTGGTTGTGATACCCGTCATACTGCACGAAGACATCAAGGGAATTCTGCTGCTTGGCTTCAGGTCGCGCTTTGACATGACGCGCAGCAGCCTGCAGCGCTGCATCGACCTTGCCGGCCGCTTTGCTGTCGCGCTCACCAGTGTCGAACGTGAAGAATCGCTGTATCGACAGGCGCACTTCGACCCCCTGACGGATCTGCCGAACCGGCAGTTGCTCAAGGATCGCCTGGAACAGCAGCTTGTTGCCGCCAGGATCGATAATCACAGCGGCGCGATCCTGTTTCTCGATCTCGATCGCTTCAAGGAAATCAACGACGTGTTCGGACATTCGGTTGGCGACGTCGTACTGGAGCAGGCCGCGGAGCGCATTGTCTCCGAGGTGCGCGGCCGCGATACCGTAGCGCGACTGGGTGGCGATGAGTTCGTGATCGTTTTGCCCAGCATTCGCAACAACAACATCGTGCGTGCGACCGCCGAACGCTTGCTGGGTAAGCTGGGGGAGGCGTTTACGGTGAACGATGTCGATCATTACCTGAGCGCCAGTATCGGTATTGTCATCTTCCCTGAGGATGGGGACAGCGTCGAAATGCTTCTCAAGAATGCGGATTCCGCGATGTACCGCGCCAAGGATGCGGGTCGCAATCGTTTTGAGTTCTTTAGTGAGCAGCTAAACGATGAGAGCCGCCGCAAGATCAGCCTGGAGCGTGATTTGCGCGCCGCATTCTACAGCGGCAAGCTCGATCTTTGTTACCAACCACAATTCGACGCCCACACTGGCGATATCAGTGGTGCCGAGGCGCTGCTTCGGTGGGAGCACCCGGAGGAAGGTGCCATATCGCCCGACGAGTTCATTCCGATGGCGGAGGAGTCCGGGCTGATTGTCGAACTAGGTGCGTGGGTCATCGAGCAGGCCTGCAGGGATCTGTGCGAAGTGATCGACGGCGGCCTGCATCCGGGTCCAATGTCCATAAACGTGTCGGCGCGGCAGCTGCGCGAATCAAGCTTCGTGAACCAGGTCATGGAACCGATTCGACGCTTCGGGATACACCCGGGCTATCTGCAACTCGAAGTCACCGAAACGACCGTTGCACAGAATCGCGACAAGGCGATCAGCATTCTGGAGACCCTGCGTTCCGAAGGCGTGCGCATCGCGATCGACGATTTCGGAACGGGCTATTCCTCCTTGAGCTACCTGCAGCAAATGCCGTTCGACGTCATCAAGATCGATAAGTCATTTATCCAGCAAATCGGAACGGGTACGACCTCGGATAATATTTGCCGCACGATCATCAGGATGGCAGAAGAACTCGGCAAGAAGTCCATTGCCGAGGGCGTCGAAAGCGACGAGCAGCTCGAGTTCCTGAGGAAAAACGGCTGCGACTCGATCCAGGGTTTTTTCTACAGCGAAGCATTGACGCAAAACGAGTTTCTGAGCTTCGTAGGCAAGCAGGACTTCCATACCCAACGCCGCAAGGCGCTGGAGATACTCTAAGAAAAAGGCCGGGCAATGCCCGGCCTTTTAAATTGACGTTTGCACGCCATCAATCTTCGAGCAGGAAGCTCCTGAGCTGATCGGACCGCGTCGGGTGGCGCAGTTTCCTGAGTGCCTTGGCCTCGATCTGGCGAATGCGCTCACGCGTTACGTCGAACTGCTTGCCGACTTCCTCGAGCGTGTGATCGGTATTCATGTCGATGCCGAACCGCATGCGCAATACCTTGGCCTCGCGCGGCGTCAGGCCGGCGAGTACCGAGTGCGTCGTTTCCTTGAGGCCTGATGTCGTTGCGGAGTCAACGGGCGAGTGCACGGTCTGGTCTTCGATGAAGTCGCCCAGGTGCGAATCCTCGTCATCGCCGATCGGCGTTTCCATGGAGATCGGTTCCTTGGCAATCTTGAGCACCTTGCGGACCTTGTCCTCGGGCATCTCCATGCGCTCGGCCAGCTCATCGGGCAGCGGTTCGCGTCCCATCTCCTGCAGCATCTGCCGGGAAATACGATTGAGCTTGTTGATGGTCTCGATCATATGTACGGGGATACGAATCGTGCGTGCCTGGTCCGCGATCGAACGCGTAATTGCCTGGCGAATCCACCACGTCGCATAGGTCGAGAACTTGTAACCGCGGCGATACTCGAACTTGTCCACGGCTTTCATGAGACCGATGTTGCCTTCCTGTATGAGGTCCAGGAACTGCAGGCCGCGATTTGTGTACTTCTTGGCGATCGAGATTACGAGTCGGAGGTTGGCTTCCACCATCTCTTTCTTCGCACGGCGGGCTTTCGCTTCGCCGATCGACATCTGGCGGTTGATCTCCTTGATCTCGCTGATCTTGAGGCGCGTCACTTCCTCGACGGCGATCAGCTTGCGCTGCGCGCGCAGGATGTCGTCTTTGAGCTTGGCGAGTATCGACGAGTGCTTGCGCTTGGCACGGATGTGTTTGTCGATCCACATCAGGTCCGTCTCGCTCTTCGGAAAGCTCGACAGGAAATCCTTGCGCGGCATGCCGGCGTCGCGAACACAGATCTGCATGACCAGGCGTTCCTGGCTGCGAATGATCGAAACCACGTCACGCAGGTTGCGCACGAGTGCGTCGAACAGCTTGGGCGCGAGCTTGAGCTCCATGATCTGATCGGCCATGTCCTGATGCGCCTTGACGGTTTTCTTGTCCTTGAGGCCGTGCAGGTCCAGGTACTTCATCGCTCGATTGAAATGACGGCGGATGACGCGTACGCGGGCTTTTACCTCGTCCGGATCGGGTCCGGTGTCGACGACTTCATCGTCGTCGTCATCGTCGGTTTTCGGCGCGGGCGGCTTGATCTCGTCGGGCTCGTTCGGATCGATGAAGCCGACAACGAAATCCTGCATGCGCGTCTCGCCACCGATGACCCTGTCGGCCACTTCCAGCAGTGCCTCGACGGTCGGCGGGAAGTGCACCATGTGGTACTTGACCTGGTTGAGGCCGTCCTCGATTCGCTTCGCGATCTCGATTTCGCCCTGGCGTGTCAGCAACTCGACCGTGCCCATTTCACGCATGTACATGCGGACCGGGTCCGTCGTGCGGCCGAATTCGGCGTCGACACTCGCGAGGACGGCCTCGGCCTCCTCGGCACCTTCGTCGTCGGTCGCAGTTGCGTCCGACAGGGTGATCGATTCGACGTCGGGCACCTTCTCGTGCACGGCGATACCCATGTCGTTAATCATGTTGACGATGTCTTCGATTTGTTCTGGGTCGACGATGTCGTTCGGCAAGTGGTCATTGACCTCCGCATAGGTCAGGTAACCCTGTTCCTTGCCGCGGGCAATCAATTCCTTCAGCTGCTGAGCTTGTTTGCCGCCGCCGACTGCTGCTCTTTTTTCTGTCAAGACAAAATCCCTGCGGGTAAAAAATACAAACGATTAATTCTACTCTTTTGCAAGAGCTCAATCTACAAAAAACTCTATTCCCTTGGACCCGATGTCAGCGCCCGGAGTTCGCTTTTTTCGTCGTCTGTGAGCCCTGTAACTCTTTGTTTTTCTATCAAAAAATCGATTCTTTCCTTGCGCCCGGCCTGCGCGAGCTGCGCCAGGCACTCGTCGAGCTCCAGGGCCGGGTCGAAATCTTCGTCGACCGGCACCTCGATGGCCGCCAGTTTGCCGAGGTGGCGCCCCTGTTCGTCATGCCGCCAGCGTTCCAGCAAACCAGCCGTCGTAATATTGGGTTCGTTCTGCACGGTTTCAATGAGGGCCTGCAACAAATCGGCGCCGGGTCGGTTGATGCCCGCCAGTTTCCCGACATCGAGCTTGTGAGCGGCTTCCGGGTGATTCAGCACTATTGAGATCGCGTGTCTTACCACCGACGGCTTGCCGGCACCCGATGAATGTCTCTGCCGCCCGGCGCGCGCCTTCCCGTGGTGAGTGTGCGGGGCGGTATCCTTTCCACCCGTCGCTACCATCTTTTGCAACTTGGCGGCGCTCAGACCAACGGCCTCGGCGAGGCTCTCCATAAGCAACTCCCGGTAGACGCCCGCGGGTATGCGGCTGACCAGCGGTCGTGCCAGTTCCGCGAGCCGGGCGCGGCCGTCCACGGTCTGCATATCGACCTGGCTTGCCAATTCTTCGATCAGGAATTCGGACAATGCACTGCCGTTTTCCAGAAGTTGTACAAACGTATCCGCACCGTGCTCGTTGACGTAGGAGTCCGGGTCGTGGCCTTCGGGCAGGAAGACGAAGCGGACCTGCCGGCCTTCGCGAATCTGCGGCAGTGCATTCTCGAGCGCCCGCCAGGCAGCCTGCCTGCCTGCGCGGTCGCCGTCGAACGCGAAGCAGACGTTTTCGGTCAGGCGAAACAGCCGATTCAGTTGTTCGCTCGTCGTTGCCGTGCCGAGAGTAGCGACGCCAAAGTCGATGCCGTGGCGGGCCAGTGCGACGACATCCATGTAGCCCTCGACGACGACGAGTTGTTCGATGTGTCGCAGCGCCTGGCGTGCTTCGTACAGGCCGTAGAGTTCTCGACCCTTGTGGAACAGCACGGTCTCCGGTGAGTTCAGGTATTTCGGCTCGCCGTCGCCCATAACGCGACCACCGAAACCGATCGTGCGCCCACGGGCGTCGCGTATCGGGAACATGATGCGATCACGGAAACGATCGTAGTGCTTGCCGTTGTCCTTGCGGATGATCAGGCCTGTCGCCAACAGTCGCTCGGTCGCTTCCGCGGACCTGCCGAACTTGTCGAGCACGTTGCTCCAGCCGTCGGGGGCATAGCCGATGCTGAAACGCTTAGCGGTCGAACCGTCGATGCCGCGGTCCTTCAGGTAGTCGACGGCAGCCGGTGTTTCCTTGAGGCAGGACTGCCAGTGTCGCGCGACCGTATCCATGAGAGAAAACAGTTCGTCGTAGCGGCGTGCCGGCTTGTCGCTTTCGCTGCGCGGCACCTCGACGCCCATGGAACTGGCCAGGTTCTCGATCGCCTCGACGAAACTCATGTGATCATATTCCATGAGGAAGCCGATGGCCGTGCCGTGCGCGCCGCAGCCGAAGCAGTGGTAGAAACCTTTACCCGGGCTCACAGTGAAGGAGGGCGTTTTCTCGTCATGGAACGGGCAGCAGGCTTTGAATTCCCGGCCGGCTTTCTTGAGCTGCACGCGTCGCCCGACAACCTCGACGATGTCTGCTCTTGCGATCAGATCGTCGATGAAATCCTGGGGAATGAGTCCGGACAAGGCCTGTCCTATAGCGCGTTCAGGCGTTCCTTGACCGTAGCGCTGACAGCGCCCATATCGGCGCGACCCGCCGCTTTGGCCTTGATCTGGCCCATGACTTTGCCCATATCGCGGATGCCCTCGGCACCAGTAGCCAGGATGACTTCGTCGACCATGGCCGCGAGTTCATCGGCGGACAGCTGCTCGGGCAGGTACTGTTCGAGTATGGCGATCTCGTCGCGTTCGATCTTGGCGAGATCTTCTCGATTGCCTTTCTCGAACTGCTCGACCGAGTCGCGCCGCTGCTTGACCATCTTAGTGAGCACGGCGAGCACGGCCGCGTCGTCGAGTTCCGCGCGCGTGTCGACTTCGACCTGCTTGATCGCGGCGAGAATCAGGCGCACCACCTTGAGCCGGTCTTTGTCACCAGCCTTCATGGAGGACTTCATGTCCTCTGTAATTTGGTCTTTGAGCGACATGGGCGATGCTCCGCCAGAGCGGAGCGGACTGAATCAGTAGAGACGCTTGCGCTTGGCTTCTTCGCGAGACAGGCGCTTCATGTGGCGCTTGACGGCGGCCGCTTTCTTGCGCTTTCTTTCCTGGGTTGGCTTCTCGTAAAACTCACGACGACGAAGCTCGGTCAGGATGCCGGCTTTCTCGCAGGCACGCTTGAAACGACGCAGGGCAGCGTCAAAATATTCGTTCTCTTTTACGCGAACACTTGGCATTGATCAGGTATTCCGGTCAGACATAAAGAAACCCGGCGCTGTGGCCGGGACAGAGCCGCGTATAATAGCGCCGGAAATGGCCGTTTGCAAAGGGTTTCAGGGGCAAATATGATCCGCCGCCTATGAACGTTCTGGGCATCGAAACAAGCTGTGATGAGACCGGTGTAGCGCTGTTCGACACCGAACGCGGCCTCGTCGCACACGCGCTGCACAGCCAGGTCGACCTGCATGCGGTCTACGGCGGGGTGGTTCCGGAGATCGCGTCGCGCGACCACGTGCGTATGCTTTTGCCATTAATTCAACAGGTTATGAGCGAGGCGGGTATCGAAAAACCCGACGCCATCGCCTACACGGCGGGTCCGGGACTGGTGGGAGCACTGATGGTCGGCGGCGGCATGGCGAATGGCCTCGGCCTTGCCTGGGATTGCCCCGTGATCCCGGTACACCACATGGAAGGCCATTTGCTGGCGCCCATGCTCGAGGACCAGCCGCCCGAATTTCCGTTCCTGGCGCTGCTCGTATCGGGCGGGCACACGATGCTGATCGCCGTACGTGCGCTCGGTGACTACCGGGTGCTCGGCACGACCCTTGACGACGCGGTTGGCGAAGCATTCGACAAGACGGCCAAGTTGCTGGGCCTCGGCTACCCGGGCGGACCCGCGCTGGCCGCCCTGGCCGAGGCGGGCAATGACAAGGCTTTTGCCTTT
>CAMYOJ010000025.1 GCA_947259985.1 uncultured Woeseiaceae bacterium
TCCCGATTCGACTGTGGCGTCGCTCGGCGACATCCTCGAACGCATGCGGGATCGCATCAATGTGCGCCTGCACCTGATCGGCCATGCAGACAACCAGCCCCTGTCCCCACGATTGCAGAAGATATATGGCGACAACGCCGGACTATCGCGGGAGCGTGCCGGCCAGGTGGCGGAGCATTTCCAGACCGCGCTCGCGTTACCGCCGGAAGCGATCTCGTTCGACTGGGCAGGGGACCTGGATCCCGTCGCGAGCAACGACACCGAAGAAGGTCGAGCGAAGAACCGCCGCGTCGAGGTGGAAGTCTGGTATGACGAGGTTCGGGAACAAATTGCGCTCGAGGAGTTTCTCGTTCCGCACGAGATCAAGCGCATCAAAGTGTGCCGCATGGAGACGGTCTGCAAACTGCGCTACGTAGAAGGACACGCGCGACGCGCACGCGTGCAAAACCTGATCGCGCCGTTGAGCTTCGAGGAAGAGACGATCGAGGTCCACAGCACTTTCGTCGAGCATGTCCGCGAGGGCTTCGCCAACCTCAGTAATAAGCAGAATGTCGTCGTGAAGTTCGTTGGCTACACCGATGATGCGCCATTGACGGGCAGGATGGCACGCATTTACGGAGATCATGCGGGACTTTCGAAAGCGCGCGCACGTCGTGTTGCCCTTGCCGTGCAGGACGAATTGAATCTGCCGACGGAGATGATCCTGAGTGACGGCAAAGGCACGTCACGACCGCTGGGTTCGAACCAGACCGCCGGCGGCCGCGCACTCAACCGCCGTGTCGAGGTGGAGTTCTGGTACGACGATCCACTGCAGGAGCTGCCCGATGAGCCGCAGCTCTGTCCTGAATCGGCGGGTGCCGAACTGGTCACGCGCGTGTACGACCCTCCCTGGGGTGCGATTGCCGAGCTGGAGTTCGTGGATGGCAATCCCGTTGTGCCGGCGGGTTACACGGACACCCTTACCCGTGCGCTCGCCGACGTTGCCGATAAGACCAATCCGCGCCTCCGCTTCGTCGGCTATACGCGAAACGAGCGACTGCCACGGCGAACGGCCGCTGTCTACGGCGACGATATCGGCCTGTCTTCCTCCCGCGCACGCCGGGCGATGGAACTGGTCGCGGGAGATATGCAGCTCAATGCCGAGCAGCGAGAATTCGAGGGCCGTGGCTACGTGCACTCGAAGGATGTTGTCAATGCCGGCTTCGTGCAGGGTGAGACATCGCATGTTGCTGTTGAGGTTATCTATGACGAGCTCGCGGTGCTCGATGACTATGAAGGCGTGGACATCACGCGTGTGACGCGTGAGCTGAGCCCGCAGAATCCGCTGGGCCTCAATCTCATGCGTATTACGGTTGACGGAGAACCGATTGATGATCCGAAACGCAGTTCATCGGACATCCAGCGGTGCACCGACGTTGCCCTGGAGGATGCCGACATCCGTTTCGGGTTCGATAACCTGCGCTCCGCGCCTCGCCTGAGCATTACAGCGAAGCCGCCGCGTGTTTCGGTTTCGCGTGTCATCGATTATGAAACGCATGTGTCGCCCGTGCATTTCAGGATGTACACCAACTATTCGCACTTCATCGAGCGTGCCGAGGTAAGGGTCTTCGAAACCGGACAGTCGGTGGAGTCGGAGCCGCTCGATGTCATCGAAATTAGCGAAGATGGCGTTGCTACCTGGGAGCCGCCTGCCGCCTGGTTCAAGGCGCCAGTTTACGAATTGGCCTATGTGCTGAGGGCATACGGTACCGACGGCAATTTTGATGAGACTCGGGCACAGCCGTTGTGGGTGGTTTACGACTCCGTCGATGAGCAGCAGGATCCCGAGGACCTCGAGCCTGATCCCGAGCTGTTCGCGGCTTACGGAGAGAATGCGCTCAGCTTGCACAACATTGGTCTCAGCAGCGGCACGGTGAGCGTGCGCGGTGCTGGTATCCCGGCCGACCACGAAGTCTGGGTTGCGGGGCGCCCCGTACCGATTGATGACAGCGGCAGCTTCGTTACTGAGGAGATCCTCCCCGAAGGCGCACATACGGTCGAAGTCGCCGTCGTAGACAAAGAGGGCGCCGGCAATCTTTATCTGCGCGATCTCGAATTCGAGAACAACGACTGGTTCTATGTCGGTATGGCCGATCTCACTTTCGCACAGAACTCGGCGAGCGGGCCGATCGACCTGCTGCAGGGTGCCAATTCGACCTACGATTACGATTCGAATGCTGATGGGCGACTGGCGTTCTTCGTCAACGGTAAGTTCGGGGATCATTGGAAGCTGACCGCCAGCGCGGATACGCGCGAAGGTTCCCTGAAGGACATATTCAGCAATTTCATGGACAAGTCGCCCGACGCACTGTTCCGGCGCATCGATCCTGACTATCACTATCCGACCTTCGGCGACGACAGCACGGTCGAGGAAATGGCGCCCACCATGGGCAAGTTCTTCGTGCGCCTGAGTGACGGCGATAATCACGGCCAGTGGGGCAACTTCAAAGTCGGCTACATGAATAACGAGCTGGCACAGGTCGACCGCGGCCTGTACGGCGCAAACCTGCACTACCAGTCCGATGCGTGGTTCGCTGTACTTCCTGCAGCGCCAGGATCTGCTGGCCGGCTCCGAGCGCGTGCGCATCGAACTGCGCGACAAGACCTCCGGCCTCGTGACCGGCGTGCTCAACCTGACGCCCTCGCTGGACTACGATGTCGACTATCTGCAGGGACGCATCGTACTGACCGAACCGCTGTCGTCGACGGCTGATGACAACCTCCTGGTACGCAGCAATTCCGTGAGCGGAGATGAGGCCTATCTCGTCGTGCGCTACGAGTACACGCCGGGTTTCGGTGATATCGATGCCATGTCCATGGGTGGGCAGGCGCATTACTGGTTCGGCGACTACGTGAAAGTGGGCGTGACCTCCAACGTGAACGAAGAGGACGATGTCGACAACAACCTGCACGCCGCCGACCTCACGCTGCGTTACGCTGCGGAGTCCTGGTTCAAGCTACAGAAGGCGAAGACCGAGGGACTGATCTCCATGCCGCTGGTATCCGATGACGGTGGCTTCGAATTCAATACGTACGATCCGGCGTCATTCGTGAATGCCGACGCCGAGGCATACCGGGCGGATATCAGCCTGTCATCGAACGAGTTGCTGAACTACGGCAACAGCCAGCTGACATTCTACGTCCAGAACGTCGAGGCGGGTTACTCCGCACCCGGCCTGACGGCCCTGACGGATACGCGCAACTGGGGCGCTACCTTCAGCATGCCGATAGCGGAGACATTCTCGCTGAGCGCCAAGGTCGACAATCTCGAACAGGAGCAGGGCCTCGAAACCGAGGTGCAGGAAGTGAATCTCGGTTACCAGGTGTCATATCACTGGGACGTCAAGGCCGGATATCGCACGGACACCCGCACCGACCGATCGCCCGTTGTTGGCCTGACGCAGGAACAGGGCGAGCGCAATGATGCGATTCTGCAGTTCGGTTATGACTCCAAGTCAACCTGGAATGCTTACGGCTTCGTGCAGGACACGATGTCGGTGAGCGGCGATCGCGAGGAGAACGCACGCATGGGGGTTGGCGGCTCCTTCCGCATGTCCGAACGGCTTCGCGTCGACACCGAGATTTCTGACGGCGACCTCGGAAAAGGCGGCCGTGTCGGCACCAACTACCTGCACTCCGATCGTACGAGCCTGTACCTGAATTATGCGCTCGAGAACGAACGTACCGACAACGGCCTGCGCAGCGGACGGGGCAGTGAAGGTAACCTCGTTGCCGGCGTCAAGTCACGCATCGCAGACAGCACCAGCGTATTCCTCGAGGAGCGCTACCAGCACAACGATACGATGACCGGACTGACTCACGGAACCGGCATCAGTTTCGCGCCAACAGAGAAGTGGAATGTCGGCATCAACACCGACATTGGGACCTTGCAGGACAGGCAAACCGGCGCCGAGACCGACCGACTGGCAGGAGGCGTTCAGCTTGGCTTCGGGTTCGACAAGTTGCAGCTTTCGACAGCGGTCGAGTATCGCAATGACGATGCCGAGCAGCTCGACCAGAGCAGGACCGAGCGGACGACATGGTTGTTCAGGAACAGCTTCAAGTACCAGCTGAACCCCGGAGCGCGCCTGCTCGGCAAGTTCAATCACTCCGACAGTGAGAGTTCCGAGGGCGCTTTCTACGACGGCGGATATACGGAGGCAGTCCTGGGTTACGCCTATCGTCCGATCATGAATGATCGTCTCAATTCAATGGTCAAGTACACCTACTTCTACAATATGCCGACGACGGGCCAGGCCACGCTGCAGAACGTTGCCGCCGAATTTGTACAGAAGAGTCACATCGCGTCGGCCGACGTCACTTATGACATCTCCGACAGGTTCTCGATCGGAGGCAAGTATGCCTATCGCCTCGGAAAGGTCAGCCTGGAGCGTGAAGATCCGGAATACTTCGACAATACTGCAAGCCTTTACGTGGTGCGTGGCGACTATCGTTTCCGCGAGCACTGGGAGTTCCTGCTCGAGGGTCGCGTACTCGATATGGCAGACCTGGACGAGACGCGCAGTGGCGTCCTGGCCACGGTATCGCGCTATGTCGGCGACCACCTGAAAGTCGGCCTGGGCTATAACTTTACGGATTTCTCCTCAGACCTCACCGATCTGGGCTATGACCACCACGGCTTCTTCCTCAACCTGACGGGCGCCCTGTAGCCTGCGACCGCTCGCGCAAGTCCCGCCTGACCGGACTTTACATAAACCCCAAAAGTGTCTGCATTTGGCGGCAATTTCTTGCCGCAAAGTGCTAAAGGTGTGACCTGTCTCACCCTTTGGAAACAGGTGTTGGGGGATAGTTTCCGTTACACAGTGAACAGGCTCGATGGTGGCAAAGCCGCCGGAACACGGGACGTTTATCGAGCCCCCTCCTCAGTGAGGCAGCCCACAGGGAGCGTTGGCATCTGACCATGGCTTGGTTGAACACAACAGCTCGGCAGGCCCTTAAAGCCTTGGCTTTGGTTGCATTCCTGTGGTCCGCATTCGTTCCGACCGGGAGCGCGTTTGCGGCCGAGATCACGTTCGTATCCGTTGTCGGGTCCTGGCGTGACCCTGTGGACAGCGTGCCTGGAATCCAGGCGGGCGATCCAGTCATCACCAATGGCGACCCGATCTCGAGCATCAGCTGGGGTACGACGACGGGCTCGCAAAGCGGCTATGACTTCATCGCAACGCTTCCGCCGCCGTTCGATTTGCCAGGGCCCATCCCGTACTTTTCACTCGGGACATTTCAACATCGGAATTTCGTGGTCGGCGAACCTTGGCTGGTCTCGGCTGAGCTCGATGTGCTGCTCGTGATTGCCGTGGACGGCGTGCCAATCGCTCCGCTGAACTTCACCTTCACGATAAATCACGACGAAACTCCGAACAACCTGGACCCTTGTCCCTATCCGACACCGCCTGGCGAAGGGTGTACGGACCGTGTGACCATCGTCGCGTCGCCCGATCCCACGACGTTCAATGTCGATGGCGTGGATTACACGCTGGAGATGAGCTTCCTCGACAACGGTAGCGCCGTCGACGAGTTCATCACGAGAGAAGGCGACACCGTCAACAGCACAGGCCTGGTCGGGGATTTTACGTTGCCACCGGGACTCACGGTCACCAAGACCGGCCCGGCGACGATGCGCCTGGCGGAGTGGGGCAGTTTCACCATCGGCGTGCAGAACGAGAGCGAGGCTGACGCGTATGACGCGACGCTCGTCGACCAGCTGCCCGATGGCCCGACCGGTGGGATGTGCGACACGACGCCAGAGATTCTGAGCGCGCAAGTCTTCGCAGCCGATGGTGTCACGCCGGTGCCGGGAAAAGGCCCCCTGGTCGAGGGGACGGACTACGCGCTCACCTACGACGTGGCCGCGTGTGAGCTCACGTTCAACACGTTGTCCGCCGCCTCGGTGATTGGTGTGAGTGAGCGGCTGATGATCGCGTATCGCACGCAGCTCGACCTCGATTCCCAGGATGGCATCACGCTGACGAACGTGGCCGGCGCGACCCAGTGGTTCAACGCCGACGCCTCGACCGAGTACAGGCGCACGCTGACCGACGGCACCGTCGGCGTCGGGGACCACGAGGACGCGCACAGCGTCACCGTCGACCTGCCGGAGCTTCGGTTCGAGAAGACGGTCGTGAACGTGACGAGGGGAGAGGACCCGGGCACTGTCGCGACGCCGGGCGATACGCTGCGCTACCGGCTCTACGTCGAGAACCTGGGCGACGTCGCCGTCGACAATTTCTGGATCGTCGACGAACTCGACAGCCTCAATGTTGACCCGTCGTTCCAGGCGGGCACCCTGAATGTGGTAACGCTGCCGGCCGGCGCGGATGCCGGTAACACGGACGCGAACGCCGGCGCGGCCGGTACCGGGCTGCTGGACGTACGCAACCTGAGCCTCGGCGCGCTGGGCGACAGCGTGCTGATTGAGTTCGAAGTAGATCTCGCGCCCGTGCTGGCGAACGGCAGCTACGTTTACAACCAATCCCAGTTCATCGACAACGGTCTGTCGATAGCCTTGAGTGACGATCCGAACGTCAATGGCGCGGCGGACCCGAATGTCGCCGACGACGACGACCCGACGCAGATTCTGATCGAGTCGGCGCCTTATTTCGACGTCGACAAAATTTCCACGTACGTCGACGGCAATCCTGCCGTATTGCTCGCCGGCGAGACCCTGCGCTACACGATCACGGTCCAGAACACCGGCACTGACAACGCTACCGGTGTCGATATTGTCGACCAGGTACCCGCGAATACTACTTACGCTGCCGGTAGCACGACGCTGAACGGCGTTGCAGTTCCGGACGCGGCCGGCGGTGGTTCGCCGTTAATCGATGGCATCCTGATCAATGCACCGCAGGATCTCACGCCCGGAGCGTTGAATGCCGGCGTTGCCGATAACGTTGCGACGATCGTCTTCGATGTCGTGGTATACCCGGACGCTCCCGATGGGACCGTGATCTCGAACCAGGCTTTCGTAAGCGCCGTCGACCAGGGCATCGCGGATATTCCATCTGACGATCCACGCACCGAGGTCCCCGATGATCCGACGCTCGACGTGGTGGGCAACTTCCCGCTGCTGTTCGCACCCAAGGTAGCAGCGCTGCAGATCGACGGCAGCTCGCCCGGCATCGTCGATCCGCTCGATGTGCTGCGCTACACGATCACGGTCTACAACAACGGCTCGGTGCCTGCAACGTATGCTGACCTGACCGACCAGGTCCCCGCGAACACGACGTATGTCGCCGACTCCGTGACCCTTAACGGTGAGCCCGTCGGGCAACCTGACGGCGGCGTATTCCCGCTGATTGACGGTATACCGATAAGCTCGGCCGATCTGACGCCACCGCTCCCAGGCGACGGCGAAGGCATTCTGAACCCCGGCGAGTCTGCCGTGGTGCAGTTCGACCTGCAGGTCAACGACGCTGTCCCGCCCGGCACGCTGATCACGAACCAGGCGACCGTCTACAGCCTCGAAGTTCCCAATACGCTGACCGACGGTGACGGTAATCCGGCAACGGGGCCGGAACCGACAGTCGTCGTCGTCGGCAATGTCCAGCAGATGGCGATCACCAAGGAAGTGTCGGTCGTTGACGGCGGGCCTGCACTGCCCGGGGCTACGCTCGAGTACGTCGTAACCGCGAGGAACATCGGTGCGCTGCCGGCACTGTACGTCCGCATCGAAGACGACATCTCGGTTCCGAATCCGGGTTACCTGACCTACGTTGACCAGTCGGCCACGATGAACGGCCTTGATACCGGTGTCACCGTAGCAGGCACGCTGATCACAGCCGATTACTTCACCGAGTACGGCGCGCTGGAACCGGGAGAGGCAGTAATACTGCGCTTCCGTGCGGTGATCGATCCGAATCTCCTCGAAGGTACGACTATTACCAACACGGGTCGGGTGTACTGGGACGATCCTCTCCGCCAGGCGGAGGCCAGCGTATCGATCGACGTCGGTGCAATGCCCAACGCCGGAATGGTGAGCGGTTACGTCTGGCATGACGGCGATCACGACAACACGCCGGACGGATTCGAGAGTCCGCTCGAAGGTTGGACCGTCGAGTTGATCCTGGATGATCAGCCCGTAAGGTCAATGCAGTCCGACGCCGCCGGTTACTACCTGTTCAACAACATACCGCCGGTCTACGACCCGGCCGTCCTGTACTCTGTGCGCTTCAGTGCGCCGGGCGCCGGGCCGCGCACAGCCCTGCTTGGCCAGACCGATTCGGACTTTACCGATGGCCAGCAGCGCATTGATGAAATCGATGTCCAGGAAGGCAGCAACCTGCTCGACCTCAATATGCCGGTCGACCCGAACGGCGTAATCTACGACTCGGTGACGCGCACACCGGTCGCGGGCGCGACGGTCACCCTCGTTGACGTGCGCAATGGCATACCGATGCCCAGCAGCTGCTTCGACGACCCCAATCACCAGGGCCAGGTGACCGTCGGCAACGGCTACTACAAGTTCGACATCAACTTTTCGGATCCGGCCTGCTCGAGCAGTGTGCCCTACCAGATCCGGGTTGACGTACCGGGCACCGGCTATGTACCGGGCGTCTCGGAACTGATTCCGCCGACTTCAGACGAGTCCACGGCGCCGTTCAATGTTCCCGCCTGCGCGGGATCGATGACCGATGCCGTGCCGGCTACGGCCCAGTACTGCGAGGTCCAGGTCTCCGAGTTCGCGCCGCCTCCGGCTATCCAGGCAAGGACTGCCGGCACTACCTATCACACGCTGCTGACGCTCGATAACAGCCAGTCGCCGGGTTCGTCGCAACTCTTCAACAATCACATTCCGCTGGACCCGCGGCTGGATGGCGCCGTGGCAGTGACCAAGACGACGCCGCTCCTGAACATCAACCGCGGCCAGCTTGTTCCCTACGTGATTACTGTCCGCAACTCGTTTGGCGCTGACCTGGATGTAGTCAACATCGTCGATCGATTCCCGCCGGGATTCCGCTACGTCGAGGGTTCCGCTCGATTCGATGACGTGCCGACCGAACCGGTCGTAACAGGCCGCGAACTCACCTGGTCGGATCTGCTGCTCGAGACCGATGCCCGGCATACGATCAAACTGCTGCTGGCCGCCGGTGCCGGTATCACGGAGGGTGAGTTCGTCAACCGCGCGCAGGCCGTGAACGCGATTAGCGGGCAGGTCATGTCCGAAGAAGCGACGGCCACGGTACGGCTCGTGCCGGATCCGACCTTCGACTGCACCGATGTGAACGGCAAAGTCTTCGACGACCTCAATCGTAACGGCTACCAGGATACCGAAGAGGCTGGAATCGCCGGGGTGCGGCTCGTCACGGCGCAGGGCCTGGCGGTGACGACCGATAGTTATGGCCGCTATCACATTACGTGCGCGATCGTGCCGCACGACAGTCGCGGCAGTAATTTCGTGCTGAAGATCGACGATCGTAGTCTTCCGAGTGGCTACCGCGTCTCGACACGGCCCGTACAGGTGCAGCGTGCGACACGCGGTAAGGCGTTGCGGATTAACTTCGGTGCGTCCATTCATCGCGTCGTCGGGCTCGACATTGCCGACGCGGCGTTCGAGCCGGAATCGGTCGAGCTCCGTGCGCAGTGGCTACCGCGCATCGACATGCTTCTCGAGGAGCTGCAGAACGCGCCCGCCGTGCTGCGGCTCTCTTACGTCGCGGATGTCGAGGACGAATCGCTCGTCGAGAAGCGCCTGGAGAAGCTCAAAAACGAAATCATGGTCGCGTGGCAGGAAATGAACTGCTGTTACGCGCTCGTGATTGAGCCCGAGGTCTTCTGGCGCCGTGGCGGACCGGTGGACAACAGCAAGGCGACGAACAGGTGAAGGCTATGAAGACGCTAAGCCATCTGTTGATGTTGATCCTGGCGCTGGCCGGGAAGCCGGCCTTCGCGGAGAGCGTCGAGGAAGCGCCGCTCGGCGAGGCTGTCGAGCGCCACCTGTCGGACGACGTAGCCCTGACCCGATGGGTCCAGGATCCGAACGATCTCGACATCGAGCAGGGCGATATACTCGAGACGCGTGAGACACTCGAAGACGCGCTCGAGACCGTGAAGCTCAGCGGTCTCGTGCCGCCTATCCACTTCGAATCCGGTGTGGCCAACATTCCCGATTCGACTGTGGCGTCGCTCGGCGACATCCTCGAACGCATGCGGGATCGCATCAATGTGCGTCTGCACCTTATCGGCCATGCAGACAACCAGCCGCTGTCCCCACGATTGCAGAAGATCTATGGCGATAACGCCGGACTATCGCGGGAGCGTGCCGGCCAGGTGGCGGAGCACTTCCAGACATCACTCGCGTTACCGCCGGAAGCGATCTCGTTCGACTGGGCAGGCGATCTGGATCCCGTTGCGAGCAACGACACCGAGGAAGGCCGCGCAAGGAATCGCCGCGTCGAGGTGGAAGTCTGGTATGACGAGGTCCGCGATCGTGTCGCGCTCGAGGAGTTCCTCGTGCCACACGAGATCAAGCGCATCAAGGTCTGCCGCATGGAGACGGTCTGCAAACTGCGCTACGTCGAGGGACATGCACGGCGCGCACGCGTGCAAAACCTGATCGCACCGCTGAACTTCGAGGAAGAAACCATCGAGGTCAACAGCACTTTCATCGAGCGTGTCCGCGAGGGCTTCGACAACCTGAGCGATAAGCAGGATGTCGTCGTTAAGTTCGTCGGTTACACCGATGACGCGCCCTTGACGGGCAGGATGGCACGCATTTACGGAGACCACGCGGGACTTTCGAAGGCGCGCGCACGTCGTGTTGCCCTTGCCGTGCAGGACGAATTGAACCTGCCGACGGCGATGATCCTGAGTGACGGCAAAGGCACGTCACGACCGCTGGGTTCGAATCAGACCGCCCGTGGTCGAGAACTCAATCGTCGAGTCGAAGTGGAGTTCTGGTACGACGATCCACTGCAGGAGCTGCCCGATGAGCCGCAGCTCTGTCCCGAATCGGCGGGTGCCGAACTGGTCACGCGCGTGTACGACCCGCCCTGGGGCACGATTGTCGATCTGGAGTTCGTGGATGGCAATCCCATTGTGCCGGCGGGTTACACAGAGACCCTTGCCCGTGCGCTCGCCGACGTTGCCGACAAGACCAATCCTCGCCTTCGCTTCGTCGGCTATACACGAAACGAGCGACTGCCACGGCGAACGGCCGCTGTCTACGGCGACGATATCGGCCTGTCTTCCTCCCGCGCACGCCGGGCGATGGAACTGGTCGCCGGGGATATGCAGCTCAGCGCCCAGCAGCGGGAATTCGAGGGCCGTGGCTACGTGCACTCGAAGGATGTCGTCAATGCCGGCTTCGTACAGGGCGAAACATCGCACGTTGCCGTCGAAGTGGTTTATGACGAGCTCGCAGTGCTCGATGACTATGAAGGTGTAGACATCACGCGCGTGACGCGTGAGCTGAGCCCGCAGAATCCGCTGGGCCTCAATCTCATGCGAATCACGGTCGACGGTATGCCGATTGACGATCCAAAGCGCAGCTCTTCCGATATCCAGCGCTGCACGGACGTTGCTCTTGCCGAGGCTGACATCCGCTTCGGGTTCGATAACCTGCGTTCGGCGCCGCGGCTCAGCATCACTGCGAAGCCGTCCCGGATTGCCGTATCGCGCGTGATCGACTACGAAACGCACGTATCGCCCGTGCATTTCAGGATGTACACCAACTACTCGCACTTTATCGAGCGTGCCGAGGTGCGGGTCTTCGAAACCGGCCAGTCGGTCGAGGCCGAACCGCTTGGCGTCATCGACATCGACGCAGATGGCGTTGCTACCTGGGAGCCGCCGGCGGCCTGGTTCAAGGCGCCAGTTTACGAACTCGCCTACGTGCTTCGTGCTTACGGCAAGGATGGCAACTTCGATGAGACGATGGCGCAGCCGCTGTGGGTGGTTTACGACTCCGTCGATGAGCAGCAGGATTCCGAGGAACTCGAGCCCGACCCCGAGCTGTTCGCGGCTTACGGAGAGAACGGTCTCGCGCTGCACAATATAGGGCTCAGTAGCGGCACGGTGAGCGTGCGCGGTGCAGGAGTCCCCGAGGGCCATGACGTCTACGTTGCGGGACGCCCCGTACCGGTCGATGACAGCGGCAGTTTCGTCATCGAGGAAATCCTGCCCGAAGGTGCACACACGGTCGAGGTCGCGGTCGTCGACGAGGAAGGCGCCGGCAATCTCTATCTGCGCGACCTCGAGTTCGAGAACAATGACTGGTTCTATGTCGGCATGGCGGACCTGACATTGGCGCAGCACTCTGGAAGTGGTCCCATTGACCTTATGCAGGGAGTCAACCCGACATACGACTACGACTCGAATGCCGACGGACGACTGGCCTTCTTCGTCAACGGCAAGTTTGGTGATCACTGGAAGCTGACTGCCAGCGCGGACACACGCGAGGGGTCGGTGAGCGACCTGTTCAGCAATTTCATGGACAAGTCGCCCGACGCACTGTTCCGGCGCATCGATCCCGACTATCACTACCCGACCTTCGGTGACGACAGCACGGTCGAGGAAATGGCGCCGACCATGGGCAAGTTCTTCGTCCGCCTCAGCGACGGCGACAACTTCGGCCAGTGGGGCAACTTCAAAGTCGGCTACATGAATAACGAGCTGGCACAGGTCGACCGCGGCCTGTACGGCGCAAACCTGCACTACCAGTCCGATGCAAGCCGCGAGGAATTCCGTGGCACAGGTGGCTCGCTGTACTTCCTGCAGCGCCAGGACCTGCTGGCCGGTTCCGAGCGTGTGCGTATCGAACTGCGTGACAAGACCTCCGGTCTCGTGACCGGCGTGCTTAACCTGACGCCCTCGCTGGACTACGATGTCGACTACCTGCAGGGCCGAATCGTACTGACGGAACCGCTGTCGTCGACGGCCGACGATAACCTGCTCGTACGCAGCAACGCCCTGAGTGGTGACGAAGCCTATCTCGTCGTGCGCTATGAGTACGCACCGGGCTTCGATGACATCGATGCTGTCTCAACGGGTGGGCAGGCTCATTACTGGTTTGGCGACTACGTCAAGCTGGGCGTGACCTCGAATGTGAATGAAGAGGGCGATGTCGACAACAACCTGCACGCGGCCGACCTCACGTTACGATATGCCGCAGAATCCTGGCTCAAACTGCAACAGGCGAGGACTGAGGGACTCGTGTCGTTGCCGCTCATGTCGAACGATGGCGGCTACGAATTCAACACCTATGATCCGGCGTCATTCGTGAATGCGGAAGCGGAGGCATACCGGGCGGATATCAGTCTTTCGTCGAACGAATTACTCAACTATGGCAACAGCCAGCTCACGCTCTACGTCCAGGACATCGAGGCGGGCTATTCCGCACCTGGCCTGACGGCCCTGACAGACACGCGCAACTGGGGAGGCACCTTCAGCATGCCGATTGGCGAGAGCTTCTCGGTGAGCGCCAAGGTCGACAATATCGAACAGGACCAGGGCGTCGAGACGGAGGTGCAGGAGGTCAACCTGGGGTACCAGGTGTCGTATCACTGGGATGTCAAAGTCGGCTACCGAACGGATGATCGCGTCGATCGCTCGCCTATTGTCGCACTCACGCAGGAACAAGGTGAACGCCGGGACGCGATACTGCAAGTCGGCTACGACTCGAAGTCCAAATGGAATACCTATGCGTTCATGCAGGACACGATGTCGGTGAGCGGCGACCGCGAGGAAAACGCACGTATGGGGTTTGGCGGCTCCTTCCGCATGTCCGAACGGCTCCGTGTCGATGCCGAGATATCGGACGGCGACCTGGGCGAGGGTGGCCGTGTCGGCACCAACTACCTGCACTCGGACCGCACCAGCCTGTACCTGAACTATGCGCTCGAGAACGAGCGTACCGACAACGGTCTGCGTAGCGGACGGGGCAGTGAAGGTAACCTCGTTGCCGGCGTCAAGTCACGCATCGCGGACAGCACGAGCGTATTCCTCGAGGAGCGCTACCAGCACAACGACACCATGACCGGCTTGACGCACGCGACCGGTATCAGTTTCGCGCCGACAGAGAAGTGGAATCTCGGCATCAATACCGACATCGGAACTTTGCAGGATCGGCAGACCGGCGCCGAGACCGATCGCCTGGCAGGCGGCATTCAGCTTGGCTTCGGGTTCGAGAGGTTGACGCTCGCGAGCGGTATTGAGTACCGCAATGACGATGTCGAGCAACTCGACCTCAGCACGAACGAGCGGAAGACATGGCTATTCAGGAACAGTTTCAAGTATCAGCTGAATCCCGGATCGCGCCTGCTCGGGAAAATCGATCATTCCGACAGCGATAATTCGGAGGGTAGTTTCTACGACGGCGGCTATACGGAGGCCGTGCTGGGCTACGCTTATCGTCCGATCGACAATGATCGGCTCAATGCGCTGACAAAGTACACCTACTTCTACAACATGCCGACCTCTGGTCAGGAAACGTCGCAAAACGTTGCAGCAGAGTTTGTTCAGAAAAGCCATATCCTTTCGGCTGATGTTACCTACGACGTTTCAGAGCTATTCTCGATCGGTGGTAAATACGCGTATCGCCTTGGAAAGGTCAGCCTTGAGCGCGAAAACCCGGAATACTTCGACAACACTGCAAGCCTTTACGTGGTGCGTGGCGACTATCGCTTCCGCAAGGACTGGGAGTTCATTCTCGAAGGGCGTGTCCTCGATATGCCAGACCTGAATGAAACGCGCAGCGGCGCACTGGCCACGGTATCGCGCTATGTCGGCGACCACCTGAAAGTCGGCCTGGGCTACAACTTTACGGATTTCTCCTCAGACCTTACCGATCTGGACTTTGACCACCACGGGTTCTTCCTCAACCTGACCGGATCCATGTAAGCTCGGGCCTTCAGCACAGGCGGGAACCCAATGGGCAACGAACTGCTGGTAAGCACCCTCGTGCCGTTATGGCTCAAACTCGCGTGGACCGCGATGGTGCTCATCATCGTCCTGATCTACTGGCGACATCACGGCCCGGCCAATTTTCTCTGGTTCTCGGACATCGCGCTCTTCATGCTGGTGGCGGGCCTGTGGCTGGAAAGTCCGTTCATCGTCAGCCTTACGGCATGCATGGTGCTTGTTGGGGAGATGTTATGGAGCGTGAGCTTCTTCGGCCGCCTGATGCACCTGCCGCAGGTGACCGGCATCGCTGACTACATGTTCGACAAGCAGAGCCCGCTGTGGCTGCGCGCGGTGTCGCTGTTCCACATACCATTGCTGGCGGTGATCGTTTGGGGCCCGTGGCGGCTTGGTTATGACCCCGGCGTATATCCATGGGCGGTGCTGATCGCATGGCTCGTGCTGCTGCTGACGCGCTGGCTGACTG
>CAMYOJ010000026.1 GCA_947259985.1 uncultured Woeseiaceae bacterium
GCTCGCGGTGCCAGGCCGGACGCTTGATCTCGGGGTAGATCCCGACAGGCCGGCCATGGGTTTCCATCAGTTGCGCTATGAACTCGAGTTCCTCGGCCAGCGTCTGCACCCGGTAGACCTCGTCCGTTGAATTGAATCGTCCGCGGTAAACGGGCTGGCCTTGCGCATCAGTGCGCTCGTGGACAATCAGCTGCTTGATCTCGGCCAGCGTGAAATCCCTGGCATAGTAACGACCGTCGCTCCTGTTCCTGTCCGGAAAAAGCTGCGCCACATTGGTGACGCGGTCCAGGTGGATGTCGTGCAGTACGACGAGGGCGTCGTCGGCGGTCGCCACGACGTCCTGTTCCAGGTAGTCGGCTCGCATGGTGTAAGCGAGGGCCTTGGCCGCAAAAGTGTGTTCGGGGGCGTGCCCGCATGCGCCGCGATGTGCGATTACGACGGGCCGCATCTACCAAATCACTTTAATAATGATAAATAAGTAATTGTTTTCAAACTATTCGTCAATTGGTCCGTCCTCATCGAAACCCGGGAAGTCGATCACCTCCCACCGCGATGTGTCCTCGCCGCGCGCCTGTCGTTTGAGGGCGTCGACCATCTCCCGGTCGTTCCATTCGATCTGTTCGGCGCAACGTCCGAGGATCTCGGCAGGAGTCTCGGCCATGCCACCGAAGGGCTTGATCGAGATCATCTTGATTTTGTTGGCGTCAGCTACGTCCATCATGAATTTGACGAGGTCCTTTTTCTGTTCGTACAGGGCCGGAAGCACAAATACGGCCTCCGCCTGCTTGATCTGGGCGATTAGCTCGTCTTTGATGGCCTGCAGACCGCCCGTGGTCGGAATGTTCTCGGGTTTGCTGACATTGAGGTAATAGAAACGGTCGACGCTCTCGAGAAATTCGAACACCCTGAGATAATCGTCGCTTTCGTCGAAACTGTGGGTCGCGAATACGCGGATTGGGTTTCTTTCAGACACCGTTTGCTCCGTTTCTGCTCCGTTGCGCGCCCTATTTTAGCCAATTCGACGGGCGCTCGCCCGAACCACGTCATCGTATGTCAATAACGGTTCCCCTGCCCCGGGGGTTTCGGTATCGTAGCGCCGCATGCGGCTACTTTTATACAACATCCGGTACGCGGTTGGCGGCGGTGCGAGCATGCACATGCCGATTCCCGGCGCCGGCTACGTGCTCGGCAACCAAAGCGTCCTTCCCGAGATCACTCGATTCATCAAGTCTCTCGACCCCGACGTTGTTGGTCTGATCGAGGTTGATACAGGCTCGATACGCAGTCGCAAGGTCAACCAGGCGGAGAAGATCGCCGCGGATCTCGGCATGAATACGTCCTACGAAACCAAGTACGGGGAAAAATCCCTGAACCAGATCCTGCCGATCGTGCGCAAGCAGGGCAATGCATTCATGGCTGCCCCACGCGTTCATGGTGAAAAGTTTCACTATTTTGATACCGGTATCAAGCGCCTTATCATCGAACTCGAAATGGACGACTACGCGGTCTTCCTGGTGCACCTGTCGCTCAAGTACCGCCACCGCCACCTGCAGCTCAGGCGGCTCTATGACCTCATCCAGGAAACCAGCAAGCCCGTTGTCGTTGCCGGTGACTTCAACACCTTCTGGGGCGAAAACGAGATCTACCTGTTCATGAAGGCGGCCGGCCTGACGTCCGCGAATATCGAAAGCCTGCCCACCTACCCGAGCCGGGCGCCGCGCAAGGAGCTGGATTTTATTCTTTACCAGGACGGCATCCAGGTGACCGGATTCGACGTGCCCGATGTGAAGCTATCCGACCACCTGCCCCTGGTTTGTGATTTCGAACTTGCCTGACGAGAGTAAGCAAAAATGACCCAACACTGGAAAACCGAAACCGACGCCGACGGCATTGTCTGGCTGTGCCTCGATAAAGCCGACGCCAAGGCCAACGTATTGTCTTCGGACGTAATGCTCGAGCTGAGTACTGTCCTCGAATCACTCGAGGCACAGACACCCACCGGGCTCGTATTGTATTCGGGCAAGAGCGGCAGCTTCGTCATGGGCGCCGATATCAACGAGTTCACGAAGATCGAATCGAAAGAACTCGCTTACGATCTCGTGCGCCAGGGACAGCAGCTTTTTGACCGAATCGAAGCCCTGCCCTGTCCGACGGCGGTTGCTATCAACGGCGTTTGCATGGGCGGCGGTCTCGAGATCGCCATGGCCTGCGACTACCGGCTCGCGATCGAGACCGACAAGAAGACACTGGGCCTGCCCGAGGTCAAGCTCGGCTTGCATCCTGGATTCGGAGGCACCGTAAGGGCCGTACAGATCTGTGGCGTGCGTGCCGGCATGCCGCTGATGTTGACCGGCAACCCGGTCAATCCGGCAAAGGCAAAGCGCATCGGGCTTGTCGATCGAATCTGCAACGAGGACGAGTGGCGTCAGGCTGCGAAGCAACTCATCGATGCCGCACCGCCGAAGCAGCGCATGCCGCTTGTCGACAGGTTTCTGAACCTCGGTATCGCGCGGCCGTTCGTCAAGAACATGCTGCTGAACCAGGTGCGCAGCAAGGCGCGCAAGGAGCACTATCCGGCTCCGTACGCGATGATCGACATCTGGGCGTCTGACGGCGCATCGCCGAAAACCGGCTACGAAGCAGAGGCGCGCAGCTTTGCCGATCTCATGTCCTCGAGCACGGCGCAGAATTTGATTCGTGTGTTCTTCCTGCAGAGCAAGCTCAAGGGCCAGGGTAACCGGGTCGATAGCAAGATCGAACACGTACACGTCGTTGGCGCCGGCGTCATGGGTGGCGACATCGCGGCCTGGTGCGCGCTGCGTGGCCATACTGTGACGTTGCAGGACCGCCAGCAAAAGTACATAGACCCTGCAATAGAGCGCGCGGAGAAGTTGTTCGCGAAGCGCGTGCGCGACGATCAGAAGCGCCGGCAGACCACGGACAGGCTGCGGGCTGACGTCGCCGGCGACGGGGCGGCAGAGGCCGACCTGATCATCGAAGCGATCTACGAGAATCTCGAGGCCAAGCAGGAGCTCTACAAGGCACTCGAGGCCAAGATGAAACCCGGTGCGCTGCTCTCGAGCAACACTTCCAGTATTCGCCTCGAGGATCTGCGCACGGTGCTCAGCGAGCCGCGGCGCTTTATCGGCCTGCATTTCTTTAATCCCGTTGCCATGTTGCCGCTCGTCGAAGTCATTCGCTGCGAAGACACCGAGCAGGAAGCGCTCGACATCGGTTTCGCGTTCACGAAGGGTATCGGCAAGCTGCCGCTCGAATGTGCCAGCTCCCCGGGTTTCGTCGTCAATCGCATCCTCGCGCCCTACATGGCCGAGGCCATGCACCTCGCGGAGGAAGGTGTGCCACTTCCCGAGATCGACAAGGCGGCGGAGGCGTTCGGCATGCCCATGGGGCCCGTGGAACTCGTGGACAGCGTCGGGCTCGACGTCGCCCTGCATGTTTCCAGGGTCCTCGGCGAAGCAATGAACAGGCCGATTCCCGAGCGTCTCGGAGCGATGGTCGAGAAAGGTCTTCTTGGGCGCAAGTCCGGCCAGGGGTTCTATCGCTGGGAGGATGGCAAGGCCGTCAAACCGGCGTCAGGCGAAGGCACGGTACCGGCCGAGATTCAGGATCGCCTGATACTGCCAATGGTCAACGAGGCCGTTGCCTGCCTGCACGAAGGCGTGGTTGCAGAAGCAGACCTGCTCGACGCCGGCGTCATTTTCGGCACGGGCTTTGCGCCGTTCCGCGGCGGGCCGCTGAATTACGCGCGGGAACGCGGTATCCAGGAGGTACTGGCGGTACTCGGGCGCCTTGCGGGGACGCATGGCGAGCGATTTTCGCCACACAGTGGCTGGTCCGAGCTGTGACGCCGGTCACACGCGGTACTTCAGTGGCCGGGAAACTGTGCGTTGCTTCACGCTGCTTGACGTAATCGGTACCGGAAGTCGTTGAATTGAAGGTAGAATACGGCGCAGAACTCAGAATACCCAACGCAGAGCGAGAATCGAGTATCAACAGGACAAGCAATGGCAGCTGAGCAGATAAGCACAGAGCTGCTCCGTGGTTTCTCACCGCTGGACGGACTGAAGCGCGATAACCTTGCGGCGCTGGCACGCAAGGTACAGATCCGTGAGGCGTCTCCCGGGCAGATATTGTTCAAGGAAGGCGATACCGAGAAACGCACCATTTACGTGATTTCGGGCACCCTGGAACTCGTCGACCAGGCCAAGGTTGTTGGCAAGATTGAGGGCGGCAGCGAATTCGCCCGCAATCCGGTCGCCCCTGTTTATCCGCGTCGCGTGACGGCGCGTGCACGGGACCGTGTCCAGTTCATCTCCGTTGACAGTGACCTGCTCGATGTCATGCTGACCTGGGACCAGACCGGTACCTACGAGGTCTCCGATCTACAGGGCGCGTCCGACCAGGGCAGCGAAGACTGGATGACGATGCTGCTGCAGACCAAGGCATTCCACAAGATTCCGCCGGCCAACATCCAGGCGATCTTCATGCGCATGCAGCAGATCAACTACAAGTCTGGCGATGTCATCCTCAAGCAGGGTGCCGAGGGCGACTATTTTTACGTGTTGATACGCGGTTCGGCTGTCGTGACGCGCGAAACGCCGCTCAGCAAGGAAGGCATCAAGCTGGCCGAACTCAACGTCGGTGATACCTTCGGCGAGGAAGCCCTGATTTCCGAGGCCAAGCGCAACGCCACCGTGACGATGAAGACCGATGGCGCCGTCATGCGCCTGGGCAAGGAAGACTTCAAGAAGCTCCTCAACGAGCCCATGCTCGACTGGGTGAGCCGGGCGGACGCCGAGCAGATCATCCAGAACGGCGGGCAGTGGCTGGATGTCAGGTTGCCGAGCGAATTCGAGAATCAGCACCTGGACGGGGCCATCAATATCCCGCTGTACTTCATCCGCCTCAAGATATCGACGCTGGAGCAAGACAAGAAATACGTCCTCTGCTGCGACACCGGGCGCCGCAGCTCGGCGGGCGCATACATTCTCAGCGAGCGTGGCTACCAGGCCTACGTGCTGCGGGGCGGCATCAACCGCGATCAGCCCTGAGCCGGCGCAGCCTGCTTATTCATCAGTTCCGGGTGCGGCAGTGAGCCGCGATTACATGGCGTAATTACATGGCGTAATTACATGGTATGGGTCGGCTTGTCGCCACCCAGCGCACCGGCCAGGTAGTTCTCGATCTTTTTCTGCGTGTTGCCCTGGTCCTGGTCGCTGAATTGCACGCCGATGCCGGCCGTGCGCTTGCCCTGTGCGCCCTTCGGGGTCATCCAGATAACGGTGCCGGCGACAGGAATCTTCTCTTCCTCGCCCATGAGGTTCAGGAGCATGAAGACTTCGTCGCCCAGGCGGTAGGAGCTGCTGGTCGGGATAAACAGTCCGCCATTGATGACGTACGGCATGTACGCAAGGTACAGCGCACTCTTGTCCTTGATCGTCAGTGTCAGCAGTCCCGGTTTGCTCATATCATCAGTTCCATGCCATCTGTTGCTGCGCTCGGGCCACAGTGTTCGAGCCCGTCTGCCCAGTCAATCAACAGCCCTTCCAGCGTCAGCTGTACGTTATAGGATCCGCCGGCCTGGCCGCGCAGTCGATTGATTATGTCTAGATAACAGAACAAATTTCGCCTGTCCATGCGTCGCAGCACAGAATGATCGATTGCGAGTCCCTGGCCCGCTTCCGTCACAGCGGCTACCGCCATCTGCCTGACCAGCCGCGCCATCCAGTTGAGTACGAAAGATGGGTCCAGTTTGGCCCAGCGCGCCGCCACCTCGATGGCGGAGCCCCCGCCACGTCCGAGTTCGTTGAGGTCTTTGGCCATGGCTGCAGTGGTTGCCAGCTCGTCCAGCGCGGCGATTGCGGCCAAAGGCGCACCACCGGCGACCTGCAGCGCGTCACCCCACGAGGCGCCCGGGTGCAGCTGATCGAGCCATGCCAGGGCCTCGGCCGTAGCCGGAGGCGCAAAATCCAGCCGTTGGCAGCGGCTGAAAATGGTCGCGGGAAGGCGGCCAACCCGGTCGGCTACGAGGATAAGCAAGGCGTCGCCGGGCGGTTCCTCGAGGGTCTTGAGCAGGCTGTTGGCCGCGTTCACGGTCATTGCGTTGGCCGGATCAATGATTGCGACCTTGCCGCCGCCCTCGTAACTCGTGAGACTCAGGTTTGAGACCAGCTCGCGGATTTGCTCGATGCCAATCGCCTGCTTGTCTTCGGGCGGTGATAGCCACTGCAGATCCGCATGTTCGGGTGTCTCCAGCGGATAGACCGGCAACGCGCCGTGTGGCTCCAGACCGAGTTTTTGCCCGGACATCCAGGCGGCCGCCGATCGTTTGCCAAGGCCGGCTGGCCCAAGTAACAACACGGCATGCGGCAGCCGTCCCTGGCGGGCGCGTTCAAGCCAGGATTTCGAAAAATTATTGAGCCAAAATAATTGCATATAACAGAAACTTACAAAAGTTTTTTAAGGTGAATCATAACCTGTTAGCAGATCGGCGAGCGCTTCCACTTCGGCGCTGACCTCGGCGAGCGACTGCGTCGTATCGATAATGACGAATCGGCTCGGCTCATTGCTGGCGATTTGCAGGTAACACTCGCGTACTCGCTGGAAGAAATCATGCCGCTCCTGTTCGAAACGATCAGGCGCGCTGCGATTACCGGCCCGTTCCATGCCGACTTCCACGGGAGCATCCAGCAGGATGGTCAGGTCCGGCCAGATATCCCCGTGGACCCAGTCTGCGATGCGATCGACAGTCTCCATGGGGATGCCGCGGCCTCCTCCCTGGTACGCCCTGCTCGAGTCGGTAAAGCGGTCACTGATCACCCAGGTACCGGCCTCGAGGGCCGGCAGGATGACGTTATTCACGTTCAGCGAGCGTGCCGCGAAGATCAGCAGCAGCTCCGCTATTTCGGGAATCGGCTCGTCGCCGCGATGCTGGACGATATTTCGAATGTCCTCAGCCAGGGGCGTGCCACCGGGCTCACGGGTAGTCAGGACCCTGTGCCCGGCCGCCTCGATGCGCCTGACCAGCACGTCGATGTTGGTGGACTTGCCAACCCCTTCAATGCCCTCGACCGTGATGAACTTGCCGCGTTCCATTTAGCTGCCTTGTCGTCGTTGCTGGCGGAGTCGGCGCAGGTACTCGGCCACGGCTGCGTCATGCTCGGCTTTTGTCGCAGAGAATCGATGGCTGCCATCGCCAAGGCCGGTCGCGACAAAGTAGAGCTCGTTGCCTGGTGCCGGATTAAGCGCCGAACGGATGGCCGCCCTGCCCGGCATGGCAATCGGTGTCGGCGGCAGGCCGTGTCGAGTGTAGGTGTTGTACGGCGTATCGGTGCGCAGATGAGTACGCGTCAGGTTGCCGTCGAAGGCCGGTCCTATGCCGTAGATGACCGTGGGATCGGTCTGCAAGCGCATGCGCTTGTCCAGCCGTCGCGCGAACACGCCGGCGATCCTCGGTCTTTCGTCGGCGCGAGCCGTCTCTTTTTCCACGATCGACGCAAGAATCAGTGCCTCGTACGCGGTCTTTACGGGGGTCGTGTCGTCGCGCGCCTGCCACTCTTCCTCGAGTACCTGCTGCATTAATTCGTACGCCTGACTGAGGACTTCCCGATCCGTCGTCGCGCGCGCGAAACGGTAGGTCTCGGGAAGAAACAACCCCTCGGGGTGCAGCACCGTGGCTCCCAGCTCGGTCAGCAATGCGGGCCAGTCCTCGTCTGTCATCGTAGGCTTGACGGCCTCATTGGCCTGAAGGGCCGCGAGCATGTCGCGATGATTCCAGCCTTCGACGATCGTGAATGAATACAGCCGCACCTCGCCACTCGTAAACTGCTCGAGTATTGAGCGCGGGGTTGCGCCCGAGGCCAGCAGGTATTCGCCCGCCTGGATCGTGCCCGCCTCGCCGCTCAAGCGCGCATACAAGCGGAACCAGCGATCGGAGTCGATAAGCCCGATTTCAACGAGTCGCCGCGCTACCGAAGAGAATGAGCTGCCGGCCGGAATCTCGAACGCAATGCCCTGTTCCGGAACCGAGACAGGCGTATCCATGAATCGCTGCATCTGCCACGCGCCGGCACCGACGGCCGCAACGGCAGCCAGCACAGCCAATGTCGAGACGATGCCCAGGCGCTTCATGCCGCGCACTCCGCAATGCCATTTCGCGCCAGTACGCCCATTACATGCCTGGTCATATCGCGGGTCTCCCGGGCATGATCCCCAATCCTGCTTACCGGCAGTGCGCCGAACTGGCTGTTTGTCAGGAATATCTCATCGGCCGCCATGAATTCGTCGAATGTGACATCGCGCTCATGCACCTCGGCGCCGTCGTCGCGGAGACAGTCAATTGCGAAACGGCGCATCACACCCTCGACGCCACAGCGCCGCAGAGTGGGCGTGACAATTTTCTGTTCGGAGACCATAAACACGTTGCTCATGGTACCGCAGATCAGGCGATCGTCAGCATCGAGCATTAGCCCTTCGAATGCACCCGACGAGATGCATTCCGAGCGCCCAAGGACCTGCTCGATGCGATTCAGTGTCTTGAGCCCCGCTGTCGGCGAGCCTGTCGCAAGACGGGTTTCGCAACGCATGGTGTCGACGCCGTTCCGGTATGCACTGGCCGATACCGGCCGCGCTGGAAAAGCGCCGATAAGCACGGTAGGCGTCGGCGGTCGCGATCTGCCGTAGCCGCGCTGGCTTACGCCGCTGGACACGATGATCTTGGCCGCACAGTAGCCGGACATCTCGTGACTCTGCTGTATCGCGAATGCCAGGTCGTCCAGCAGCGCTGCAACGTCGGGCATACCGATCTGCAGTCGTGCGCAACCTTTTGTCAGTCGATCCATGTGCAGATCAACAAGCCGCGCTTCGCCGTTGCGGACCGCTATCGTTTCGAACAAGCCGTCGCCGTATTGCACGGCCCTGTCATCGATCGCCAGTGACTCAACGCGTTTGCCGTTTTGGAACCACTGGCTCATGCCTGCAGCGCCCTTAACAAGCCCTCGGCCTTGGCGCGGGTTTCCTGCAGTTCGGCGTCGGGGTCGGAGTCGGCCACGATGCCGGAGCCCGCACGAAACGTCAGCGCATCGCCCTGCCGGACCATCGTGCGGATGAGTATGTTGAGATCCATGCTGCCGTCCCTGTTGAGGTAACCGAAGGATCCCGTGTAGGCGCCCCGCGGGCCCTCTTCCAGTTCGTCGATGATCTCCATGCAGCGAATCTTGGGGCAGCCCGTAATCGTGCCGCCCGGGAACACCGCTGCGATTGCCTGGCCCGGTGTCACGTCGTGCCGCAGTTGCCCCCTGACGTTCGAGACGATGTGGTGCACGTGCGCGTAGCTTTCCAGCACCATCATCTCGTTTACCTCCACGGATCCGGCCTCGCAGATCCTTCCCAGGTCGTTGCGTTCAAGATCGATAAGCATGACATGTTCGGCGCGTTCTTTGGGGTGGGAAAACAGCTCCGTGGACAAGGAATTGTCCATGCTGTCGTCGTCGGACCTTGGCCGTGTTCCCGCAATCGGCCGCGTCGAGGCGATGCCATCGCGGATACTCAGCAGCCGCTCGGGCGACGAGGATATGATCTCGGTATTGCCCCAGCGGGCGATACCGGCGAACGGCCCGGGGTTCGCGCTGCACAGCGACTCGTAAATCTCGCCCGAACTGATGCCGTCGTCGATGCGTGCCGTCCATTCGCGCGACAGGTTGGCCTGGTAGATGTCTCCGGCACCGATGTAGTCTTTGGCGCGCACCACCGCGTCGATAAAATGTGAGGGTTCCTGTTCCTCGACAGACCTGATATTCACCCGCGCATGCCTGGCCTTTCGCGGCAAGGCCCGAATATCACTGTGAAGTAAGGCCTTGTCGATAGACGCCTTGCTCTCGGATACGAGGTAACAGCGATCGGCCTCGTGATCGAAGATCAATGCGCTCGGGCAGCGAACGGCAAATGCCGTGGGAAGCACCGGATCGTCACGAAGATCGAGCGCCGTCTCGATATCGCCGGCCAGTTCGTAACCGAGGTACAGGAACCAGCCGCCATGAAAAGGCAGCGCCGAATCCACTGCTGCTACACGATGATCACCCCACCATTCATCCAGTGCGTCGAGGAAAGAAGCGCTGTCCGTTTCCCGCGATCCGCCGATTGAACCGTCGAAATGAAGCGATTTGCCCGGAAAAGCAAACAGGATATCGTAGCGGCCCAGTTCACCGTCACTGGCAGTGCTTTGCAGCAGGAAGGGATAGCGAGCGGTGTGCTCGCAATGCAGCAGGCGCAGGTCATCGGGACCTGCGATATCGCTTAGCGGTTCAATCAAAAGCGCGCAGAACCAGGCTTCCGTTGGTGCCCCCAAAGCCGAAAGAGTTCGACATCGCGATCCTTACATTCGCGTCCCGTGCCTCGTTCGGCACGTAGTCCAGGTCGCATTCGGGATCCTGGTTATCGAGATTGGACGTCGGCGGGATGACGCCGTCTCTGATGGCCAGCGCACAGAACATTGCTTCTGCAACGCCCGCCGCGCCGAGGAGGTGGCCCGTCGTCGACTTGGTCGAGCTCACAACCAGGTCGCGTGCCGCGTCACCGAATGCTCGCTTGATGCCAACGGTCTCACCAATGTCGCCTGCCGGAGTCGACGTGCCGTGGGCGTTCAGGTAGTCGACGTCGGCGGCATCTATGCCCGCATCGCGGATGGCCGCTACCATGCATTTGCGCGCACCCTCCCCGTCGGCTGGCGGCAGCGTGATGTGATACGCGTCGCCGCTCATGCCGAATCCGATCAGTTCGGCGTAGATTGTTGCGCCGCGTGCCCTGGCATGCTCGAGTTCCTCGAGAACGACACAGCCGGCGCCGTTGCTCAGAACGAAGCCATCGCGATCGACATCGAACGGCCGGCTGGCATGTGTGGGGTCGTCGTTGCGGGTAGTCATGGCTCGTGCGGAGCAGAATCCGCCCATTGCCAGCGGTGTTGTCGCGTACTCGGCGCCGCCCGCCAGCATAACCTCGGCGTCACCGTGCTCGATGCTGCGGGCAGCGAGGCCAATACAGTGCGTCGAAGTCGCGCAGGCAGTGACAATCGAGATGTTCGGCCCCGTGATGTGTTCGAGGATGCTCACCTGTCCCGAAATCATGTTTATGATGCTGCCGGGGATGAAAAACGGTGATACCTTGCGAGGCCCGCCGGCCAGCATCTTGTTGTGATTGTCCTCGATGCCCTTGATGCCGCCGATTCCGGAGCCCATCGCGACGCCGATCGTGTGGCCGTTCTCTTCTGTGATTTCGAGGCCTGAGTCCTTGATGGCCTTGATCGTTGCGGCCACACCGTAATGCACGAACGGGTCGTACTTGCGCTGCTCTTTCCTGGGCAGGTAGTCGTCAACATTGAAATCCCTGACGAGTCCGGCGATGCGGGTAGGAAATGTCGAGGTATCGAAGTCCTCGATCGGCACGATGCCCGAGTTGCCCTCGCAGACATTCCGCCAGGCATCATCCATCTGGCTGCCCACCGGGGACACTATACCCATACCGGTAATGACGACGCGCCGCTTAGTCAAGAATCTGTCCGCTTACGAATGGCAGGACTGCCTGTCGGAACTGGAGAAAAGAGGCGCGGCGGCTGGCGCCGCGCCCGAGGTTCTTAGCTGTCGCTCTGGCGAGCGGTTACGAAATCGATTGCCTGCTGGACCGTGGTGATCTTCTCGGCTTCCTCGTCGGGAATCTCTGTTTCGAATTCCTCTTCCAGCGCCATAACCAGCTCGACCGTATCCAGCGAGTCCGCACCCAGGTCATCGACAAAAGACGCATCGTTGGTAACTTCGTCTTCTTTCACGCCGAGCTGCTCGGCAACGATGCTCTTAACCTGTTCTTCAATACTGCTCATAGTCTTTATTACTCCTGAAAAGACTTCAAAAATTCAGTTCGGCCCGCCAGGAACGCCGCTCTTTTCGGCCGGTCTTCCCGCCTGGTCTGATTCTAAGTCCTTGATATTTCAAGGAGCTCCCCGGGCGTGGGTGGCTATTGTATGTGAATCGCACTGGGCAATCTATAAATTTTAGTCCATCACCATGCCACCATTGACGTGCAGCGTCTCACCCGTGATGTAGGCGCCGCCGCCCGAGGCAAGAAACAGCACCGCGTTGGCGATATCCTCGCCCTCGCCCAGGCGTCCGAGGGGCACCTGCGAGAGCATGCCTTCGCGTTGCTCGTCGGCCAGCGCCTGGGTCATATCCGTGTCGATGAAGCCCGGCGCGACCACGTTGACCGTGATGCCCCGGCTCGCGATTTCACGCGCCAGCGACTTGGAAAAACCGACCATGCCTGCCTTGGTTGCCGCGTAGTTGGCCTGTCCGGCATTACCCATGACGGCGATGACCGACGCGATGTTGATGATGCGACCCTTGCGCGCCTTCATCATGCCGCGCAGGCAGGCCTTACTGACGCGATAAAGGCCCGTCAGGTTGGTTGCGATGACGTCGTCCCATTCCTCCTCTTTCATGCGCATGAGCAAGTTGTCACGAGTTATACCCGCGTTGTTGACGAGGATCGTGGGGCTGCCCTCGTTGGCCGCGATGTCCTTGATCGCGGCCTGGACCGATGCATCGTCCGCGACATTGAGAACGAGCCCGCGACCTTTGCCGTCCAGTGCAGCCGAAATGCCGTCGGCACCGGGCTGGCTGGTTGCAGTACCGACAACCGTGGCTCCGGCGGCCGCCAGAGTTGCCGCGATCGAGGCGCCGATACCGCGAGAAGCACCCGTAACCAGGGCGACCTCGCCCTTCAGGGCCTCGTTACTGAAAAGATTACTCATGGAAATTCCCTGCTGTTGATTCAGTTCTGCAATGCTTTCTGCAGGCTGTCGTAGTTGTCGATAAAACCGACCGAGGTGCCCTTGTCGATGCGGCGCACGAGGCCCGTCAGCACTTTACCCGGCCCGCATTCTATGATCGTACTCGCCCCTCCGGCGATCAGGGCATTGACGGTCGCGATCCAGTGAACGTGGGTGTAGACCTGCTGAGACAGGCGCGCCCGAATGTCTTCACCATCCCCATAAGTCGTGCCGTCGGTCGCTGCGACGGTCGTGATGTCAGGCGCAGAGAACATCGCCTCGGCCAGCGCCTCGCTCAGTGCCCTGCCGGCTTCCGTCATAAGCGACGAATGCGAAGGTACACTGACAGGCAGCTTCATCGCGCGTCGTGCGCCCGCGGCTTTGGCCCGTTCGATAGCATCGTCGACTGCAGCCGCGTGTCCCGCGATGACGACCTGCCCCGGCGAATTGTAGTTTACCGGTTCGGCCACTTGCGGCCCCGACGCTTCCGCGCAAACCGCGCGTACGGCATCGTTGTCCAGTCCGAGGATCGCCGCCATGGCGCCCACGCCCGTTGGTACCGCTTCCTGCATCAGCTGTGCGCGACGTTTTACGACGCGCATGGCATCGTCGAAACTGATGGCGCCTGCACAGACGAGCGCACTGTATTCTCCAAGGCTGTGGCCCGCAACTTGCGAAGGTTCGCTGCCACCGGCCGCTTGCCATGCCCGGTAAGCTGCCACGCCGGCGGTCAGCATCGCGGGTTGCGTCACTACAGTCTCGCCGAGCTTCTCCGCCGGGCCATCCTGGACCAGTTGCCAGAGGTCGTATCCGAGCACTTCGCCGGCCTCGGCATAAGTTTCCCTGACGATCGGGTACTGCGCCGCGAGATCCGCCTGCATACCCTGCGATTGGGACCCCTGCCCCGGAAAAACCATTGCTAAACTCAAGACAGCCTCCGTTTAATGGCGTCGATGCGCTGGCGCATTATATAGAGCCGGGACGCGCGACTCTAATGCGCGCGAGAATTCCCGCCAGGACGCCGGCAGCGGCGCCGTACAAGTGCGCGTCGACAATCACGGCTCCGCCGCTCGATTGCACCGAGCCTGGCAACGGGCCGCTGGACTGCTCCCAGCCAATTTTCGCAGCGACGATAATGGCCAGCACGATGACGTCCTTGCGCTCGGGAGCAGCGCTCACGATCAGGCCGGCCACGAGCAAGGTGTGCAACACGCCGGAGAGACCAACGTACCACTGCAATTCAGGATTCAGGAACCAGAACCCGAGGTCGATGATCATGATCCCGAACGCCATCACCCCCACCCATTGGACTCGATTCAGTGTGTTTCCGACCAGGTACCAGACAAGGCCCAGCCCGGCCATGTTCAGGGCGACATGGGACGATCCGAGATGAACGAAATGCCCGCTGACGAGCCTCCAGAACTCGCCGGCGGCGATTGCGGCGCGCTCATAGCGGAGCCCCTCGCGGGCGAAATCGCCACCGGCGAGCAAGGCCAGCGACACGACAAGAACGACCACAGGTAACAGCCATCGCTGCAAAAGAAGCGGGTTGCGAGGAATTCGCGCACGTTTGTCTAACCCCATGTTTGATATACTGACGTTTATCTATTTTAAGAGTCAATTCGGCGACGTCGCCTCGCGCGTCCGGTCGCCGCGGAGCAAAGCCCAGTGAGTAAGAAACTTGGAGTGCGTCACAACCTGAAACAGCAGGGTTTTACGCTGATCGAGATCATGGTGGTGGTCATCATCATCGGTATTCTAGCGGCAATTGTCGCACCAAATGTCATCGGCCGGGTCGACGATGCGCAGATCACCAAGGCCAAGGCGGAGATATCCAATATCGAAAATGCCATGAAGTTCTACCGGCTCGACAATTTCGCCTATCCGACCACGGAACAGGGAATCGATGCCCTCGTCACCAGGCCGCAGGATCCCAATATCCGCAACTGGAAACCGGGTGGCTACCTGGACCGCATGCCGAAGGATCCCTGGGGTAATCCATACCTGTACCTGAATCCGGGCAACAATGGCGAAATCGACATATACACGCTGGGCCGCGACGGCACCCCGGGCGGCGAAGGTCTGGACACCGATATCGGCAACTGGGATCCGGAATAGCCCTGCGACCCGGGGTTACCGAGCCTTCATGGCTTCGCCTAGCAGAAACAACGGCTTCACGCTGATCGAGATTCTCGTGGTCGTGGTCATCGTCGCCACGATCGTCGGCACGGTCGTATTATCGATGGGACTGGTCGGGGATGACCGCGAACTCGATACGGAGCGCAACCGACTCGCGTCTTTGATCGAAGTGGCACAGGACGAGGCAATGATGCAGGGCCGCGAATTCGGCGTCGAATTCATGCTGACAGGCTACCGTTTTGTCGAATTCGATCCATTCGCGTTTCAATGGGCCGAAGTGCCCGGGGACGATCTGTTTCGTATGCGGCAGCTGCCCGAGGAGATGGAATTCGATCTCTACATCGAGGACCAGCGTATCTCGCTGGAGATCGATCCGCAGCAGTTTTCGGATCCCGATGAAGAAGAGATGTCACGTGATACCGAAGGTTACGCGCCACACCTGTTCGTTTTTTCGAGCGGTGAATCCACGCCTTTCGAACTGCGCATAAAGCGAGACTTCGACGACCAGGAACTCGTTTTGCGCGGCGATATTTTCGGCGACATTGAATTTGGCGAAGAGGAACAATAAGCAATGAGATGGCGTCAGGCTGGTTTCACGCTCGTCGAAGTCATGGTGGCCTTGTCGATCGTTGCGCTGTCGCTGACGGCAATTGCCGCCAGCATGAACCAGATGATCGATGCGGCAAACACGATGCGCGAGCGAACCTACGCCAGTTGGATCGCGCAGAACAAGATTGCCGAATTGCGCCTGGCGAACGTCGAAACCGAAGTCAGTACGACGAGTGGCGAAATCGATTTCGGCAACGCGACCTGGGAATGGACTGCTGACATTTCCGAAACGGGTATCGAGGGATTCGTCCGCGTTGACGTTTCCGTATCGCTCGCCGGTAGCGAGTACATCATTCGTACCGTCACGGGGTTCATCGGTGAGCCCGTCCCTGTTGGTCTCGCCAACCAGCTCTGGAATACGGCCTCCAGGTCCAGCGGGGCCGAAAAATGAGGCGTCCGCGCGGATTCACGCTGATCGAGGTGCTTGTCGCCCTCGCCGTCTTTGGCGTGCTCTCTGTACTCGCCTACATGTCGCTCGCCCAGACCCTGGCCAACGCCGACATGCTGACGGAGCGCATGGATCGCCTGCAATCGATCCAGAGAACGATATCGTTCCTGTCGTCCGAATTACTGCAAACCGCGCCTCGTCCTGTGCGGGTGGAGCTGGGGGAAGCACCGGTACCCGCCCTGCAATCGAGTTTCGCATCCGACTTCGCCCTGCAAATCACGCACGGTGGCTGGCCCAATGGCGCCGGCACGCCGCGCAGCACGATGCAACGTACGGCCTACCGCGTAGAAGATGGCGAGCTTGTTCGCTACCACTGGAACGTCCTCGACCGCACCGTCAATAACACGCCGATCGGCACGATCATGCTCGACGACGTGGACAGCCTGACCTTTCGATTCCTGCAAAATGACGGGGAATGGACCGATCAATGGCCGCCGCTCGTCGCGCAGGGCAACCCGCCTTTGCGCGCTTTGCCGAGGGCCGTGGAGATCCTGCTGGTCCTCCCCGACGAGGGCGAAGTCAATAGAGTCGTCGAGGTGTCGCCGTGACTACGTTACGCGGGAAACGTGGCGTGGCGCTCATTACCGCGATGCTGATTACGGCATTGTCGGGCTCGTTGGCGGCAGGGCTATCCTGGGATAACGCCCTGGATGTGCGGCGCACGATGGCCATGCTCTACCGCGACCAGGCGATCCAGGTGGCCGTGGGCTCCGAGGGCTGGGTAAGGAAAATACTCAAGGACGATTTGGCGAACAGTGAAAATGATCACCTTGGCGAAATCTGGGCTACGGAGATACCGGCACTGCCCATCGATGCCGAGGCCGTCCAGGGCACGATTTACGGCAAGATCGAAGACCTTCAGGGACGCTTCAATATCAACAATCTTATCGACGGAGACGGCGAAATCGACAAGCCGTCGTTCGAGCAGTACGAGCGACTGCTCGAGGCGTTGGACCTGGATGTGAGGCTCGCAGGAGTTACGGCAGACTGGCTGGATGCCGATCAGACGGCGAGTATTCCTGATGGCGCCGAGGATGATCTGTATACGGGCTTTACGCCCGCCTACAGGACAGCAAACCAGCCAGTCACCAATGTCACCGAACTGGCTGCCCTCGACGGCATGGATCGCCAGAGTTTCGAGATCTTGTTGCCGCATGTCACGGCATTGCCGGGACGCACGGCAATCAATGTCAATACGGCAACGACCGCCGTACTGCGTTCGCTGGGGCCGAATATCAGTCTCGGTGATGCCGAAGGACTGGTTCAGCAGCGCGAAGAAGGCGGATTCGTCGACTTCAGTAACGTATTCGCGCCCCTGGTCGCCCCCGAGTTGCAGCAGTGGATAGCCGAGACCTCGAACTTTTTTCAATTGAAGGCCGTCGTACAGATTGATACGGTTCGGATTACTCTATTCACAGTGCTGCACCGGGGGGGCGTCGAGGTGGCGCCCATCCTTCGCAGCCTGGGTACGATCTGACATGGCCGAGTATCTTGTAATCCGTCTGGGGTCCGCACCCGAGGCAACCGTGAGCTGGATTGCCGCTGACGATGCCGGCACGCAACGCAGCCACGCCGGAAGCGGCACACTCGCTGATGCTGCGGCTGCCGCGGTCGGGCGTGCTGTTATCGTTCTGGTACCGGCCACTGACATTCTGACCACGACGGTCGACATACCGATACGCGGCGGCGCGCGACTGCGTGCTGCGCTGCCCTTCGCGCTCGAAGAACTTGTGGCCGACGACATCGATATTCTGCACTTCGCGTCCGGTACGCGCAGGGACAGCGGGCTATTGCCTGTCGCGATCGTTGCACGCGACAAACTGGAGGCCTGGATCGAGTTACTGGCCGAAGCTGGCATAACGGCGTCACGAATCGTTCCCGAGAATCAGGGCCTGGCGCGGATTCCTGGTACAGCCAGCGTGCTCGTCAATGGTGACCTGGTCTTTTTCAATGATGGCGCGGACACCGAATTCGCATTGCAAGGGGCCACACCCAGCGATGCCCTGGTCGCGGCCGGTCTGCTCAGCGCCAGGCATGAAGAGGACGCCGAGGACGAGTCGGCGGGACATTTGCTGGTCTATTGCGAAGCGGCCGACGAGGAACGACTGTCGCACGAGTGGATCACATTGCGACACGAACTGCATAGCGTCGACATAAACCTGCTGCCGGATGGCACGTTGCCGCGCCTGGCCGTTACCGTGGCGAGCGGTAGTGGCATCAACCTGCTTCAGGGCCGATATGGCGAGAAAACCGACTACCGCGCGCAATTCCAACCCTGGCGTATTGCGGCGGTGTTGCTGCTCGGCCTGTTTGTCGCCGGGTTTGCCGCCAAAGGTGTCGATTACTATCGATTGACGAAGGAAGAAGCCAGTCTTCGTGAGCAGTTCACCACTGAGTATCGCCAGATTCGCCCGGGGGACTCCCGGGAACTCGTCGACCCCGTCAATGCGGTCAGATCGATACGCCAGGGCCTTGGTGCGGCGTCGGGCCCGCAGGTCTTCCTGCCGTCATTGCGCCAGCTCAGTGAGGCCATGGCGCAGAACAGCAGCGCGCGAATCGAGACAATCAGTTATCGCGCCGGGGTCGTCGACGTTCGCATCACCTCCCCCGACGTCGCGACCCTCGATAACATCCAGAAGGCGGTCAGCGCATCCGGGCAATTCCAGGCATCGATACAGTCTACGGACCAGGTGGCCGACGAGATTTCAAGCCGTCTGCAGATTCGCGAGGCCGGCTCATGAGGGACTGGTTCGAGAATCTGGAGGCGCGAGAGAAGCTGTTCGTCAGTGCTGGCGCCATCATCGTTGCACTTTCATTGATCTATGGCTTCGTGTGGGCACCCCTCGACAAGAACCACGCCCAGGTCACGGCCAGTGTCAGTGACTGGCAACGATCGCTTGCGGAGCTTCGGCCATTGAGGGGATCCGTGCAAGACGCGTCGGCGAATACGCCGAGCCCGGCGGCCGGCCAGCAATCTCCGATCATCGTAGTCGACCAGACGCTTCGCAGCCGTGGCCTGGAGCAATTTCGCCGGCGCAGCCAGCCAACGACCAGTAACGGCATTCGTATCGAGTTCGAAAACGTAGCCTTTGACGATCTCGTGTTATGGCTGGGCGATCTGGCGGACCAGTACGGGATGCACGTCCAGGCGGGCAGCCTGTCGGCAGGCAGCCGTGCGGGGCCCGGACGCATCAATGCGACACTGACACTGGAGCGCGCTCCTTGATCCAGTCGAAACGTGGCCTGCTGCTCGTGGCGAGCATCACAGTCCTTACAGGCTTGCTGTTGATGTTCCCGGCGCGTGTCGCGTATCACTGGGCGGCGCCTGCGGGTCTCGCGTTGAGCGGCCTGCAGGGTACCGTATGGGCAGGCCAGGCCGAGGCGGCATCGGCGCAAGGCGCTTATCTGCAGGATATCCGGTGGCGCTTCAAGCCGCTGGGGCTGTTCACCGGCAAGATCGTGTATCGAGTTGAGGCGGCGCCCTCGTCGGGCTTCATTGAATCGGATTTGGGTATTGGAATCGGCGGCACGTTGATGCTGTCTGACCTGACGGCCTCGCTGCCACTTCAGCCTCTATCGGATGCGCTGCGGATTCGTGGCCTGCGCGGTAACGCAAGCCTGCAATTCGAGCGCATTCGATTGCGGGACAACCTGCCCGTCGCTGCCGACGGGTTCCTTGAAGTACGCGACCTGCTCGTACCCCGCATCTCCCGCGAACCGATTGGCGGGTATCGCATCGAGTTCTTCTCGCAGGAAGGCGGCATAGGCGCGAGCGTCGAGGATACGGACGGCGTCGTCGACATCGCCGGCAGCCTGCAACTAAACGCCGATCGCAGTTACCAGTTCCTGGCGCAGGTCATCGCGAAGCCGGAAGCACCGGATCGACTCAAGACCCAGATGCAGTACCTGCCGCCCGCCAATGACCGTGGTCAACAGGAACTGCGCATAGAAGGCAGCCTCTAGACTTCGAGAAAAGTCTGCAGTAACGGAAAGTAGAGTGCGCGGCGGGAGTTCGTGCCGGCAAACGCGTCGTACAGCGCAGCATACTTGTCGAGTTGCGGCCTGTAACGATCCGCTTCGGCGTTCAGGAAACCCTCGAGGTTGCCGCCTTCATGGGTGCTGGTCTTGTAGTCGACGATCCAGTGCGTGCCGTCATCGTCGATACGGACGCGGTCCAGGATTACCGAATGAAGCTGACCTTCGTAGAAGCCGCTGAGCGCGAATTCGGCGTGCCCGGCGCCGTCGAGCAGCCAGCGGCCTCGCTCGTCGTCGAGAACTCCGCGAAGCGCGTTCCCGACACGCACTACGATCTCATCGAGCATATCGCCCGATACGCCGGTCTCTTCGAGCCAGCGGCCGGTAACGGGTCGATGCCTCGACGGCTCTTCGTAAACATCCCTGCCCCGGCCCTCGGCCAGCATGTGCAGCCAGCGATGCACGATAGTGCCTGCAATCCGCGCCTCCGTTCCAACCCAGTAGAATTCGACTTCATCAACCTCGGTGGCGACGTCGGCATCCCTGCTGCCCAGTCCGCCGACCTCGGGTATTTGCCAGGGCGCTTCGAATCGTCTGAGTACCGGCTGCATCCAGTCGTCGCCGTCAGCGTCATCCGCAGCACGCTCAAAAGTCTCGAATGCGGCCTCATAATGCCCGGCTACTGCAGGCCACAAGAGCCGTAGCAGGCTTCTGCTTGCCGGCGGACGCATCGAACTGCCGTCGGTTGCAACGGCGGTGTGCCCCATGATGTGCAGCGTCTTTCGCGCCCTTGTGCACGCCACATACAGCAATCGCGCCTGCTCGTGCAGGTCCTTGCGGGTCTCTGCGAGTTCGATATAGCGATGCACGGGATCGCGGTCGACCTCACCTCGCGGCCCCACCGGGCTGATGATCTTCCGCTCTTCGCCGTGTTCTCCGGGCACGTCGTACCAGCTGAGCACGCGCGGCTCTCGATGTCCCGGTATCCGGCCCAGGGCATACAGCAAGACGTGCTCGAACTCGAGGCCCTTGGCGCGGTGCATCGTCATGATCTGCAGTCGTGCATTCACGTCGCTGGATACTCTCTCGAGGTCCAGCATCGATTCCAGCGCTGCGACGTCGTCCAGCGTGCCGCCCCGTTCATGCCTGCCCAGAACGTCGAGGTAGCGGTAAACGTTTTCGACGGCGTATTCATCGCCGAGTATTGCCGGGCCGCCCAGCGACAACCAGCACTCCTCGACCAGGGACCGGAGCCCCTGCGAGCGTCGCTGGCCAACGAGTTTCTCCAGAATCGGAACGGCCGCAGCGAGCGCTTGTTTTCCGGGTCCGGACAGGCCGTCAATCCTTTCCGGAACCTGCAGCAATTCCCAGATCGTGCTCGCAGTGTCGTTCCTGACGAGCGCATGCAGGTCTGTCCAGTCGAGCCCGATCCACGGAGCACGCAACAACGCAAGCCATGCGAGCCTGTCACCCTGGTGCGCTGCGGCGCGAGTCAGGGCAAGGACCTCGATAACCTCCGGAAGATCCGTAAGGCGGTCGATCTCGACAGCGCGATAGTCGATCCCGGACCTGCGCAATTCGGCTAAAAGCGCGGGCAACTGCGTGCGGCTGCGGACGAGCACCGCCATCTCATCGTCGGGGTAATCCCGCAGGGTTTCGGTGATGACACGGCAGCCCGCCGCGGCCTCCTGTGTGTTGCCGCTGCCGAACAAGGGATGGACGGTGCAGTCTCCGACGCCATGCAGGGCCTCGATACTGATTGCCTCCGAATACGACACCGCACCGCTCGCAGGATCGTCATTGTCGGCGAAAATAGTCGGGAACACCGTGTTGAACCAGTCCACGAGAAACTGGCCCGAGCGGAAATTGCGCCGCAATACCAAAGGTTCCAGGCGCTTGTCCCCGATGCCGAAACGCTTTGCGAGCAGGAACTGGCCGACCTCGGCATTGCGGAAACGATAAATCGATTGCATAGGATCCCCGACACAGAAGAGCGTACGCCCGTCGTCTGCTTGCCAGCCTCCGGTCAGCGCCTCGAGCATCCGGTACTGCGCACTTGAAGTGTCCTGCATTTCATCGATCAGGATGTGTTTCACCTGGTAGTCCAGCAGCAAGGCGATATCACCCGGTTCCTCGGCCGTGCCAAGGGCCGCGCCGGCGCTCATGGCAATGTCGATGTGATCGGCAACACCATTCGCCGTGAACAGCCGCTGCAGTTCCGTCACGGCGACGGGAAGCAAGCGGAACAAGGCGAGCAGAACGCTCCATTGCTCATCCGGGTAGCGCACGGGCGGCAGCGCTCGCACGCCGTCCAGGAGATCAATCAACTCCGTGTTGTCGACGAGTGCTTCGAGAAGCTCGTGAAACGCCTGTTTCTCGCCGCTGTCGTTGGGTGGAAACCCCTGTCGCTTGTCGACTTTCCTGCGCAGCGTTCCCGATTTCGTCAGCAGCAACTCGGCCACAGAGGTCCAAAGGGAGGCTGACCCAGCCCTGCTGTCAGGTAGTTCTCCTCGCCCACGCAGGGCGCAGACCGGATGATCTTTGGCACCGTTATTGAACAATTGGCACGCCGCGTAGTGCTGTAATTCGACGAGCGTTCGCGCAATGTCGGGCTCTACGGCCGCGCGCGTTTTTTGCAGGTGATCCTCGACCGTCCGTTGCAGATTTTGCTCGAAGCGGCTACGGAGCACGTCAGATTCCTCGTCACTCAGCAGCCCGGCGCCGACAAATGGCAACCACTGGTCTCGTGTTGCGAGCATCTGCGACAAGTACGCGACGTACAGGCCTGTATTGTTGTCGACATGCTCCAGAACTTCCTTCGTTGCCACCTGTATTTCGCCGCTCTCGGTCAGCCAGTCGAGCGTGGCGATGGCGGCTTTGCGATGCAGCGACCTGAGTTCCGTATCAACGACGATGCGAACGCCGCTGGCACTGTTTGGTTCGCTCAAGGGACGGGCCCTGGCGATGGATGCGTTCAGGGAGTCGAGCGTCTGTATGCGCATGCGCCGTGGATTCGCAACCAGCTTCCAGTGCTGCTCCCTGTCCCGCCGCAAGGCCTCTCGAGCTATGGCCGCGGTATGGCGGCGATGGCTTTCCGCTGGCGCCTGGCCGTCTTCAGCGAGACGTAACGCGGCGAGCACCCGGTACTGCATTTCTGCAGCAGCTTTGCGTGTAAACGTAATCGCGAGTACTTCTTCCGGGTTCTCGACAATAGCCAGCAATTTCAGGTAACGCTGGATTAGCAGCTCGGTCTTTCCGGATCCGGCTGGCGCCTGCACGATAAACGAACGTTCGACATCCAGCGCGTCGTCGCGCGCGTCTGCATCGTCCTGGAGTCGTCGCTCTTCAGGCATTTCGACGAATCTCCGTGTATCGACTCAGCAAATTCAGGTAGCGCGCCTCCTGTGGGCCCTGCACCGCGTTAAGCCGTACGTCGCCGAGGCTCATTTCGTCGCATGCGCGCTGCACAAGTTGTTGCCAGCCGTGCAGCAGGTCGGGCCACTCCGTTTCTTCGGTGTATCCGCGTCCTGCACCGCTGAAAGTCATCTCGCGGCTGTCGATGTAGACGAGTGCGAGCGCTGCGACGGGCTCATCCAGCGCGCTCGCGTAAGCAACCAGCTGTATTTCGCCAGGCTGGCCATCACTGCGCAGGAAATTCTTCTTGCTGCCTGTCTTGTAGTCGAGAATCGCGAGGGAACCGTCGGCCATCCGATCGATACGGTCGACCCGCAGACTCAGGTTGACAGCCGCCGCCGAAAAATCGATTTGCTGCTCAACACCCGCAATCTCGAAGTCACCACGCGCCGCGTCGACACGGACGAAGTCCTTCAATAAGCGCCTGACGCGCATCCGCTCGAGTTGCAACAGCTCGAACAGAACGTCGTCACAATGCCGCTCGTGCCGCCCGAATGCGAACCCGATCGATTGTTCCAGCTTCCGCTCGAGTTCGCTGTCGCTCCATAGCGCCATGTCTGCTTGCGTCGGTTTGTCCTGGTAGAGGCTGTAGAGCGCATCGTGGACGATATTGCCACGCAGCGAAGGCGGTACTCCCGTGGCCTGGGTATGCAGGCTCCTGACGCCCAGCCTTCCGGTAACGAACGCGGCAATCGGATCATGCAACTGACGCTGGATGGTTGCTGCGCCGCCACCGATCCGCTCGTCCGGCTCCACGGCAGGTACCCGGTCCGGGACCACTAAGACCCGCGCCCCGCTCGCCAGACGAGCGGCGTGCCAGCCAGGATCGCCGCAGTCGGCAGATCGACTGAGGTCAAAGCCACTCAGCAAGTCGCTGGCAGTTTGCTCGGCATCATCTTCGCTGAGAGGGTAGCTGCAAATCACCTCGGGAGCGCTCGCGCTGAGCTTGCGGATCAGGGTTTCGGCGTACTCGAGCGTATCGGCCGGGTTCGCGTCAGGCATCCCGAGGCGGCGCTGGAGTCGCCGTGAAACGAGCGGCGACGGGCGACCCTGTGGCGGCCAGTGCGCGGCCGACATTCCCGTGATCCAGAGGGCGTCGAACTCGGCACCGGATGCCTCCAATGGGCCCAGCAACTGCACCGCGGCGCCCTCGGACTCTGGCTGGAACACGGTGTCCGCAGCCATCTGCTCGAGCCGTTGCAGGGCAACCGCGAGGCTCATCGACCGGCTAACCAGGTCGAGTCTTGCAAGCTCGTTGAGCAAATCACGCCAGCGGTTCGTGAGTTGGAAATCAAAGCTCGACAGCGACTCGTCCCCCGGCCAATGGCATGCCTTGAGCACCTCGTCGATGTAAAGTGCCCAGTTCGCCGGCGTCGCGCTTTTCGGAATTTCGCGACGCCGTTTGCTCAGGGAGGCGACAAGGGACCTCCAGGCTTCCGTGTCACCCCGGTCCGAGTGCAACGCCGACGAGATCATGGATGGTGACCAGTTTCGGTCGGGCAGTTGCCGCAGACGCAATTCGAGTCGACAACGTCCCGCAGTGCCTCCGGTGCCAACCAGCGGCGAGCGCAGCACGCGGCCAACCTCCGTTGCGCGAAGGTCGCGGACCAGCCAGCGCAACAGCAGCAACGCGATTGAAATGGCAGGATAATCCGCGAGCGCCCGGCCGTACGAGACATTGACTGCCTGCGCAGCGGACCTGTCCGCATACTGCCAGCCCGGAACCACACCTTCCCGGACCAGCCTTGTCGCGTGTTCCGCTTGTTGGTCGAGGCTGCTTGCGATGATAGCGACCCTGCTTTCAGGATCCCGTAACAAGTGCTCGAGCGCCCAGGCGCCTGCCGCGCGAAACTCGGCTTCGCGATTGACGAAGCTGGTGAGATGCAAAGGCCCTGTCGTGTCGCGGCCCGGAGCCGTTTGAACGGTGCATTGTCGACCCCGCAGCGCCGCCTCGATGCTGGCCAATACCGGCCGTGTACGATCGAATCCGGCGAACGTGTATTGGCTCGCCACGGGAGTGCGGCCACTGACGATGAGTTCGCAGGCTAGTGACCCAAGCCCGGCGTCGTCCACCCAGTGTTCGTGCTCGAGAGTGCCAAGGTAGCGCCCTGCTACGCTCGCGAACAGGCGCTGGTCCTCGTTCTGCACAGATCTTGCAAGTTCGCCGATCGGAACCTGCCAGTCGGCGAGCCGCTGCCACGCCTCGCGCGCGAGTCGCACCAGGTTGGTAACTGCCGTCGCATCGTCGGAGAACTCACGTCGAAAACAACGCTCCCAGAGCACGCGACTCTGATGGTGATTGAGGCGGGTCGGCAACGATGCCTGGTCAGAAGCGGTTTGCAGCAGATAGCTCAGCCAGTCGGACCAGGCGAGAATCGTCGGGCTCGGCCAGGCTTTGTGGCCCTTTTCGGCTTGCTGCACGGCAAATTCCCGTTGCAGCACTCGCGCCAGTCGCCGATTGGCCGTGACCACGGTCGCGGAGCCTTGCAGCGCATCACCCAGCCAGTCGTACATCGCTCAGGCGTGTTGCTCCAGGCAGCTCTCGATGCGATCGAACACGAGATTGATCGTCTCGGTATCAGGCAGCGTGGTTATCCGGAAATGATCGCTGTACGGTGTATTGAAGCTGCTGCCGGGCGCTACCAGGACGTGGTGGTTCTCGAGCAGCTCGAGGGCGAAGGCCTGGTCGTCCAAACGTCCTTCGAAGCGTGGATCCAGGCGAATGAAAGCATACATCGCACCCATAGGTGGCTCGCCGCTCAGGTAAGAACTGCCTGCGACTCGCTCGATCACGGCCTGGCGCGACTGGTAGAGCCGACCGCCAGGACTCACGAGATCCAGGACGCTTTGGAATCCACCGAGTGCCGTTTGCACGGCCCACTGGCCCGGAACATTACTGCAAAGGCGAAGTGCCGACAGCAATTCCATGCCGTGGATATACTCCGCCGCACGTTCCAGGTCGCCGCTGAATACGCACCAGCCGACCCGGTAACCGCAGGCGCGGTAGATCTTCGACAGTCCGGAGAAGGTCAGGCAGACCGCATCGTGAACCAGCGTTGCCATCGGGATGAACTCGGCGTCATCGTAGACCATCTGGTCATAGATCTCGTCGGCAAGCACCACGAGGTTATGGCGCCTGGCCAGCACGCATATCGCCTCGAGAGTACTGCGATCGTAGACTGCGCCGCTCGGATTGTTGGGATTGATCACGACGATGGCCCGAGTCCGGTCGCTTACGAGTCGTTCGATGTCCTCGATATCGGGCAGGAATCGGTTTGTAACGCTGCAGGTATAGTGCCGCACAATGCCGCCGTTGAGCGTCACCGCGGCACTCCACAGCGGGTAATCGGGACTGGGCACGAGCACTTCGTCACCCGGATTCAACAACGCTCGCAGTGACAGGTCGATGAGCTCGCTGACGCCATTACCTATGAACACCTCGTCGGCGCTGACGTCCAGGATGCCGCGATTCTGCTGCTGCATGACGACAGCTTCGCGCGCCGGAAAGATGCCCTTCTGATGACAGTACGGCTCGGCTTGCCCGAGGTTCTCGATCATCGCAAGCCGCATTGTTTCGGGCGTCCGAAAACCAAACAGGCCCGGGTTGCCGATGTTCAACGATATGATCTCGTAGCCGCGCTTTTCCATTTCCAGCGCACGGTTGGCCAATTGTCCGCGTATTTCGTAGCGAACGTCCTGCAATGCCTCACTGGTATGAATGTGCTGTTCCATGACCTGAATATTACGCTCTAAACCGCCCTGCAGCCGCGCAGCTCGGCTATCGATTCGTCAGAGTAACCCAACCATTCCCGCAATACCTCATCGGTGTGTTCGCCCAGCAACGGCGCAGCCTTCTCGTAGCAAACCGGCGTCGCCGAAAAATTCACGGGATTCGCGATCGATGGCACAGGGTCACCGAGCGAATTGCTGATCTCGCGAACCAGGTTGCGTTCAGACGCATGAGCGTTGCTCAGGACTTCGCCGATGTCATTGATCGGGCCGGCAGGTACGCCTTTTTCCTTGAATGCCCGGAGCCATTCGACAGTAACCTGGCCAGAGAACGCTGCCTGCATGCGCTCGACAAGCGCTTTGCGATTTGTAACGCGATCGCCGTTGGACGCAAAACGCGGGTCATTTGCAAGCTCTGTCAGTCCGAGGCAGGCAACGCAGTCGGCAAACTGTCGATCGTTGCCCACGGCCAGCATCAGGTTGCCATCCGCGGTGGCAAACGCCTGGTACGGCACGAGGTTGGGATGTGCTGTCCCAAGGCGGACCGGCACCTCGCCACCGATGAGGTAGTTCATCGCCTGATTTGCGAGCCAGGCAACCTGGCTATCGTACAGGGGTACATCGATAAACTGGCCCTCCCCTGTCTCCTGGCGCGCATTCAGTGCAGCCAGGATCGCGGTGCATGCGTACATGCCGGCCATGATGTCCGCGATCGCGACGCCGACCTTTTGCGGCCCACCTGCCTGATCGGCCGCCGGACCCGTAATACTCATCAAACCCGCAGATGCCTGGATCATCGCGTCGTAGCCGGGCTCTGCCGATCGCGAACCCGTCTGGCCGAACGCGGAGATCGAGCAGTACACGAGACCCGGGTTAATCGCGATGAGTTCATCGGGCCCCAGTCCGAATCGCGACATCGTGCCCGTGCGGAAGTTCTCAAGCAGTACGTCGGCCTCGGCAACCAGTTCGCGGATGAGTTGCCGTCCGCGTTCGTTGGTCAGGTCGACCGTTACCGAGCGTTTGTTGCGATTCGCTGACAGAAAATAGGCAGCTTCCCGGTAGTCATCGCCTTCAAGCCATGGAGGCCCCCAGTGCCGCGTGTCGTCGCCGCTGCCAGGCCGTTCGATCTTCACGACATCGGCGCCGTAATCGCCGAGTAGCTGACCTGCCCATGGTCCCGCGAGAACCCGACTCATATCCAATACCCGAATATTTGCGAGTGGCGTTGCCATCGACGGCCGTAGCACCTTGCTAAGAAAACACTTTAAAAAACCCGGCCAACCTTGCGGTTGGCCGGGTGGGTCCGCACGGAGATTGCGGATTGCGTGACTCGATCACCTGACACTAGGTCCTTGGTGTTCGGGTCCAGCTCTGTTGCCATGGCACCTCGCAGCGGCGCCGCGGCGTGTTCGATTTGTGACATTTTGGGTCGAAGCGTGCTGCCTCGTCGAGCAAGGTATATCGTCGGATAATTGGCCCTGAGATGCAATCGGGATATCCGGATTCGGACCCGAAAATCGCGTCCGAAGACGCAAATTATTATGATAAAGCACCTTAACTAAACACAATAAGTAATTGTATTAAAATAATAAAAATAGTCTATCAGTAAAAATGCACCGGTTTCGCCATGACAGCACCAAATCGGCCTGCATCCCTGGTTTGGACTGGTTCCAGCCTGTTGGATTGCTGCAATTCCGCAGCCCTGACCGGCCGAATTCAGCCGGGCCCTGGCGCGACAGGGCGCTTCGGATCCCGAATCCACTCGCTCCACGAGCCCACGTACACTCGCGGCTCGATATATCCCGCTTCCATGCCTGAAACTGCGAGGTGGCACGCCGTCACGCCCGACCCACACATAACGACCCACGGCTTCGACTTGTCGATACCCAACACGCCACGCCACAGCGCCACCAATTGCTCCCGTGATTTCCAGGTGCCGTTGTCATTAACGCTCAGGGTCAACGGCAGGTTTGTTGCGCCAGGAATATGCCCTGCTACTGGATCAATTGGTTCTATCTCGCCATCAAATCTCTGTGCATCGCGGGCGTCGATCAGGCGGAGTTCGCGGACCCTGTCGCCGGCTTCGATCAACTCCTGTGTCGTGATGACCAACTCTTCGCGCGGCTGCGCCCGGTAAGATGTGCGCTCTGCCGTTTCCCTGTCGGCACGTGTCGAGAAGCCTTGCCGCAACCACTCAGCGAATCCTCCGTCGAGCAGTCGAACTCGTCGATGGCCGGACCAGCGGAGCAACCACCACGCCCGCGAGGCTACGGCGCCGTTATCGTCGTCGTAAACGACTACCTGAGTGTTCCTGTCGATACCGAGCTGCCCCAGGAAATTCTCGAACTCGGACACACCGGGAAGCGGATGTCTGCCCGTCTCCGGGCCTATTGGCGCCGACAGATCACGATCCAGGTCTGCGAATACTGCGCCCGGAATATGGCTCTCGAGGTAGTGTCGGATTCCGGCGTTTACATCTGCGAGATCGAAGCGACAATCCACCACGCGCCACCCGGGGTCGTCCAGGCGCTCATTGAGTTCGCCGGCGCTGATCAGGTTGCTATGCTCGGTCATCGGTCGGGCCAATCGAATTGCTCGTCTGGACCTTGTACACGCGAGACTGCTCGTAGACAATAGCGTGCCGCACCTCAAGGGGCGCGGTTTCACTGAGACAAATTCGGAGTCAGACAATTGGACAAGATACTGGTCGGCCTCAAACGCGCGGTTGACTACAACGTGCGCATACAGGTCAAGAGTGACGGTAGCGGCGTCGAAACCGACGGTGTCAAGATGAGCATCAATCCGTTCGACGAGATTGCCCTCGAGGAGGCGCTTCGCATCAGGGAGCGCGGCGAAGCCAGCGAAGTAATCGTTGTTTCCATCGGATCTTCCGAATCGCAGCAGCAGTTGCGCACGGGACTGGCGATGGGGGCTGATCGCGCAATCCTGGTCGAATCGGGCGATGTTCCTGATACCTTGAGCATCGCCCGGGTGTTCAAGGAGCTTGTCGACCGGGAGTCTGCGGAACTCGTGATTCTCGGCAAGCAGGCCATCGATGATGACAACAGCCAGGCCGGACAGATGCTGGCCGCGATCTGGGAGCGACCGCAGGCGACGTTCGCTTCGGAAGTCGTCCTCGACGGCGACAAGGCTCGTGTGACACGCGAAGTGGACAGCGGTCTTGAAACGCTGGAGATCGATCTGCCGGCCGTGATCACCGTGGATCTGCGACTCAACGAGCCGCGTTACGTGAAGCTCCCTGACATCATGAAAGCGAAGAAAAAGCCCCTGGAGACGATTGCTATCGGGGATCTCGGCATCGAAGCCGGTCCCAGGCTCGAGGAAACCGCGTTCGAACCACCGGCCGGGCGTCAGAAAGGCATCATGGTCGACGACGTTGCCGGGCTTGTGGCGGCGATAAAGGACAAGGGATTGGTGTAATGGCAAAGATACTCGTAATTGCAGAACATGATGGCGCAACGCTGAACCCCAGCACCGCCAAGTGCGTGGCCTGTGCTGCGCAGATAGAAGACGCCGATATCAGTGTCGCCGTCCTGGGCTCGGACACCGGCGCGGTGGCTGCGCAGGCCGCAGACCTCAGCTCAGTCGCCAGGGTCGTGACGATTGATAACGAACGCAATGACCCGGCCATTGCGGCGGTATTGGCGCCGCAGATCGTCGCTCTGGCGAATGGCTATAGCCATGTCTTCGGCCCATCTACCGCATTCGGAAAGGACCTGATGCCACGCGTTGCTGCCTTGATGGGCGTCAACCAGATCAGCGATATCATGTCCGTCGAAGGAAGCCATGCGTTCAAACGGCCGATCTATGCCGGGAATGCCATTGTTACAGTCAATGCGCCGGCGGATCATCCCGTTGTTGCGACCGTGAGAACTGCCTCCTACCAGGCCGCAGAAGGTGGGAACTCTGCTGCGGTTGAAAGTGCAGACGTCGACGTGGAGATGCCATCGCACACGCGTTTCGTCGAGTTGCAGACCGGATCATCGGACCGGCCGGACCTGCAATCCGCTGCAAGGGTAGTCTCAGGGGGTCGTGCGCTTGCCAGCGAGGAGAATTTCGAGCTCATTTACAAACTGGCCGACGCAATCGGCGCCGGCGTGGGTTCGTCGAGAGCCGCGGTGGACGCCGGCTACGTTCCGCCCGAAACGCAGGTCGGCCAGACCGGGCAGATTATCGCGCCGGATCTTTATATTGCCATCGGTATCTCGGGCGCCATTCAGCACGTTACCGGTATCAAGGATGCCGGCACGATCGTCGCAATCAACAAGGATGAGGAAGCGCCCATATTCGAGATCGCGGATATAGGGCTTGTGGGCGACCTGTTCGCCATCGTCCCTGAATTGACCGAGGCCCTCGGCTAATCGAGCGACTGCAGGAGCGCTCGTCGCTCCTGCTTTGCGGCCCCTCAAAGTGCTGCGAGGATAGACTCGGCCTTGCTGACTTCGAACTGACCGGGTTCCTCCACGGCCACGTGCGTGGCGACGCCGTCGTCGACAACGATCGCGAACCGCTGTCCGCGCATGCCCATGCCAAAGCCAGTGCCGTCCATTTCGAGTCCAAGCGCTCGAGCATAGTCACCATTGCCGTCTGCGAGCATCATGACGTCGTCTCCGACGCCTCGGTCCTTACCCCAGGCATCCATGACGAAGACATCGTTGACGGCCATGCACGCGATCGTATCGACGCCCTTGCCCTTGAGTTCCGCGACATGGTCAACAAAGCCCGGCAGGTGATTCATCGAGCATGTAGGAGTAAACGCGCCCGGTACCGACACGAGCACCACCTTCTTCCCAGCGAACAAGTCATTGCTTGATATGGCGCCGGGCCCGGCATCGGTCATCACGCCAAACGCACCGTCCGGCATTCTCTCGCCTGCAGATATCGACATCGACAATTACTCCTGTTTTGGTATTGAGTTCGGGGGGGCAATTCGCAATGATTTTGCACCCGCAATAATACTATCAGGAAGAGACCTACAATGGATTTCGCATTGACCGAAGAGCAGCAGATGATCCAGGACGCAGCGCGAGAGTTTGCCCAGAATGAGATTGCGCCGGTCGCGGCCGAGTTCGACCTGAGTGGTGAGTTTCCTTCGGAAACCATTCGCCAGGCTGGCGAGCTGGGTTTCATGGGAATCGAAATTCCCGAGGAATACGGCGGCTCCGGGCTCGACTCGATCTGCTATGTCCTCATGATGATGGAGATTTCGGCGGCCGACGCGGCGCACGGCACTATCGTGTCCGTGAACAACTCCCTCTTCGGTGTGCCGCTACTCGAGTTCGGCACCGAGGAACAAAAGCAGAAGTTCCTGCGCCCCGTGTCCTCGGGCGAAGTCAACGGCGCCTACGCGCTTACAGAGCCGCAATCCGGGTCCGATGCGGCCACCATGAGGGCGCGCGCGGTGCGCGCCGCTGACGGCTCCACGTATACACTGAATGGCAAAAAGGCCTGGATCACCTCCGGTCCCGTCGCTCGCTACATGGTCGTATTTACGCAGACTTCCGACAGCGACGGCAATGAACTGGGCATCAGCGCCTTCGTCATAGACACCGAGGAGCCCGGTTTCGTCCAGGGCAAGACCGAACCGAAGCTCGGCATACGGGCATCGGCGACTTGCGAGATCGAACTCGAGGACTACGTCTGTCCTGCCGCGAATCGGATCGGCGAGGAAGGCCAGGGATTCAAGATTGCGCTTACGGTACTTGATGCAGGTCGCGTCGGCGTGGCCGCGCAGGCCGTCGGTATCGCCCAGGCCGCTTACGATGCTGCCGTCGAGTATTCACGTGAACGCAAGGCGTTCGGCTCGGCGATCGGCAGCTTCCAGGCGATCCAGGGAAAGATAGCGGACATGAAGATGCGCATCGACGCGTCCCGCTTGCTGACCTTGCAGGCCGCCTGGGCCAAGCAGGCAGCGAAGACATCGGGTGCCCGGAATACGCTCAACTCGAGCATTGCGAAGCTGTACGCCTCGGAGACGGCGATGTTCGTTACCCACCAGGCGCTGCAGATCCACGGTGGCATGGGTTACAGCAAGGAGTTACCGCTGGAACGCTATTTCCGTGACGCGAGAATCACCGAGATCTATGAGGGCACCAGCGAGATCCTGCGAATGGTCATCGGTCGTACAGAAACCGGCCTGCGATAGGTTTTAGAATGATCGGCAGTGAATAAGGCTGCCTGCGGTTTCAGTAGTCGTTTTCGGCGACGTGGACGACCAGTCCATCGAGCTTGTCGGAAACCTCTATCTGACAGGTGAGCCGGCTGTTGGGCTTTCGCTCGAAAGCGGCATCCAGCATGCTGTCTTCCATGTCGTCCATTTCGGGTAACTTGTCCAACCAGGCATCGTCGATGTAGCTGTGGCATGTGGCGCAGGCGCAGGCGCCTCCGCACTCGGCCACGATCCCGTCAATATTGTTGTTGATTGCGCCTTCCATGACCGAATAACCGTTCTCCACTTCGACTTCGTGGCGGGTTTCATCGTTGGTGATGTAAGTGACCTTGGGCATTGCTGGATTCCGGAGTTTTCGACGCGCGCAATTTTAGGGGCGTTGACCGTCTCCGGTCAACGCCCCTTTTGGATCAAGCGCTTAAAGGCAGCGGTCAGACGCGCGCTGCGGCGGCTCGCTTGGCTGCCAGCTCCTCGCGTTTCTTGCGGGCGGCCTCCTCGGCCAGGCGGATCTGCCGATTGCGCTCGATATCAGCATCGATGACGCGAATCCACTGGCTGGATGCGCGCTGCGATTTCGGTGTTTTCGCGGCATTGCGAAAAGCCGTCTTGGCGTCACCGTAGCGCTTAAGATTGTAGAGGCACATGCCGAGCGAAATCTGCATGTTGTCAGGATTCTTCAGGCCGCCTTTACGAACCGCATTGGTTCCCGACTTGACGCACTCGGCGTAGTTGCCAATGTTGAGATAGGCATTCGCCAGGCGCTGGTCGAGCTCGCCATGCGATGCGAGGCGCGCGGCTTCCTGCAGTGCCGGGATAGCTTTGCCGTCTTCCTGCGCCAGTGTCCAGGCTTGCGAGAGCAGACGGTAATTCTTTTCGTTCTTGGGAACGATACCCGCGTCCATCTTCTCCTGAAGTAGCACGCCGGCCTTGTAGGGCACCTCTGCCTGCAGGTAGAGCTGCGCCATGGTTACGAACTCGGTGTCTTTCTCCAGCATGCCCTGCGTATGTGCCGCATCGTAGGCGTAGATGAGCTTCTCATCCTGACCCAGCTCCGTGAAAGCACCCGCGAGCGACTTCCAGTAGCGTGCTTTCGGCCAGTTTTCCAGGAGAGTCTTCTGGATGTCACGTACCTTCTTGTAGTCTTCCTGCTGGAAGTAGGCGAAGTTCAGCAGGTTGTACCAGTCCTCTTTGACGGGCTTGTTGCGCTTCCTGGCCACGTCCATCGCGTCTTCGATCGGTTTGATCATCTCCGCGTAGCGCTCCAGGTTATAGAGTACCTGCGCTTTTAGTATGAACGGTTCAGGGGCAGGATTGGTCTCCATCGCGAACCACTTGTCGATGGTAGTCAGCGCCTTCGCGTACTGCTCCTCCATTGTCAGCAGCTGCGCCAGCGTATACATGGTCTGTTTCGCCATCTGCTCTTCGAGCGTCGGAATGGCCACCATGCGTTCATAGGTGCGAATCGCGTTGGGGATGTCGTCCTGGTTGTAGTACACGAAGCCGATGTAGTTAAGCACATTGGCCTGTTCGTACTCGGTCAGCTTGTCCGGGTTGTAGAGGTTGTTGAGCGACTTCAGGGCACCCTTGTAGTTTTTCTCATCCACCATCTCCTGGGCTTTCTGAATGCGCTCGTAGACTTCCTTACTAACCGCCTGAGCCTGTTTTGTCTTGGTCTTGGCACGGTCTTCTTCGGTCGCCTTCGCTTTCTGCGCCGAGGCGTTACCGAAAGCCAGCACGCCGACGATGACAGCGAGGCACAGTTTCAAAGTTGTTCCGCGTTTCATTTTCATGTCAAAAGAAATCCTCGTGGATTAATCCCGCCTGCCCTCTGCTCAGTCTTCCAGCTGGAATGATATTCGCGTCTTTACGCCCGGCACATCGACCGGAACTCCATCGACGACCCTCGGTTTATACTTGAACTTCAGTACGGCACGCAGGGCGGCTCGTTCGAACAGGCTGCTTGTCGATTGAAGGACAATGGGGTCTTTCACGGTGCCCGCTGTCGTGACCGTGAATGACAAATCCACAAAACCCTCGAGGCCACGCGACAACGCACGCGCCGGGTAGACGGGCGCCACGCGTACAATCGGCAGGTAGTCGCCCTCTGCGATATTCATGCCACCAGGACCACCGATATCCGTGCTCGCAGTCACAGTCGGCGGGGCCACACTGATCGTCGGCGCGTCCGGATTCACGTTATCCATCTCCTGAGGTGGAGTCTCAGGCGGCGTCTCGGGCGGCTTGGGCGGCTTCTCGGGGGTAAGGTCCTGCGTGTTGAGGTTCTCGTTGCGTTTTACGCGCACGAAATCGAGCTTGTGGCGCTCACGGGGGTCGGTCAGGGCCTGTTTACCGGTAACGATGAGCAACTGCATGATGAACAACAGGCTCATCGTGACGACCGTGCCAATCACTATTGAAAATACATAACGACCTATCATGATCTGGTTCTCCTCAGGCTCTAGCCGTCATCTGACGCGATTGCGACATTGCTGACGCCGGCGCCCTTCGCGGCTTCCATGACGACGACCAGCATCTCGTTGGTCGACTCCTCGTCGGCCTGGATGACAATGCCACCCTTGGGGTTCTCGGCATGCAGACGTTCGATGATCGTCCGTACCTGCCGCGGGTCGCGTTTCTGCCGATCAATCCAGATCTCGTCGTTTGCGCTGATGGCGATCAGGATTGCGGCGTCGTCCTGGGTGTCAGCCGTCACCGTATCGGGGCGTTCAACCTGGATACCGGCCTCCTTGATAAACGTCGCCGTGACAATGAAGAAGATGAGCATGATGAACACGACGTCGAGCATCGGCGTCAGGTTGATCTCATTCTCTTCCTCTTCGCCGCCCATTGCTGCAAAGCCTTTTTTACGCATTAGCTATGATTCCTTAAAGAATTCCCGCCTACCGTTGATCTGCGATCGAAATGTTATAGACACCCGCACTGCGCGAAGCATCCATCACCCACACGAGCACCTTGTTGGTCGACTTCTTGTTTGCCTGAATGACGACGGACCCGTCCGGGTTCTCCGCGTGCAGACGCTCAATATTGGCGCGTACGGCACGCGGGTCGATCAGGCGACGATCAATCCAGATTTCGTCATTGGCATTGATCAAAACGAGGATGTTGGCGTCCTCGGGTTTGGACTCCGTAACCGGAGCGTCCGGCCTGTTGACGTCGATTCCTGCTTCCTTGATGAACGATGCCGTTACGATGAAGAAGATGAGCATGATGAACACGACGTCAAGCATCGGCGTCAGGTTGATTTCACTCTCTTCCTCATCGGCATGGATATCATCGAGATGTTTGCGCATGGCAATACCCTCTAGTGATCAGTCGTGAGCGAATCCTCGAGGAATTCGACTTCACGCGCCGCACGGCGTGTAAGCAATGTGACAAGCAGGACACCCGAAAGTGCACCCACCATGCCAGCCATCGTCGGCACCGTAGCCTGGGACACGCCCGCAGCCATCGCCCGGACGTTACCCGAGCCCGAAACAGCCATGACCTGGAACACACTGATCATGCCCGTTACCGTGCCAAGGAGGCCAAGTAACGGACACAATGCAACCAGCGTCTGAATCAGGCTGATGCCCCTGTTGGTCGCTTCGCTGAAACGCGAAATCATGAGTTCGCGAATCTGCAGTGCATTCCAGGAACGACGTTCCGATCGTCCTTCCCAGTTGTCGTGAATCTCCCGCGACATGGCGGCCATCGAGGTGCGGAAATACATAATCCGCTCCACGATGACGGTCCACATCAGGAAGATGGTGACTGCAATGACCTTAAGCACCGGACCACCCAGATTCATGAAGTCCCGGATGGCTTCCAAGCTGTCAGCTAGCCAATGCATGGCAACTCCTTGTCGTTAGCCATTCCGCTCAGAGTGCTGGGCGACGAGGCCCGCGCTCTGGGACTGGAGGATGTTGACGATCTTGCGGCTCTGACCGCTGACTACCGTGTGCAGCAATACCATTGGAATTGCCACGCACAGGCCAAGCACGGTGGTCATGAGTGCCTGCGAGATACCGCCTGCCATCATCTTCGGATCGCCTGCACCGTAAAGCGTTATGACCTGGAAGGTCTTGATCATACCCGTAACCGTACCGAGCAGACCCATAAGCGGTGCTACGGCCGAGGTTACCTTGATGAACAGCAGACCCTTGGTCAGACCAGGCATCTCCTTGAGTGCGGCCTCGCTGAGCTTGAGTTCCATCGTCTCGGTATCGGCACCCGTGTTGCTCTCGTAGGCGGCGAGTACGCGGCCCAGCGGGTTGTCGGTGCTGGCCGAATCACGCTTGAGTTGAGCGGATACCTTGCGGCTGTCGTTCGACAGTGCGACCCAGCGCAAAAACGCGATGATCAGGCCGATGATGCCGAGCGCGATGATGCAATAACCAACAATGCCACCCTGCTCGATCCGGTCCTTGATCGTCGGAGACTCGACCAGCAGGCCGAGGATGCCGCCGCGTGTGACGTCAATACCGAACGCGACCGCACCTTCACTTGCATCAATCATATCGCCCGTGGTGCCTGCAAAGCGGCCGTCCGGCTGACGCAGCAACTCGGAGATCGAGCCGTCGTCGTTGTACTCGAGATAACCTGCTTCCGAAGCCAGGTTGAATGCGCCGACGCGAACGACTTCCATCTCTTCCTGCGTGCCGTCAGCTCGCGTTACGAGGTGATTGAAGCGCGTGACCTTGCCTGTTTCGACCACTTCTTTCTGCAACATGGCCCAGAGCTGCTCGATATCCTCGATCGACGCGAGGCTGCTGGCACCGGCCATCTTGCTACCCAGTTCGACGAGGAAGGCCGAACGATCCGGGAACTCGATATTGGTCAGCGATGCCGAGAAACGGCCCTGGGTATCGCCGGAGACGGTCTGCAGTACGCCAAACAGCTCTTTCAGGGCACCCAGACGCTCATCGAGTGCCTGCCGGGCAGTGATGATGCGTTGCTGGTTTTCCTCAAACTGCTGTTCGAGATTGGCGCTGGTGTTTTCCTGGCGTGTGCGTTCGGCACGAGCCTGGTTAAGCAGCGACTGCTGTTGATTTCGATTCTGGGCAAATGCGGCCTCACGCTGACGCGCTTCGCGCGAGTCGCGGGCCTGGCCCTGTTCGATGAGCTGTAGCAGCTCGGACATGCTGCGAGCGGCTTCTTCGCTCTGCTGCGCGTTGGCCGTGGCAAATCCGAGACTCAGCATCCCGGCGGCAATAATGAGTGTAATACGTTTCATTTATCAGGCCTCCGGAGCTGGAACAGGAACAATGATGAGTTCGGGCGCGATCAACTGGCGTGCAACGCGCAGCCCTTTGCGGACTTCGTTGCGCGCTGAGTTATCGATGACCCAGTCACGGGCATCGTTGTCCCAGCGTCCCGTAATCTTGGTGTCGTCGGACTGGAAGTACAGACCGATGCGTCCGATACGCAACATGTTGAACGCGCGTGTGGCGCCGTCGATCGTCAGGGACTGTTCGTAGTCCTCGATCGTCGTGCCGTAGTCATTCTCGATCTGGTACGCCTCCATCACCTTGCGGAATTTTTCCGCAACGCTGACGTCAGAGCGCTCCATGATGGCCTTGAGTTCATCGACTCGTGTCGTGCGCTCTTCCATCAGGAACGGAATATCGAGACTGACGGACTGCTCGAGCCCGTCGATCATGCGTTCCATAAGAGGGAAGATCTGGCGATTGATGACATCAACCTGGTCCATCGACAACGAGATGTCTTCCAGGACAGCCCCCTGACCTTCAACCTGCGCCCGCATCAGGCGGTTGTAGACCTTCAGGCCATCGATTTCCTTATTAATAGCCCTGTACTGGTCTTCGAGAGAACGCGTGCCTTCAACAATAGTGTTGATACGCTCCTGCGATTGTTGAGCCAGGTTCAACCGACGTTGATCAGCCTGCAATACCTGATCGACGGTCTGGGCGGCGACGCTGCCGGAAATCGCAATAACCGTTGTCGCGAAGAACGCTACGGTAATGCGCCGACTGCTGCTTATGCACCGTTTCATGGACGCTCCTTAAAGGTCGTGTTTACTTATTAATATATGCGGAGAGGGATGCAACGTATCCGTTGAATACATGCACAAATGAAAACCGGCAACGCAGACTGTATTGCCAATTGCGCACGCGGCCCTCTCCACTGACGCCGCGCGGCGATAATTTTTTTGGAACCCGACATTTTCTCTAATTTTTGGCTATCCCGGCAACCCGGGTTTCCCCGCCATTTGTTAATGTAGTAATGAGGTCCCCTCTCTTACGGGGCCAAGAATAACACAAGACTCAGAGATCGCCAGCCCAACAACTACATAACGTTCAAGAAGGTGCGATCTGTTCGTCGACTTGCCGGGAGGTTTGCACCTGTAACTTTTTGGTCAGCTCAATATAGTCCGCCGAACGCTTCTCAGATGCCGACTTAATATCTTTGAAATTATCGGTTTAAAGAGACTTCTTGATCTCGATTTTTAGTAACACGCGTAACCGATTAAGCAGTGGTTGACATCATTCCAGCGTTACAACATGATTCGGCGCTATGAAATCTGCATACGCCACGCGGCAGCCGGAAAAACTGCTCGTCATTCGCCTTGCTCTGCTTCTTACCGGGAGGCAAAGCGGGTAGCGCGTATCCAGACTACGGACAACGTAAGCCCCGCTTCCAACAGGACAGTGGGGTTTTTTTTTAAGAATTGCATCAGGCTGAGGATCCATTATGCAAATGTACTCGGAATCGGACGTTGACACTTCCTGTCTGGCAGATCGCCAGATCACAATCCTCGGCTACGGCAGCCAGGGGCGCGCGCACGCGCTGAATCTGAAGGACTCGGGATTCAATGTCGTCGTCGGACTTCGCAGGAACGGCGCGAGCTGGGACAAGGCAACGGCCGACGGGCTGACCGTGAAGGAACCCAATGACGCCGTTAAGGGTGCAGCGATTGTCATGTTTCTGACACCGGACATGGTGCAGAAATCCTTGTACCAATCCGTTGTCGACGATATCGATGATGGGGCGACTCTGCTGTTCGCGCATGGCTTCGCCGTGCATTACAAGCAGGTCGAGCCGCGCAGCGACCTCAATGTTGCGCTGATCGCACCGAAAGGCCCCGGCGGCCTGGTAAGGCGCCAATACGAAGAGGGACACGGCGTGCCCTGCCTCGTCGCCATTCACCAGGATGCCACGGGCGACGCCCTCAAGATCGCGCTCGCTTACGCGGCAGGGATCGGCGGCGCCCGCGCGGGCGTCATCGAGACGACATTTGCCGAAGAAACCGAGACTGACCTGTTCGGCGAACAGGCCGTGCTTTGCGGTGGTGCGACCGAACTGATCGTCGCAGGGTTCGAGACACTCGTGGAAGCCGGTTACCAGCCCGAGGTGGCCTACTACGAGGTCATGCACGAGCTCAAACTCATTGTGGACCTGCTGCACGAGGGTGGCCTGAAGAAAATGCACAAGTTCATCAGCGATACGGCAGCCTGGGGCGACATGGTCAGCGGGCCGCGGGTTGTTGACGAGGCGTCGCGCGCCGCGATGAAAGAAGTCCTCAACGATATCCAGGACGGCACGTTCGCACGCAACTGGATTGCCGAAAACGAGAACGGCATGCCGGAATTCAAGCGCCTTATGCAGGCGGATCTCGACCACCCGATTGAGAAAGTCGGCAGCGACCTGCGCGGTCGCATGGACTGGCTGCAGGACTAGGAACGACGGCCAAACACCGGAGGGGACACCCGATGTCAGATGCGAAGTCAGATAGCATGATCCGAATTTTTGACACGACCCTGCGCGACGGGGAGCAGGCGCCGGGCTGCAGCATGACGCTCACTGAAAAGCTACGTGTTGCGCAAGCGCTTGCTGAACTCAAGGTGGACATCATCGAGGCCGGTTTCCCGGCTGCATCGCCGGGCGACTTCGAATCCGTCAAGGAAATTGCGGAGCACAATTTCGGGCCGGTAATCTGCGGCCTGGCACGCTGTAACCCGGCTGATATCGAGAAGGTCTACGAGGCCGTCAAGGGGGCCGAGAATCATCGCATCCACGTGTTCGTCGCGACGAGCGCGATTCACCGCGAGCACAAGCTCAAGATGGCCAAGGAAGAGATCATCAAGAGTGCCGTCGGCGCCATCACGATGGCGCGTGAGCTCGTTGATGATGTCGAGTTTTCGCCCGAAGACGCTTCCCGTACCGAGCTCGCATACCTGGCCGAAGTCGTTTCGGCGGCCATCGAGGCCGGTGCGGGCACCGTCAATATTCCGGATACCGTCGGCTACACGGTGCCGGCTGAATTCGACCGACTGTTCCGCTATCTAAAGGACCACGTCGAGCGCATCGACGACGTCATCCTCAGTGTGCATTGTCATAACGACCTCGGCATGGCCGTGGCCAACAGCCTCGCCGCCGTCAACGCCGGCGCCCGGCAGATCGAATGCACGATAAACGGCATCGGTGAGCGTGCCGGCAACTGCAGCCTCGAAGAGGCGGTCATGGCGATCAAGACCCGCTCCGAGTTCTTCGGGCTGCAAACAGGCATCGATACGACCCGCCTCTACCCGACGTCGCGCCTGGTGTCGAATATCACGGGCATGCATCCACCGCGCAACAAGGCAATCGTTGGCGAGAATGCATTCGCTCACGAAGCCGGCATTCATCAGCACGGTATGCTGCAACACGCTTCGACCTACGAGATCATGCGGCCCGAGGATGTCGGCCTGTCGAAATCCAATCTCGTGCTCGGCAAGCACAGTGGCCGACACGCTTTCCGCGATCGCATCGTCGAACTGGGATTCGAGCTGGACGACTTCGAGACAAACCGGGCGTTCCAGGAATTCAAGAAGCTCGCCGACAAGAAGAAAGATATCTATGACGGCGATCTCGAAGCCATCATCATGAATGCCAGCGCAGCGACTTCAGGACCCTGGACGCTGCACTCGCTCGAAGTTCAGACACACACCGATCAGCCTGCCACGGCCGCCGTAACCCTGCTCAACGAGAATGGTGCCGAGAAATCCGATGGCGCGTATGGCGACGGGCCGATTGCGGCAGCCTTCCACGCCCTCGAGAAAGTCACGGGCGTCGAGCTCACGCTGCGTAACTTCGAGCTGCACAGTGCCTCGATCGGAGAGGATGCCCAGGGTGAAGTCACGGTAACCGTCGAGCACGACGGCCGCAGCTATCGCGGGCGAGGCGCGAGCGTGGACATCGTCGAAGCAGGCTGCCGAGCCTGCCTCGAAGTAATGAACCGCATCCTGCGGCGCAAGCGTCATTCGGGCCCGGGCAAGCCGACGGCCGAGCAGGCAACCATCTAGGCCAGGAACCCAGTGAGCACCTTATTCGAGAAAGTATGGTCCGATCACCTGGTCATCGACGAGACCCCGGACACGCCCGCGGTTCTTTATATCGACCTGCATATCATCCATGAAGTCACTACGCCGCAGGCGTTCACCGTGCTACGGGAGAAGGGACTGGCCGTACGCCGACCCGAGCTGACGTTAGCAACCATGGATCACTCCACACCCACCACGCCCGTCACGAGCTTCAAGGATCTCGCGGTAGTCGGCGAGAGCGCGGCCGGGCAGATTCGGCAAATGGAGCAGAATTGCTCTGATTTCGGGCTGGACCTGATTGGCTTTGGCAATGCCAACAGGGGCATCGTGCACGTAATCGGGCCCGAGCTTGGTGCTACGCAGCCCGGCAAGACGATCGTCTGCGGCGACAGTCATTCGAGCACTCACGGCGCGTTCGGCGCCCTCGCCTTCGGCATCGGTACGACCGAGGTCGGTCACGTACTGGCCACGCAGTGCCTGCTGCAACGCAAGCCGAAGACCATGGCTGTCAACGTCGGCGGACGCCTGCGTGACGGGGTATCGGCCAAGGACCTGATCCTCGCTGTTATCGGCGAGATCGGTGTCGACGGCGGCACCGGGCACGTCATCGAGTACCGCGGTGACGCCATTGCGGCGCTCGACATGGAGAGCCGCATGACGGTCTGCAACATGTCAATCGAGGGTGGTGCCCGGGCAGGAATGATCGCTCCCGACGACACGACGTTCGAGTATCTGCAAGGGCGCCCGCGCGTGCCGCAAGGCTATGAATGGGATGCGGCACTGGCGCGCTGGCGGAAGCTTCATAGCGATGCGGACGCCCGCTTTGACGCGTGCGTCACGCTGGACGCATCGGCGTTACAACCGATGGTGACCTTTGGCACGAACCCGGGCATGGTCGTCGGAATCAACGACCCGGTGCCTTCCGGCAACGACGCCAGCTTCAGGAAGGCGCTTGACTACATGCAGGTGGAGCCCGGCAAGCCGATGACCGAGAATTCCGTCGATGTCGTTTTTGTGGGCAGCTGCACCAACGGCCGGCTCTCGGACATCGAGGAAGCAGCCCGCGTGCTGGAGGGGCGCAAGGTTGCCGACGGGGTACGCATGCTCGTCGTTCCCGGGTCACAACAGGTCAAGCTCGAGGCCGAGGCTCGTGGACTGGACAGCATCATCAAGAGCGCCGGCGCTGAATGGCGCGAGGCTGGCTGTTCGATGTGCATCGGCATGAACGGCGACACGGTCCCGGCCGGCAAGCTCAGCGTCAGCACAAGCAATCGTAATTTTGAAGGACGCCAGGGCATCGGCGCTCGCACGGTGCTCGCCAGTCCGGCAACGGCGGCAGCATCGGCCGTGTGCGGGCACGTGGCGGACCCGAGGACCCTCGCATGAAAACGGTCAAACATATCGTGTCACGCACCGCCGTGCTGCCGACAAAGGACATCGACACCGACCAGATCATTCCGGCGCGGTTCCTGACCACGACTTCACGCGAGGGGCTCGGGAAGAACGCATTCTATGATCTGCGTTACGAGGGAGACGGCAGCGTCAACGAGAGCTTCGCACTTAACAGGCCCGAGGCACAGGGTTGCCGAATCCTGGTTGCCGGCAAGAATTTCGGTTGTGGCTCGTCGCGCGAACATGCGCCCTGGGCCCTGCTCGACTTCGGGCTCCAGGCAATCATCTCGACCGAAATCGCCGACATCTTTCGCAACAATTCCCTCAAGAACGGGCTCGTGCCGATCATCGTCGACGAAAACACGCATGCCTGGCTGCTCGAGAATCCTGGCATCGAACTTTCAATCGATGTCGATGGCGCGACGCTGACCTTGCCCGACGACACTGCCGTATCATTCCAGATCGACGCATTTGCCAAGCACTGCCTGGTCGAGGGCGTCGACCAGCTCGGCTTCCTGCAGCAACAGCAGGAAAAGATCGGCGAGTTCGAGGAGACACGCAAATGGAAGCCCTGATCGTCCTGTTGCCCGGAGATGGCATCGGACCCGACGTTACAACAGCCGCAAAACAGGTGCTGGAGGCGGTGGCCGATAAATACGGCCATCGTTTCACGTTCCGTGAGGAACTGATCGGCGGCGCGGCGATCGATGCCTGCGGCGATCCGCTGCCGCCTGCGACCATCGCAGCCTGCGAGGCCTGTGACGCCGTAATGTTGGGCGCAGTCGGGGGTCCCAAGTGGTCGGATCCCAATGCCGAGGTAAGGCCCGAACAGGGGCTGCTGAAGTTACGTTCAACCCTGGGCGTCTACGCCAACATCCGCCCGGTCCGGATTTACGATGAGCTTGCAGCCGCTTCGCCGCTCAAACCCGAACTTCTGAACGGCGTGGACCTGATCGTCGTACGTGAACTGACGGGCGGCATCTATTTCGGGGAGAAGACCCGGAACGAATCGTCTGCCAGCGACCTTTGTCTCTACAACAGCTATGAGATCGAACGCATTGTGCGTGTCGCGGCAAAGCTCGCAGCGGGTCGCCGCGGCAAGCTCTGCTCGGTGGACAAAGCGAACGTGCTCGAAACTTCGCGCCTGTGGCGTGATGTCACGGACAGGCTGATTGCCGCCGAATTTTCGAATATTGAACTGGAAACCCTGCTCGTGGACGCGGCTGCGATGCACCTCCTGAGCCGCCCCTCCGACTTCGACGTGATCGTGACGGAGAATATGTTCGGTGACATCCTGACCGATGAGGCTTCGATGCTGGCCGGATCGATGGGCATGTTGCCATCGGCATCGCTCGGTGATTCCGCGCGCGGCCTTTATGAGCCGATCCATGGTTCGGCGCCGGACATTGCCGGACAGGGAATCGCAAATCCCTGCGGCGCGATTGCAAGCGCCGCCCTGCTGTTACGTCATAGTCTCGGGCTGCATGACGAAGCGGCTGCGGTGGAAACGGCGATCAGCGTGGCCATCACGAACGGAGCAAGGACCGCCGATATCGCGGCCGACGACGAGGCCGTGGAGTCGACGACCGAAATGACCGACGTCATCATTCGCTGCCTGAACTGACGACTCTCAATTGCGCCGCCGTGCGGTTGCCGGAACGAAAGCGCGCGATCATTTTACCCAGCGCCTCGGTTTCGATCAGGAAACCATCGTGACCATGTGCGCAATCCAGAACTTCGTAACGCGCCTCGGGCAAGTGTTCGGCAAGCAGTTGTTGCTCCGCGGGTGGGTACAGGGCATCGGTACTGACAGACACGACGAGTGCCGGGCTCTGAATATGCGACAGCACTTCCGGGTAGGTCCCGCGTCCGCGCGCAAGGTCATGTGAATGCATCGCGTGCGTCAGCGTGACGTAGGTGTTGGCATCGAAGCGATCGTTGATTTTCCGGCCCTGGTGCCTGAGGTAGGACTGGACCTGGTACTCCTCATCGCTGCGCCGTTCGCGCCCGAAGCGCGCTTCGAAACTCTCGAAACTGCGGTAGGTACAGACGGCCATCATGCGTGCCGCCGCAAGCCCCTTGTCGGGCGGCGCATCATCCGTGTAATAGCCGCCCTGCCAGTTCGGGTCAGCGGCAATCGCCGCCCTTTGCGCTTCGCTTACGCCAATGCACCATGCAGAATGGCGCCCGCCCACACCGATGGGTACGACGCTGCCGACGCGCTCGGGATAGCTGGCCGCCCACTCCAGCGCCTGCATACCACCGAGTGACGGGCCGGTAACGAGTTCGACCTGCTGGATGCCCAGTGCGTCGAGCAACAGTCGCTGTACTTCAACCATGTCGCGCACCGTGATGCGCGGAAAATCGGCACGGTAGCGATCCCGGCCACAGGGCTTCAGGCTGGCCGGGCCCGTGGTGCCGTAGCAGCTGCCGAGAATGTTGGCGCAGATGATGAAATCGTGCTCAGGATCGAAGGCCTTTCCCTCTCCGATGATATTCGGCCACCAGGCCTCGACGTCCGCCGATCCCGTTAACGCGTGACAGATCAGAATCGCGTTCCCGGCCGCGTTACGCCGTTCGCCCCAGGTGCGATAGGCAATCTGCACCTCGTCGAGTTGCGCACCACTCTCGAGCGCGAACGGCCCCTGCACCGTCAGGAATTCGGTCTGCGGCGCGATCTGCTCCTTAAGGTAGGCTGGCAGGCTCATCGGCTTCAGCCGCAGGCAGCCGCCACGGGCTGCACCGTGTTCGCCGTCCGCACGGCCTCGAGCGCGTCAAGAACGTCTGCAACGAGGTCCTCGGTGCCCTCCAGCCCTACCGACAGCCGTACCAGGTTGTCGCGTATGCCGGCTTCTGCCAGCGCTTCCTTGCTGACTGGCGCATGCGTCATCGACGGCGGATGGCAGACCAGGCTCTCTACGCCGCCCAGCGACTCTGCCAGCGAAAAGTACTTCAGTCTGCTTACGAAGGTACGGATCTCCTCCTCTCCGCCGCGGATTTCAAAGCTGACCATGCCGCCGAATCCGCGCTGCTGACGCTTTGCAATTTCGTGCCCCGGGTGCGACTCGAGACCCGGGTAGTACACGCGATCGACGAACTCGTGTTGGTCGAGGACATTAGCGAGCAGGCTGGCGCTTTCCTCATGCTGCCGTATCCGCGGATGCAAGGTTCGAATGCCCCGCAGTGTCAGGAAGCTGTCAAACGGAGCACCAGTAATGCCTATGCAATTCGCCCAGTAACTGATCTGCTCGGCAAGCTCGTCGCTTGCCGCAACCACGCAGCCACCAACAACGTCGCTGTGCCCGTTGATGTACTTCGTCGTCGAGTGGATGACGAGGTCGGCACCGTGCTCGATCGGATTCTGCAGTGCGGGCGACAGGAACGTATTGTCGACGGCGAACAACGCACCGCACTGCGCTGCTATCGCTGCAATTTCGCGAATGTCGACGATCCGCAGCAGCGGGTTTGACGGCGTCTCTGCAAGGATGATCTTCGGACCGCACTCGCAGGCTTTCGCGAGTGCTTCGGGATTCCCCTGGTCCACGAACAGCACCTCGAACAGTCCTTTCGCCGACTGTTGTTCAAACAGCCGATAGGTACCGCCGTAGCAGTCGTGTGGCGCAATTATCGTGTCGCCAGGCCTGAGCAGTTGTGTCAGAAGCGTCAAAGCAGCCATGCCCGACGACGTCACCACGGCTCCCGCACCGCCCTCGAGTTCGGTCAGCGCATCCGCGAGCGCGTCGCGTGTGGGGTTCCCTGAGCGCGTGTAGTCGTATTGCCGCTTCTCACCGAAACCTTCGAACGCAAAATTCGAGGAAAGGTGCAGAGGTGGCACGACGGCGCCATGCTGCGTGTCCGATTCGATGGACGCACGAACGGCGCTGGTGGCTTTGCTCTTGAAGGATGTCATTGTCGGTCTCCGCTTGTCGATTCCAATTTCTTCTCATCGGAACCCTGCGAAGCCCGCAAGGGAGTGGGGTCGTTCTGCCCTTCATCCGGCTTAGCCGGAATGTTGCAGTAACCCTCATCTCTCGATGTCGTCGCGTTGTCGCGTCGCATCGCAGGAGTTGGCACCTTTTCAGGATGGTTAGTCCTGAAGGTTGCCCCGGCGTCGTCGGGCCTATCCCTCGACCGGTCTCGATGAGTCTGGAGCAGTGTATGTGCGAGTTTTCATTCCGTCAAGGAGGCAAGTGCAAAAATAAGCAATTGAAATCAGTTACATACGTAACTGCAATCAGTTACATACGTAACTGCAGTTGTGGGCTTGCGCGCACCGCCAGTTTGTATTAGCGTACTAACGCATTAATACATTGGATCAACCATGAAACCCAATCGAAACGAGTCCGAACGCCAGCAGCATGCCGCCGAGAACGCACTGTTCGCCGCCGTCATCACGCTCAGGTCCGTTGACGAGTGCCGCAACTTTTTCAAGGATCTGTGCACGCCGGCGGAACTGCAGGCGCTCGTAGACCGATGGCAGGTGGTCGAGTGCCTCGAACAGGGCCTGCCCTACCGCAAGATCCATGACCTTACGGGCGTCAGTGTCACGACCATAGGCCGGGTTGCGCGCTTCCTGGCCGATGGTTTCGGTGGCTATCGCACGGCCATTGAACGCACCAGTACCGAGCAAACCTCTCACTAAGGAAACTCCCATGGAAACCCCTGAGCAGCGCATCAAGATTGCGGTGCAGAAAACCGGCCGGCTGACCGACCACTCCATCGATCTGCTCGAGCGCTGCGGCCTGAAGCTGACACGAAGCAAGGACCAGCTGATCCTGTACGGCGAGAACATGCCCATCGACCTGCTTCTGGTTCGCGATGACGACATTCCCGGGCTGGTCAGCGAAGACGTCTGCGACCTCGGTATCGTCGGCCTCAATATCGTCGAGGAGAAGCGCCTGGGCCTCGAGTCTGAGGGTCGTCCCGCCCTGTTCAGGCAGATCTACGAGCTCGATTTCGGCCACTGTCGACTGTCGCTGGCTGGACCTGATGGCCATCAATATGAAGGCCCGGAGTCCCTGGAAAACACAAAAATAGCAACAAGTTATGTCCACCTTCTTAGAAATTACCTTAAAACTATTGGCGTCAGCGCGGAGAGCGTATATTTCTCGGGTGCCGTCGAAATCGCTCCCAAACTCGGCCGTGCGGATTACATCTGTGACCTCGTGTCGACGGGCGGTACCCTTGCGGCCAACGGGCTCGAGGAGGTCGAAGTACTGCTGGACAGCGAAGCCGTGGTGATCCAGACGCAGGCTCCGCTCGGCGATCAAAAACAGGCGCTCGTCGACAAGATACTGCAGCGTCTCGATGGTGTGCTGCAGGTTCGGGAAAGCAAATACATCATGTTGCATGCGCCTCGCGCCGCACTCAGCGAGATAAGAGACCTGCTGCCGGGTTCTGAAGCCCCAACGGTCATGCCGCTGGATGGCAGCGACGACAAGGTCGCTATACACGCAGTCTGCCGCGAGAACGTGTTCTGGGAGACGCTGGAGAACCTCAAGGCGGCCGGCGCCAGCTCCCTCCTGGTGTTGCCGGTCGAAAAGATGCTCGCGTAAGACCATGAAGATTACAGTCAATACCTGGGCAGCACTCGATGAAGGCGAAAAGAACGCCCTGCTGATGCGCCCGGCCGTTTCGCAGGACGCCGGCATCCGCGCAACCGTGGCAAGTATCGTTGCCCGCGTTCGCGAAGACGGCGACCTCGCCCTGCGCGAGCTGACGCGCGAGTATGATGGTGCGAGCGTCACTGACACCCTGGTCACGAGCGACGAGATTGCGGCGGCGGAATCCCGGCTGGAGCGCGGGCAAATTGCCGCCATCGATCTCGCGATTGGCAACGTCGGTCGCTTTCACGAACGACAGCGGCAGGAACCCATCGTCGTGGAGACCATGCCGGGCGTCGTCTGTGAGCGGGTCAGCCACGCGCTCGATGCGGTAGGACTTTATGTACCTGCCGGCACCGCCCCTCTGCCGTCGGCGGCCATCATGCTCGCCGTTCCGGCGCGCATCGCAGGTTGTCAGACCAGGATTCTGTGCACGCCTCCGCGCCCTGACGGCACGGCGGACCCGGCGGTCCTCGTGGCAGCAACTCGCGCCGGCGTTGAGCGGATCCACAAGATCGGTGGCGCACAGGCGATAGCGGCAATGGCCTACGGCACCGAATCGGTTCCCAGGGTTTGCAAGATATTCGGTCCTGGCAATGCGTGGGTGACCAGCGCAAAGGCTCTCGTCAGCAGCGACCCTGAGGGCGCCGCCATCGACATGCCAGCCGGTCCATCCGAGGTGCTCGTCATCGCAGATGACTCGGCATCGGCCGACTACGTAGCATCCGACCTGCTCTCCCAGGCCGAACACGGCGCCGATTCCCAGGTCATGCTGGTCACAACGAGCCTGGCAATGGCCGACGCGGTGAACGCCGCTGTCGAACAACAGCTGTCGAAATTGCCGCGCGCCGATATCGCGGGCGCCGCGCTGCAACATTCGCGTATCTTGATGGTGCCCGATATCGAAACCGCCATCGATGTCAGCAACCGCTATGCTCCGGAGCACCTGATCCTGCAAATCAGCGAACCACGCTCCGCGCTGCCCTCGATCAGGAACGCGGGCTCTGTGTTTGTGGGCCCATGGACGCCGGAATCGGTCGGCGATTACTGCAGCGGCACCAACCATGTTCTCCCTACGTATGGTCATGCACGAACCTACAGTGGCCTTGGACTGGACCAGTTCATGCGGCAGATGACGATTCAGGAGCTGTCGCGCGACGGGCTGGTGGGCATTGGCGATGCCGTCGTTTCACTCGCCAGGCTCGAAGGCCTCGAAGCCCACGCCAACGCCGTCACGCTGCGCCTCGAGGACTCGTCATGAGCATCGTCGAGCTGGCCCGGCCCGAGATCCAGGCGCTGCGCCCTTACGAGGCGGCTGAGCAGGTCGACGACACCATTCGCCTGAACGCCAATGAGTCGCCCGAAGTATGTGCCGCAGGCAAGTTTCGCAGGCCGCTCAATCGTTACCCCGAAGTGCGTCCGAAACGGCTGCAGAACGGGCTTGCCGAACGCTTTGGATGTGCGCCCGGCGAGCTGCTGGTCACGCGCGGCTCGAGTGAGGCCATCGACCTGATTATTCGCACTTTCTGCCGCGCGGGCGTGGACAACATCGTGACTCATACGCCGTCGTTCTCAATGTACCGTCATTACGCCGCCGTACAGGGTGCGGCCGTAACCGAAGTGCGAACGAAGGCCGAGCAGGATTTCAGGATTGACGTCGGTGCACTTCTGGCGGAATGCGGACCTGAAACCCGTGTGCTTTTCGTGTGTTCACCGAACAACCCCACGGGCACACTTCTGCCTGTCGCAGATCTCGAAAAACTCCTCGAGGGACGAAGCGAATCGTCGGCTGTCGTAGTCGATGAGGCATATGTGGAGTTTGCCGATACTCCATCCGTGACGGCTCTGCTCGATCGTTACCCGAACCTGCTGGTCCTGAGGACGCTCTCCAAAGCGCTGGGTTTCGCGGGAGCGCGTTGCGGTGCTGTTATCGCTCAGGCGGGAGTGATCAGCATGCTCAGTGCCGTGCAGGCGCCCTATGCGCTCGCGACGCCCGTTGTGGAATGCGTGGAAGACGCACTCAGGGACAACATTGAGGCGGCAGAGTCGGTTCAACGCGCAGTTGCAGAGCGCAAACGTCTCGCGCAGCAATTGTCGGGATTCGGTTTCGTCAACAAGATTTGGCCGAGTGCGGCGAACTTCCTGTTGGCCGAATTCGAAGACGCCGCGGCCATTATGCAGCACTGCGAGCGTCAGAAAATATTGTTGCGCCACATCGGCGGTGAACTGGCAGATTGCATTCGCATTTCCGTTGGCAGCGCATCGGAAAATGATCGCCTGCTGCAAGCGCTCGAAACCTTTTCGGAGACGCACTGTGGCTGAGAAGATCCTCTTCCTCGACCGTGACGGTACGCTTATCGAGGAACCTGATGATTTCCAGGTCGACTCAGTGGAGAAGGTGCGGCTGGTTCCAGGCGTCATCCCGGCACTGCTGGAACTGGCGCAGCACGGTTTCCGTTTCATCATGGTCAGCAACCAGGACGGGCTGGGGACGGCTGCCTTTCCGCGCGAGCAATTTGAAGCCTGCCACGAGCACTCACTCAACCTGTTTACGAGCCAGGGCGTCGAATTCGACGAGATTTTCATTTGCCCGCATCTGCCCGAGGACAACTGCGACTGCCGTAAACCAAGAGCAGGATTACTGAGTCGCTATCTCGCTGCGACCGAAATCGATGTCGAGGCATCGGCCGTAATCGGCGACCGCGAAACAGACATGCAGCTTGCTGAGCGCATCGGCGTTCGCGGGATCCTCGTCAATACCGAGGGCGCCATGACCTGGCCGCAAATCACCGAGCTGTTGTGTTACTCGGAGCGCATGGCCAGCTGTCGACGAGTGACCAACGAGACAAACATCGAGGTCAACGTGAACCTGGATAGTGCGACATCCGTAGACGTTGACACGGGGATCGGCTTCTATGACCACATGCTCGAGCAGGTGGCGCGCCACGGCGGCTTCAGCCTGTCGTTACAATGTAGCGGTGACCTTAATGTCGACGAGCACCACACGGTCGAAGATACCGCGATCTGCCTGGGAACAGCGCTGCGCAAGGCGCTGGGGAACAAGCTCGGAATTGACCGCTACGGATTCCTGCTACCTATGGACGAGAGCGAGGCCAGGGTGGCGCTCGACCTCTCAGGTCGACCGGCCTTCGAGTTCAAGGGTGATTTTCCGCGCGATAATGTTGGCGAGCTCTCGACCGAGATGGTCGAGCATTTCTTCCGGTCACTCAGCGAATCCCTGGGAGCGGCCCTGCACATCGAGGTTACAGGTCGTAATTCTCATCACATGGTCGAGGCTTGTTTCAAGTCGGTGGGACGCGCCTTGCGGCAAGCAATACGACGCGATGGTACCGAGTTACCGTCGACGAAAGGGACGCTGGCTTGAGCATGGGCTCAGTGGCGATCATCGACAGCGGCGGTGCGAACATCGCATCGCTGTTGTATGCCTTCGACAGGCTGGATACGCGTGCCGAGCTGACCACAAACGCGGACATGATTCGTTCCGCCAGCCGGGTCGTCCTCCCAGGGGTCGGCGCCGCGCGCGATGCCATGGAGCGACTGCAAGACACGGGCCTCGTAGACGTCATTCGAAACCTTACCCAGCCTGTGCTGGGCATTTGCCTCGGAATGCAGCTACTTTGCGACGCATCGGAGGAAGACGATGTTCAATGCCTCGGCATCATCCCGGGCATCGCGGGCAGACTGCCGGTCGCTGAGGATTACCCTGTGCCGAACATGGGATGGTGCCAGACGCACTATGCCGGCCACAGCGGATTACTCGATGGTATCGATGATGGCAGCTACTTCTACTACCTGCACAGCTACGCGGTACCGCGAACGAGTAATACGCTCGCAACAGCTCAGCACGCGACCGAGTTCTCGGCCGTTATCGGCAAGGACAACTTCGTTGGAGCGCAGTTTCACCCGGAGCGATCGTCGGCGGCAGGTGCACGCCTGTTGCGGAATTTTGTGGACAAGGGCGTATGAAGATTATCCCGGCGATCGATCTCAAGGACGGCAATTGCGTACGCCTGTTCAAGGGTGACTTCGAGAAGACCACGCATTACTCCTCGAATCCTGCCGGGATTGGCAAGCGCTTTTCCGAACTGGCTGTCAGCGATCTTCACATTGTCGATCTCGACGGTGCTCGGACGGGCGATCAGCATAACCGTGACATCGTTGCGGCGATCGCCTCAAACACGACACTTGACGTGCAGCTCGGCGGCGGCATTCGCTCGCGTGACGACATCGAAAATTGGCAGCAGGTCGGCGTAAAGCGCTGTGTCGTCGGCAGCGTCGCCATCCGCGAACCGGAAGTCGTCTTTGGCTGGCTCGACAAATTCGGTCCGGACGCGATGGTCCTGGCGCTCGACGTGAAACTCTCCGCGGAGGATCTGCCGATACTGACAACCCACGGATGGACCAGGGATGCAAACGTGTCGCTGTGGCAATGCCTGGACCGCTACAGGGAACGGGGTGTACGCCATGTGTTATGCACGGACGTAGCGCGCGACGGGGCGATGACCGGTCCGAACTTCGCACTTTACGAGGAGATTCTTTCGCGTTACCCGGGGCTCGAGCTACAGGCTTCGGGAGGCGTTCGGCATTGTTCCGACCTCGAGCATCTGCGCGATATCGGCGTGCCCGCCGCCATTACGGGCCGCGCTCTTCTCGATGGCGAGATTACGGCAGACGAGGTGGCATCATTCCGGCAAAACGCATAATCCCCTGTCTTGATGTTCGCGACGGCGTGGTCGTCAAAGGCGTGCAGTTCCGCAACCATCGTGTCGTCGGCGATATCCTCGAACTTGCGAGGCGTTACTGTGACGAGGGCGCCGACGAACTCGTCTTCTATGACATCACGGCCAGTCCCGACGCGCGTACCGTCGACCGTGGCTGGATCACCAGGGTGGCGGCCGTCATCGACATCCCGTTCTGTGTGGCAGGCGGCATAAAGAGTGTCGCCGACGCGGAGGACGTGCTGAACAAGGGCGCCGACAAGATCTCGATCAACTCCCCCGCGCTAGCCGACCCGGAACTGATAACGGCAATGGCGACGCGCTTTGGATCGCAATGTGTCGTGATCGGGATAGACAGCCGCGAGGAAAATGGCGACTACTTTGTTTACCAGTATACGGGCGACCCGGATAAGACCAGTGCGGCACAGCGCAGGACGCTCGATTGGGTTTGCAACGTGCAACAGCTGGGCGCTGGCGAGATTGTGCTTAATTGCATGAACCAGGATGGCGTTCGCAGTGGCTACGATATCGCGCAGCTGTCAAAAGTACGCGCCGCAAGCGACATTCCGCTGATTGCGTCAGGGGGTGCGGGAAGCATGCAGCACTTTGTCGACGTGTTTCGCGAGGCCAGGGTCGACGGAGCTCTGGCAGCGAGCGTGTTTCACAGCGCGGAAATCCCGATTCCGGATCTGAAATCACATCTCAAGGCCGCTAACGTGGCAATAAGAACCTAGGAAATCAACGTGAGTAATCTGACCTTTCTCGGCAAGCTCGAGGCCATCGTGCTCGATCGCATGGAGAATCCGTCTGCTGGCAGTTATACGGCGAAACTCGTCGCGGCGGGCACAAAACGAGTTGCACAGAAAGTCGGCGAGGAAGGCGTCGAACTGTCTCTGGCCGCCGTGTCCGGAGATCGCGAAGAGATTATCGACGAGGCCGCGGACCTGATCTACCATTCCATCGTGCTGCTCGCGGAACGGGATATCCGCCTGTCCGAAGTCATCGCGAAACTCGAATCGCGGCATTCGAACCCGGCATGACATCGGCAGCCCGGATATCGACCGGTTCCATCTCGTACTCGACGCCCGCCTCTTCCAGCATCCGGATTGTGCGTTGCAAGCGTGTTTGCGGTGCCCAGTGCAGCTTCATATAACGACCTCCCTTGCAACCTCGCGCCGGTTGTACTGCGAGCTCATGACGTATCCGTACGCACCGGCATTTGCGATCAGGATAACGTCGCCTTCCCGGGTTGGCGGCAACAGTCTGTCGCTGCCAAGACGGTCACCTGTCTCACAGATTGGTCCGACGATAGTGACCGTTTCGCTCGGCGCTTCTGCCGCACGAGTCAGGTTTACGATCTCGTGGTAGGAACCGTACAGGGCCGGGCGGATCAGCGAATTCATGCCGATTCCGACACCAATGTAGCGCATTTCTCCCTTGCCCTTGGTCTGTGTGACGCGTGTCAGCAGCACGCCCGCGCGTGATACAAAGAAGCGTCCCGGCTCCAGCCACAACTTGTACTGCGGGTAGGTCTCCTTGATCTCCGCGAGCGTCTCATCAAGTCGCTTGAGGTCGAACGACGGATCACCCGGCTTCTCGGCGACACCCAGGCCGCCGCCCAGGTCGATCGTTGTGACGCCTGGAAATTCCTCCGCGATCCGCACGAGCTCGCCGGCGACGGTTCGCCAGTTGTTCGGGTCCAGAATCCCGCTGCCGCTGTGCGCATGTATGCCGATGACTTCGGCGCCCGAACTTTCGACGAGGCGTGCCAGTTCCTCCACCTCGAACTGCGGCACCCCGAATTTCGAGTGAACGCCTGCGGTCTTGACGTGTTCGTGATGCCCCCTGCCCTGTCCCGGATCGATGCGAACAAAGAGCCTCTGGCCCGCGAACAATTCGGGCCAGGCCTGCAACGGGTAGAGATTGTCCAGCGTGACCTGGAGCCCTTTGTCGAATGCCCAGGCGTATTCGTCGCGAGGTGCGAAATTCGGTGTAAACAGGATTCTGCCGCCGTCGAGGCCGGGAATAACCTCTTCCAGCCACTCTACCTCTCCTGGCGATACACACTCGAAGTCCACGCCTGTCGAATCCAGTGTGCGCAGCAACTCGGGATTGAAATTGGCCTTGACGGCGTAGAGTATCCGGTCGACGTTCTGCAGATCGACAAGGTTCTGCGCTGCACGAACGACGCTGTCGCGATCGTAGACATAGGCATTGCCCTGATCATTGGCGATCTGCAACAACTCCTCGCGTTTGTCGATCCACCACGCATCTGCGGTCTCCGCGACCGGGGCCGCTGCCGTGAACAGTCGTTCCCAACTGGGGCCGAAGACGGCCGCAGATCCCTTTTTGCGAATGATCGACGCGTGCAGCTTGCTGACCAGCCGCGGCCCTTGTTGTTTGTCGACAACGAAACTGAGGTTCAGATCATTGGCCGCCTGCGACATCAGGTGTATGCGCTCTTCCTCGAATACTTCGAGCGCCGGCGCGAGTCGCGGCATGATTGTGCGAATTTTGCGACCGACGAGACTGATAGCCGAACAGTTGCCGATCACCTGCACGCGACACAATTTCTCGAGATCGTGAATCAGTGAGTCTTCAACGTCTTCGGGCAACATCCCGTCGCTCGTGTCAATCGAGACCGTGACATTGGTTTCTGATGTGGAGACGAGATCGACCGAGACGCCGTTCTCGGCAAATGCAGCAAACGCCTGCGCGAGAAAACCGACTTCCTGCCACATTCCGACCGAACTCATCGAAACCAGCGTCAGACCGTTGCGAATGCAAATACCCTTGACCTGAGGCTCGACCTCGTCAGTGACGGATGATATGACCGTACCGGCAATATCCGGAGATGTCGTGCTGCGAATGAACAGGGGAATATCATTGTCGCGTAGCGGCGAAATACAACGCGGGTGCAAAACCGAGCTTCCAGCTGAGGCCAGCTCCTGGGCTTCGTCGTAGTGCAGTGCAACGAGCAACCTCGCCGATGGCACGACTCGTGGGTCGGCCGTGAACATGCCCGGTACATCGGTCCAGATCTCGAGTCTTCGCGCCTGGAGTCGCGCCGCGAAATAGGAGGCGGAGGTGTCGGATCCGCCGCGACCGAGCAGCACCGTGTCGCCCGCCCTGTTTCGGGCGATGAAACCCTGCGTCAGGATGACTTCACCTTGCGCCGCCAGTGTTTCTCGCATTGCCGGATCAGCGCTGTAGTCGCAGGTGGCCGACAAATAGGCGTTGACGGCATTGCGGCCGCTTCGTGAGCGGCTCGTTAGCAGGTCGCGGGCGTCAACCCAGGCGACGGGCAATCCTGCCCTGGCGAGATACTCGGCACCGAGTCTTGTCGCCATGAGTTCGCCCAGCGAAAGAATTCTCACGCGCACCCGGACGCTGACTTCTCTGACCAGGCGAACGCCCGCGACGAGTTGCTCGAGTTGATGCAGGGAATCCTCCAGCAGAGGCCCGCCGTCCACGCCGAGCGCATCGGCCAGTTCCATGTGCTGATGCCTGATGCGATTCAACTTGTCCGATGCATCACCCGCCACGGCCTCTTCGAGCAGTTCCTCGAGCGCATTCGAGACGCCCCTGAGTGCCGAGTGAACGACGACCGGCCGTAGGCCTTCGGCGAGCCTGCGGCGCAACAGTTCTGCAATTGTTTCCCAGTTTTCGGCCGTGGATACGCTTGATCCACCGAACTTCATTACGACCCAGGGTGACTTGGCTACGTCATGCGGCGCCCCGAGCACGGCGCTGCCCTCGAATTCGGCTTCGCTAACTTGATTGGTCAATTCATCACTCGATCAGCGTATTAGTTCGGCCAAAAAAAAACCCGCAAGGATGATCCCGGCGGGTTCGCTGACAAAGTCCGAGGCTTATTTTTAACTAGCCGGTACTTTGTCACTCGCACCCACGCACCTCTGGCGCGCCATATGTTTTATGTGTTTTTTCATACCGAGTATGTCGATACGTTGGCACATTACGTGGATGTCGTAAAAGATTACCGACGCAGTAGAGCGAACCTCGCGCCAAAGGTCAAGTTTTGGCCCCATTATTCGTCCCACGCAGGCGGAATCGTGACCGCCCCTTCGGAGGCCGAAGAGACCTCGTTGCGGTACTTGGCAAGAACTCCCGCCTTGACCGGGGATGCCGGGCGTTTCCAGGCAGACCGCCGACGCTCCAGTTCAGCGTCATCGACCTGCATGTTTATCTCCTTGTTTTGCGCATCGATTTTGAGGATGTCGCCATCCTGAATCAGCGCAATCGGGCCACCAACGGCGGCTTCGGGCGCCACGTGACCCACGACGAAGCCGTGGCTGCCGCCCGAAAAGCGGCCGTCGGTGATGAGCGCGACGTCGGCCCCCAGGCCTTTGCCCATGATGGCCCCGGTCGGACTCAGCATTTCACGCATGCCGGGAGCGCCCTTGGGCCCTTCGTAGCGGATGACGAGCACATCCCCGGCTACAACGGTATCGTCGAGAATCGCCTGCAGGGCCTCCTCTTCTGAATGGAATACGCGCGCGCGACCTTCGAAAAGCAGGCCCTCTTTGCCCGTGATCTTCGCGACTGCGCCCTCGGGCGCGACGTTTCCGTACAGGATAGCGAGATGACTGTCGGGTTTTATCGGATCGTCGAAGTCGCGAATGATGTCTTGCCCTGCCGGGTAATCCGCAACCTCGGCGAGGTTATCGGCCAGGGTCTTGCCAGTGACGGTCAGGCAATCGCCGTGCAGCAGCCCGTTGTCCAGCAGGCGTTTCATCAGGGGCTGGATTCCTCCAATCTCGATAAGCTCCGACATCAGGTACTTGCCGCTGGGCTTGACGTCGGCCAGCACCGGTACGCGTTCGCCAATGCGTGTGAAGTCATCGAGCGTCAGTTCGACGCCAGCCTCCCTGGCGATCGCCAGCAGATGCAGGACCGCATTCGTCGACCCCGCGAGGGCAATCACAACAGAAATCGCGTTCTCGAATGCTTCGCGCGTCATGATGTCCAGCGGCTTGATGTCCTCGCGAATCAGGTTCATGACTGCCTGCCCGGCGCGCCGGCAGTCATCGAGTTTTTGATCCGAAATGGCTTCCTGGGCCGAACTGTTGGCGAGGCTCATGCCGAGCGCCTCAATTGCAGACGCCATCGTATTAGCCGTGTACATTCCTCCGCAGGCTCCGGGGCCGGGAATCGCGGTCTGTTCGACCTCGAGCAGCTCAGCATCGGATATGCTCCCGGCCGAGCATGCTCCCACGGCCTCGAAGACTGACACGATATCGCGCCTCTTGGCTCCAGGCCTGATGGTGCCGCCGTAGACGAATACCGAAGGTCGATTAAGCCTGGCCATTGCCATTACGCAGCCGGGCATGTTCTTGTCGCAGCCCCCGATCGCAATGACTCCGTCAAAGCCTTCGGCGCCTGCAACGGCTTCGATGGAATCCGCGATGATCTCGCGCGATACGAGCGAATAGCGCATCCCCGGCGTACCCATCGAGATGCCATCGGAGACGCTAATGGTATTGAATACAACCCCTTTGCCGCCGGCTTCGCTGGACGCCCGGGCCGCCTCGTCGGCGAGCCCGTTGATGTGCATGTTGCACGGCGTCACCATGCTCCATGTCGAAGCAATACCGATCTGGGGGCGCTCGAAATCTTCTTCGGTGAACCCGACGGCCCGCAACATGGCGCGACTCGGCGCCTGTTCCACACCGTCTACAACAATGCGCGAATAGCGCCGCAGATCCTTATCGCTCATGCTCGAATGTGTGCTCCGCTGTATTGCCCGCTGGCGGGGCCGGAGCGGCAGTCTAGCAGCAAATCAGGGGCTTTGTGACTCGTCGTCGCGGATCATGACGGCTATGCGCTGGTACACGTCGATGGCCGCTGAATCGCCCCTGTCCTCGAGTTCGACAATGAAGGCCTCGTCGCCTTCGATGATCGAGTCCTGCACGAGCGGAATCAACAAGCGCGCGGAGCGCTGCCCGGGCCCGAAAGTGATCGTATAGCTGCCTGGCGCGAAATAGTCTTCGCCCTCGGTGGCGGTCACGTCGAAAACCGAGAAACCTACCTCTAGTGCCGAGTCCCCAGGATTGAATCGCACGAGATCGATCTGCACGGCCGGGTCGGTCTCGCGGATCGATGCCTGTCCCGCCGCAAAAGCGACGGCATCGACAGGCAGTTGTGCCTCGAACTCACGCTGGTCGTCATCCTCCAGCGAGATATTCAGAAGCGCCAGCTCCGAATCCGCAGAGTCGACTTCGCGCAGCCTGAGCGTCGAACTCTGATCGGCCTCTCGCAGTGGGTCGGACGCCATCGAAATCGTGATGCGGCCACGGTCCTGACCCACCGGAAACGTCACGATGCCGTCATTCGAAAAAGTGTACTGACCGGCACCCCAGGGAGAACGATTGCCACTGAAGCGTATTTCGTCGAGCTTGAGGGTCAGTGGGACGCCCGTATCGCCTGAGCGCACGAAATCGACTATTGCGGGCTCGCCGTCCTCGCGCAGGCTGATACGAACGGGCTGGCCAGCGCTCTGCCCCATGCGAAACCGGACTTCTGCCGTCGCCGGGGGCAAGGTCGAAAAGTCGACCAGTGCTGCAGGCTCGGATTCCGGCACCGACAGCCCGATAGCAGCTTCGAGCCCCTCCGCGGGATCTTCGGCTGGCAACGTTTCATCGGTCACTGCGGACTCCGGTATCTCGACCTGCGGCGATACCGCTTCATCGATAACGAGTCCCTCGGCATTCCCGGGAGCAGCGGGCAACATATCGAGCCAGCGATCCAGGTAGCCGTACTCATAAGCGCCACGAATCGCGAGACCGAGCACGACGACAGCGACAAAGATCCACTTCGCATAGCCGCCTTCCTGGCGCGATTCGTGGCGTTCCGGCGTATCCAGGCTGATCGTGGCCGCGCCACCCGTCTCGAGCGCATCGATGAATTCACGGACCGTCTGGAACCGCGTCACACGTGCATAAGAGAGTGCTTTTTTCAGCGCCCTCCACTGGTCTTCACCCAGGCCTTGCGGCTGTTGCGGCTTCATCCCTTCCTGCGACGCCTCCGCGGCGTTGCGCGGGCCGAAGACACGATAACCGGCAACGAGGCGATACAACAGACAACCGAGAGCAAACACGTCGTCGGACGGCACGGGTTCTTCACCCGTTAGTACCTGCATGCTCGAATAGGCCGGTGTCATGGCGCCAAGGACGGCCGGGTCGAACTCTGAATCCTTCTGCTTCTGGCGCACCCTGGCGACGCCAAAATCAAACAATTTCGCGTCGCCGTTCGGCGTGATCATGATATTGCCGGGCTTGACGTCGGCATGGACGATGCCGCAACGATGCGCGTAGTCGAGCGCGTCTCCAATCTGGCGGACGATACGGAAAGCCGCGTCGTGATCGACGCTACCTGCGTCCGTCGAATCGAGGATATTGGCGAGCGTGCGACCTTCAAGCCATTCCATGACCAGGAAATACAGGTCGTCGTCGCGATCGAGGTCCACGAAACGCACGATGTTGGGGTGTGCCAGGCAGCGACCTTTGCTGGCTTCCTGCTGCAGTGCACGCAACGCCTGTGAATTTTCGGCGAGCTGTGGCGAAAGAACCTTTATCGCGACCCAGGGCTGATCTGTATCGGCCTCGGCCAGCCGCCGGTCAAGGGCTTTGTAGACCACGCCCATGCTGCCTCCGGTAACTTTTTCCTGGAGCAGGAAACGATCTCGTAGCAGAGAGCCAACCTGTACATGGAAGTCAGGCGTCGCATCGGGCACAGACTGGTTGGGGATGACCGTTGTCGACCCGAATTCGTCGTCAGCTACGGGTTCCCCGGTCGACCCGATGTCATCGAGAATTGACGGGCCCTTCGTTTCGGACTCTCCCGGCAAGGGGCTGGTTGGAATGCTCTCCGTGACAAAGCCATCAAGTATCGTCTTGACGAGCTGGAAGGTCTCCTTGCGCAAGGAACCCTCGTCGTAGCAGTCGTTAAGTATCCGGCGTATCTCCGCTTCGCTATTGCCGTTGGACGCGAGCAAGCTGCCAATTCCTTCCTGGATATCGGCCAGCATTTCGACGTCATCGGCCTTGGCCTCCAGCCGATCCTCGAAGCTGGCAAGCTGGTTGGCAAACGTGTCGCGAATCTTGTCGGACTCTGCGCTCATAAGTAACGGTGCAGTCTACTCGCAAGGTCAAGGGCAAACCCGGAACTGGTCGTCAAATTACCTTGCCGGGATTCAGTATATTCTGTGGATCCAGCGTCTCTTTGAGACGCCGCATTAAATTGTACTCCGTGCCGCGCCGGTAACGTTTTAGCAGCTCGCGTTTCGCCTGGCCGACGCCATGTTCGGCGCTGAAGCTGCCCCCCAGTTGGTCCACAAGGTCAAGTATTGCCGTGCTAATGCGTTCTCCGGCCGATTCGCGCTCTTCTCCGCTCAGGCTGTCCGGAAGGCGCACGTTGTAATGCAGGTTTCCGTCACCGACATGCCCGAACGCCAGCAGGGTCGCATCGGGCTGGAGACTGGCGAGAAGCTCGTCGCCTCGCCTTAGGAACTCCTGCATACGGCTGATCGGCACCGAAATATCGTGTTTGAGCGCTTTTCCAAGCTGTCGCTCGGCCTCGGAGATCGAGTGGCGCAGACGCCAGAGCCTGTCGGCCTCGGCCGAATTCTTTGCGATCACCGCGTCTACGACAAGCCCGGTCTCAGCCGCCTTCATGAGCGCCGTTTCGACCACCTCGTGGTGCGAGCCTGCTGCGACTTCCATCAGGACATACCACGGGTACTCTTCGTCCATCGGCAGGCGCGCGCCGGGTATAGCACGTTCCACTGCCTCGAATATCCGCCGCGAGACAAGCTCGAAGGCCTCGATGCGATCATCAAGCGCGCCACGCAGGTCGGCCAGCAAACGCACGGCGTCACCGCTCTCGCGAATGGCAACCAGCGCCGTAACGGTCTCGCCGGGGTCGGGATACAGGCGCAGCGTAGCGGCCGTGATGATCCCCAGCGTGCCCTCACTGCCGACGAAAAGCTGCTTGAGATCATATCCGGCCGTGTCCTTGCGCAGCGATCGCAGGCTGCTGAGTACAGCGCCATCGGCCAGGACCACTTCGAGCCCCAGCACCAGCTGGCGTGCCGTCCCGTAACGTATGACGTTGACGCCTCCCGCGTTGGTCGCAAGATTGCCGCCGATCTGGCAACTGCCTTCGGCACCGAGACTGAGCGGAAAGTACCTGTCTGCATCTCGGGCGGCGTCCTGGATATCGGAGAGGACGCAGCCCGCTTCAACCTCGATCGAATAATTGAGCTCATCTACGTGGCGTATCCGGTTCAAACGGCTCAGCGACAGCAGCACCTGGTGCCCGCTTTGGTCCGGCACCGCACCCCCGCACATGCCCGTGTTACCCCCTTGCGCGACGATGGCAATACCCTCATCGGCGCAAGCCCGGACGACCTCCACTACCTGCTCTGTCGTCTGCGGGGCGACAAGCATTCGCGTCTCGCCAACGTAGGCACCGCGCCATTCGGTCAGGTGTGGCTCCAGGTCGTCCGCGTCCGTCTTCCAGCCGCGCGGTCCTACAATTGCTTTCAGCCGATCATCAAATGCAGTCATCGAGTATTGCCTGTTCCTCAAACGTCGCCCAGTCAATGTTACTGCCGCACATCACGAGCATGACACGTCTGCCTGCGAGCTCCTGACGCAGGGGCCCCAGCAAGGCCGCCGTGCTCGCTGCACATGCAGGTTCGATGGCGATCTTCATATCACGAAACAGAAACCCCATCGTTCTGCGCAGTGCCGGATCATCAACCATCGCCATCCGATCGACGTGCATCTGGCAAAGTCCGAACGAGTAAGGCATTGCGAAAGGCGAACCCAGGCTGTCAGCGATTGTTGTGACCTTATCTATACCCTGCGGTTTGCCGGATGCAAGGCTGCGATGCATCGTATCCGCACCCTCGGGTTCCACGCCAATGACCTCGCAGCCGGGCCGCAGACGCTTGACGGCGTTGGCAATGCCGCCGATGAGCCCGCCGCCGCCGACAGGGACGATAACAACGTCGAATTCGTCACATTGTTCGCAGATCTCGAGGCCCACCGTTCCGGTGCCCAACGCGACGTGGGGTCCTTCGAACGGATGGACAAAATAACGGCCTTCGTCCTCGCGTATCATTTCTGCTATCTCGAAGGCTGAATGCACATCATCCGCAAGCACGACTTCGGCCCCATAGGACCGGCATGCCTCGATTCGCGACGGGTTTGCAGACCGGATCATGACGACCCTGGCCGTGGTGCCGACCGCTTGCGCGGCAAACGCGGTCGCAATGGCATGGTTTCCGGCGCTTACGGCTGTGACCCCCGCAACGAGTTGTTCTTCGGTCAGGCTGAACAGCGTCGCGAGGGCTCCGCGCGCCTTGAATGTGCCTGTGCGTTGCAGGAATTCAAGCTTCGCGAAAACACGAGTATCGGCGCCAAGTACCGTCTCGATCGCAGCGCAACGGACTACTGGCGTATCTACTATTTTGTCGGCAAGTCGCTCGGCGAGCGCGCGAATCTCCGCGATATCAGGGCCTGCTGCTGTCATTGCTTATGTAATATCCGTCTCGGAGTGCTTGAGTGTATTGTTTGTGATTTAAAGTAGATACGGCAACTTCCTGATAATACTTGCGCTGCCATCCAGAGTTGATTAGGTTGGGCTGAGCGAACTGTGGCAGAGAATTCCGGTTCGCGAAAGTCGCTGCGGGCATAGGCATGGAACCAGAAAATCTGTCGCAATCCGGGATTCGACGAATAGCCGACTATTCGCCGTACCTGGACGAGTTAGCCGGACTGGCCCAGCAGATGGGTCTCCGGCAACGCAGCAATCTCGTGCATCTCGAGAAGACCCTGCACAGCCACTGGTCGCTTGGCCAGAACAATATTCTGAGCTGGGCCCCGCTCGATGACGGCGTTCTGATCCTGGTCGTTCCGCACTACGCGATTGCCGAATACACCGCACCTCGTGACAACAACTTGCCGCCGCGCCTCTCTCCTCGGTTCATCACCGAATTGATTTCAGGCAATCGCCAGCTGACGATCGCGCAAATGCAGAAGGTGGCCCGGCTGCTCGAAGTCGAGCCTGTGCATGTGCCCCTGCGGCAACCGTTGAGCGGCAATCATGTCGAAACCCAGATCATCGAAAAGATGATCCGGCGCTATGGCATCAACTATGTCGCGAGCCGCGCTGTCACGCTGTTCGACATCGTGGGCTTCAGCCTGCTGACACCGTTCGAGCAAATGACGCAGCTCAACAGTCTCTCTTATTCTCTGAACTCGGCGCACGCCAAGATGCTGGAGCAGGACGTCAACCTGAATTTTGCGCGCTCCTCGAGTGGTGATGGCTTCTACATCTGGAATCGCGATGACGGGCTCGAGGCCAGCGTCAATCTCTATCACCTGATGCATATCGTGCTGGCCGACAACGCGATTGCGCGCAGCAAGTCGGCGTCCAGGGCAGTGCCGAGGTTACGAGCCTGTTTCCATGTTGGCAGCTGCTATGAATTCCATCAGGCAGAGGGCCTGAACCCGACGATGCACGACTTTATCGTCGGCGATGTCACGATCGAACTCGCAAGGATGATCGAAGCGGCACTGCCTGGCCAGATCCTCGTCGGCGATTTCATGGCCGATATCCAGGCGAAAGGCGAACACGACGACAACTACGTCGACCCGAATATCGACGCGGTCACCTTTCTCGAGCGGGCGCAGGGCAACCTGTCACTCCTCAGCGGCATGGAACTCTCGGGAGAGCGGGTTACGGCCATCAAGTGCTACCTGACGGGCGAGAACATTGGCGAGGGCCAGTTCAATATCCGGCGCCTGACGATCAAGGACAAGCACGGTCTGTCGCGGGTTGCGTTCAATGCCAAGGTCAATATCTACCGGGAAACGGCGCAGCCCATCCTGCTCGGCATCCAGGACAAGAAGCTGCCCACGTTGAGTCCGGTCTGATTGTGCGAAGAAACCTGATCGACTGGGGCGGCAATCTCGCCGTATTCGCGCTCATGATCCTGCTGAATGCGCTGTCGAACGCACTGCCGATCAACGGTCAGACGATGCCGGAAATATCGGCAAAATACCCTTCTCTGTTTACGCCTGCCGGATTTACGTTCTCGATCTGGGGCGTGATCTACCTGTCGCTGCTCATCTTCGTCGTTTACCAGGCCCTGCCGTCACAGCGCAACAGTGCGCGCATCGCCAGGATCAGTAAGCTCTTCAAAATCAACTGCCTCGCCAATGCATCGTGGATCGTTGTATGGCATTACGACCTGCTCGTACTTTCGATGGTCTTGATGTTGGTCATCCTGGCGACGCTGCTCATGATATATCGCTCTTTGCTCGAGGGTATTGACGAGAGTAGCCCCCTGCAGCATGTCGCCCTGCATCTGCCGTTCAGCCTGTATACGGGATGGATCACAGTTGCGACCATCGCCAATATCAGCGTCCTGCAGACGAGCAACGGCTGGGACGCGGTTGGCCTGACCGCCATCCAGTGGACATTGATCAAGCTGGCTATCGCCGGCTCCATCGGGGCGATCGTGGTTCTGCGTTTCCGTGATCCGCTGTTCGTGCTGGTCATCGCATGGGCCGCTTATGGAATTTCCGTAATGCAGTCCGCAACTCCCGCAGTATCGGGCGCGGCGATGACCCTGTCATTATTGGCGCTGATTCTTGCGGCGCACGAGGGTGTGTCCCGACTCCGCCGCGTTTGACGGGAGAAAAGAGATGTCCAACGAGGGCTACCACGAAGCAATCGAAGAACTAAGCGACGAGACGCGTGACATGCATCGCGCGATTGTCTCCTTGATGGAAGAACTCGAAGCCGTTGACTGGTACAACCAGCGTGTCGATGCCTGCAAGGACGAGGCGCTTCGAGCAATCCTTGCGCACAATCGTGACGAAGAAAAAGAACACGCCGCGATGGTGCTCGAATGGATTCGCCGGCAGGATCCGGCCTTCGACAAAGAACTGAAAGACTATCTTTTCAGCGAGCAACCGATCGCTCACGATTGATTGAAGGAAGTTCCAGTCCTCGACCATTCCAAAAAAAATGGTCGGGGCGGGGAGATTCGAACTCCCGACCCCCACAACCCCATTGTGGTGCGCTACCAGGCTGCGCTACGCCCCGACCGTGCTGCGGTTTTGCGCACTAGCGCGCAAATCCGCAGGGCGGCCATGATAACCGCAGCGACTGGACTTGGAAAGTAAAGAATTTAGCGGCGCAAGATCTTAAGAACTTGTTCAAGTTCCATTCGTATCTGCTTGATAATCTGCTGACTTTGCGTCACATCAGTCTTGGCATCATCGCCCGTCAGGCGCTGCCGTGCACCCCCGATCGTGAAGCCCTCATCGTACAGCAGGCTCCGGATCTGGCGGATAATCAAGACGTCCTGGCGCTGGTAATAGCGTCGATTACCGCGGCGCTTTACAGGCTTCAGTTGTGGGAACTCCTGTTCCCAATACCTGAGGACATGCGGCTTAACAGCGCAGAGGTCGCTTACTTCACCAATGGTGAAATAACGCTTACCAGGAATTGGAGGGAGTTCGTCGTTATTCCCCGGTTCCAGCATATGCTTCCACTCGGGCCTTTAGTTTTTGTCCTGGCCGGAAAGTCACGACGCGACGCGCGCTAATCGGAATTTCCTGTCCCGTTTTCGGGTTCCTGCCAGGACGTTCTTTTTTGTCCCGAAGATCAAAATTCCCGAAGCCGGAAAGTTTGACCTGTTCACCGACTGCGAGTGATGCACGCAGCTCTTCAAAATACATATCGACAAGTTCGCGCGCTTCTCTTTTGTTGAGACCAAGTTCATTGAACAACGACTCGGCCATTTCTGCTTTTGTCAGCGCCATTGCGTTTAGTCTCTTAGTTCGGCAGCGAATTTGTCTTTTAGTTTGCTTGTCGCCGCAGCCATCGCGGTGTCCGCATCGTCGTCAGTAAGGGTGCGCGAAGTTTCCTGCAAAATCAAGCCTATTGCGACGCTTTTTCGCCCTGCTTCTATGCCCGGACCTTTGTATATGTCAAAAATCCTGACACCTTGAATCAACTCGGGCACGCTCGCCGCAACGGCGTCGACAATTTCGCTCGCCGTCACATTGTCGTCGACAATGACAGCGAGGTCCCGACGTATGGCCGGGTACCTCGAAATCGGCGTTGCGCTGGGTGCCAGTGATGCCAGGGCTGCGCGGGCGTCCAGTTCGAAAACGTAGACCGCGCGTTTCAGATCATAGCGCTTCGCGAGGTTCGGATGCAGCTTGCCGACTACTCCGATGACGACACCACCGCGCCGAATCTCGGCTGCCTGTCCGGTCTGTAACGCCGGGTGCTCGGTGGCCGCAAAAGTAACTTCACCCGCCTGCGACGCAAGCAGAAGGATGGCTTCGACATCTGCTTTTATGTCAAAGAAATCAACATTTTCCGACTTGCTCCCCCACTGCTCCGGCAGGGCTGAGCCGGTCGCGAGTCCGGCCAGACGCAGGACCTCGGTACGCGCTTCAAGTGTGCCGTGAAACGACTTGCTCGCTTCGAAAATACGCACGCGGTCCTGTTGCCGCGCGACGTTTGCCGCGGCGGCCGCAACCATGCCGGGCCAAAGCGAGCCTCGCATTACAGACATTTCCGAGGAGATTGGATTGCTGAGCACGAGTTCTGACTCGATGCCCGTGAACGCCATGTTCGCCTCGGCATCGATAAAACTGTAGGTAATGACTTCCTGGTAGTCGCGGGCAATCAATGAGGTCGACGCGCGTTCCAGTTCGACGTGAGTTTCGGTCACCGTTTCGAGAGGCGACTGGGCGAAAGCCGTCGTCTCGGGAATCGAGTCGTAGCCGTGAATGCGGGCGATCTCTTCAATCAGGTCGGCCTCGATTGAGATGTCGAAACGATGACCGGGTGGTGTGACCTTCCAGCCGCCGTCGTGCGGCTCAACCGATAGCTCGAGCCCCTCGAGAATGCGGGCAATTTCGTCATTGGCAATGTCGAGGCCAAGCAAGCGCGTGACGTGATCCTTGCGCAACATTATCCGCGGTCGCCCCGGAAGATGTTCCTCCGCCGAGTCAACGACGAGCGGGCCGGCCTGGCCGCCGGCGATACCGAGCAGTAACTCCGTCGCTCGTTCAACAGCACGCCCCTGCCCTTCGGGGTCTACGCCGCGCTCGAAGCGCAACGAAGCATCGGTATGCATGCCGTAGCCGCGGGCGCGCCCCGCCATGAAGTCCTGCGGCCAGAAAGCTGCCTCGAAAAAGACGTCGGTCGTCTTGTCGGTCACGGCCGTGCTCAGGCCACCCATGATGCCGGCGATGCCTATCGGACCGCTGTCATCGGTGATGATGAGCGTGTCGTCGCGGAGTTCAACCTCCTTCTCATCCAGCAGCGTGACCTTTTCGCCGGCACTGGCGAGCCGCGGTCGAACGGACCCGTTCAGCAGACTGGCGTCATATGCGTGCAGCGGCTGGCCGAATTCGAGCATCACGTAGTTGGTGATATCGACGACGGGCGAAATGGCGCGCAACCCACTTCGGCGCAGGCGCTCCGTCATCCAGACAGGCGACTTTGCACCAGGATCGATGCCACGAATGACACGCCCGGCAAAGCGCGGACAGCCCGCCGGCTCGATGAGTTCAACGGGTTGGACCGCGTCGATGGTCGCAGGAACGGCGGCAACGGCCGGGTCTTTCAGGTCATCGCCAGTCAGTGCCGCAAGATCGCGGGCGATGCCGAGCACGCTGAAGCAGTCACCGCGATTCGGCGTCAGGTCCAGGTCTATCGCCGCGTCCGGCAATTGCAGGTAGTCGACGAGTGGCGTTCCGGTCGCAGCATCGTCAGCAAGGTGCATGATGCCGTCGGACTCGTCCCCGAGTCCGAGTTCGACGGCTGAACACAGCATGCCGTTCGACACGACGCCACGGATCTTGGCCTTGCGCAGCTTCATGCCGTTGGGCAAATGGACACCGGGCTTCGCCAGCGGCGTCTTCATGCCTTTGACGACATTGGGTGCGCCGCAGACGATCTCGATGAGCTCGTCGTTGCCATCAGATACCTTGCACACGCTGAGCTTGTCGGCATCCGGGTGTTTTTCAACGGCGATAACCTCGGCGATGACCACGTCTGCCAACCCCTCGCCTTCGTAATCGATAGCATCGACCTCATGACCGAGCATCGTCAGCTGATGACCGAGCGCCGCGGTATCGAGATCGGGATTCACCCATTCGCGCAACCAGGATTCTGCAATCTTCATCGCGGTTACCTGAATTGCCGCAGGAACCGGAGGTCGTTCTCAAAGAACGTCCTCAGGTCCGTGACGTTATATCGCAGCATCGCCAGACGCTCGATGCCGATACCGAACGCGTATCCGGTGTACTTCTCCGGATCGATCCCGGCACTCTCGAGCACGTTCGGGTGCACCATTCCGCAACCCAGTATTTCGAGCCATTTGCCCTCGCCCCAGGTGATATCGACCTCGGCCGATGGTTCCGTAAACGGGAAATATGACGGACGGAAACGGAGCTCGGCCTTGCGCTCGAAAAAAGCCTCGACGAACTGGTGCAAGACCGCCTTGAGATTGGCAAAGCTGACGTTCTCGTCAATGACGAGCCCCTCCACCTGGTGGAACATCGGCGTGTGCGTCTGATCCGAATCACAGCGGTATACGCGACCCGGCGCAATGATGCGAATCGGCACTCCTTCCTTGGCGATCGAGCGAATTTGCACAGGCGATGTGTGCGTCCTCAAGAGGTCACCACCCGGAAAATAGAACGTGTCGTGCATCGCGCGCGCCGGATGATTCTCGGGAATATTCAAGGCCGTGAAGTTGTGGAAATCGTCCTCGATTTCGGGCCCCGAACGCACGCCGAAACCTGCATTACGGAAGATCTTCTCGATGCGTAGCGTTGCCCGCGTCACAGGATGGAAGCCGCCTATCGAGCTGCCACGGCCGGGCAAGCTTACGTCGACCGCATCCGCCGCCAGTCTGGCCTCGAGGGCCTCGGCCTCAAGCGCTTCCCGGCGGGCATTCAGGCGCTCCTGGACTTCCTGCTTGGCGCGATTGATCTCCTGGCCGGCCGCCGCACGTTCGTCAGCGGGCAGCTGTCCCAGGGTTTTCAGGCGAGCCGTCAGCTCACCCTTTTTGCCGAGGTAGGAAACACGTACCGCGTCGAGCGCGGCGAGATCCGATGCAGCGTCGATTTGCGACGCGGCCTGACCGATAAGCTCGCTGAGTGCCTGCATGATTGTGCCCTGATACGGGCGCGCATCGCGCCCGCCTCAAGTTCTTTAGCTGGCAGCTTGCTGTTCGAGACCGGCTTTAGCTGCCTCTGCAATCGCGCCGAAGCCCTCGGGATCGTGCACGGCGATATCGGCCAGGACCTTGCGGTCGACAGCGATATCGGCACGGTGCAGCCCATTGATCAGACGGCTGTAAGACAGGCCGTGCAAGCGAGCGGCCGCGTTAATGCGGGTAATCCATAGCGCACGAAACTGACGCTTGCGCTGCCGACGATCACGGTAGGCGTACTGGCCGGCCTTGATGACAGCCTGCTTGGCCGTCTTGAATAATTTGCTGCGCGCGCCGTAATAACCCTTGGCTTTACCGAGGACTTTCTTATGGCGGGCTTTGGCGACTACGCCACGTTTAACTCTTGCCATTGCTCAATCTCCTCTTAGCTGTAAGGAAGCATGCGTTTCACGGCCTTAACATCGGCTTCTGCGACCTGCAGAGTATTGCCGAGCTGGCGTTTACGCTTTGACTTCTTCTTCGTAAGAATGTGATTGAGGTGAGCCTGGGAGCGCTTGTAGCCGCCCTTGCCCGTCTTGCTGAAGCGCTTGGCTGCGCCCCGGTTGGTCTTCATCTTCGACATTTTATCTTCCTTTCTAGCCTTGCAACGTACCCCGAAGGTCGCGGCAGGCGGGTAGAGCCGTCAGGGCTTCTGCCCCTGGCTGTTACTCACTTTTTGTATCGCTCGCTGGTGCCTTGCCCTAGTGCTTTCTTGGCGCAATCACCATGATCATCTGCCGCCCTTCCATCTGCGGCATCTGCTCAACCGAGCCATATTCTTCCAGGTCGTCCCGGACCCTGGCCAGAAGATTCGCACCCAGTTCTTTGTGCGCCATCTCCCGACCTCTGAATCTCAACGTGACTTTGGTCTTGTCTCCATTCTCCAGAAATTGCACCAGTTTCCTGAGCTTGATCTGGTAGTCACCCTCGTCCGTTCCCGGACGAAACTTGATCTCTTTTACATGGACCTGTTTCTGTTTGCGTTTCGCAGACTGGTTTTTCTTGTTCTGCTCGAACAAGTATTTGCCGAAATCCATGATGCGACAAACAGGCGGGTCGGCCATCGGCGAGACCTCCACGAGGTCCAGTCCCTCGCCTTTCGCCAGTTCGATGGCGGCTGCAAGCCCCATCACTCCTGCCTGTTCTCCGTCGGATCCGATTACGCGAACCTCGACAGCCTCGATCTCGTCATTACGCCTTACGCGCTTTGTAACTGCGATACCAAAATCCTCCAGAAACCGGTCACTGCCGCCACGGCTGGCCACAGTTACAGGCCGCAGCCGGTGCGGGAACGCGATTCTATATAGCCAGGGGCCAGGAAACAACCGTGAAAACACTGATTTCCCGAAAAAAATCAGGTGTCTTGTTGCAGAAAAACGACGCGATTAGCGCCCTGGTCGGAATTGGTGGGCGATGGTGGTTTCGAACCACCGACCTCCACGATGTCAACGTGGCGCTCTACCCCTGAGCTAATCGCCCTGCCTGATGCTCTGCGCCCCTCTGCGAGGGGAGCCGTAAGATACTGAAGCGTATTGCCAACTGCAAGGCCTGCTAACCCGCTTTTTGGTGTTGCAGGCCGAGACCCAGCTCCCGGATCGCCTGGATTTCATCGCGAAGTCGTGCTGCTTCCTCGAATTCGAGGTCCCTGGCGTGTTTCAGCATCTTCTTTTCGAGTTTTGCCGCACGCTTCAACAACTGCTCTGGCGTCATCAATTCGTAGGCGGGTCTGTCGTCTGCGACCTTGCGGCGTCCCTTCTTCGGCGACGGGTAGGCTGCTTCCATGACGTCCGCAACCTGCTTGACGATCGTGGTGGGCGTAATCCCGTGTTTTTCGTTGAACGCGAGCTGTTTTTCGCGGCGTCGGCCGGTTTCCTCGAGCGCACGCTGCATGGATCCCGTAATACGATCCGCGTACAAGATGGCGGTGCCATGGATGTTGCGCGCGGCGCGTCCAATAGTCTGGATCAGGGACCGGTCGGAGCGCAGGAAGCCCTCTTTGTCGGCATCCAGGATCGCTACCAGCGACACTTCGGGCATATCCAGCCCCTCGCGCAGCAAGTTGATACCGACCAGCACGTCAAACGCCCCCAGCCTCAGATCGCGGATAATCTCGGTACGTTCGACAGTGCCGATGTCCGAATGCAGATAGCGAACGCGCGCCCCGTGTTCCTGCAGATAGTCGGTCAGGTCCTCAGCCATGCGCTTGGTCAATGTCGTTATCAGTACCCTCTCGTTGCTGGCGACGCGCCGCCCGATCTCGGACAGAACGTCGTCAACCTGGGTGCGCGCCGGCCGCACCTCGACGTCCGGATCGATCAGACCGGTCGGCCGGACGAGTTGTTCGACGACATTGTCAGCGTGCTCGTTTTCGTAATTACCCGGGGTTGCCGACACGTAGATCGTCTGTGGTGCCTGACGTTCGAATTCATCGAAACGGAGTGGACGGTTGTCGAGCGCCGACGGCAGCCGAAAGCCGTACTCGACCAACGTCTCCTTGCGCGAACGATCGCCTTTGTACATGCCGCCGAGCTGCGGCACCGTGACGTGACTTTCGTCGATAACGAGGATCGCATTGTCAGGTACGTAGTCGAACAGGCACGGCGGTGGCTCACCGGGCTCCCTGCCCGACAGGTAACGCGAGTAGTTTTCGATTCCTGAACAGTAGCCCAGCTCCCTGATCATCTCTAAATCAAATAAAGTTCTCTGCTCAAGCCTTTGAGCTTCAAGGAGTTTATTGTTCTCACGGAGGTAGGCCAGGCGCTCCTTGAGTTCCACTTTGATGTGCTCGCAGGCTTCGAGCAGGCGCTCGCGCGGCGTCACATAATGGGTTTTCGGGAATATTGTCAGGCGAGGCACTCGTCGAACGACCTCCCCCGTTAGCGGGTCGAAGTACGATAAGGCCTCGATTTCGTCATCGAACAATTCGATGCGAACTGCGTCCCGATCGGACTCGGCAGGAAACACGTCGATGACGTCGCCCCGCACACGATAGGTGCCCTGTGACAGGTCGAGTTCGTTGCGTGTGTATTGCAGTTCCGCGAGGCGCCTGAGGATCTTGCGCTGGTCTATGCGATCGCCTCTGACCAGGTGGAGCACCATGCTGAAGTAGGCTTCCGGATCACCGAGGCCGTAAATCGCCGATACGGTGGCGACGATGATCGCGTCGGGTCGCTCGATGAGCGCCTTGGTCGCCGACAAACGCATTTGCTCGATGTGGTCGTTGATCGACGCGTCTTTTTCGATATAAGTATCAGAACTCGGGACGTAAGCCTCGGGCTGGTAGTAGTCGTAATAGGAGACAAAGTATTCGACCGCATTCTTCGGGAAGAACTCGCGCATTTCCCCGTACAGCTGTGCTGCCAGGGTCTTGTTTGGCGCGAGGATGATCGCCGGGCGCTGCAGCTCCGAAATAACGCTTGCCACCGTAAATGTCTTGCCCGACCCCGTCACACCCAGCAGAGTCTGGCGCGCCAGCCCGTCATTGAGCCCCTCCACCAGGCCCGCAATCGCCTCCTCCTGGTCCCCGGCCGGTGCGAAATCCGCGACCAGCGTCAGCCGATCGCGGTCATCCGTATTGGGCAGGTCTGTCGATTCGCGTACCATTCGCTTCTGTTTCCAGGAGGCAATCGAGTGAGTTTATCAGTTTCCAAACGGATGGCAGCCGTCAAGCCGTCACCAACCAGTGCTGTCCTGGCCCTGGCAACCGAGTTGCGCGCGGCGGGTCGAGACATCATCAGTCTCGGCGCGGGAGAACCCGATTTCGATACGCCGAAACACATCAAGGACGCGGCCGTCGCGGCGATCGCGGCCGGCCAGACCAAGTACACGCCCATCGACGGTACCGCCGAACTCAAGGCCGCAATTCAGCGCAAGTTTTCCCGAGAGAATCAACTCGATTACGAGCCGTCCCAGATTGTCGTCACCTGTGGCGCCAAGCAGGCCCTGTTCAACCTCTGCCTGGCAGTTCTCGGACCGGGTGACGAGGCGATAATTCCGGCGCCCTACTGGGTTTCGTACCCGGACATGGTTCGCCTGGCCGGAGCGGAGCCGGTCATTGTCGAGGCCGGCATCGAGCAGGATTTCAAGATCACTCCGCAGCAGCTGGAATCAGCCATTACGAACAGGACCAGGCTATTTTTCCTTAACAGCCCGTCCAATCCCACGGGGGCCAGCTACAGCAAGTCGGAACTCGAAGCGCTTGGGAGCGTCATCGCGGAGCACCCAGACGTCGTCACAGTTTCCGACGACATTTACGAGCATATTCACTGGGGTGAAGAAGCATTTACGAGCTTTGCAACTGCCTGCCCGTCACTACAGGAGCGCATCGTTACGACGAACGGCGTCTCGAAGGCCTACGCGATGACGGGTTGGCGCATTGGTTATGCGGCGGGTCCCCATGAGCTGATTTCAGCGATGAAAACCGTGCAGAGCCAGAGCACATCAAATCCCTGCAGTATCTCGCAGGCGGCGGCTCAGGCCGCGCTGGATGGGGACCAGGCTCCCGTGGCCGAGATGGCAGCCGCCTATCGCGCAAGACACGACTATTTCGTTTCGGCCCTGAACGAACTCCCCGGCTTCGACTGCCGGCCCGGGGAAGGAACTTTTTATGCTTTTCCCAAGGCAACCGGCGCGCTCGATCGCCTGGGCCTCGAAGGTGACGTCCAGCTGGTCGAGCTATTGCTTAAGGAAGGCGACCTGGCCTGCGTGCCCGGATCAGCATTCGGGGCGCCCGGTTACGTGCGTTTTTCGTTTGCCTGTTCGATGGAAATGCTCGAAGAATCAATGAATCGAATGAAACGGGTGCTGGCGGCTTGACAAGGGTCCGGTGCTGGACCAAAATCGCGACCCGCGGTACCGATGGTGCGGCGTTATTCCCCGATAGCTCAGTTGGTAGAGCGATTGACTGTTAATCAATTGGTCCCTGGTTCGAGTCCGGGTCGGGGAGCCAAATTCGAGAAAGGCCTCCATTCGGAGGCCTTTTTTTGTGCTGCGCGGTTTGGCCGGCCTCGGTCTCTCCTGTTTCATGAGCCGCGAATCGACCGCAGACTAGTTTCCAGAGACCACTTGCTCGAGGTGCTCGCGGAACTCTTCGCCCGTGTCCGGGTGCGCGAGCCCGTAGGCCACGGTCGCCTGGAGGTACCCGAGTTTGCTGCCGCAGTCGTAGCGGACGCCTGAAAACGAATACGCGTAGATAGCCTGCTCTGCGAGCAGATCGGATATGCCGTCCGTAAGCTGAATCTCTCCGCCTGCGCCTTTGCCGATATGCTCGAGCTTGTCGAAGATGCGGGCATCCAGCAGGTAGCGACCTACGACGGCAGAATCGGACGGTGCATCCTCTGGCGCGGGTTTCTCGACGATCTGGGTGATCCGCCTGTCGTCATCCACTGCCACGATGCCGTAGCTCGACGTATGCTCGTGTGGCACGGTCTCGACAGCGATTACGCTGCCGCCATGCCTCGCGTGTTCTCCGGCCATCTGCGACAGACAGCCCGGGCTGCCCGCAATCAGGTCGTCCGCGAGATGCACGAAGAATGGCTCGTCGCCGACGGCAGGCCGCGCGCAAAGCACTGCATGACCCAGGCCCAGCGGTTCGCCCTGCCGGATGTAAATACAGGACACACCTTTCGGCACGATATCCCGGATCGAACGGAGCAGCTCATCCTTGCCCGATGACTGCAGCGCCTGTTCGAGTTCGGCGTCGGTGTCGAAGTGATCCTCGATCGCGCGCTTGGAGCTGCCGGTCACGAATACCAGCTTGGTTGCCCCTGCCTCGATCGCCTCCTCGACCGCATACTGGATGAGCGGCTTGTCGACGATCGGCAACATCTCTTTGGGGCTTGCTTTGGTAGCTGGCAGGAAGCGTGTGCCTCTGCCCGCTACGGGAAATACGGCTGCTCTGACTTTCTGATTCAAGGTGAATTACCGTCAGCTTGTTGGGACGGCAATCATAGCCAAAACCCGGCGATTAAGTAATCCGATAGCACATAACAAGAAAGGCCCCCTCGCGGGGGCCTCCCATGGCGTAGCAATTGGTCCCTCTAGTCTTCTCGGGGGTCCGTCAGGGCATCGTCGGCCATCCAGATCGTGTAGCTGGATCCGGCAAGGCCACTGTTGAACATGTCGAACAGTCCCTGCGCATTTTCAGCGGAGCCCAGGTGCTCGCTCACGACCTCGAAAAACGACTTCTCCGGCGGCGCCATTTCCGCGTAGCTGGCATTGGAGTTGACGATCATGAGCATCGGTTTGCCGCCAATGCGTGAATGCCAGAGCCACTCGTTGTCGTCGCCCCAACCGACTTCCTTGGCAATCCGGCTCATCTCTTTCATTGCGTCGCCGGTCGCTGATCCCCCACCCATCTTGTAGGTCCAGCTCGTGACACCGTAGTACGGTCCGGCAGTGCGCTCGTCGTCGGGCCAGTGGCTGTTTTCCCAATCCATGGTCTCCAGGTAGTGGTGGTAATGGTCGACGTACTGGCCGACGTTCTCGCCCCAATGCTCGTCAAAGCCTTTCTCCATCGACTCCTTGTCATAGCCATCGAGCTCAGCCCAGTCGTAGCAACACGCACGAAACTGGATGAGATTGACATGATCGCCGATTACGGAGCGGTACCCTTCCCATTTGCGGGAGTCTCCCTTCGCGGCACGCATGGCCATGTGTTCCTTGGCAGCTGCGACGAACTCCTCTTCCATGCCGTCCTTGATCTTCATGAGCCACACGTCCGACAGTCCGCCAGGCTCCTCGTGACCGTCGGCAAGCGCGCTCAGCGGCAATAGCAGACATGCAATAAGGGCTGAAATTACCATCGTGGAAATCTTCTTCATTATTATTCTCCCCATTGTTGGTCCTCTGAGTATAAACGGATTCAGACAAAAAAAAGGGCCGCGCCGGAGCGAACGGCGCAGCCCGTTGCCGACAAATCGGGTCCTATCTTTTCTTTGCCACAGAAACCTGGATATCGGAGCGGTTGAGCTCGACGGTTCGTTCGCCGATTCCCTTGACGAGCGACAGGTCGTCGGCACTGCGAAACGGGCCGTGCTTCTTTCGGTATTCGACAATGGCCTGGGCCTTTGCAAGTCCAACACCCTTGAGTTCTTCGGATATGGTCTCTGCATCAGCGGTATTGACGTTCACCGGGCCTGCGAACGCGAAGACCGGCCACAGCATGAAAGCCAGGAAAAATTTTGCAGTTTTCATCATAAGCTCCTTTTCGTGATGATCACGCCGCAGGGGTGCGGCAAGGAGGAGCTTAAGTTTGGCTGATAGCCCGTACCGCCGATTTATTCGGGCAGATTCTGGAGAAATGCCTAGCGATTAGTAATGCTGTGCTGCAGCACCGTGTCGAATTGCACGCGCGCCGCGGGGCGCTGCGTTTCCCAGTTACGGCAACTGGGACACTGCCATAGCAGCCGCTGGCTCGAAAATCCACATTCCTGGCACTGGTAGCGCGGCGTCGTGCTGGCGAGCTTGGAAAGGGCTCCGCGCACCTTGGCCAGCGCCGTATCATGTGTTGCCTCTTCCCCCATCGTGAGTTTCTGCATATCCACGAACTCTCCCAGCGTGGGTTCGTCGAGCATGTACTGTTCTACGCAATCATCGATAACGGGTATGCCCCCCAGGTCATTTACTATCGCCGTATAAGCCACCAGCGAGCTACGCTCCGGATATTTCGCCAGCAGCGTCTTGAGCGCTCGCTCGAGCTCAGCCGTCGCATTCTCGCGCTCGTAGATCGAGACTATTTCGGGCAAGGTTTCGGCGATCAGGTAGGTGTTTTCATCGATGATTCGATGGTAGAGCTTCAAAGCGGTCTTGTTGTCATCGGTATCGCGCGCAATGTGGGCGCGTGTTAATGCGCCCCGCATTGTGCGTGGCCGGCCGGCCTGGGCTTTCTTGACGTATTCGCGCGCCGCCGCATAATCCTTCGCCGAAGCGGCCGTTTCGGCAAGCTCGCAGTAATAATGCGCGATTTGCAGCGCCAGCGACCGGCCGCCGAGCACCTCGAGACGCTGGCCAGCATCAATGGCCTTTTCCCACTCTCGTTCCTGCTCATAGATTCCGCACAGCTTCTCGAGCGCCTGGACCTGGTAGCGTGAGCCCTGTGCCAGTTTTGAAAACAGGTCCTCTGCGCGGTCCAGCAATCCGGCCGCCAGGTAGTCTTTCGCCAGCGAGTACAAAGCCTGGTCGCGCTGCTCCGCGCCAAGATCCGGTCGTGCAATGATGTTCTGGTGAATGCGAATCGCGCGATCCACTTCGCCACGGCGTCGAAACAGACTGCCAAGCGCAAAGTGAGTTTCGATGGTCTTGTCATCGACACGAACCATGTGCAGGAAGTGCTCGAGGGCCTGATCGGTTTGCTCGTTGAGCAGGAAATTTAGTCCCTTGAGGTAGTCGATATTGAGCGGCGGGGGCGCGTCCTCCTCGTCGCGTTCGCCGAATCGCCCCATGGCCCAGCCGGCCGCGGCCAGCAACAGAAACAGCCCGGCAAGCAGAAATGTCGATTCAGTCGGCATCGCTTAGAGGCAAGCCCCGCAGACTGGTGACCTCGCTTTCGGACAGGCGCAACGAACGCTTGAGCAGGCGGCGCTCATTGACGAGTTTGAGCGCGAAAAACCCCATACACAGAATACCGAACAGCCACCCGAGCGCAAACGTGACCGTGAGTACCAGCGGCAGCGGCTTGGTCAACCTGGCAAATGCCAGGTCTATATCAACCGTACCGGTGTTGATGGCCGTAAAGGTGGCCATGAGTATCGCGATTACAACAATCAGAAACAGCAGGCCGATACGCTTCAGCATGCAATTACTCCTGCGTTGTGTTCGGTTCGATCAATTCTTGATCGGAAAATGGCGGCTCTCGTTAACACGTTCACGCAGGTCTTTACCCGGCTTGAAGTGCGGCACGTACTTGCCCGACAGCGCAACCGCCTCGCCGGTCTTCGGATTTCGACCGATGCGGGGTGGCCGATAGTGCAATGAGAAACTCCCAAATCCGCGAATCTCAATGCGCTGACCTTTCGCCAATGAGTCGCTCATCAGGTCCAGCAAATGCTTGACCGCGAGTTCGACATCCTTGGCAGGCAGGTGCTTTTGCTTGCGGGAGATTGCTTCTATCAGTTCAGATTTTGTCATTTTACTTTTCGCCGTACTGCCTTGTCAGCGTAACCCACGGATAGTAAAGACAATAATAGCCCGGACCGGGCGGTCCGGGCTACCTTTTTTACTTATTATTTACTTCCGCCGGACATCTTTTCCTTCAGAAGCTCACCAAGAGTGGTTCCAACAGGGGCCGCCGACGAGTCAGACTTGTAGCTGCTGACCGCCTCCTGCTCCTCCGAAACCTCCTTGGCCTTGATCGAAAGCGCGATCGTGCGATTCTTGCGATCGACGTTGGTGAACTTGGCTTCGACCTCTTCACCGACCTTGATCATCGTGCGCGCATCCTCAACCCGCCCTCGGGCCAGTTCAGATGCTCGCAGCGAACCAAACACGCCATCTCCGAGGTCAATCAGTGCGCCACGCGCATCGACCTCGGTAACCGTACCCTTGACGATCGAGTTCTTGGGATTGGCAGCCAGCCAGCCTGAGAACGGATCTTTCTCGAGCTGCTTGATGCCGAGCGAAATACGCTCACGATCCGCATCGATTGCAAGTACGGCCGCCTCGATCTCCTGACCCTTCTTGTAATTGCGCACGGCTTCCTCGCCGGGCAGCTCCCAGGAAATGTCAGAGAGATGAACGAGCCCGTCGATTCCACCGTCGAGACCGATGAAGATACCGAAGTCCGTAATGGATTTGATCTGACCGGTCACCTTGTCGTTGCGATTGAACGTCGCAGCGAACTCGGCCCACGGATTGGACTTGCACTGCTTGACGCCGAGCGAAATGCGACGGCGTTCCTCGTCGATCTCGATGACCATGACCTCGACTTCTTCGCCTACGGACACAACGCGCGACGGGTTAACGTTCTTGTTGGTCCAGTCCATCTCGGATACGTGAACAAGACCTTCGACGCCGTCTTCGATCTCGACAAAGCAACCGTAGTCGGCAATGTTCGTGACCTTGCCGAAGATACGTGTCTGCGGCGGGTAGCGGCGCGCGAGATCCTGCCAAGGATCGTCACCGAGCTGTTTCATGCCAAGCGATACACGCTGGCGTTCACGGTCGAACTTGAGGATCTTGACATCGATCTCCTGGCCCACTTCGACAACCTCGGAAGGATGCTTGACGCGCTTCCAGGCCATATCGGTGATATGCAGGAGGCCGTCGATGCCGCCCAGGTCGACGAACGCACCGTAATCGGTCAGGTTCTTCACGATACCCTTGATGGTATTGCCTTCCTGCAATTCGGCCAGCAGCTGCTCGCGCTCGGCGGAGTATTCTTTTTCGACAACGGCACGGCGCGATACCACCACGTTATTGCGACGCTGGTCGAGCTTGATGACCTTGAACTCGAGGCTCTTGCCTTCGAGATATCCCGGGTCGCGAACCGGACGAACGTCGACGAGTGAGCCCGGCAGGAATGCGCGGACATTGTCGATCTCGACCGTGAAGCCACCCTTGACGCGGCCATTGATAACGCCCTCGACGACTTCGCCGCCTTCAAACGCTTTCTCGAGCTCAATCCAGGTACGTGCGCGAATCGCCTTTTCACGAGACAACCTGGTCTCGCCGAAGCCGTCTTCCACGGCATCGAGTGCGACTTCGATTTCATCTCCTACGGAGACTTCGCCTTCGCCCTTGTCGTTCTTGAACTGTTCTACGGGGATAACGGCCTCTGACTTGAGACCGGCACTGACGATTACAACATCGTCATTTACCGCAACAACGGTACCGGTAATGATGGATCCCGGCTTTATTTGTTGACTGGCAAAACTTTCTTCAAATAATTCAGCAAAACTTTCAGACATGTTTAAAAACCCACGGGAACTTCAGTTCCCACCCAAACGCCAGGTTGCATCCTGCGACCGACGGTCATTACAAAAAAAGGAGCGAACATCCTGTCCGTTCCTATCCAAAAATCTTTCCCTGGTATTTAGAGTTCTGCGACCCAGTCGAGCACTGTTTGAGTCACAGCCTCTATGGACTGGCCCGAGGAATCCAGGATCCTGGCGTCCTCGGCCGGCCTAAGCGGCGCCACCGATCGCTCGGTGTCCCGCCGGTCACGGTCCTCTATGTCCCGTGAAAGGGCGGCAAGGCTAACATCCAAGCCCTTGTCTTTCAACTGCTTATGGCGCCTTCTGGCACGCTCCTCGGCGCTTGCCGTAAGGAAGATCTTTACCGCCGCGGAAGGAAAAACCTGGGTGCCCATGTCCCTGCCGTCTGCAACCAGTCCCGGCGGCCTCTGGAAGGCCCGCTGGCGCTCCAGCAGCGCCTCTCTCACAGCCGGAATCGCGGCCACGGTTGAGGCCCCTGCCCCGGCTTTCTCTGTCCGAATCTCCACCGACACGTCGTCGCCCTCAAGCCAGATGCGCTCCCCGCCTGCCTCATCGCTGTCAAAGCGCACATCAAGCATCCTGGCCACCTCGGCAAGCCCGTCCGCATCGTCGAGCGCCACGCCGTGCCTGGCCGCCGATAGCGCCGTCAGGCGGTAAAGCGCACCACTGTCGAGCAGGTGATAGCCCAGGGCTTCGGCTACACGGCGTGCAATCGTACCCTTGCCAGATCCGCTCGGGCCGTCAATCGCGATGACAGGGGCTTTCTCAGCCAACTGCTGAATCCTCCACGCGCTCGATGTTGGCGCCGATCGATGCCATGCACTCCACGAATCCCGGAAACGACGTATCGACCGAGGCGGTATCCTGAACCACGACCTCGCCGTCAGCAATACCGCCGGCCACCGCCAGTGACATCGCGACACGGTGGTCGCCGAAGCTCCGGACGGTACCTCCCTTGAATTGCCCACCGTGGACGATGGCGCCGTCCGGCTTTTCTTCGACCTCGATCCCGAGCGCCTCCAGTCCGGCTGCCATGGCGGCAATGCGGTCGCTCTCCTTGACGCGCAACTCCTCGAGACCGGAGAAGACAGTATTGCCGCTCGCGGCGGCGGCCGCGACAAACAGCACCGGGAATTCGTCAATGGCAAGCGACACCAGGCCGGGATCCACTGTGCCGCCATGCAGCTGTGAAGAGCGCACGCGGATATCGGTGACTGGCTCAGAGCCGAATAATTGCGGTCGTTCAAACCTTATGTCGGCGCCCATCTCCTGCAGGATGTCAATAACGCCAATGCGCGTTGGATTGATGCCAACATTTCGGATCAGTATGTCGGCGTCGTCAGACAACAACGCCGCGAGTATCAGGAATGCCGCCGACGACAGGTCCGCCGGAACTTTAATCTCGCAAGCCTTGAGTCGCCGCACGCCCATGATGCCGATGCGATTGCCGTTTATGTAGACGTACACGCCCATCGACTTCAGCATGCGCTCGGTATGGTCACGCGCGACCGCGGGCTCGAAAATCTCGGTGGCCCCCTTGGCGTATAGTCCGGCCAGCAGGATCGACGATTTCACCTGCGCGCTCGCAACGGGCATCTCGTAACTGATTCCGTGCAAGCGCAAGCCGCCGGCAATCTGCAGCGGCGGAGTTCCATCGCAGTCACTTTCTATCGCAGCCCCCATCATGGTCAGCGGCTTGATGATGCGGCCCATCGGGCGTCCGGTCAGCGACTCGTCCCCGGTCAGGACGCTGTCGAAAGCTTGCCCCGCGAGCAATCCCGCCATGAGCCGCATGGCCGTGCCCGAATTGCCAAGGTCCAGGTCACCTGCAGGCGCCTGCAGTCCGCGCAGCCCAACGCCTTCGATCGATACCTCGGTCTCCGAATGCTGCTCGATGGTGACCCCCAACTCGCGCATCGCCGCCATCGTAGCGAGACAGTCCTCGCCCGGAAGAAAGCCCGAAACGTTGGTTCGACCCTCGGCAATGCTGCCCAGCATCAGCGCGCGATGCGACACGGACTTATCGCCCGGGACCGTTACGCTGGCGCTGGTGGCCTTCGATGGCGTGACTTTGAAGTGCATTGGGCTATTAGCCAATTGCTTTCGGGTAAGCACCCAGAACCCTGAACAACGAACTGCTCGCCTCGAGTTCCGCGAGCGCGTCGGAGATGGGCGCTTCCTCGGCATGCCCTTCGATGTCGATGAAGAACACGTAGTCCCAGTTGCGCCGCCGCGACGGACGGGATTCGATGCGCGTCATGCTGATGCCGTGCTCGGCCAGTGGCTGCAAGAGCTGATGCAAAACCCCTGCACCACCCGCCGTGTCGCTCGTTGACACGAGAATCGTCGTTTTGTCGGCACCGCTCGATGTGAGCAATTTCCTTCCGACGACCAGAAAGCGCGTCGCATTGTCGGGACGGTCCTCGATGTTGTTGACCAGGATGCCGAGTTCATAGACATCGGCGGCCACGGCCGGGCCAATGGCCGCCGTGCCTTCCTCGTCTCGTGCCCGCCTGGCGCCGGCGGCATTGCTCGACATGCCGATGAGCTCGGCGTGCGGCAGATGCTCCCGGATCCAGCCACGGCACTGCGCCAGCGACTGCTCGTGCGCGCAGATGCGCTCGACGTTCTCCAGACCTTTGAACTTGCTCATCAGGTGTTGCTCGATTCTCAGCTCGATTTCACCTGCGATCTTGAGCGGCGACGTCAGGAACATGTCCAGCGTATTGTTGACAGACCCTTCCGTCGAATTCTCAATCGGCACCACGCCAAAGTCCGCGGCGCCGCATTCCACTTCCTGGAACACCTCGTCGATCGTATGAAACGGCAAAGCAAGCACGGAATGACCGAAATGCTTGTAGACGGCGGTCTGTGTAAACGTACCTTCCGGCCCCAGGAAACCGATCTTGAGAGGTTCCTGCTGCGCGAGGCACGCAGACATGATCTCGCGGAACAGCCGCAGCATCTCCTCGTCGCGCATTGGGCCTTCGTTGCGATCGAGGACGCTGCGCAGAACCTCCGCTTCGCGTTCGGGACGATAGTAATCAACGGCCGACTTCAGGTCGCCCTTGGCAGCCCCTACCTGCTGCGCAATCTTGGCGCGCTCGTTGATCAGCGCCTGAATGCGCTCATCGATGCTGTTAATGCGCCTGCGAATCTCCGCGAGATCCGCCCCGTCTTTTTTGTCGCCTGACCCCGCCATTCCTTTTCTACTCAAAAACCGTATAGGAATCCTCAGGTTACAGGCTTGCCGAGATTTCGCAACGTCAACACGCCGTCAATCTCGCGAATTTCCTGAAGAAGTTCCTCGGACGGCTCCTTGTTGACGTCCACTATCGTGTAGGCGAACTCACCGACCGACTTGTTGAGCAGGTCTTCGATATTGAGACCGGCGTTCGCCAGATCGGTTGAAATCTGGCCGACCATATTGGGGACGTTGGCGTTCGCAATGGTGATTCGCCAGGCATCCAGCCGCGGCAGGCGCGATTCGGGAAAATTGACCGAATGCCGGATGTTGCCGTTTTCAAGATAGTCCTTGAGGTTCTCGGCCACCATTATCGCGCAGTTTTCTTCGGCTTCGCCCGTCGATGCGCCCAGGTGCGGGAGGGCAACGACCTTTGGATGGGCTATGAGCTCCGGCGTCGGAAAATCCGTTACGTACGCATGCAGCTTGCCGCTGTCGAGGGCCGCGAGAGCCGCAGCATCATCCACGATGCCGCCACGGGCCAGGTTGAGCAAAACCGCATTATCGTTCATGAGTGCCAGGCGATCCGCATTTACGATATTGCGCGTCGCATCCATCAGCGGCACGTGCACCGTGACAAAATCTGCATGCTGGAACAACTGGTCGAGCGTTTCTTCCTGCTCAACACCCGACGACAGCTGCCAGGCATTGCGGACCGTGATGGCCGGATCGAATCCGACGACTTTCATGCCCAGGTCGAGCGCCGCGTTCGCCACTTCGACGCCGATTGCGCCGAGCCCAATCACGCCCAGTGTCTTGCCGGGCATTTCGAAGCCCGAGAACTGCTTCTTGCCGGCCTCGACGGCCTTGTTGAGCGCCTCGCCGGTCCCGTCAAGCGCGCTGACGTATTCGCGCGCGTTGCAGAGGTTACGGGCGCCCAGCAGCATGCTCGCAATTGCCAGCTCTTTGACCGCATTGGCGTTGGCGCCGGGTGCATTGAACACGGGCACCCCCCGCGCGCTCATCGCGTCGATCGGGATATTGTTCGTCCCTGCGCCGGCGCGGCCGATCGCCGCAACCGTGTCCGGGATGTCCCAGTCGTGCATGTTGAAGGAGCGCAGCAGGATCGCGTCGGGATGGGCGATCTCCGAGGCGACCTCGTAGCGCTCGCGCGGCAAGTGGCGCAGCCCTTCGACCGCAATATTGTTGAGCGTAAGTACTTTGAACATGATCCTGTGCCTGCCTGTTTCCAGCGCGCGCCTGGCGCGCCATAACTAACCGTTTGTTTTCTCGAAATGCGCCATGAAATCGATCAATACATCCACGGCTTCTTCCCTGACCGCGTTGTAAATTGAGGCGCGCATGCCGCCAACCGAGCGGTGCCCTTTAAGGTTCGTGAGCCCTGCG
>CAMYOJ010000027.1 GCA_947259985.1 uncultured Woeseiaceae bacterium
CTACGGCGGCGTGGTGCCCGAGATCGCCTCGCGGGACCATCTGCGCCGGCTGCTGCCACTCGTCCGGGAGGTGCTCGCCGAAGCAGGGATCGAGCGCCCGGACACGATCGCCTACACGGCCGGGCCCGGGCTCGTCGGCGCGCTGATGGTCGGCGGCGGGGTCGCGAATGGCCTGGGTCTCGCCTGGGATTGCCCCGTGGTTCCCGTGCATCACATGGAGGGTCACCTGCTCGCGCCCATGCTCGAGGAAGTGCCCCCTGAGTACCCGTTTCTCGCACTGCTGGTTTCGGGCGGGCATTCGATGCTGATCAGGGTCGACGGGCTGGGAGAGTACGAGCAGCTCGGCACGACGCTGGACGACGCGGTCGGCGAGGCCTTCGACAAGACGGCCAAGTTGCTGGGCCTCGGCTACCCGGGCGGACCCGCGCTGGCCGCCCTGGCCGAGGCGGGCAATGACAAGGCTTTTGCCTTTCCGCGGCCGATGTTGCAAAAGCCTGGTTTCGATTTCAGCTTCAGCGGCCTGAAGACCGCGGTAATGCTCGAAGTGCGGAAGGCCGAGGCCTCGGGCAGCCTGTGCCGCGAAGACATTGCGGCATCGTTCCAGCGTGCAGCCGTCGACACGCTGATCGGCCGTGCGCTCAAGGCGGCGAAATCCGAACAGCTGGATCGTATTGTCGTGGCCGGTGGCGTAGGTGCCAATCGTTTGCTGCGCAACGATATCGCGGAGCGTTTCGACGGCGAGGTTTTTTATCCGCGCATGGAGTTTTGTACCGATAATGGTGCGATGATTGCGGTCGCCGGTGCGATGCGCCTGGCCGAAGCCGGTGTGGCCGACGCCATCAAGGCTCAGCCACGCTGGCCGCTGGCATCCCTCGAAGCCCCCGCGGCGAAGCAGTAAGGAACGGAAAGCGAGAAATGGACAAGATTTTCCTCAATGAACTCAAGGTCGAGACAGTCATCGGTATCTGGGAGTGGGAGCGCAAGATCCGCCAGACCGTGGTCATCGATCTTGAAATGAGTGCCGACATCGCGAAGGCGGCCGCAACGGACAGCGTCGAAGACACGCTCAATTACAAGTTGGTCGCCAAGCGCATCCAGCAGTTCGTCGAGGATTCGAGCTATCAGCTCGTGGAGACCCTGGCCGAGAAGATCGCCGCGATCGTTCGCGACGAGTTTGACGTCCAGTGGGTCAAGGTGAGGCTCAACAAGCCCGGCGCAATCCGCGGTTCCAGGGACGTCGGCGTGCTCATCGAGCGTGGTGACAGGCCCGACGGATAGCGCGCAGACTCGATCACCATGGCCACCGTCTACCTCGGGCTCGGCAGCAATATCAACGCCGAAGAAAATCTCGGGCTGGCAGTTCGCGAGCTGCGGCAACGCTACGGTGAGCTTGATACTTCTGCTGTCTATCGCAGCGCTGCGGTTGGCTTCGAGGGTGATGACTTTCTGAACCTCGTCGTACGTCTCCGGTCGGAGGAAACAGCGTTAGAAATCTGCGAGGAGATCGAGCGTTTACATAATCTGTCCGGGCGTGTCCGGGGAAGTCAAAAATGGGCAGCACGTCCTCTCGATATAGACCTGTTGCTCTACAATGATCTGGTCATCGACGAACGCCCGGTGCGGGTGCCGCGCAGCGATATCCTGGAGTACAGCTTCGTGTTGCGACCGCTGGCTGAACTGGCCCCGGACCTCGTACACCCTGTGACGGGCAAGACGATGCTCAGGCATTGGCAGGAATTCGACGCCGACAGCCATCCGCTGGAACCTGTCGGCGTCATTTTGTAAAGGAGTTTTGATGCGTAATCTCGTTGCCCTGCTGCTTATCGTGACGCTGGCTGCCTGTGACAGTAGCAGCGGTATCAGCGGTCCGTCTCCCGAAGACGACACGGGTGCCTGCAGCAACGACGGGCAGAAGCAGTTCGTGCTCGATGGTCTCTATGTCTGGTACCTGTGGAACGATCTGCTGCCGGCAAACCTGAGCATCGATGACTTCGCGTCGCCTGAGGAACTGGTCCGGGAGGTGACGCTCACCTACGGTCCGCAGGACGCAAACGGCAATCCAATTGACCTCTTCAGTTCGGTCGGCTCGCTGCAGGCCGACGTGGAGTTCTTCGGCGAAGGCAGGTTCGAGGGTTTCGGCTTCAGCTGGCGATTCGTCGACCCGGCCAGCACCGAGTTTCGGATCACGCGCGTATTTTCCGGCAGCCCGGCCGCCAACGGTGGTCTCGATCGCGGCCAGCGCCTGCTGAGCCTCAACGGCCGTACGATCGCAGAAATCGAGGCGGCTGAGGGCGTCGGCGCCGTGTTTGGGGCCAACGATACGCTGACTTTCGAGATGGAGCGCGTCGACACAAGCGTGTTCTCGGTTTCGATCACCAAGGACATCGTGACGATTGATCCAATCCCGCAATGGCGCCTGATCGACCAGGGCCAGGGTGTCCCTCCCGTGGGCTACCTCGAGTTGTCGACCTTCATCAGTACGGCGGACGCCGAGTTCGACACGGCATTTGCCGCGTTTGGAAACGCAGGCGTGACCGACGTCATCCTGGACCTGCGCTACAACGGCGGCGGTCTCGTCAGCACGGCCGAGCTGCTTGGCGATTTCCTGGGCGGCGACGTCGCCGAAAACCTCGTTTTTTCACGGACAGAGTTCAATGCGGATCGCGCTGCTGCAAATAACAGCACCGCGTTTTTTGCGCGCCTCGTCAACTCCGTGAATTTGTCACGTCTCGTCGTCATCGCGACGCGCGGCACGGCATCGGCCAGCGAGCTCGTCACCAACGGCATGATTCCGCACGTTGACGTGGCGATCGTGGGCGACAACACCTTCGGCAAGCCCGTCGGCCAGATCGGTCTCGAGTTCTGCGAGAAGATCCTGCGACCCACCTCGTTCCGTCTCGCCAATGCCGACGGTGACGGCGACTACTTCGGTGGCCTGCCCGTGGACTGTCCGGCGGCCGACGACCTCAGCGTTCCCATTGGCGATGATCTCGACCCGAACATGATCGCGGCCATGTCGTACCTGAATACGGGCGCTTGCCCTGTCGTCGCTGCGCCCGGAGGGCAATTCAAGGCGCAGGGCGCGATGCCGGAAAGTCGGCCGCGCGTGACGGGCAAACCCGAGCGGGATTTCGCGAGCGCTTACTAGGCTACCAGCCTATCGAGCGACCGCCGTCGACGGCAATGATCTGGCCCGTCACGTAAGCCGCATCGCGCAACAGGTAGAGCACGCAGCCGGCGATGTCGTCGGGCTCACCGGCGCGCTCGAGCGGAACCTGCCGAAGAATGGTTTGCTGTGCGGCTTCCGACATGCCGTCTTCGGGCCACAGAATTGCGCCCGGTGACACGCCGTTGACACGAATCTCGGGGGCCAGGTCTTTAGCAAGGGCGCGCGTGAGCATGGCGAGGCCGGCTTTGGCGGGGCCGTAAACCGCGTGATTGCGCAGCGGTCGCTGTGCGTGGATATCCACAATATTGATGATCGCGCCGCCACCGTCACGCAAATGCGGCGCTGCCGCCTGCGACAGGAACAGCGGCGCTTTGAGATTGCTGCCGAGAAGGTCATTCCAGTGCTGTTCGGTGATATTGCCGATCGGCGTCGGGTAAAACGTCGACGCGTTGTTGACGAGGCAGTCGAGCCTGCCGCTCCAGTCAATGACCGACGCGACGAGACCCCGGATAGCGCTCACATCGAGCAGGTCCGCCTGGAATGCGGCAGCCGAATCCGATCGACGGGCGTTCAGCTCATCGGCAAGAGCCATGGCCTCGTCGGCCGAAGCGCGGTAATGAATCGCAACCTGCGCGCCCTCATCGTGCAGGCGTGTCACAATAGCCGCGCCGATCCTTCGGGCAGCACCTGTAACGAGTACGGCTCGGCCGGTCAGGTTGTCGTCTGGCATCGGGAATTCCTGGTCGGGTATCTGAAGCTCATTCTTAAAGAATTTACAATCCACATGCAACACGACGATCGATTCCCCGAGCCAGATTCCGCAAGTGCGGCCCACAGCCAGCGTGTTGTCGAATTCATGCGTGAGCGCATCGCCGCCGCGGGCGGCAGTATCAGTTTCGCCGAGTTCATGCAGCATGCACTGTATGCCCCGGGACTTGGTTACTACGTTGCCGGCGCGTCGAAGTTCGGAGTGGCCGGAGACTTCGTGACGGCACCGGAAGTATCAAGAGTGTTCGGCCGCGTGGTCGCCCGCCAGGTGGCCGAAGTGCTTGCGGGCCTCGATGATGGCGCCGTGTTCGAATACGGCGCAGGCAGTGGCCGCCTGGCCGCGGACGTGCTGGGCGCGCTAAACGAACTCGGCGTGCTGCCCGTTAGTTACGACATCCTGGAAGTCTCCCCTGACCTGCGCGAACGCCAGGAGTGTTTGCTGCGCGACGAGGTTCCTGAGCTGATGCGGCTGGTGCGCTGGGTTGACGGTCCGCCCGAGGATTTCACGGGCGTCATCATCGCCAACGAAGTGCTAGATGCCTTTCCGGTCGAGCGCTTTCGATGCACGGCCGATGGCGTGCAACAAATCTGCGTGACGGGCCACGGGGATTCGTTCGCGACCATCGCGGCCGATGCACCCGGGATAATCCAGGATGCCGTTGCGGTCATTGAGCGGGATCTCGGCCAGGCGCTACCTCCCGGTTACGAGTCGGAGGTGTCGCTGGGTCTTCGTGAATGGCTCGTAAGTCTCGGGACAACGCTACGGCAGGGGGTCGCCTTTCTATTCGACTATGGTGTCTCTCGACGCGAATACTATGCGCCCGATCGAGACGGTGGCTGGTTGCGTTGTCATTTTCGCCACCACGCGCATGGCGATGCGTTGATACTCCCGGGAATCCAGGACATTACCGCGTGGGTCGATTTCACGGCCGTTGCCGAGGCGGCAGTGGCAAGCGGTATGGAGGTTGCAGGTTTTGCGCCACAAGCCCAATTCCTGATGGGCGGCGGACTCGATCTGGAGCTGCAGTCCATGGAGTCGCTCCCCGCGAAAGCGCAACTCGAATTGTCGGCTCAGGTGAAAACCCTTACGCTGCCCGGCGCTATGGGCGAGAACTTCAAGTGCATGGCGTTGCGCCGCGGTGGCGCCAAGGTACCATCCGCATTTCGCCTGACAGACAGGACACACACTTTATGACGGGATTCCAGGTCGTGATGCTCGCGATCGTCCAGGGACTGACCGAGTTTCTGCCGATTTCCAGTTCCGGGCACCTCGTGCTCGTGCCTTACCTGGTCGAATGGACCGACCAGGGACTGGCCTTTGACGTGGCCGTACATTTCGGCTCACTGGTCGCCGTGTGCCTGTTTTTTCGCGGGGATATTCTCGGGCTGCTGCGAGGTACCACGCAGCTGCTGGGCGGCAACATGCGCCTGCCGCAGGCAAGAATGGCGCTGGCGATTGGTCTGGGTACGGTTCCGGCCGCCGTTGCGGGCTTGCTGTTTGCTTCCTGGATCGAGGCCAATCTGCGCGACCCATCGATCATCGTTTACACGCTGGCCGGCTACGGCTTGCTCATGGCGGGGGCCGACCGTTTGTGCAGCAGCCAGCGCGTCATCGCCGATGTCCGACTACGCGATGCCATCGTGATCGGTTGCGCACAGGCCCTGTCACTCGTGCCTGGAACCTCGCGATCGGGCGTCACGATAACGGCGGCGCGGTTCCTCGGTTTCGAGCGCAGGGACGCGGCACGTTTCTCATTCCTGTTGTCGGCACCTGTTATCCTGTTGGCCACCGTCTACAAGGGCGTTGAACTTATTGTCGGCGATGCGCCGGTCGCATGGGGGCAACTCGCGCTGGGCGCGCTGGTTTCAGCTATTGTTGCTTACCTGAGCATTGAGTTTTTCATGCGATTCGTCAGCCGCATCGGTCTCGCGCCGTTCGCAGTGTACCGTCTCGCGCTTGCTGTGGTGATTCTTTATGTCCTGGTCTAGATTCCTGCTGCTTCTGCTGTTGTGCGAGCCCGTGTTCGCAGGCGAGGGTTACATCATTGGCGGCGGTATCGAAAGTGATAATGCCGACGGGCTGGCGGGCTCACTGATCGGTGAGTTTGGGCTGACGGAGAAAACCTGGCTGTCCGCTGCCGCCGCCAGGAACACGGTGGACAGGCCGGACAGCACCGGTATCGACTCCTGGTACGCGGACGTCGGAATCGATCACTGGTTCGAGCCGCTGGGCCTGCGCGCCGGGGTCGCCTATTGGGGCGACCAGGACACGCTGGATTCGACCGACTACCGTGGATCCATCTACTGGCGCAACGACCGCTTTTCTGTTGCCGCTAATTACGAATTTCGCGATTTCGAGATCGATCTGCTGGCCAGTGACTTCGGTCCGGCAAGAACGGTCGGCTTCGATGCTGACGGTATCGGTCTGACCGCGCGCGTGGAAATCACTGACGACGTGGACTTCGGCGTGTCGGGCATGGACTACGATTACAGCGTCAACCTGAGGCTCGACGACAATCGACGGTTGCTCGAGCTACTCGCTTTTTCCCGCCTGAGCCTGATCAACAGCCTCGTCGACTACCGCGCGTACGCGACGCTCGGTGTCGATGTCGGCGAGCGTCGCTGGGAACTGGATGTTGGCCGGTATCGAGGAGAGGTCGACGGCGGCAAAACGACGTCCGCGACGCTGCGGTATCTGAATCCTTTGGGTGAGAGCGCGGACATCGAATTCGCGCTCGGCTACGACGACTCCGACCTTTACGGCGGAGTGACATTTTTCTCAGTCTTCCTGTTCTTCTACGGCGGCTGAGCGGCGAAATTCACTGATGGCCTGTTTGCGCGCCCGGCGAATGGCCGTGGGAATCTTGCGTCCCTCGTATTGTTGCGCGATGGCGCCTGCGTCGACCGCAGCAGCGGCTGCAAACGCACGCCGCAGGTAATTCGCCTGCGGATAGCGCCGCCTCTCCAGACCCGCGCGCCCCCTGGCATCCGCTTCGCAGCTCTGCAGGAAGCGCTCGAAGCGTCCAGGTCGCCGGAATGCATCCGTTTTCTCCAGGACCTCGAGAATGGTCCTGGGCCGCAGCTCCAGCGCGCGGTGGCAATGCGTATGGAATTCGGCCACCAGCAAAGCCAGGTCGCGGCATTCGTTCGGCACGGGCATGCGCTCGACCAGGCCGCGGATCAGTTTGCAGCCGCGAGCCTCGTGGCCGGGATGACTGGGCAGCCTGGACTTCGGTGTGTTGCCCTTGCCGAGATCATGTGTCAGCGCGGCGAAGCGCACGCCGATGTCGGTGCTGATCGCCTCGGCCTGCTCGAGCACCATCATTACATGCAGTCCCGTGTCGATTTCAGGGTGCCAGCGCTCGGGCTGCGGGACGCCGAACAGCGCATCGACCTCGGGGAATAGCACACGCAAAGCACCGCATTCGCGCAGAATCTCAAAGTAGGTGCGTATGTTCTGTCCGCCCAGTGCGGTTTCGGTATCTTTCCACACGCGGTCGGGCACCAGCGCGTCGACTTCGCCGTTATCGACCATCTCCCGCATAAGCTGCATGGTCTCGGGCGCGATCTCGAAGCCCTTGGACCGGAAACGCGCAGCGAACCTGGCAACCCTCAGAATGCGCACCGGGTCTTCGGCGAATGCGCCGGACACGTGCCGGAGCACGCGTTGCTCGATGTCGGCCAGGCCGCCATGGGGATCGACGATATTGCCGTCTGTATCCTTCGCGATCGCGTTGATCGTAAGATCGCGGCGCAGCAGATCTTCTTCGATCGTGACAGATCGCGAGCAATCGAAATCGAAGCCGTGGTAGCCCGGTGATGTCTTTCTTTCAGTGCGCGCGAGCGCATACTCCTCGCCGGTCTCCGGGTGCAGGAATACAGGGAAATCCTTGCCGACCTGGCGGTAGCCGAGCCCGATGAGCTCTTCGGGGGTTGCGCCCACGACGCACCAATCCCGCTCCTTGTGCGGGATACCGAGTTGTTCATCGCGAACAGCGCCACCGACCAGGTAAATCTTCATCGGGCAATAGTAACCGACAGTTGACGTTGCAGTCAGGAAGGCAGCAGAGTAGCGGCATGCCGTGTCGATCCCTCTATCGAACAGTGCGTTTGCCGCTGATACTGCTGGTTTGCACTGGCCTGGCCGGCTGTTATTACCTGCAGGCAGCAAACGGACAATGGCAAGTGCTCAGAAAACGCGAGCCTATCGTCGAGCTTCTGGAAGACGAGACCACTCCCCCGGAGCTTGCGGAGCGCCTGCGCCTTGTACAGGCGGCGCGAGAGTTTTCGATTGACGAACTGGCGCTGCCCGATAATGGCAGCTACCGAACCTACGCCGACATCGAACGTGAGTTCGTGGTCTGGAACGTTTTTGCGGCCCCGGAATTCTCGCTCGAGCCCAGGGAGTGGTGTTTCCCGGTCGCAGGTTGCGTGAGTTATCGCGGCTACTTCTCGCGTGACGCCGCCTATCGCGAATCAGCGCGCCTGGCGAAAAGGGGTTACGACGTTGCCGTCGGCGGCGTATCGGCTTATTCGACGCTTGGCAATTTCGACGATCCGGTACTCAGTTCGATGATGCAGTGGGACGATATACAGCTTGTCGCCGTGCTGTTTCACGAACTCGCGCACCAGGTGCTGTACGTCAAGGGAGACTCGGCGTTCAACGAGTCGTTTGCAACGGCTGTGGAGGAGTTTGGTGTCGGGCGCTGGCTGCAGTCGCGCGGGCGTGCGGATGACATCGAGGTATATGTCGAACGTCGCGAGCTTCGCCAGGCGCTCATGGCCCTGGTCGCAACGGCACGCGATGACCTGAGCGAGCATTTCAAGTCATCGCTGCCGGACGATGAGAAGCGCCGGCTGAAAGCCTCACGGCTGCAGCAACTGTCGGACGACGCGGAAGCCGTGCTTGCCGCGGCGGGGCGTCCGGGCAGCAACTGGTTGAGCGGCGATCTCAACAACGCCAGGCTGGTTTCGATGACCCTGTACGAGGGACGGCTGCCGGCGTTTCGCAAGCTGTTACAGAACTGTCAGCAGGACATTCACTGCTTTTTTGAGAGAGCGACGGAACTGTCTGAGCTCGGGGAGTCGAGCCGCGATGAGGCGCTCGAGACGCTAGCGCGCCGCTAGCTGCAGGAGGTCGCTCGCACCCTTGACTATCCGCAGTTCGTCGGACACGCGGCGGACCTGGCCCGTCATGCGCCAGTGGAAAATAGCCTGTGCCGAGAGCACGCGTTTCACGTACTTACGGGTCTCGTTGAAGGGGATGTTTTCTATCCAGACGCGCGCATCGAGCGAGCCGGACTCGGGCAACCACTTGTCGACGCGGTGTGGCCCGGCGTTGTATGCGGCGGTCGCAAGAACCTGGTTGCCGCTGTAGCGCTCGGCCATCTGGCCAAGGTAGCTTGTTCCAAGACGGATGTTGCTTTCCGGGTTGGTGAGTGTCGCGAGCCCCGAATAGGGTAGCCGGATCTCGCGGGCGACTTCCTTGCCCGTAGCCGGCATCAGCTGCATAAGGCCGATGGCGCCGGCGCGCGAGCGGACATCGCGCATGAACAGGCTCTCGCTGCGGGCAATGCCGTAAGCCCAGGTGGACGAGATACGCGCCTCTGAGGAGGAACGCTCAAACAGTGGTTTGTACGGCAGCGGATAGCGGATCGAAAGATCGTCATACTCTTGCAGGCTCGCGGCAGTCGCTATGGCTCGCGAATGCCACCCCCACCGGTCTGCGAGTATCGCGGCCTGTATTTTCTGCTCGGATGACAGGTGGCGCACCACAGCATCCCACTCGGAACGACCGCGGCCATCCTGGCCCACGAGAAACAGTTCGCGCGCCCTGATGATGTCCGGGCGAGCCGCTACCAGGGCTATGGCATCTTCATCGGCAGCCAATTTACTATGTTCGAGTGCGTATTCCTCACCGAGCTCATCGGCGGCAAGAAAACCGTAATAGCTGCGTTCCCGGCTCAAGTCCCTGAGCGCTGCGTCGGCGGCAAGTACCTGGCTCGAACGCTTGAGCGCGATCGCTCGCCAGTATTGCCATTCCTCGGATCCTCGCTCCTTCTCGGACATCGCTGCGATGTCGCCGAGCAGTCGATCCCACTCAGCGTTGCGCAAACTGGTACGTGCGCGCCAGCGAGCGACTTCGTCATTCTGCGCGGCCGGCGGCAGGCCGGCCAATAGCTCGTATGCGCCAGGCAGGTCGTCGCGCGCTGTCCACAGCGCGATGTGACGCTCTGTGCGCAGGCGTTGCTCGGTCGAGAAGCCGTGGGTCCTGGAAACATCGTGCCATGCCTGGAGCGCGGCTTCGGGGTCGCGATACGTCAGGCGTTCAGTCGCGTAGACGAGTTGTAAGCGCACGGTTTCGCCGTCGCCATGCAAAGCATGGCGCTTCAGGAACTCCTCGGGATTTTGCTGCGCCTTCGTCCAGAGCGCCGCTTCTTCGACGTGTTGCTCGTCGATATGCCTGGCCAGCCAGCGTGCCAGAGTGAATTCGCGAGCCTCAACGGCCAGCCGGTAGCGACTACGGTATTCGACCGGCCCGAGTAGATTTTGCTCCTCGAGATAGTCGAATACGGGATCGCACTCTTTGACCTGGCTCTCGCCCACGAGCCACAGGTCGAGCGCTCGTCGATTTACGCGAGCACGGCGACCGGACTCCAGGTCGGCTTGCAAAGCCAGGCAATCCAGCTTCGAGATTTCCTGGCCCTGGTAAAACTGTTCATAAATGCGCTGAAAGTCCTGCAGGTCACCGCCTTTCGCGAGGTGCAGCGCAAATCGGTAGCGAAGTTCTCTTGCGGGTCGCAAGGTGCCGTATCGCGAAAGAAACTCGTCGACCTGCTGCAGCTCGTCCAGTGCAGTGCGCAGGTAAGTGGCGCGCAGATCGGGCCACAGGGCGTAGTCTTCGAGCAGCCGTCGATCGTTAGCGTCGAGATTGTCGACGGCGCCCCAGTCGCCGAGTTCGACTTCATTAATGACATCGCGAAACAGCTGCCGTTGCTGCTCGATGGGCGACTCTTCAGCTGCGAGCGACGAGAAGCCGAGTAGCGCGATAAGACAAAGGCTGCTGGCCAGGTTTCTCGGAGTCATTGCGGAGTGTCGGCCTGTTCAAGTAAACACATCAGGTAGTACGGCCACCTTAATGATCGGCCGACGATTCCGCAACTAGCGAATCTGCAGCATTAACGAGCGGTCCCCGCGCTGCACAAGCAGGAACAGAATACGGTTGTTCGCCGCAATCGCTGCGAGGTCGTCGAGTGATCGCACGACGCTACGATTGACCGCCGTTATGACGTCACCGGCACGCAGGCCGCGCTGTGCCGCGGGGCTACCGGGTTCCACTTCGGTGACCTCGACGCCACCGTCGCTCGTAGCGCTCGACGGCGCGAAGCGTGCGCCCGACAGCCCGGGATGCAACTCCGCTCCTGTCGAGGCAACGGTTTGCTGTTGCCCGAGCTGCGCCGTCGTCATGCTTTTCTTACTGTCCCGCACATATTCGATCTCGACGTCGTCACCTGAACGTAACAACCCGATCGTATTGCGCAGCCCTGCGGCATCGTCGACTTTCTTTTCGTTGACGGCAACGATGATGTCGCCAACTTCGAGGCCCGCCTCTTCGGCCGCCGAGTCCGGTTCGATGTTTGTAATCAAGGCGCCGCTTTTGACGTTTGTGCTCAGCGCTTCGGCCATCTCGGCGTCAATGGTCTGGATTCGAACACCCAGCAATCCTCGTCGGATTTCGCCGAAATCGAGAATCTGGTTCATGATCGAGCCCGCGATTTCTGTAGGAACAGCGAAGCCGATGCCAACATTGCCGCCAGAGCGGCTGATGATCGCCGAATTGATGCCGATCAGTTCGCCTTCCATGTTAACGAGCGCGCCGCCCGAGTTGCCCGGATTGATCGATGCGTCGGTCTGGATGAAGTCCTCATAACCGTCACGGCTGATACCCGTGCGGCCAAGCGCGCTGATAATGCCCGAGGTCACCGTGTGCCCGAGACCGAAAGGATTGCCAATGGCAATCACGAAATCGCCGACGCGCGCTCCTTCGGAATCTCCGATCGGCATTTCGACGAGGCCCTCGGCTTCAACCTTGATGACCGCAATGTCGGTCGCCGGGTCGGACCCGACGACCTCGGCATCGAGTATCTGGCCGTCGAACAGGGATATCTGAATGGCATCAGCGTCTCCTATGACGTGGTGATTCGTCAGGATGTAGCCGCCTTCGGCATCGACGATGACACCAGAACCGGCGCTGGAGACCTGCCGCTCGCCACTTGGAGCGTCCGGAATCCCGAAGAAGCGCCGGAAAGCGTCGTCGCCAAACGGGTTGCGGCGAGAGACTGTCTGGCTGACCCTGATATTGACGACCGCGGGCGAAACTCGCTCGACCAATGGTGCGAGGCTCGTCACGGGACGGTCGCCAATACTGACAGGCAGCGCCGCCTGCACGGTTGCCAGCGATAACGCGGCAAGCAACAGGCTGGACCAGAATACGCGTGTTTTTGTCATCATAAGTTCCCGATGCTCCGTCAAATACTCAGGCAATCGTTTCAGAGATTAGTTTCAGGTAGCTGAATCAGCGGTGAATGGTGTACGGCCATTATAAGCGCTTGGTGCAAAGATGCCCGGGCGCAACGCTTGGTCGCACCCGGGCGCAGGCGAAGTCTTCGTCACGCTGCTTCGACGGTAATCCGGCGTGCCTTGATTTCGGGCGTCTTCGGGATCACAACTTCGAGAATGCCGTCGCTGCACCTGGCCGTGATGCCTTCGGCGTCAGCCGTCTCAGGCAGTGTAAACCGGCGGAAGAAGCGACCGGTCGCGCGCTCGATACGCTGTGTGCCCTGGTCCTCGCTGCGTTCTTCGGCGCGGCGCTTGCCCGACAGGTTGAGGACGCCAGCGTCCATGGATACGTCAATGTCTTCAGCAGCGACCCCGGGAACGTCGGCGCGTAGTATGAAACGGTCTTTCTCCTCGAAAATGTCGACGGCCGGTACCCAGTCGGTGACGGGGCTGTCGTCTGCGCCGCGGCGCTGACCGACCAGGCGGTCGAGATCGCGATGCATCATATCTACAAGGGTCCAGGGTTCGAATCGAGCAATATTCATGATGTCCTCCAGAAATGAATCGGGTTTTCAACTATCGTTGCTCGCTTAAGTAAGGGCCCGTTTTGCCTTTTCAAGGTCGCTTTTTGCGGGTAAAAATGACCATAAAAGTGCCGGATGGCAGCACTTGTCATAAGACTTTCGTAGCCACTATATCTAGTGGATGCGAAATTTCACAAAAGTGTCATTTTTTTTCGCTTATTTTTAAAGCACTTACTTGAGAAAAGTTCGTAACTATTTGATTTTATATCTAAAAGGGTCGTAGAAAAATTTAACGTAAATGCTTGACAGAGGACCTCTACGGGCATAATCTTGTCACCACTCGGACACAACATCTTGTGTCTCATCAACGAGAAAAAGGGGCCAACAAAGGCTCTCGTCGCGCGTTTTCTGGCCGCCGGCGAGCGGGACCCTTTTCGCTGAAAAAGCTGGTCAAAACAATACATTTGGGGTCTCCTTAAGGGAGTACAGGGGAGTATGAGGAGCAATGAAGTCCGCCGTTAATTTGGATACACACACGGTTACCGAGATTGAATTTCAACCCGCATCGCTGGATATCTGGGATGCGAAATATCGTCTGGCAGCCAAAGACGGCTCCAGGATCGATGCAACGATCGACGACACGTACAAGAGAGTCGCGATGGCGCTGGCGAACGTCGAGGTCGAATCGAAACGCGAGCACTACTTCAAGGAATTCGTCTGGGCGCTGCGCTCGGGAGCGATTCCCGCTGGCCGCATCATGTCGAACGCCGGTGCCCGGGAGCACAAGCCCGCGACGTCCACGATCAACTGCACGGTGTCGGGTACCGTCGGTGATTCGATGGACAACATTCTCAACAAGGTTCACGAGGCGGGGCTGACGCTCAAAGCCGGCTGCGGTATCGGCTATGAGTTTTCGACCTTGCGCCCCAAGGGTGCCTACGTAACAGGCGCTGGTGCCTATACGTCGGGTCCGCTTTCGTTCATGGATATCTACGACAAGATGTGTTTCACGGTGTCGTCGGCCGGTGGCCGCCGCGGCGCGCAGATGGGTACATTCGATGTTGGCCATCCGGATGTCATGGAGTTCATTCGTGCCAAGCGCGAAGATGGCCGTCTGCGGCAGTTCAACCTGTCATTGCTCGTCACCGACGAATTCATGCAGGCCGTCGTTAATGACGATGAGTGGAAGCTCGCGTTTCCGGTAACGCCCAAAGAGGTCGAAGACGACGCTCTCGACATCAGCGACAAGCACCTGTTCGTGTGGCGCGACTGGCCCGAAGCCGGCAACTACGTCAGCAATACTGACGGGCTGGTTGCCTGCAAGATCTACAAGACCATGCCGGCACGTCGCGTATGGGACGTCATCATGGCATCGACCTACGACTTCGCCGAACCGGGTTTTGTGTTGATCGACAAGGTCAACGAAATGAACAATAACTGGTTCTGCGAGAACATCCGTGCGACCAATCCCTGCGGCGAGCAGCCGTTGCCGCCCTACGGCTCATGCCTGCTGGGCTCGGTGAACCTGACACGCTTCGTGCAGAAACCGTTCACGGACGAAGCTACCTTCGATTGGGACACGTTCCGCAAGGTCGTCAAGGTATTCACGCGCATGCTCGACAATGTTGTCGAGATCAACGGTTTGCCACTGCCACAGCAGCGCAACGAGATCCAGCGCAAGCGTCGCCACGGTATGGGCTTCCTGGGGCTGGGCTCGACGATCACGATGCTGCGCATGAACTACGGTGATCGCGCATCAGTGGAGTTCACCGGGGAAGTGGCACGGCAGCTGGCGCTGGCAGGCTGGGAAGAAGGCCTCGAGTTGGCTAAGGAGAAAGGTCCGGCGCCGATCATGAACGAGACCTTCGAAGTGACGGAAGAAATGCTGCGTCGGCGGCCGGAGATGCGCACGGATGGCTACCAGGCCGGCGACAAGGTTCCCGGACGCATCCTGCACGCCCGCTACAGCCGTTACATGCAGCGTGTTGCAGCAGACATGCCCGAACTCGTCGAGCAGCTGGCCGAAACGGGCGCGCGATTCACGCATCACAGTTCGATCGCGCCGACGGGCACGATATCGCTGTCGTTGGCGAACAATGCCTCGAACGGTATCGAGCCGAGCTTCGCGCACCACTACTTCCGCAACGTGATTCGTCAGGGCAAGAAGACCAAGGAAAAGGTCGATGTATTCTCCTTCGAGCTGCTGGCATATCGCGACATGATCGACACGGAGGCGATGCCGGCTGGCGCCGCCGAATCGGCGGCCGGCAATGAGCTGCCCGATTACTTCATCACGGCGGACGAGGTGACACCGACGCAGCATGTCGATATCCAGGCAGCGGCACAGAAGTGGATCGACTCGTCGATATCCAAGACCGCGAATGTACCGACCGACTACCCATACGACGACTTCAAGGACATCTACCTGTACGCGTACGAGCAAGGTCTCAAGGGTTGCACGACGTTCCGCTTCAATCCCGAGGCCTTTCAGGGCGTTCTCGTCAAGGAGAAGGACCTCAAGAACACCAACTACACGTTCACGCTGGATGACGGCTCGACCGTCGAACTAAAGGGCGACGACGAGATCGAATACGATGGTGAGATTCACACGGCCGCGAACCTGTTCGATGCGCTTAAAGAAGGTTATTACGGAAAGTTCTAAATGATCAAAATCGAAAAGAAAATCGTTGGCTACGCCGTCAACAAGCCGGCCGAAGAAGAGCAGGCAGCTAAACCCGATTTCAAGCGCGAAGGCGGCGGCGATCGTGCCGAAGTCATTCGCATGCATGAGAAGCTCGAGCGACCGGAGGTCCTTATCGGTTCAACCTATAAGGTCAAGACCCCGGTTTCCGACCATGCGATGTACGTCACGATCAACGACATCATCCTCAACGAGGGCACTGAGCACGAGAAGCGCCGTCCGTTCGAGATCTTCATCAACTCGAAGAACCTCGATCATTACCAGTGGATCGTGGCGCTGACTCGCATTATCTCGGCGGTGTTCAGGAAGGGCGGTGACGTAACCTTCCTGGTCGAAGAGCTCAAGGCTGTATTCGACCCGCGTGGTGGCTACTGGCAGACCGGTGGCAAATTCATGCCGTCGATCATCGCCGAGCTCGGGCACATTGTCGAAAAGCACCTGATCATGATCGGGCTCATGGCGTCGCCGGAACTGAACGAGCATCAGAAGAAGGTAATCGCCGAGAAGCGCGCCGAGTTTGAAGAGTCACAGAAGCAACAGGATGCTTTCTCGAAAAGTGACTATCCGGAAGGTGCGCAGCTGTGCAGCAAGTGCAACACCGTTGCCGTCATCATGATGGACGGCTGCTTGACCTGTCTCAGTTGCGGCGATTCCAAGTGCGGCTAAACTAGAGCCTGCGTGCCGGCCGCTGCGGCCGGCTGTCTTGCCCACACCAGCCCTTTCGTCAAAGCGATAACCTCGCCCTCACCGATGGGTTCCCACGGTTCGTCAGTCAGCGGCACACTGGCGACGAGCGCCAATTCCTGGGCCACGGGCGCCAGCATGACACCCGACTGAGTCAGGTCGACGGCTTGCTGGTTGCTCGAACGCACCAGCAGGTGCAGGCCGGGTGGTCGCTCCTCGCCGTCGTCCTGTTTTCTGCGATCCGAATGGACGAAAAGCGTGTCGCCGTCGGAATAGACGAAGTTGAACGGGCCGAGCGGTCGCAGCCACGCGGCAAAGTCGGCGACAAGCTCCAGGCGCGACTCCACGGTTGGCGTGGTCCCTTTGGCTCGGTCCCAAAGAAGGCCAAGCCGCTGCAGCAGGGTGCAGAATGCGAGTTCAGAGTCGGTTTCGCCAACCGGTGTAAAGCGAGGTGAGTCGAGACGGCACTGGCGTTTGATGCCGGGCATGTTGCCGTTATGTGCGAATACGTGCGCACGCCCGCCGAGTTCGCGTTGGAATGGCTGCGTGTTGCGTAGCGCCGGGTCCCCCTGGGTTGCAAGGCGAATGTGCGAGAGTACGAGATTACTCGGCGGCCCGTTCTCCTCCATGAATCTCACAAGGTCGCTTTCCGCGGCGGGGCTCGATTCACGGAGCAAGAACACGTCACGGTCTTCGAAGTAGGCAACGCCCCATCCATCTTTGTGGGGACCGTCATGTCCACCGCGCCGGGCCAGGGTTTCCAGCGAGAAACCGACAGTGGTCGGGTACCGGCTCGACATCGCGAATAGTTCGCACATGCTTTCAATTACTCACGAGTAACACACTCGGGCAAAGTATTAGCACATAGATATGTGGAATTCGACCGACTGCGTAGCAGGCGGTCGATTTACCCCCAATGTCGGTCGTCAGCGTAGCCAAAGTCTCAATTTTCGGAGGATACTGCCGATAAACAGTCGAACGGATCCAGAAATTTGTAGGATTGGCGATATGTCTGCAGAAGCAATGCAAGCCGCTGCCGGTTTTGTGCAGCAACTTGCGGGGGACCTCAACCGGGGCGACCTCGAATTACCCATGTTCCCGGACTCGGTTGTCCGGATTCAACGAGCGTTCGGAGTCGAAGAAGTCGATATTGATGAAATCGTTCGGATTATCAGCTCGGATCCTGCAATAGTGGCGCGCGTTCTCCAGCTCTCGAACTCCGCCGCAATTCGTGGGGCTGTGGAGATAACCGAGGTTCGCCAGGCCGTGATTCGCATGGGCAACAAACTTGTCCAGAGTTCTGTCGTTGCTTTCGCGCTGCGCCAGGCCGAAAAGAGCGCGGAGCTTTCGGAAGAATCGCGAACAGTGCTCAAGTCGATATGGGAGGAAAGTGTCGAACTCGCTGCGAGGTGCTACGTAATAGCGAAGCATTACACCAGGCTCAATGCCGACGAAGCGCTTCTGACAGGTCTGCTAAGCGTGCTGGGAAGACTCTATATCTTCTCGAAATCCCAGGAGTTCGGGACGATCGATTACAGCGAGTTGGAACCGATACTTGCCGATTGGCACCCGGCCATCAGCAAAGCGATTGCGGAGAGCTGGGACATGTCCGAAGAACTCGTAAATGCCCTGGAAACGCAACTCGAGACGAATCCGCCGTTACAGGAATCGGCATCGTTGGCTGAAGTACTCTGCGCGGCGAGATTGATCCTGCAACACAGCCTGTCGGGCGATCCATTGGATGCGCAAGAGTATCCGCTGTTGCAGCGGCTCTGCATCGCCACTCATGACGACGGCTCCGGGATGCTGGATGACCACGCCGCTGCTATTGACGAAATTCGCCAGGGATTGAGAGGCTAGAGAACGACACCATCGCGTTTGTCTTCCATGTTCGCTGCGACCGCCGCCATCGCGTCAGGGAGCGGCGGTGTGTTTGACTATGGCCGGATTCACTCCTACAGTCGTGGGCAAATTCCGCCAGAGATTCCTCTTGCATCCGAATCGCGCCACCAGCACATTGTTCTCGAATTTTCTGTTGCTTCCGGTCGAGCTCACTCGTCTGATCAAGACCCAAAGTCGCGAGAATCTGACTGCGACCGTACAAGCAAGACATAGGCAGTGTGGAGAGGCCCAACAGTGTCGATCCATCGATATCCCAATGGGCCGGACGTCCGACAAAGTTGCATTATCACCCCAGGCCTTTTTCGAACTTGGCTACAAGCCTGGTGACCCGGTGCAGTTCCACTACGATGGCGGGCAGCTGGACATCACACCCCTGGAAACCCGTCTACCGGACCGGACTGATGACTGTGAGATCGATGCTGCAGGCGTCAAGATTCCGCCTGCCTGGCTGATCCAGGCATTCACCGGGGCACCGGATACCATCGACCACATCGAGAGTGGAAAGCGCTCCGCCGATTACTACGTTGATCTCTACAATCGGCTCTGCGGCAACTACGATAATGTCGAGCGCGTCCTGGATTTTGGCTGCGGATGTGGCCGGGTATTGTCACGCATGCCCAGCAGCGGAGGTGCGAGGTACTTCGGCATAGATCTGCACGAAACGGCATTGGAGTGGCTTCGAAAGACGATGCCCGAAGGCACGTTTTCAGCCGGCTCCGCAATGCCGCCTGTTGACATCGAAGCACAGGAATTCGACCTGATTTATTCTGTGTCTGTGCTGACTCACCTGAACCGGGAACAAGAGGGCGCATGGCTCGACGAATGGCACAGATTGCTCAAGGTCGGCGGGTTCGTTATCGCAACCTTTCGGGCAGAGGATTGGGTGGACCGGTTCACTCTCGAGAGACAGAAAATGGCGATTCGAAAATCCTGGAGCGAAGGCGACGGATTCTGTTATCAAAAGCACCGCTACTGGGAAGGCATCTTTCCCGAGTTTTATGCAGGCACGTATCAGACCATCGATTACGTCCGATCGAATTGGGGAAAGCGATTTGAGATCCTGGCCATCGTCCCTCCTGCGGACTCACCAAATGAGCAAAATACGGTAGTCATGAGAAAGAGGTCATAATCGTCATAGTGACGATCCTGTCTGCTCTGGATTTGCTCGCGGGCCGCGGTTAAGCTTGCCGCGTGCCGAATTTGCCCAACGCCGCGGCGACAAGACGCCACCCCTTCTTTGCCGTCGCCGTGATTTCCGCGGTGTTTGCGGTCACCGTCATCTGCTATTGGCCGTCGTTGAATGGACCTTTCATGTTCGACGACGTTCCGAACCTCGAGCTGCTGGGTGACCGCGGTGGGCTGAACTCCGTCGATACCTACGTGGAATTTATTTCGAGCGCGAAGGCGGGCCCCCTCGGCCGCCCATTGAGCCTCGTCAGTTTCACGCTCAATGGCCAAAACTGGCCGACCGACGCGCGACCTTTTCGCGTCACAAACCTGATCATACATCTCGTCAACGGCTTACTCGTATTGCTGCTGGCGCGGTCGATTCTCGCAACGCAGTATGACGATCAAACCGCCTTGAAACTCGGGCTGGTTTGCATGGCCCTGTGGATCCTGCACCCGCTGCTAGTGTCGAGCACGGCTTACGTCATTCAGCGCATGACGCAGTTAGCCAGCCTCTTCGTCATGACCGGGCTGCTTTGCTATTTGCGCGGTCGAAGTGTGCTGGCCGAGTCACCATGGCGCGGCTGGACCTGGATTGTAGTGGGTATGGGCGTCAGCGGGACACTGGCCGTGCTGAGCAAGGAGACCGGCGTTCTGCTGCCACTGTACGCCCTGGTCATGGAACTGACGTTGTTCGATCGTAAGCCGCTCCTGCTCCGTCACAGGCGCGGTCTGATCGTACTGCTCTGCGCGCCTTTGCTGTTGACGCTGGGATACCTGGTATCCGTCTGGGATGGATTGCATTTCGGCTTTGAATTTCGGCCTTACTCGATGAAGGAGCGGTTCCTTACCCAGAGCGTGGTGATCGTCGAGTACCTGAGGCAGATTTTTGCACCGGCCTTGTCGGGCCTCGGCTTTGTCCACGACGATTTTCCGATTTCTACAAGCTTGTTGCGCCCTCCCGCAACTCTCGTCAGCGTTATCGGCATTGCGGCACTGGCTATTCTGGCAATCTGGCGTCGCAGGAAATGGCCGATTGTGAGCTTCGGAATACTCTGGTTCCTGGCTGGCCACAGCCTCGAAGCCGGCCCGTTCGCCCTGGAGCTTTATTTCGACCATCGCAACTACCTGCCGCTGATTGGGCCAGTTGTCCTGGTGTGTTCCGTGATTCCGTTGCTGCCGGACCAGCTGCGTCGCGTCGTCCCGCTTGTCCTGGTCCTTTTCTTCTGCCTTGAGGGGTTCCTTACCTGGCAAAGCGCAAGGCTCTGGAGCGACCCGGATCTCATGATGCGCGTTGCCCTAGTCGATCATCCGGACTCGCTGCGTGCCCAGCAACACGTGGCGAACATGCATATTTCGGCCGGCCAGTACGAACAGGCGCTGGAAGCACAACGGTCTATCGCCAGGAATTTCCCGGACCACACGTCCACGCGGCTCAGCATCCTGAACTTGCAGTGCCATAACGGGACGCTAAGGCCGGAGCAGGTCGTCGCGACCCAGTCGTACGTCGAGAGCGGCGTCCACGATTATCAGCTGGTAAGTTTTTTCGGGACGCTGTTGTCGACGGCAACGCGCGGGACATGCAGCACATTCAGCCTGGTCGATCTTCAGGAAACCCTGGATGCAGTGCTGCGAAACCCCATCATGGTCAGGAATGCCCAGACGCTGGGGGCAGCTCATTACTTCAAGGGCGTTGCCTACGAACGAGCCGGGCAGCTGGACGCAGCGGTGGAACAACTGGACCAGTCTTACGATGCCCGGCCGGAGATCGACATTCCGTTGCAACAGGTCGTCTGGCTCCTGTCGCAGGGCAGGACGGACGAGGCCGAGAGATACCTTGACGTTGCAAGGCAATACCTGAGCAAGCACACCTGGAGGCGAGGCCTCCGCGAGGCCGATCTGCAGGCATTCCAGCAACAGATCGACCAGGCCCGCCGCCCGATGAGAAATCAATAGGGCTTCTACGCCCACAAATGGCGATCGTGTTAAAGTCCGCGCGTGACAATATCAATACCTGATTTCTCCAAGACCCACGTTGTTGTCGTGGGCGATGTGATGCTCGACCGTTACCTGTTTGGTTCGACGGGCCGCATCTCGCCTGAGGCACCCGTACCCGTGGTGCATGTTCATGAGACTGACGATCGTCCGGGTGGCGCCGCGAATGTGGCAGTGAACCTCGCCAGCCTCGGTGCATCGACGCGCCTGGTCGGCGTCGTTGGTGAAGACGCCGCCGCAAAGGATCTTGAGAATATCCTGGGTCAGCGTGACATCGACTGCGATTTCGCGCGTGCTTCAGACCGCCCCACGATCACAAAGACACGAGTGCAGAGTCGCGGTCAGCAACTCATACGACTCGACCAGGAAAATGCGGTGGCGATGCCGGGCGATGCCGTGGTCGGCGCGCTCGGAAGATCGGTGAAAAAGGCCGGGGCAGTCGTGCTTTCCGATTACGGCAAAGGGGCGCTGTCTGAAGTCCGACAGCTGATCTCCCTGTGTCAGGACTCGGGCGTGCCCGTGCTGGTCGACCCGAAAGGCACCGACTTCGACAAGTACAGTGGCGCGTCCCTGCTGACGCCGAATCAATCGGAGTTCGAGGCCGTCGCCGGCGTGTGTGACAGCGATGAGGAACTCGTCACACGTGCCCGTGCAATGGTCGACGACCTGGACCTCGCCGCGCTGCTCGTGACACGCAGCGAAAAGGGCATGCTGCTCATCGAGGCCGGCGCCGAACCGGTGTTTCTGTCAACGCAAGCGCGCGAGGTCTACGATGTGACAGGCGCCGGCGATACCGTAATCGCGACGCTGGCGGCCGCAGTTGCCAGCGGCCAGAATCTGCCGTCAGCTGCAGCCCTGGCTAACCTGGCAGCCGGACTCGTGGTCAGGAAGATCGGTGTAGCCACGGTGACGCCCGGTGAAATCAGTGCGGCGCTGCATCAGCGTGGCCAGGGCGGCAGAGGGCTCGTCAGCGTCGAGGAACTCCTCGCGCTTGTCGAAGAATCTCACGATCGCAATGAGCGCGTCATCATGACGAATGGCTGCTTCGATGTCTTGCACGCCGGGCACGTCGCGTATCTCGAGGAGGCCAAGAGCCTGGGTGACCGGTTGATCGTCGCTGTCAACGATGACGACTCGGTCAGGCGTCTCAAGGGTGAGTCGCGTCCCATCAATGCCCTCGAGGATCGCTTGCTCGTGCTCGCGGGTCTTGCCGCCGTCGACTGGGTGGTTCCATTTTCCGAGGACACACCTGCATCGCTGATCTCGCAGTTACTGCCTGACGTACTCGTCAAGGGCGGCGACTACAAACCGGACGAAATCGCAGGAGCGAAGGATGTCCTGAATAACGGTGGCGAGGTCAGGGTACTTACTTTCCGTGACGGGCATTCGTCGAGTCGCATCATCGAGCAAATGCGTGACTGATGCCTGAGTAGTCGTGCGCTTCTTTTACAACCTGCTAAGTTACCTGGCGTTGCTCCCGTACGCGGGCCTGTTTGTATTCCGCAGCATAGTGAATCGCACTTACCGGGTGAACCTGGGACAGCGCTTCGGATTCGGGTATCCGAAAATCGCCGCCTCTATCTGGGTACACGCGGTCTCCGTGGGCGAGGTACAGGCGGCGCTGCCACTCATCAGGGCGCTTCAAGAGCGCTATCCGGCCAAACGCTTGCTGGTAACGACCGTCACGCCGACAGGCGCTGCGCGTGTCAGGGTCGCGTTTGGCGACAGCGTCGAGCACAGCTATATTCCGTTCGAGTTTCCGTACGCGATCAAGCGTTTTTTCGCCGCCGTTAATCCAGCTGCCGCGCTGGTCATGGAGACCGAAATATGGCCCAATCTTTACCGCGCCTGCGGCGACCGCGACATCCCCTTGATACTGGTCAGCGCCAGGATCTCGCCGCGCTCGGTGCCCAACTACAAGCGACTGTTGCCGCTTATCCGCAAGACGCTGTCGTACGGCATTATCATTGCGGCGCAAAGCCGGTCGGACGCGGATCGTTTCCTGTTGCTTGGGGCCGCTCCCGAACGCACCACAGTGATGGGCAATATCAAGTTCGACGTGCAGTTGCCGGCGCAAACGTCGGAACGAGGCGCCAGGCTGCGTAACGAAGTGATCGGTGAGCGACCTGTCTGGATAGCCGCGAGTACTCATCGCGGTGAGGAGCGTCAGGTACTCGATGCACACAGGATGTTGCTCGAGCGACATCCGAACGCGCTGCTGATCCTCGTGCCTCGTCACCCGGAACGTTTCGCCGACGTTCGTCAGCTCGTCGAGAAGTGCGGTCTCGAGGTGGTATCGAGAACCGAGGGACAGGCCTGTGCAGCGTCGACCCAGGTACTGCTCGGCGACACGATGGGCGAGATGCCACTGTTTTTCGCCGCAAGTGACGTTGCCTTCATCGCGGGAAGTCTCGTGCCGATCGGCGGTCACAACCTGCTCGAGCCGGCAGCGCAAGGCCTGCCCATTATCACCGGGCCACACAATTTCAATGCACAGGAGATCGCCGACCTGTTCGTCGAATCAGGTGCGTGCCGAATGGTCAGGGACTGGCAGGAGCTGGCCGCGACTGTCGGCGAGTTACTCGATGGACCAGACCGTCGAGCTGAACTGGGCAGCAACGCATTGGCCCTGCTCGAGCAGAACCGCGGTGCCCTCGCGCGCTTGCTGGTGTTGCTTGATCCGTTGCTTGACGAGCGGCAGGGCGCCTAGGATTCCGCGTCTTTCGCCGCTTCCTCACGGATCGTCTCTTCGGGCGTCTTGCGTTCCCGGAGGAATCCGTCGATCCGCTCGAGGTCCTGCACGGCCAGGTTGCCGGCCGCCTGTTTCAGGCGCAGCGCGTTCAGCACGTAGTCGTAGCGACTCTGGTAGTAGTTCGTGATCGCGAGGTACAGCGAGAACTGCGAGTTCAGCACGTCGACGATCGTTCGCGTGCCGACTTCGAAACCCGCCTGCGTGGCTTCGAGCGCCGTACGGCTGGACTGCACGGCCTGTTGCAGTGCCTTCACGCGGCTTCTTTCGGATACGACGCCTAGATATGCATCACGTGCCTGGCGCTCCGTTTCGCGAGTGACGCGCTGTAACTGTTCGCGAGCCGCACGGTGCAGGTAGACGGCCTCGCGGACACGCGACGAAGTTCCGCCGCCGGAAAAGATCGGCACCGTGAATTGAATCCCTATGTAGTCGGTGTCCTGGGTCGTATCGATATCTTCATTGGTGGTGCTTGGAGGAACAAGTGGGGGGGACCCGGGACGAGAGATGGTCGAGTCACCATCTGATGTCGTCTCACTCGTGCGCGCCACCAAATCAATCGACGGATAATGGCCGGTTCGACGGAACGCGATCTCGTCGCGAGCGATCTTTTCATCGAGGCGGCTGGCCAGGAGATTAAGGTTCTGGCTCATCGACAGATCAACCCAGCTCGCCTCATCATTTGGCGTAGGCGTAATCAAGGGAAAATCCTCGCCGGGTGCCGACAGGGCAGGTACGTATTCACCGGTGATCTCGCGCAGGAATTCGCGCGCTGTCGCGAGCGAGCGCTTCGCGGCAATTTCGTCGGCGACGGACTGGTCGTAGGCTGCCTGTGATTCCTGCACATCGGTAATCGCGATTAGCCCAACCTCGAAACGTTGCTTGGCTTGCTCGAGTTGTCTTGCAATGGCCGTGCGATCCGCGTGGATCGACGTCAAGCGGTCCTCAGCAGCGAGCACACCGAAATAGCGTTCCGCCACACGCACGATCAGGTCCTGTTGGGCCGCTTCCCTGACGGCTTCGGCGCGCGCGACCTCTTTGTCTGCTCGGCGCAGGTTGACGACCTGGTCCCAGCGAAACAGCGTCTGGCGCATCTCGATCCGCCAAAAGCTCGTGTCTGTGCTCTGATCGAAAGAAATCGTGCCTCCTGTCGATGGCTCGAAGGAGGATCCTGAGGGTTCGACTCTCGACCACTCGCCGCTGGCGGATAGCTGCGGCAGCAGCACACTGCGCGCCTGCGGCTTCGATTCGAGAGCCGCAAGGCGACGCGCCTCCGCCTCATGAATCTGCGGATCGCTTTGCAGCGCCTGCTGATAGATCTCGAGCAACGAAGCAGCCTGGGCCGCTCCAGGCAGCGTGAAAGCGCCGAGAACAAGCAATAAACCATTGATCGTTTTACGTTTTTTCATGTTTCCCAATTCCGGAATTGAGTGGCCAAGCGCCCCAAGGTGTTATAGTCTACTATATCACTAAACCAGTTGCACTACGGTGCTTTGCTCTTAGATGCACCAAGGGGGTAACTGGTTTCGTTTGTTGTTGTCATTTTGTGCCCTGCTCAGAAAGAAAACTGCGGTGGTAATGCTCCGTGCACGAGCGGTGCGAGCGTCGTCTCGAACAAAGAAACGCTGTGCCAGTCTTTGCCGTCCGTGCGCTCCACGAGCCTGGCTTCCATCGCCGGGGCGTCGCCGACGACGACGAACAAGCGCCCGCAGGGGTTCAGTGCTTCTACGAATCGCGGATCGAATGACTGTATCGATCCGGTAACCGCGATCGCATCGAAACCGCCTTCGGGTAACTCGCGCATGGCGTCCATCTGGACGAGCTCGATGTTATCCAGGTCGTGGGCGGCCAGTCGGGCCTCGGCCGTGCTGAGGAAATCTGCGTGGATATCAATGCTTGTGACCTTTGCGGCCAGGCTTGCGAGACACGCCGTCATAAAGCCACTGCCGGTGCCGATTTCAAGGACCTTTTCATCGCCCTCGAGGCCGAGCGCCTGCAACAGCCGGCCCTCGATGGTCGGCGTCATCATGCGTTCCCCATGGCCAATCGGGAGTTCCATATCGGCGAATGCCAGGGACTCATAGCCTTCAGGGACGAAACGCTCGCGCGGCAATTGCCGAAGCATCGCCAGGACATCTTCATCATAGACGTTCCAGCCTCGAACCTGTTGATTGACCATTTGCAAGCGTGCAAAATCGATATTCATGCCTTTCTTACCTATAAGCGATTGAAATTAAATGAAAAGATCGCTCGTCATTCGCATCCGAAAGACACGCCGGACAACACTCGCCAACAGCTCTTCCTGAATTATGGTGAATAGCCGCAGTCCGCTCACGTTGCTGGGATATGCTTACAGATGCCTGGTTTTTTTGAGCTTTTTGTACCCCGTATCTCGATTAAGGGAGATACTCATCGAGCCATAATAATAACAAATGATCCTAACTAACTTGGCTGTATCGCAAACCGGGCTCTGAATGTCAGTAACCGTCATTATCATCGCACTTGCAATCCTCGCCGTCGGCGCGGCCCTGGCGTTGCTGTTCGTGTGGTTATCCGGCCGCCACCTTGCGCGGCGCGTGAAGCGACTCAACGAGGAGATGCTCGAAGCCTCGAAAGATGCGTCTGTCGGACGACGCATGACAATTCCGAACGATCCAGAGACCGCGCAGCTTGCGCATACCGTCAATCGTCTGTTCGACGCTCTCGGTGAGCGGGACGAGAAGATCCAGGGTCGCGATCGCCTGTTCAAAGACTTTGCGCGAACCTTGCCCGAAATCGTCATTATTCATGACGAAAAGATCCTGTTGGCCAACGAATCCGCGGCGAGTCTCGTCGGTCTCGAACCGGCGCAGCTTGTAGGGCGCGAGTTGTCTGACCTAGTCAAGCCGGCCTACCGCGCGCTGTTTCGCAAAACGGTTGCCAAGCGCCTTGCCGGCGAGAATGCGCCGCGACGCATCGAAATGCAGCTTATCAACGGCGTCCAGACGGGCCTGTGGGTGGAAGCGCAGAGCTCGGACATCGAGTTCCATGGCCGTAAGGCGATCCTTACTGTCGCGCGGGACATCAGTCATCGGAAGAGCCTCGAGGTGTCGCTGTCGCGCAGTAAGCGACAGGCGCAGTATACGCTCGAGTCGATTGCCGAAGGCGTAATCACGACTGACAATGATGGCCGCATCGACTATATGAATCTTGCCGCCGAAACCCTGACCGGTACCAATCGTGATGATGCGGCGGGGCACCGCGTCGGAGAATTGTTCACGCTCGTAGATGACACGGATCGCCGTCCGCTCGGCGATCCTGTTGAACGCAGCCTGGCGATGCGCCGACGCGTCAACATGGGACGTCGCGCCGTTATGGTGAGTATTGATGGCGAGCACGAACATTCCGTGGATATCTCGGCGTCGCCCGTTCGCGGCCCCGGCAATGCGATCTCGGGCACCGTCGTTGTATTCCATGATGTGAGCGAGTTACGCGGCCTGACGCGGCAGATGTCCTACCAGGCGACCCACGATCCGCTGACCGGGCTTATCAATCGTCGTGAGTTCGAGCGACGCCTCGAAGAGGCGATGGACACAGCGCATACCGAAGAAGCCGTGCACATGCTGTTCTATATGGACCTCGATCGCTTCAAGGCTGTCAACGACAGCTGCGGTCACCAGGCCGGCGATAACATGCTGCGCGAGGTCGCGAGCCTGATCAAGGACAAGGTAAGAGACTCGGACTATGTCGGCCGCCTCGGTGGCGACGAATTCGGCGCCTTGCTGATGGGCTGCCCGATCGAGAAAGCACGCCAGCTCGCAACCGACATCTGCCAGGCCATCGCCGATTACCGCTTCGTCTGGAAGGATAAGATCTTCAACATTGGCATTTCCATTGGTCTCGTCCAAATAAGCCACTCGACGGGCAAATTGCAGGACGTGATGGCGGCTGCCGACTCGGCATGCTACATGGCGAAGCAGCAAGGTCGCGGAAAGGTGCACGTCTACTCGGCGCGTGATGAGGTTGTGGCGCGCGAGCGCGGCGACATCCAGTGGTTGCGTCAGTTGCAGACCGCGTTGCACGAAGACAATTTCGAACTCGCAGTGCAGCCAATCATTGCGATGAGCGGGAGGGCAGATTCCGGGCCGTCGGTCGAGGTGCTGATAAGGTTCAACGACGGGCAAGGGCGGCCGACGAACTCGGCGGAATTCCTGCGCCCTGCCGAGCGCTACCAGATGATGCCGCAGATTGATCGCTGGGTGTTTAACGCGGTGTTGGCGGCCCTGGGGAGCGGAGAGATCAAGCTACCCTCGAATCGCAGTTGCGCAATCAACCTGTCCGGGCAAACGCTGGGCGACGAGTCGTTTCTTGGATTCGTTGTCGATACGCTCGATCGATCAGGGGTTGCGCCGTCGTCAATCTGCTTCGAGGTGACGGAGGGCGCCATCCTGTCGAACGTGCAGCACGCGCAACGATTCATCGAGGTTTTGCACGGCATTGGCTGCGAGTTCTCGCTCGACGACTTCGGCAGCGGCCTCGGCTCCTTCTCGAGTCTCAAGCACCTGCCGATCGATTACCTGAAGATCGACGGCACCTACACGCGTAATTTGCAGTCCGATCTTGTGAACCAGGAAATGGTCTCTGCGATGATCAGGCTTGCGCGTACGATGCAGTTTCGAATCGTTGCCGAGCAGGTCGAGCACCAGGAGGATTTCGACTGGCTTCGGGACATTGGCGTCGACTTCGTGCAGGGGCATTTTATCGAGGAACCGACGATGCTCGGCACGACGACTACCGGGACTTATCGAATCCTGACCCCCTGACCTGAAAACGTCCGACAGTCCGGACGCCACTCCAGACCCCGACCGAGCCGTGTGAGGCCGATCACGGAATATTCAAGGGTAGCTGCGTATCCTTAAGGCACCGGAGTTGTGGCTTAAGCAGATGAATTCAGTCAGACCACGCGGTTGGCTTACGCGACTGTTCGCGAAAAAGCCCGAGCAAGAAAAACGCGTCACGCCGTACCATGCGGTGGCGATTCGCTGTAATGACAATTCATGTCAGGTGGCGATCGACAGCCAGTTCCAGCGCCATCTCTCTGCCGAAGCACCCTTGCTACCGTTGGATGGATGCGATCGCCCCGATCAGTGCGAGTGCCGCTACCAGCATTATGAAGATCGGCGCGGCGAACCGCGTCGTCGCTCGGATCACGGCTTGTCAAATCAAAGTGATTCAAATCACGAGGAGCGCCGGCAAGAGAAAAGCCGTCGAGCGGAGGACCTTCCTGAGGAAGAAACGCCGTTTTCCGTGTCTGAAGACAGTTACTATGAACACGTAGGCGACACAATTCGCACAGCGGCTATCGATCCGAATGAGCCGGACGGTGTCGATCCCTACAATTCGGGCAGCTTCGACAAGTCGAAATCCTGGAAACCAAATTCGCGCTAGTCAATACGCCTCGTGCTCTCTCGAGTTATCGTGGATGATCCCGCAGCCCGGTCGGCAGGCGACATGGGCGAGACTCTGGAATCGGCCACAAGTTACCGCTCAAGCTTCCGCTTTGCCCCCGAAACCGGCCGCTCGAGCGACTGCTTTCGGCGTATGATGGAGTTCTGCTACTGACCCTATGTATGGACTCCCCCAACCCAGTCGCCTAGGTTGGAGGTCGACCAAAACCATAAAGAGAGTCCATACATGTCGTATTCAACAACAGTCGGGGTCGACTTAGCAAAGAACGTTATCCAGGTGTCGGTGGTATCCGGCCGTGGCAAGGAGTTCGTGAACCGCTCGCTGACGCGCAACAAGTTCGCGGAGTTCCTGGGCAAGCAGAAGCCATCGCTCGTTGCCTTTGAGTCGTGCGCAACCGCGCACTACTGGGCGCGTACCGCACAGCGGCACGGGCACGAAGCGCGCATCGTTCCCGCCAAGGCGGTGGCGCCGTTCCGTCAAGGCCACAAGACCGACAGCAACGATGCCTTGGCAGTGGCTGAGACTGCCCGTCGGCCGAACATCAAGGAAGCACCGATCAAGACAGTGGAACAACAGGGCCTGCAGGCGATCCTGCGCGCACGGGATCGGCTGATCCAGGAGTGCATTGCCCAGTCGAACCACCTGCGTGGCATCTTGCTGGAGTTCGGCATCGCGATTCCGCAGGGCTTCGCGGCACTGCTACGAACACTCCCCGAGGTGCTCGAGGACGGCGACAATGAGCTGCCGGACTTCTACCGGCCCACGCTGCACCGCATGTACCACCGCATGCTCGAACTTCGACAAGACATCGACGCGATGACCAGGGAAGTCGGGCAACTGGTGAAGAACCACTCGGTCTGCAGCCGATTTACGGCACTCGAAGGTGTCGGCCCCATCGGTGCCATGTCATTGCATGCCACGATCGGCTCCGGTGCGGCGTTCAGCAAAGGCCGCGAAGCGTCCGCCTATGTTGGTCTCACGCCGCGGCAGTACAGCAGCGGCGGCAAGGCCAACATCGTGGGCTTGAGCAAGCGGGTCGGTAATCGCAAATTGCGTTCCGTGCTGATCCAGGGTGCGTTAGCCTATGTGTACCGTATGAAGGAGCCGCGCTCCGCCAAGGACCGCTGGTTGAAGGGTCTCATTGAGAGAGCGGGACCGCGCCGAACCTACTCAGTTCCCGCTACTTTGATTTGCTGCAATCCTACTAACCTGTTGGCGGAGCTCGGTTAGTTCATCTTTCAGTCCGTCGATTTCGGCCACCTGGCCCGAGAGCGTCGAGTGTTGCTTTTGCAATTCGTTCAACAGCATGCTCGACAACAGGCGGTACTTTACTGTTTCCGGCTGGTTCTCGTCATTGAACACCACCAGTTCAGGAAACACCTCGGCGACTTCTTCAGCGATGAGGCCAAAGTCCATGGGCTGCTCGCTATTTGCGTAGGTGTCCTTGTAACGGAACGTTACCGGGTGCAACTGCAGCAGCCGGTCGCTGGCACCGCCCATATCGTTAATGTCTTGCTTGTAGCGGCGTGAGGATGAAATAGTGCCGAGTTGGCCGCTACTGTCAATCACTACGCTGATGGCATCCGCGTTACCCGTAGCAGTTCCGCGAATCCCCGCAATAAAGGCGCGAGTCTGAGATTCTCCGATTCGTGTGGTGGAATCCTCGCCAGCAACGCCCGCGTTGCCTATGGAAATATTGCCGTCTCCGACAGTAAGCGCGATACCTGCTTCATATCCAAGGGCGATGTTGTTATTTCCTGTGCTGTTTGACACAAGCGCACCGGCCCCGCTTGCCGTATTTCTTATGCCAATTGTATTGTTCTCGAGAGCGCCGGCGCCGTGGGCGGAATTTCCATCACCGCTCGTATTCGACAGAAGCGTATTGTTGCCGGTAGCTGTATTGCCGCTACCAACTGTACTCTGCAACGCATTGGTGCCGATGGCCGTATTGAAGTTGCCGACGATATTACTGGCCAACGAAGAATCACCTACTGCGGTATTGTTGATACCCGTTGTGTTGCTGCTTATCGAACCAGCCCCCACGGCGGTATTCCCGGCGCCAGTGGTGTTCGCATTGAGAGCGAACCAGCCGTTGGCTGTGTTGCCACTGGCCGAGGTATTCGAAAATAGCGCGTATGCACCGTTGGCGGTGTTGTTGTTGCCATCCGTATTGGAATAAAGCGAGCGAGTTCCTGTAGCGGTGTTTTGATTTCCAACAGTGTTCAAATGCATCGAAAGAACTCCGGCGGCGGTATTTTCGTTGGCCAAAGTATTTGCAAACAATGCACCGCGGCCGGTGGCGGTGTTCTCGATTCCTGTCGTATTGGAAAATAGCGCGTTCACACCCGTGGCGGTGTTGTTGTTGCCGGTGATGTTGCGCCAAAGCGCGTTCACGCCGCTGGCGGTGTTGAAGTTTCCGTCGGTGTTATCCCCCAGCGCATCCACGCCGCTGGCGGTGTTCCACCTGCCGGCGGTATTGAACTGTAGCGCGCCAGTTCCAACGGCGGTGTTAACGACGCCAGTGGTGTTATTCGCCAACGCAGTCGCGCCATAACGAGTATTTGCGTCAACATCGCTGCCGTTGCCACAGGTCACCGATCCATCCTCAGCAACAGCAGCAACAAAACTGCCGACTGCGCATGTACCACTCACTCGCGTCTGCACCAGGGCAGGATCGATCACGGCAGGGGGTCCTACCGGTCCTTGTGGACCGTCAATTCCTTGTGGGCCTTGCGGTCCTATGTCTCCCTGATCACCCTGCAGGCCTTGCGGCCCGATTGGCCCTATTGGGCCGATGCCACCTGTAAGTCCCTGCGGTCCAGCCACGCCTTGTGGACCCTGCGGCCCGACGACTCCCTGCAGACCTTGTGGCCCCTGCGAACCCGTCGGTCCAACAGCGCCTTCGGCGGCGATCAGCGACCAGAATGCCGCATCAGTTGGGTCCTCGGTGCCGGATGTGGCCTGCACGACGACGTACGTGGACCCCTGAAACTGCACCAGATCATTGACCGCATAAACCAAGCCGGTTTGCCAGTCACCCATCCATGACAGGTTTTGCACCAGCAGGATATCGCCGGCATTCTGATTGACTGCCGACTCCAATGTCGTGAAGTTTGAGTTCACGTCCGCTGCGAGCGCAGGCTGACCGGCCTGAAATGTCACCGGTAACTGTGTCTGACCAAATGCCGAACTCGCAACAAAGATTGCAGCGGCACAAATAATGTTTTGACTTAAGTTGATATTCATTGCCAATTCCTCTCATCCCAATTGTCTTGGTCCCAATCGAGTTTTGTGTCTACGGGTGGTGGAACCGGTGGGATAATGGGAGCTGGCGAACTGCTACCACCGCCACAGGCAGTAAGGGAGACTGCTGAAGCAGCAATCAAAATCAGCGCACGAATAGATGAGTGCATTGTTATTCTCGTGAGCGACAGACGTCGTGTGCGGCCCAGCCTAGTGGGTTTCACCGCTATTAATTTTTTCCGAGTGGACAAATGGAGGGTGCGTCACATAATCAGCAGACGTAGTGAGTGGTAGCACTCACTCTGGTGGAAATCCGACAATCCTGACCGGATCGGCTGGCCAGCCTGTATCGAATCGGGCTGTGATGTCTGATTCTGGCCTATTCTGTTGAAAAACTCCCTTTTTAGAATCGCCAGTTTTTCATTTGCGATTTGCCGCTGATTTCGTATCGTAGATACGAGGAGGTAGTGCAATCACTATGAAAATACCTCCTGGCGCAGCTCAGAGCGGCTAACTAGCGTTATCGAT
>CAMYOJ010000028.1:0-34187 GCA_947259985.1 uncultured Woeseiaceae bacterium
CTACTACCGCAAGACGGATTCTCCTACGCAGGTCCTCGAGAAAATATCGCGCTGATCAACGCCGGAGCGTACCAATCGACAGGTAGACATTCGTCTGCCCCCCTTCCGCGAAGCCGGCGGCGAAAAACACAGGTCCGATGAACGTGTCGATACCCACGAACAAGCTGCCACTCACGAGTGCTGAATCGAGACTCATCTCGGAGCGGGACTGCCAGGCGTTGCCGGTTTCGGCCGAAGCACCAAGATAAAGCGGTGTGTCGAGAATACCGCCGGTCGTTTCGCCGACACGACGATAGTAAACAAGCCTGGCAATTGCAGCATGCGGACCGCTGATCTCACCGAGTTCGAGCCCGGACAGGCGCAGGAATCCGCCCAGCGTGAAAAAATCCTGAACAGTGTTGTCGGACTGCAGGGTAGTCGCGTAGCCGAGACCCACCTGCACACTGTTCTTGCCGCGGCTCCAGGTTTTCGCAATGTCACCTTCGATCGTATCGAAGTTGTTGTCCGCGCCAAATCCCGGACGTGACAAGGTCCAGCGCAGCTGGGCGAGCGTGCCGCTTCGCGGGAATCGCGCATTGTCGAGCGAGTCGACCCTGAGAAGCGCGAACGCGCCACCGCTATCGAAATCTTCGTTGGCAAGCGCAGGGTCGCCGACTTTGACGCGAGCCTCGCCCACGCCCCGGTACGCGCCGACGCGGAACTCGCCGACCGTCCCGAGCTCGCGCCCGAAATCGAAACCTGCCTCGGCTTCGGATACGCGCAAACGCGCGACATTCTGGTCGAGTGAGAACGCGTTGAAGTTCGACTGGCTCAAGTCAACGTGCGGCGCGACGAACCAGCGCGAGTCGAAACTCAGCGGCTGGTAGAACTCGGAGAACAGCCTGGGATCGGATCCCAGGCGCAAATCGGTGCGCCACTCTGCGCCCAGGCGATTCAGGCCGACGCGCGTCATGCGAGTCTCGATATTGAATCCGGTTGACCCTTCGAAGTCCTCCTCGAGCGAGACGCCGAACTGCAGGATGTTCGGACCCCAGCTCTTGGTCGTCGCGCGATACTCCACGCCTGTACCGCGTTCATCCTCGACGAGCGAATAGCCGACATGCTCGTAGAGCTGCAGTCCGTAAAGCCTGTCGGCATTTGCAGCAAGTTCCGCGCTGTCGATCGGGTCGCCCTTCGCAACAGAGAGCCGCGACTCGAGCACTTCATCCGCGAGTTCGTCATCGTGTACCACACGAACGAACGCCAGCTCCTTATCCTCGTGCGGCACCGACGAACGGCGCGCCTGGTATGCCGCATACTGGTCTTCGTCGACGGACAGCTCCCTGAGCTTGCCGGATTGTGCCCGTGTCGCCGTCTCGCCGGGCTCGATCGTCTCGACGATATTGCCGAAACCTGTCGAAGGGAACACGCCCAATTCGGGACGAATCAAAACATCGCGCTCGCCGAGCCTGTCTATCTGTCGCAGCGTCTCCTTGCGAATCAGGATCGTCAGTACCTGTTCCGAAATCTCCAGCGCCGAGCCCAGGTCAGTGCGACTGTACAGCCATCGCACGCGCGAGGTCGCCCTCGCTCATAACATAGGCCTCGCCGCGCTCGATGTCCGAGGCAACGGCGCGAAACGGGATTGGCAGGGCATCGAAATCCTTCACGTTGGAAACATGGAGCGTGAGGTCGCGCAACAACAGGTCCAGTTTCTGCCCTTGTATTAAACCCTTAGGCAAAACGAGGTCGGTGCCGCGAACACCAAGCTCGAGGTCGATCGGGAACTGGGCGTCGTCCTGCTTGCGTCGAAAACTCAGATCCTCGCGATCCGGCTCATCGCTCAGGGCCGCGGCCCAGTCCAGCGACCCGATCAGCACCTCGAGTTCGGCCACGCTCATGCCGCTCGCATAGAGTCCACCGACAATCGCCCCCATGCTGGTCCCCGCAATGACGTCAACCGGTATGCGCTGGCGTTCGAGTTCCTTGAGGACGCCGATGTGAGCTGCGCCCCGTGCCCCGCCGCCACCAAGCACGAGACCGATCTTCGGTCTCTCGGCGGCCACGTCCGCTGGCAGAGCCGCAGCCGGCAGCGCCACGAACGCAAGGAAAGTGGCGATCGCCCATATGAAAGACGGGGAATGGCTTATTTTTGTCATGTCGGAAACTCTTGTCGATGCAGACATTCAAAGAAAGGCAATTATAATGACGGCGCGCAACAGAGGGTGCGATGATCGAAATTAACCAGCCAGGGACGACGCGCACTATTCTGCTCGCGGCTCTCATTGTTTTGCCTTTTCAGGCACCGGCGCAGGAAGCCGGCGCGGCGGACGCCGACATCGAAGAAATCGTTGTCACGAGCCAACGCCGTGGACAGAGGCGCCTGGATCACGCCGGTAACATCGCACTGCTCGGCGCAGACGAGATCGCGGCGGTCGCTCACCAGCATATTTATGAGCTCATGACGCGTGTACCGGGCGTATGGCTGAGTCGTGGCAGTGGCCAGGAGCACCTGACCGCAATTCGCTCGCCCGTGCTAACGGGTCCGGGCTCCTGCGGCAGCTTCCTGTTTCTCGAAGACGGGATTCCGATACGCCCGGCCGGATTCTGCAACGTCAACGAGATGTTCGAGATGCACACCGAGCAGGCGGCGAGCATCGAGGTGATTCGCGGGCCCGGTACTGCGCTTTTCGGCTCCAATGCGCTGCACGGCATCATCAATGTCCTGACACCGACAGCTGACCCACTGCATCGGGACATGGTTGCGCTCGAAGCAGGATCCAACGAATTCCTGCGCGTGCGCGCCTCATTGGTGTCCGGGTCGGACGAGCCGTGGCTCGCTTCGATCGTCTACGCCAATGACGACGGTTTTCGCGACGACTCAGGCTATCGCCAGGGCAAGTTGCTGCTGAAGCGCAACTGGGTGCTGCCGACGTCCGACCTTGTCACGGCATTTGCGGCAACCGATCTGGACCAGGATACGGCTGGATTCATTTTCGGTGAAGACGCCTACAAGGACCCCGACCTCAACCGTACCAATCCCAATCCCGAAGCGTTCCGCGATGCGTCCAGCCAGCGCCTTTACGCGATCTGGAACAAGTCCGCATCGGGCTACGACCTCGACGTGCGTCCGTACCTGCGCCACTCGCGTATGCGCTTCTTGCAGCACTTCCTGCCAGGTCAGCCGCTCGAGAAGAACGGCCACGTCAGTGCCGGCGCGATGACCGCGCTGACATTCGACCGGGAAGACCGGCATGTCGTCGTCGGCATCGATCTCGAGTGGAGCGACATCTATCTCGAGGAAACCCAGCTCGGCCCGACCGAGGGGTCGCCCTTCCTCGAGGAGACCCGGCCTGAAGGCAAGCACTATGACTATGACGTGGTGAGCGTTGCCGCGGCGCCTTACGTGCATGCCGACTTCGAACTGGGTGACCGCCTTGTGCTCGGCGCCGGTCTGCGGCTCGAATACCTGCATTACGACTACGACAACAACATGCTGACCGGAAATACGCGCGACGATGGCACACCCTGCGGCTTCGGTGGCTGTCTCTACACGCGCCCGGCAAGTCGCAGTGACGACTTTGGCAACGTCGCACCAAAGTTTTCCTTTGTCTACAAGCTGCGCGATCGCGTGTCCCTGTTCGGCGGATTGGCCAGGGGGTTTCGCGCACCACAGGCGACAGAACTCTATCGACTGCAAAGCGGCCAACAGGTCGCCGACCTCGATTCCGAGCGTCTCGACAACATCGAATTCGGTGTTCGCAATCGGGCCAATCGATGGTCGAGCGACGTCTCGTTGTTCTATATGAAGAAACGCGACAGCGTCTTCCGTGATGCCGAAGGTTTCAACGTCAGCGGCGGACGCAGCAAGCACACAGGTCTCGAATTCGATTTCACGTGGCAGCTGCTGGAGCCACTGCGTCTCGAGGTCGACGCCAGTTATGCCCGTCACGAGTATGATTTCGACACGGTTGCGGCACGCGGCGAGACATTCGAATCAGGCAATGACGTTGATACCGCGCCACGCTGGCTCGGCAGCGCTGAATTGTTCTTCGAACCGGGCAACAGCGCCCGCTTCGCGCTGCAGTGGACGATGATTGACGACTATTACCTCGAGGCCGAAAACCGTTTTACATACCCAGGCCACGATCTCGTGAATCTGCGCGCGAGCATCGATCTTTCGCGGACGTTCGTGGTCACGGCGCGATTCAACAATCTGTTCGATACCGAGTACGCCGATCGCGCGGACTATGCATTCGGGCAGTACCGCTACCTCCCGGGACGCGGTCGCGAGCTGTTTATCGAATTGCGGTATTTTCCGGGTGCGCCCTAGTTCACCCGCCAGGAATCGCTGAAGGCGAGCAGGTGATCGAGTTGCTGTGAGCGTTGTTCGGCACTCCATCCACGTTCGCTGGCCGCGATGTCCGCGATGGTCTCGTACAATGGTCGGCCCTGATCGGCATCGAGGCCAAGCATGGTGCGGCGAAACACGACGTCGGCCAGTGTTTTCGCGAACTCCTCGCGCAGCACGAACGCGATTTCGGCGGCCAGGACCCTGCCCTGCCCGTCGATTGGCTTTGCAAGCGACTGATTCGTATCGCAAATTTCGCAAATATCCGTCGCCCGACCACCGTAAATCGACAGCAACCGCCTGACACCCTCGTCGGACAACACGCCAAGCGACTGCAGCCGTTCGAGCGCCTCCTCCCTGCCCCAGGTGCCGGGCAGCAGGTTGTCGCGGGTACGGCACTTCGGCAACTTCCGCTTTTGCAGCTTCGCGATCTTGTCTACGGCCTGCTCGGCCAGGCTGCGGTAGGTCGTCAGTTTGCCGCCGATAATCGATATCAGCCCCTTGCCGACCTTGCGATTGGCCTTGATGATGTGGCGCCGCGTGATCGCGGACTCGGGGCCCTTGTCCTGATACGGCAGCGGCCGCACCCCGGCGTAGGCATAGTGAATATCTGCGCGCGACAGCCCGGCAGCCGGGAACACACGATTGGATTCCGACAACAGGTAGTCGACCTCCTCGTCGCTCACGCGAATGTCGTCCAGGTCGCCCCCGTAGCGGATATCGGTAGTGCCAATCAGGTACTGGTCGTTCCACGGCAGAATGAAAAACGGTCTGCCATCAGCCGCCGCTTCGACGTAGAACGCGTCTTTTGGTGCGCCGTCAAACCTGCGGACGATGATATGGCTGCCTTTAGTGCCACCGATATGTCTATCGGTCCTGGTTGGCGCCGTCGCGAGTACCCGGTCGACCCACGGGCCTGCCGCGTTGACGACAGTACCCGCCGATAGTTCATGCTTCGTCTGATCGATTCGATCGACGTAGCTCAGCGAGTCAACTGCGCCCTGCGAAAAGCGGATTTCCGTCACCTCGCAATGCGTCAATATCTCGGCACCGGCCGAACGCGCTCCCAGCAGGTTCTCGAGCACGAGACGCTCGGCATATTTTACCTGGGCATCGTAATAGCGCGCCGCGGCGCGCAGTCCTTCTTTCCTGAGCCCCGGTTCAGCCGCCTGGATCTCCGCGCTATTGAGCATCTCGTGATTCGGCACGGTCTTCCGGATCGAAAGCAGGTCATAAGCGATCATGCCGAGGCGTATCATCAGGGGACCGCGGCGCGCGCCCTTGAATATCGGAATACAGATGCGTAGCGGTTCGACGAGGTGCGGCGCATTGAGTCGCAAATTGCGGCGCTCGTGCAAAGACTCGTAGACGAGCGGTATCTCACCGTACTCGAGGTATCGCAGCCCGCCGTGGATAAGGCGACTCGAAATCGCGGAACAGCCGCTGCACATGTCGTTCTTGTCGAGAATGACTACACTCAGGCCACGCAAAGCAGCATCAATCGCAATGCCGGCACCGTTGATTCCGGCACCGATGATTGCGACGTCGAAATGGCGCTCACTCATGCGGGTCTCACCTGGCCACTGCCGCGTACGACGTACTTGTAGCTCGTTAGCTGCTCGGCGCCCACCGGTCCGCGCGCGTGAATGCGCCCAGTAGCGATGCCGATTTCCGCGCCCATGCCGAATTCGCCGCCATCCGCAAATTGCGTGGACGCGTTATGCAGCACGATGGCGCTGTCGACCTCGCGGAAGAAACGCTCGGCGGCGGACACGCTGTCGGTGACGATGCTCTCGGTGTGGCCCGAGCCGTAGCGCGCGATGTGCTGCACTGCTGCGGCGATGTCGTCGACGACACGCATCGAGACGATCGCATCAAGGTACTCGGTCGACCAGTCGGCCTCGCTGGCGGCACTGACCCCGTCTGCCAGCCTCGCGACGTCCTCGTCACCACGCACCTCGCAGCCGGCGTCCTGCAGGACGGCGACGACTTCCCCAACGATGCGTTCTGCGGCACTTCGGTCCACGAGTATCGTCTCGGCCGCGCCGCAGATGCCGGTGCGGCGCATTTTTGCGTTCAGGACGATGCTTTTCGCCATCGACGTATCGGCATCTTCGTGCAGGTAGACGTGGCAAATACCTTCGAGATGGCCGATGACCGGCACGCGCGCTTCGTCCTGCACGCGCTTGATCAGGTTCTTTCCACCGCGTGGCACGACAACGTCGACCCACTCGGCCATCGACGACAGCAGGTAGCCGACCGCCGCGCGATCCGTCGTCGGCACCATCTGCACGGCTTCGGCGTCGAGCCCGGCGGCAACAAGACCCGAACGCAGGGCCTCATAAATAGCGCGGCTCGAATGAAAGCTCTCCGATCCGCCGCGCAGTATCACGGCGTTTCCCGACTTGATGCACAAAGCCGCTGCGTCGGCCGTGACGTTAGGCCGGCTCTCGTAGATGATGCCAATGACGCCCAGAGGCACCGATACACGTTGAATTTTCAGCCCGTTCGGCCGTTCCCACTCCGCGAGCACTCTGCCAACGGGATCATCGAGCTCGATAATCGTTTCCATGCCCGACGCCATCGATTCGATGCGGCCACCGTCCAGCATCAGGCGATCGAGCATTGCGGCGCTAAGTCCTCTCTGTTTCGCGGCTTCCATATCCTTCGCGTTCGCCTGGGCGATGTCTTCGGCCTGCGCGCGAATCGCGGCCGCGCCCTCGGCCAGCGCCGTGTCGCGCTGCGAGCGAGTCGTCATGGCCAGGGATGCCGCGGCCCGACGCGCCGCTCGCCCCATCTCGTTCATGGTTTCGGAAATAGTCACACCGCTCTCTCTAGCTATCACTGTCGAACAACACCAGTTCGTCACGATGAATCATAACCGAGCGCCCCTTGTAGCCCAGCGTCTCCTCGATATTCGCTGACTGGCAGCCACATAGCCGCAGCGCGTCGTTGTTCGAGTACTCGGCAAGACCGCGCCCGAGTTCCCTGCCGTTGGGCCCAACGACAGTCACAACGTCGCCGCGCCGGAAATTGCCGAGTACTTCCACGACACCGACCGGCAACAGGCTGTTGCCCGCATGCAATGCTCTTGCAGCACCATCATCGATGCGGATCTCGCCACGTACTTCGAGGACACCGGCAAGCCACTGTTTGCGTGCCGCCGCCGGTGTGCCCTCGGCCTTGAACAGCGTGCAACGCCCGGCGGCCGACAAGGCGTGCAATGGGTAGTCGACGGCACCGCTCGAAATGATCGTGGAACATCCCGCGTGCGTTGCTATGCGCGCCGCCTGCACCTTGGTCGCCATCCCGCCACTACCGATATCCGAACGCGTCTCGCCTGCCATGGCCAGCATGTCGGAAGTGATGGTGGCTACCTCGGGAATGTGCTCGGCATCGGGATTCTTGCCCGGGTCCGCCGTATAAAAGCCGTCGACGTCCGAGAGCAGGATCAGGGCGTCGGCCATGACGAGTTGTGCAACCCTGGCAGCCAGGCGGTCATTGTCACCGTAACGAATCTCCTCGGTCGCGACCGTGTCGTTTTCATTGATGATCGGCACGACGCTCTGGTCGATGAGCCGCCCGAGTGTGCCCCGGGCGTTGAGAAAGCGGCGCCGGTTTTCGGTGTCGTCCGGTGTCAGCAGGATCTGCGCGGCCGAGATGCCATGTTCGCCAAGTACCTCCTGGTACGCGTGTACGAGCTGAACCTGCCCTGCAGCAGCGGCTGCCTGCAGATCTTCCAGGCGGGCTCGGCGCTTGTTGATACCGAGTACCGCGCTGCCGATGGCAATGGCACCCGACGACACAATCAAGACTTCGTGATTATTCTCCATGAGATAGGAGATATCGTCGGCGAGCGTATGCAGCCACGCCCGGTCCAGCCTGCCTTTGTCATCGACGAGTAGTGATGATCCGACCTTGATGACCAGCCGGCGATATTGCTTAAGCGCCAGGTTGGCCATCGCCTATCCGACGAGCAGGTGCTGTCGGTCAAATGACGTCAACGTAACCTCGCCCTTCGAAACGGCGACTGTGCCACTGCGGGCAACCGCGGATATTTCCCCGACCTTTGCGGCCTCTTCGACGAAGGCGTCGATCTCCTGGACGGTGCCCGTCAGTTGCAGCGTGCAGCTGACCTGGGCCTCGTCGAGCATCTCGGCCCCCAGGCGCTTTGCCATCGACATGGCTTTGGCCAGCCCTCCTGTACCGAGCTTTACCTTCACGATCGCCAGCTCACGTTCAAAATGCTCGCCAAGCGTCATGTCATGAATATTGACGACGTCGACGAGCTTTGCGAGCTGTGCATTGAGTTGCGCAATGGCGGCATCGGAGCCTGTCACGACAAGTGTGACACGCGAAACCCTGGAGTCGTAGGTCGGCGCGACGTTGAGCGTCTCGATGTTATAGCCGCGCGACGAAAACATACCTGTCAGGCGCGTCAGTGCGCCGACCTCGTTCTGCAAGAGGACTGAAATTGCGTGCCGCATACCTTACTCGCTGTTGCCCGCGTCGAGAATTTCGTTTGAAACCAATTCGCCGCTGCTCACTGGCATGGTCGCGCAGAAAAGTCCTTATTGCAATGCGTCTGAAATTAGTCAACACTCGCCGAAAATCCGTAAATCAGACGCGGACACCCGCACGATGAATGACCCGGTAAACACGGCCGGCTTGAGCGAACACCCGCTCAGGGGCCAGACCATGAGCGGCGCCGATACGGTCGTGCAGGTGATGGCGGACGAAGGTGTTCGCACCATATTCGGCTACAGCGGCGGCGCCATCCTGCCGATCTACGACGCTGTCTTTCGCTTTAACGATCATCACCAGGGCGCCAACGGCGAGGCGGCCATGCCACTCGTCGTCCCGGCCAATGAACAGGGCGCTGGCTTCATGGCCGCCGGTTATGCTCGTGCCAGTGGCGACGTCGGCGTTGCGATGGTCACCTCGGGGCCCGGCGCTACCAACACCGTTACGCCCGTACGAGACAGCATGGCTGACTCGGTGCCGATGGTTGTCATATGCGGCCAGGTGCCACGCGCGGCGATCGGCACAGATGCCTTCCAGGAGGCTCCGGTGTCCGCCATCATGGGCGCCGTCGCAAAGCACGTCCTCCTCGTGACGGAACCCGAAATGCTCGAAGCCACCGTACGCAGCGCCTTCGAACTCGCACGCACGGGAAGGCCGGGACCGGTCGTGGTCGACATACCGAAAGACGTGCAAAACTGGGAAGGACCGTTCAAAGGCGAAGGCTCATTGCCGCTGCACGGCTACAGGCGACGGCTGGCGAAGGTTGAAAGCAATATCCTGAGCGATGATTCGTGCGAGCGCTTTTATACGATGCTCTCGGAGTCCGAGCGGCCGCTGATTTACGCAGGCGGCGGTGTCATCAATGCCAACGCGACCAAGGCCATGCGACGCCTTGCCAACGAGTACGGCATCCCGGTCACGACGACCCTGATGGCGCTGGGCGCCAGTGACACTCAGCACCCGCTCGCGCTTCATATGCTGGGGATGCATGGCATCGCATCTGCCAACTACGCCGTCGAAGACTGCGATTTTCTGATCGCCATCGGCGCGCGTTTCGATGATCGGGTTGCGGGCACTCCGGCACACTTCGCCCCCAACGCAAAAAACATCGCGCATTTCGACGTGGACTTCGCCGAGATCGGCAAGGTCAAGCGCGTAAACTGGCACCAGGTCGGCGTGCTCGAGCGGGACCTTACCGACATGCTTGCTTACGGCAGGCGAATTGGCTTCGCCAAGAACTTCGATCAATGGCACGAAGAGATCGCCACTTTAAAGCGGGAATATGCGCTCAACTACGACCGCGAGTCGGATCTCATCCAGCCCTACGCGGTTATCGAAGAGATCAACAAACACACCAAGGGCGAGGCCATCATCTCGACGGGCGTCGGGCAACACCAGATGTGGGCCGCGCAATACTTCGATTTCCGTGAACCGCGGTTGTGGCTAACGTCGGGCAGCATGGGGACGATGGGCTTCGGATTGCCAGCTGCGATTGGCGCGCAGTTTGCGCGCCCCGACCGTATCGTTATCGACATCGACGGAGACGGCAGCATTCGCATGAACATCGGCGAACTCGAAACCGCGACGACGTACAACCAGCCCGTCAAGGTGATTGTGCTCAACAACTTCGGTGATGGCATGGTGAGGCAGTGGCAGCACCTGTATTTCGAGGGCCGCATGTCGGGAAGCGACAAGTCGCTGCACAGCAAGGACTTCGTCAAAGCGGCCGAAGCCGACGGCTTCAAGTTCGCCAGGCGTCTCGAGAAGAAGCAGGACCTCGCTACCGTCATCAGGGATTTCATGAAATTTGAAGGCCCCGCGTTCCTCGAGGTCATCATCGATCGGGACGCCGGAGTCTACCCGATGGTCGGCCCGGGGATGAGCTACGACAAGATGATTACCGGCGACTATATCAAGTGCCGCACCAAGCCCAGTGACGACACCCCCGGACCCAGCGAAATGTTCTGATGCCTACGCTCACCGGCCGCCGTACACGCACGCTGACGGGCTATGTGACAACATTGCTCGAATATCCGCGATGGTTCATAGAGCGCGAGGTCGACTTTACCGACTGTCATCATGACGGTGTATACGACAATGATGACGAGCATTGCACCACCTGCGAGTTCGGCGCCGCCTGCCGTTGGCTGAATTCGAATCGTAGCGCGCCGGACCCGGATTCGCCGCTGGCCGAGCTGCTGGTGGCATTGGACACGGCCGTCTTCTACCTGCGATCGCCTCATCACGAGCATGCGGGACACCCGCGTGATTGCAGTTGCGAAACCTGCGCATGGTTACACGAAGCGCAGAGTTTTCTGCGGCTGCACCGTCATAAGGCATAATTAGGCATCCGCTAATCGAGGGACATCGCCATGAACGCAATCAAGCTGTCGGGAAGCTGTCTCTGTGGAGCGGTCAGGTATGAGATTTCCGGGTCTGAGGGCCGATTCTGGCACTGTCATTGCAGCCGATGCCGAAAGTCGAGTGGAACGGGTCATGCCAGCAATGTGCTTTTGAAACCGGATTCTGTCGACTGGGTTGCTGGCGAGGAACTGTTGAAAGTCTACAAGGTGCCCGATGCAAAACGCTTCGCGGTCGTGTTCTGTAGCAAGTGTGGAAGCCCGTTGCCCAGGGTGGCTCCCGACATGAGTATCGCCGTCGTACCTGCCGGCACACTGGACAACGACCCCGGCCTGCGTCCCGAAGCGCGCATATTTCAGGGTTCGAAAGCCGCCTGGTCCTGCGATGACAGCGAAGTGCCCGGCTACGACACCTACCCAGGATAAACTGTACAGGCTGTGATTCCCCTGTATTATGTGAACTGGTGCAAGGAAATCTCGCCCTGATTCGGGGAGATTTATCGGAGACCTGGTACCGGTCACTTTGCAATGCTGATTACGCCTAGACGAGACAACCTGAACAAGATCGTTATCCTCAACCCGAAAGGTGGTTGCGGAAAATCGACACTCGTGACCAATCTCGCTGCCAAATATGCTCAGAGCGGCAAGACCCCGGCAATCATGGACTACGATCCACAAGGCTCCACGACGGCATGGCTCGAGCGGCGGCCCGCCGACCTGCCGCAAATCCATGGCATCACGGCGTTCAAGAAATCGATGCAGGCGACGCGTAGCTGGCAACTTCGCGTGCCGAATGAAACCGTTAACCTGCTCGTCGACTCGCCCGCCAGTATTTCTCACGACAATCTTCGCGAGCTGACGCGCGACGCAACCAGTATCCTCGTGCCAGTGCTGCCCTCATCGATGGACATTCATGCGGCATCGCGTTGCATCGCCGACCTGTTACTGGTCGCCAAGATCGACCGCAACGACAAGAAACTGGCGGTCGTCGCCAATCGCACTCGCAAACATACCAAGAGCTTTGCCAAGCTCATGCGTTTCCTGGACTCTCTCGGAATTCCGATTATTGCTGTCATGCGCGATAGCCAGAACTTCGTGCACGCCGCGGAAGAAGGTATCGGCGTCTGCGAGATGCAACCCTCTCGTGTCAGGCCGGATGTCGAGCAAATCGAAAAGATCGTGCAGTGGCTCGAGGCCTGGCCAGAGCGGCGCAAGATCGCCAAGGCGATCAAGGCACGCAAGAATCAGTCCGTCGCGCAGCGCGCCATTTTGAAGCGCGCGCAATTCGGCTCAGCCTGACGAACCTCGCTGAATTTCCGCAAACAGGTCGGTATCGACATTGCCGCCGCTGAGGACGACAACCGTCGTCTTGTCGCTCGTGTCGATCCTGCCCGCCAACACAGCCGCCAGCGCAACGGCACCGCCAGGCTCCACGACCAGCTTCAGGTTGCGGAACGCAAAGCGCATTGCCTCGCGAACCTCGTCATCACTGACGGTGAGTCCTTTTCCCAGGAGGCGCCGGTTAATCTCGAAGGTCATCTCGCCGGGCATATGTGCCTGCAGCGCATCGCAGATCGAGCGTGCCGACGGGTCGACGGCAACACGCTCGCCGGTGACCAGGGAACGCGCCGTGTCATCGAAGTCCTGCGGCTCGACAGGATGCACTGACGCCTGCGGCAGCTTTGCCTTGAGCGCGACGGCGCTACCCGACGACAATCCTCCGCCGCCACAGCATATGAGAACCTGGTCGGGGAGTTCGTTCATCGCGACGGCCTGCCCGGCAATTTCGAGCCCGACAGTTCCCTGGCCCGCGATAATGTCCGCGTGATCGTAGGACGGCACAATGACCGCATCGCGTTCTGCCGCAATGCCTCTCGCGATCGCCTCGCGATCCCCTGTGTAGCGATCGTAGGTAATTACCTCGCCGCCCAGCTTTCGCGTATTTTCAAGTTTCGCCCCTGGCGCATCCTCGGGCATCACTATTGCGGTGGGAATGCCCAGCATGGCGCCCGCCGCCGCTACCCCCTGCGCGTGGTTGCCGGAGGACCAGGCAACGGCACCTCGCTTACGTTCTTGTGCCGAGAGCTGACACAGCAGGTTATAGGCGCCCCGAATCTTGAAGGAACCCGTTACTTGCAGGCACTCGGGCTTGATCAGCACCTTGCCGCCGGCCACCGCATCGAGTTCGAAATTCCTGATTAGCGGCGTCCCGACGCTGACGTCACGAAGTCTTTCCGCGGCCCGCTCAATATCGCAAACGTCGATCACGCAGCGCTCTCGCGGGCCAGGCGGTCGATCTTCGCGGCACAGATGAAGTCATTATCCGAGAGCCCGTCAATCGCGTGCGTCGTGTAACTCACGTCGCAGCGGCCATAACTGATCGTCAGCACGGGATGGTGGCCTTCGCTGATGGCGATCCACGCAACCGCGTTTGCGAATGCGAGCGTCCGACCGTAGGCCTGAAACTCGAAGCCACGGGAAATTTCGAGACCGTCTTCGCTCAGCACCCAGTCTTCGTGCAGTGCCCTCAGGAGCTCCGTCGTTTGCTCCGCACTCAAGGGCTCTACCCCGCCCTCGCAGGGTCGGCATCGTTTGTCGGCGAGTTTTTCAGGCATCGGGGCCCCCTGTCCTTACACATTAAACCCTAGCAACGACTCCCCGAAACATCAAAAAAAAGGCCGACCCTCTCGGGCCGGCCAGGCGGAGACTCGAAATGAGCCACAGGGAAGATCAATTGGGGTTCGCGGCCACCGCGGGGATATCTTCGATGAACAACTTGACGCTGACGCGCCGTTCGAGCGCAAGGCTGTCAAGGTGTTCATCCTGTGCCATGGATTCGCCGTGTGCCGACACGCTGATTCGATCCGGGCTGACGCCGGCCGTCAGCAGTTGTCCGCGGACAAACTCGACACGTTTCTCTGAAAGCTCCAGGTTGTACTGCTCGTCGCCACGCTCGTCCGCAAAGCCGTCCAGCTGGATCTGAATCTCGGGCATCGTCGACAGTGTCCCGGCCAGCTGCGCAAGACGATCACCGGTCATGTCGGCCAGCGCGAATTCGTCAGTGCGGAACAGCAGGTCCATCGCGATGCCGGCCTGCATCATGCTGACGAGTTGCGGGCGTGCGACGTCACGCAAAGCCTCGATTTCGTCGCCAAGATCGCGGATGTCTCCCTGCAGGACCGCGACCCGGTTGCGGGAGTCATTCAGCGATCCTTCAAGGCTCGCGAGGCGCTCGTTCTTGCCGTGCCAGGTATCGCCCAGCTTTGCGCCAATCGCGGCACCGATAATGAAGCCGACCGGTCCGCCCGCGGCAGCGCCGATGACGGCTCCCGAGCCGACACCGATCGTCTCTTCTTTGGACGCCTTGCCTTTGGCGAATGCCGGTGACGCGCCGAGCAGTGTTGCGAGCGTGGCGACCAATATTAGCTTTGAATAATTACGCATTTGCATGTCCTCCTGAGTGCGGCCACCGTGGCCTGCTTCGGAGTTCATTACACGGCGAAATAGCGGTAGCGAAAGGTCGCTATCGTGGAAAGCTCGGGATCAATTGTGGCGAAACGTGGCAGATCTGCCGCTAGCGGTTCTCATCCGTGAGCGCGACGAAGGTCCCGCCGTTTCTCTCGCAAAGTATGCGCATCAGCGTCGCGAAGCGCATCGCCGTGGCCGGGATTTGCCCGCCCTTGCGAAAGCCGCGCGGAAAACCGACCGCATGCAGGCGGACGCGTCGTGCGCCGTCGGCGCCCACGCGATTGATGCGATCGATGGTGCCGACAACGGCGTCGATCGTGTAGTTGCCCTGGAAGTCATCACCGAATACGTAGACGCTGACTTTCTTATCGTGCGCCCAGAACTGCGTAATCGCTTCCTGGATGCCGTCGACCGGGTCACTATCGCTCGTCGCCCGCCAGTTGCGCATACGATTGATAATTGCCTGGCGACGCCCGGGCGAGTCCGGAATCCAGCGGCCAACGTAGTCCGGGAACATGTAGCGGCCATCGTCATTCATTATCTGGATGCCTTTGACCTCGGGATAGGCCTCGAGCGTCTCACGAATCTTGCGCTGCACGAGTCCCCAGTTGTAGTTCTGCATACTCGGCGACGTATCGACGACAAATATGATGTACTCGCTGTCCACGGGTATGCCAGCCACGGCGTCTTCATCGGGCCTTCGGTAGTAGGGTCGCAGGCGACGCATTTCCTCGGTCAGTCGCTGCTTCGCGGCCTGCAGCTCACCTTCGTCGATCGTCTCTTCCTCTTCCTGCTTGGACGCCTGGTACTGGCCACGAATCTTGTTCAGATCGCCCTCGAGTTCGGCGAGTTCCAGCTGTGTCGCAGCGGCGTCTTCGCTGACTTTCTTCAGTTCACGGTCGAGAATCGTCGAGGTGCCGCGAATATCGAACAGTTCCTGCTGCAACAGGGCGATGAGCTGCTCGAGATTCTCCTCAGCCTTTTCGATGACGACGGGTTCGTAGATCTTGCTCAGCACGAGCAACAGGATAATCGCGCCGAAGCCACAGCAGATGCAGTCCAGGAAGGACAGGCTGAATGCTTCGATACTGCGTCTGCGTCGCATACGTCCCCCTTACGGCCAGTCTCTCGAGACGCTGACGAATGAACCACGCGTCGTTAGCGCCAGTGACCAGTACGAAATCGGTGCGTTGAGGTCGCCTTCCATCGGATACAGCATGATGTTCACGGGGATGCCCGACGGAAGTTCTCTTACCGCCTTGGCAAAAATATTGCCACGCTCATTACTACTGACGACCGTCTTGGACGTGGTTTCAGCCTCCATCGTAGGCATGCCGTCGACGAGCAGTATGATGTTATCGGGTCGCGGTGACAGCTGCGTCGCGATCCTGAACGCCGCGTGCATGTTGGTGCCGTTCTTCGGCACGGTCCGTCGCAGGACCCGGATCGCCTCGTTCAGCTGCGTATCATCGTCGGCCTTGAGCCAGACACCGTCGGTACCCTGGATTACGGGCTCGGCCTTGTTGTTGAACATGTAAATCTGAAATTCGGTGCCTTGCCTGAACTGCGACGTCAACCAGTCGACGCTGGCGACTACCTGCCGCCATTTGCGTGACCGCAGTTGCTCTGCCTCCGGCAGGTTACGCCGCCGCAATACGTTGACGAGCTTGTCGCTGAGCATGCTGGCCGAGCGGTCGACGAGGACAAGCGTGCGTTGCCCGCCAAGCTTGAGGCCGGTCAGGTACTGTCGGTCGCCCTCGCCCTTGAATGTTCGAATCTGTTCGCCCGCCGCGTCCTGCTGCTGCTTCATCGCGAGCAGGCGCTTGACCTCCTCTTCGAGCGACTTGATGTCGGACTGCAGCTTTTCCACGCGCTGGATTTTCGCCAGCGTATCATTGTCGTACTTATCGAGCTCCGCCTGCAGCTCCTGGATCAGCGCCATGATCTGCGCGATCTGGCTATCGGCATCCTCCATTTCCGTTTCGAGTTTCTGTTTTGTGTTGCGCGCGAGTGCGAGGTTCTTGCGGCCTTCGAGCACCTCGATTTCGAGTCGGTTCGTTTCGGCCATCAGCGCCTTGGTGTCGTCGTCCGTTGTGGCGTTAACGTGCGAATTGATGATCATGAAGAACAGGATGACGGCGCCGAAACCACAACTCATGCAGTCGAGGAAAGACATGCTGAAGATCTCTGTCTGTCTGCGCCTGCGAGCCATGTCACATCTCCGCCGAGATCAGTCTGAGCTCGAATCCCGGCGTACCGATCCGGATTGAATCACCCGTCTGCAGCACCGCCGAGCCATCGATACGGTGGCCGTTGAGAAATGTCCCGTAGCGACTGTGATCCATTACGACGCATTGACCATTCTCTGTGCTAACCACGCAATGTCGCCGCGAGACGCCGGGCATTTCCTGTTGCAGGTCGAGCCAGCGTTCGCTCTCGGCAGGCTGTGAGCCGAGTACGAGCGGCTCGTCGCCGAGCCGATGTGCATGATTCCCGAACAGCAGGTGGGTTGGCTGTCCGCCTGACCCCTTGGCATCGTCGGCCTGCACTTCGACGGGCGCCTGGTCCCAGGGAAGGTGGCGCGCCAGGGTCAATGCTCCGCCCTTGCGGTCCTCGCGACAGCGCGTTATCAGGCCGCGCGTCGTCGCGCCTCGCTCCAGCAGAAAGACCTCTCCGCCAACCCTGGCCTTGAGGGTATCCGCCAGGCCGGGCATCGCGGCCGCACGATCGGACAACTGCAGCGCGGGCAACTCTCCGGCTCGATACAACGCCCGCAGGTTGCCGACGATGGTCTGGTATACGGGCCCGGCTGCAGCGACGAACTGCAGTGACTCGAGTTCGGCGCGGTGAGTAATGCCGCGATACTCGACTTCCATCGGCACGGACTCTGCGCGTGCCGCCACCGACAGCCATTTCAGGATGTTCTCCTGCAGTACCTGCTCGGTTTCCGCCGTGTGCAGCGGATCGAAGCGCGACTGTTGCACGAAGGCTTCGGAGATGATCCTGAGCCAGCTATCGTAGAGATTGAGCATTCCGCAATCTTCGGCAACGCTGGTACGTTCGACCTGAGCCTGGCCGTCCTGCGCCAGCCGCGTCAGCAATGTGCTGTGCAAACTCAGGTCGACATGCACGGGCACGGCATGCATGTAGTGGCGACGTGTCGCGGCGACAGCGGCATCGACCATCGAAACGAGTGGTATATCGAGCTCCATCGCGATGCCGAGCAACAAGCCGAGCTGCTCGCTGCCCATATAAGCTGGCACCGCGACGGCCAGGTGATCACCTTTGCCTGCCACCCGCTTCCACATTTGCTCGAGCTGCCGGCTGACGAGATCCGCCGCGCTCAGGTGCTGAAAACGCCGGTCCGCGAGTGGCTCGGTCGTGAGGCCGGACCAGTAACGATTGTTGATGCGGCGCGGCTTGAGACTGGCGTTACTGTAGGCTTCGAGGCCTGTTGTCAGGCCATCGTCTTCAAGCAGCGCAAAGCCGGGCTCGCGGTACAGGATTCGCGCGTCGCTCGCTACGAGAATACTCGCATCGTTGAGATGTGCTGCAAGCATTGCCACGGCTGCTGTTAGTCCGCTTTCATGTGTCGGATGACCTTATCGTCACAGTAGGCTTCGCTGTCGAACACCAGCCGTTCCTGCGTTAGCTGCAACTGGTGCACGAGAAACATCAGAAAGATGCTGATCAACAATGCGATAAACGTCGAGTTGAACGCCACACCCAGGCTCTGCGTGACGCCGGCAATATCGCCCTGCACGGCTTTGTCGGCCTGGGCGAGCGCCTCACCGATACCGCGCACCGTGCCGATAAAACCTATGGACGGGATGGCCCAGGAAATGTAGCGGATCATCGCCAGCTCGGACTCCAGCCTTTCGGCCTCCGACTCGCAGATCGTATGGGTGCTCGTCGACACGTCCTGGATGTTGCGCGTTGAGCTGAAGCGGCGCAGCGCGTTCAGCAGCGCCCGTGGCAACAACATCTGCTGGCGGTCTTCGGGCAGGGCCTGCACCTGGCGTGCGAACTCGCGCGTATCCTCGGGCAATATTCGCATGCCCTCGGCGACAGGCACGAGATCCACCTCGAGCAAGCGCCTTTCGCCGGTGATCCTGACAGTCTTGTAACCCATGATCGCGAGCGCCCAGAACATCAGGATGAAACAGGCCTCCTGCTCAAAGTCCTTGACGAGTACCCAGACGCTGCGCTCCCTGACGAAGTTCGGATCCGCGGCCGCCATCATGTTCTGTTCTTCTATGACCTGAACGGCATTCGGTCGAACGACCGACACATAGAAGGCATGCACGATGATGATCGCGATAATCAGCGCGAACAGCTGAAATACGAACTCAACGGGGATGTTTTTCTTTTTCATTAATACAGACCTTGGCTCATATGTCCGTGGGAAATGGTATCGACTGGCCGAACGCGACGTCTTCGCTCGGAATGAACTTGTCGTCGTCCTCGACCGGGTATGGCTCACCCAGATCATCGAAGTCTTCGAGGGCTTCGTCCGCGTCGGCGGCAGCCTCTTCAGCCGGCTCCGCAGCCTCGCTCGGCGCCGCATCGCTGTCCTCCGCTTCCTGGCTCCAGGCGAACGGGGCAAACAGCAGCAGCAACAGAATCAGGGCTCGATGCATGTAGGACCTCCTCCAGATTGTCCAGTCATTTGGACAAGCTTGAGGGTCAATTGTCGCATGAATTTTTAGTCCGCATACCGTGCGACGCGGAAGCCGATGTCGGGGCGCGCTACGCTGCTGTAATCACGGTAGCTCATGCGTAGCTCGGTGATGCCGGCGTGCCGCCAGCTCGAGCCTCGCACGACATGACCGGAGCCACGCTCGGGACCCACGGGATCGACCACCGGGGTCGTTATACCGGGCGTCGGTACCGTGTACAGATCATTGACCCACTCGGCCACGTTACCCGCGGCGTCAAAGATGCCGATCGAACTGGGCTTGAACTTGCCGACCGGTGCGCTCGAGGCGAAACCGTCGTCGTAGCCTGGCAGGATCGACGGCACGAGCTCGCGCGCCGTTATGTCGGCAAGATTGCCGCTGCCCTCCGGGGGCGGCCATTTGCTTCCCCATGCAAACTTCCAGGGCTTCTGCCGGCCTGCATAACGCATGGCGAGCGCCCATTCGGCCTCCGTCGGCAAGCGGTAGCCGTCGGGCGTCGGGTAGACCGGCACCCATTTATCGAATTCCTGGCGATAGGCCGGGGTTCGTCCTTCCTGCCTGCTAAGCCAGTTGCAGTACTGCACTGCATCTTCCCAACTCACGTTCGCGACGGGATTGTTGTCGGCCGCCAGCGCCGCATGCACGTCGCTCCCCGAGTTGTGGTTCTTGCGAAACGCCGCGAACTGCTTATTGGTGATTTCGTGAATGCTGATAAGGAATGGCTTGGTGATCGTAACGGGGCGAATGACCTCGTTGGCACGCCGTCCGGGCTCGGCTCGCGACGCACCCATCGAGAACGTCGCCCCCTCGACGCGGCGCAGCGTCTGGCCGGCAGCCGTTTCGACCGTCTGTGCCACGGTATCGCGCGCGACGGCTTCGAGCGAGCGCAAGGTCGCGGTCAGCGTCTGCGGGTACCCGGGGCGAGGCGTTATTGTGCGGGCCCACGGACGATAACCCTGCCTGCGGACTTCGACGCGGTGCGGCGCCGAACTCAGGCGCACGGTCGTCTTCCCGGTGCCGCGCGCCCGGCCGTCGACATAAACGGTAGCATCCTGTGGTCGAACGTTGACCGTTACCGTGCCGAGTCGCGCCGACAGGTCCACGGTAATGGAGTCGCTGGCAGCCGACTCGAGGCGCAGTCTGCGTGTCGTCACCCCGTAACCGGCCTTCGACATGCCGATTTCGTAATCGATGTCAGGCGACAGCGACAGCGTGATGGGTGACTGGCCCCGGTAGCGCCCATTGACGGTGACATTGGCGCCACGCGGTATCGTATTGACGAGCAACCGGGCGTCGGCGGGCTGCAAGTTCACTTTGGGCAAAGCCTGCGCCACGTTGGGCTCCGCAACGACGGTTCCATCCCACGGCGAGAACCCGTCTTTCGAAACCGTGATCTCGTGCGAGCCCTCGAGCAGTTCAATGGTTGCGGGCGTGACCCCAACCTGCTCGGTGCCGGAAAATACGGCTGCGCCGGTCGGCTCCGACTCCACGAGCACGTTCGCCCAGCGTGGCACGAGTTGCACGTGCATGTTCTCGAGGCGATCGAGTCCAGGTATTTCGACGATGTCATCGAAAGGCAGGTAACGCTCGGACTGGACCCGCACGGTATGCATTCCGGGCTGCAGTTCCAGTGGACCGAACGGCGCCTTGCCTACCTGGTCATCGTCGACGGTTACAACGGCCTCGACAGGCGGATCCGTGAATACCAGCAATTGCCCCGGCTTCTTGCGCATGCGCAGGCTGATGGTCATGGACGGCTCGTCGCCGACGACGAAACTCTGGTCGACGTCGTAGTAGCCCTGTTTTTTTACATTAACCGTGTAGGTGCCTTTACGCAGCAGAGTTCGATCACCAATCGGCAGCCGGAACCACCCGCCGTCGATATCGAAACCATCGGGCTCGGGCGGCTCGATCTCGAACTCCACGGACTTCGCGCTGAATAACAGGTAAGACGCAAGCAACAGTATCGCCAGCCCGCTTCCCACGATGATCTTGAGAGGACTGGTCCTGGATTCCTGCAGCCGCGCGGTCGTCTCGGCCGCTCGCCGAAACGCGGTTGGCGCGATGGCCTCTTCGTCGAGCACGGCATCGGCGTCGTTTTCCTCGGGCGGTTTCGTGACGTACGCGCTGTCTTCCAGGCGGATGTCCAGCAACACTCGCTGCTCATCGATGACAACGCCGATGCGACTGCCGAAATACTGAAGTTCGTCGCCATTCACCAGGCGGCGACTCGTTTCGAGCGACTCGCCGTTGATGCGAAGATCCGTGTCCCGCCCGACAGGCTGCACGAACGGTACGCCGTCCAGCAGATCCAGCAGCGCAACAGCCGGACCGCCGGGACCCGGCAGGCGCAGGCTTGCGTCTGTCCCGGTACCAACACGCAGCGGCAACTCGGCCGGGATGATGCGACGCTCACCCTCGACGTCGCGGACAAACAACTGGTCGAAACTCAAATCTGTTCCTCGCAACGCACGACAACGGGTTGCATATCAATTTCCGGGGCCACCCGGAATTCAAGCCGTACGTCACGAAAGCCGGGGCGCACACCGACCGCAACGTATGTGCCCGGACGCAGTTGCAGGCTCGTGTTGTTAAAGCGCCCCAGGCTCCCGACTTTATAGACTGAAACCTGTGTCAGGTTATCAGAGACGAGCGCAACGGGTACCGGTGTCGCCGCCCGTTTCAGAAGTCGCGACAGCTCATCGCGCTGCGCAGCCAGCCGCGGCCCGATCTCCGGCATGCGTGTGATATCGACAACCAGCAGGGTCGCTTTCTGCATCACCGACGGTATGCTCAGCTTATCGGGATCCTCGATGTAATCATCGAGTCTCTTGTGCAGGGCGCTCATGTCGCGAGCGCGGGCGCGCCCCTCGATCGCAAACGAAAGCGCACCATCGATCTTGAGGATCTCGTCGTAAGTCGTTACGACTGCGTCCCAATGCTCGTCGCGCTCGAGCGACATTGCCTCCTGCTCGAGGACGGTAATACCGTCGAGTTGCAGGCCCTGCTCGACCTGCATCAGCCCATCGGCGGGTTCCCTGGAGCCCGGTATCAGCTTCTCGGCCATTCGAAACGCGGCCCGCGCCGATGGATAATCGCCCGCAGCGAGCGCCTCGAGGCCCTCGCTCATCCTGAGGTCGAATTCCATCTGCGTGCGTGTTGCCTGCACGCGCACCAGGCCTTCCTGTGCGGGAAGCCATTCGGGATCGATGGACACGGCCTGCCGGAAGCTGGTCTCCGCGGCCTCGAGTTCCAGCTCTTCCTCGTATTCGAGCCCCTGGTCCACGAGTCGCAATACGCTGTCGAGGTTCCTGGCTCGCTCGTAGCCCGCGCGGGCGACCGGACTGTTCGGGGTGATTGCGACCGCAAGCTCATACAGCCTCAATGACTCGGTTCGATCGCCGGCCTCGAATGCCGCCTCGGCGGCCGTCAGCGCTTTTTGAAACTCGGGCTCTATCTGGTCGAACAATGGTTCTACAATGGCGATCGCTTCGAGATACAGCGTTTCGGCACTGCGATAGTCTCTCTCGAGGTAGGCCTTGTCGCCAGCCGCATAACGCTCCTGCGCATTGCGAAACTCCAGGCTCGCCCAGCGCAGCACGCCTCGACGTTCGAGGGTCTCGAAATTCGATAGCAACTCGCCCAAAATCAACTCGGCATTGAGCCGCGCCCTGCCATCGTCGTCGAGGCCACTGTAGTCAGCCTGGTTCTCGTTGAACAGGATTTCCTCGTCGTCGATGCCCGTCGACTCGGGCACATAGTCGCGCGTAGCGCGCCGCTCACCGAGCAAGGACTCTTCGTCGTCGACAACGTCCAGCTCGGCGGGATCCTGCCCTTCGGGCACGCCCGACTGAACGGCCGGCTCGTCGGGATCTACTTCCAGCGTTTTCGGCAACAGGAAAACGACGCCGAGCAGCACGAGCAACGAAGCAGCCAACGCAGTACCCAGAACTCTCGGGCTGATGCCGGCCGAACCGACGGCTGCCTCTTCAGCCGGTCTGGCGGCGGCCGCTTTCCTGATCGGGTGAATCGACTCGACGGTCTCGACGATCTCGTCCTGTAGCGCAGCCTGTGACCGTGCTTCGATCTTTGCCGTACCGGCCGGGTATCCGGCGGCCTGGAGTTCGGCGATGACTTGTTCGGCTGTCGGTCGTCGCGGTGCATCCTTATCGAGCATCCTCGCGACAAGCCGCTGCAGGGAACTCGGCGCATCCGCCCCATCGGCAGCGCGCAGAGGCGGCGGTTCAAGATGGCGGATATCGTCGGCCGTCGACGATGACGAGTAGGCAGATCGCCCTGCGACCAGTTCGAAAATCAGGCCACCCAGCGCAAATATGTCGTCGGCGGCCTGCGCAGGCTCGCCCGCAAGCGATTGCGGACTCTGGGCAATGAGAGTGCCACCGCTCTTGCTCTCCCCTATCTTCGCGGCAACGCCGAAGTCGCTGAGGTAAGGCGCACCATTGCTGTCGAGCAGGATATTCGTCGCTTTGATGTCACGGTGGACGATGCCCTTGCCGTGCGCGTAGCGCAGTGCGTCGGCGACCAGCCCGAGCGGCGCCAGTATCTCCGCAATCGGGCGGCCTGAAAGCACACCGATATCGGGGCCGTCGATGTACTGCTGGCTGTAGAACGCGAATTCGTTTTCGCTGTGAAACTCGAACACGCGCACGATGTGCGCATGCATCAATCGAATCTGGGTCTGCCATTCCTCGCGAAGCCGCGCGGCAGCGGGGGTACCCGCCGCCACGACTTTGAGAGCAACCAGGGCACCGGTGAGCCGGTCTTTCGCGAGCCAGGTCCGGGCCTCGCCGCCACCGCCCAGGTGCCGGTCGATCGTATATCTGTCGGCTAGCTGAGTTCCTTTATTAATTGCTTGCATCGTGAGCCGATGGATCTCCGCCCATCTTACAGAGTTCCCTCTGAGGCCGTCTCCGGTGCGCGAGCCGGCGCGCCGACTTCGATGTTTTGGCTGAAGCCGGTCTCTGCTTTGTAGATCTCCCTGAGCAGTTTGCGCCAGCTCTCGTATTGCGCCGCGGCGGTACCGGTCAAGCGTCTTTCCTGGCCCTCGACACTAACGACCATTGGTGCGGCTTCGGTCCCGAACGACTCCGACAACTCCGCAATTGCATCGATATGCATATTCGCTTCGCTGTTTTGCCTGATGCCACCCATTATGCGGTTCATGCCCTCGTAGATGCCCATGTTCTGCAGCCCACGATTGACGTTGCGCGAGCGCCTGTTGGAGGAATCCGTGTCGAGTGCCAGGGAGCCTGCCAGTACGACAACACCTACGAGCGCCTGCATGCGCGCCGAACGCTTGGCCTCGCGAAAATTGATCGATTCCTGGCGGGCGTTCTTGCGCCAGCTGCGATACGGAATCGCAATGCCGTAGTAGAAGTTGGCATAGTGTTCGTTCAGGGTATCCACGACCAGCCGATCGCGTTCCCGGATCTGGCGCATGCGGGCAACCGCCGGGTCGTTTTCAGCGGGCAAACGGTTGACAGCGACAAGCCCGTCTTCGCCCATTACGAGGTGCTCGCCGTACGCGAGCGGCGCCATGTCGCCAAAAAACTGCAATTCGGAAATCTGTCGGGTCTGCTGCAACTGCTTGGGCGGCAATGTCGCCACGAAGCTGTGCAGATCGTTGGCAATATCATTGAAGACTTTCTGGTACGGATCGCGGCGCCGATCGCGACGTTCCGAGTACGATGTCATGCCGGTCTGTGTCTGGTACTCCTGATCGAACCAGTGGCGACCGGCAGCATCGTCGACCGAGACGTTGATGACGATGTATTCGCCGTCCGATTTTTCAATCGAGCCGGTGATCGTGACGTCGGTAAAAGCCGTGCGATCCGGTATCACGCGAACAGCGCCCCAGTGACCAGTACCTTGCAAAGTCGTCTTGAGGTGGTACGCCAGGTACTTTGTCTCGGCGTTACGTATGTCTTCGAACACGCCGGTTTTTGTCGGATTGTTGTCTTCCGGGATGCCTGCGTCAAATTCGACAATGCCGATATCAAGCAGCAACGCCTCGTCGACAGGAGACTCCGCAACGACGAGCTTTGTTTCTTCCGCGACAACGACCTCGTTGACCGAGCAACCTGCCACGCACGCGAGTGCGCCGAGAATGAATAGTCTGGCGATGATCCCCATTACGTCCTCTTACATACCCTTATACTTGCGGTATTCCTCCCAAAGGCGTTCCCGCAACTCTGGATCCTCTTCGGCCAGCGCCGCTTCGCGCAGCTGCTTGGCAACGATGTCGTCATCGATGATCACCTGAATATCGTCGGGCGTTCGCTGCGCGACCTCTTGTTCACTCATGCCCTCGAGGGGATCGCTCCTTTCGCCGGCACCACCGCCACCGCCGCCACCGCCGCCGCTGGCTGAGCCGCCCTGGCTGCCGCCGCCCATAGAGCCGGCAGCCTGCTCGCCGAGGCTGACTCTGCCGCCGGAACCGCTGCCGCCTGTGTCATAACCTTCGGTATTGCGGCCGACCGTTTCAATCTCGCGTTGCTCTTCCATCAGGACTTCGTCGAAATCGCCGACCGATTCGTCCAGTTCCTTGCCCAGCTGTTCGGCACGTTCCGCGTCACCGCCTGGAAACTGACCGACGCCACCGGCCTGGTCGCCGCCGCAGTCCATACTGCCGCCGATGCCACCACCGACAACGCCGCCTTCATTGCACTCGGGACCGCCGGTTTCAACGCTCTCCATGGGACCGGATCCGCCGGCACCCCCTCCGCCCGAGGAACCGCCGTCCATACCGCCACCCGAGGAACCACCACCCGACGAGCCACCTTCCATGCCGCCGTCCATGCCGCCGTCCATGCCGCCGCCCGACGAGCCGCCTCCGGGCATACCGCCTCCGGGCATACCACCGCCGGGCATTCCACCGCCGGGCATTCCACCGCCGCCCGATGATCCGCCCCCGGGGAGACCGCCGCCTGACGAACCGCCGCCCGACGAACCGCTGCCCGACGAACCGCCACTCATTTCCATCGACGAGCAACCGGCTGCAAGAAACGCCGCGGTCACGACGGCGATAAGGGCCTTCGGAAAGGGTGCGCTGATGATTCTTGACGGAGTGTTGGACATGGTATTCAGCCTCTCGGGACACAGCGACAGCGGAGCGTCATCGCCAGCTATCCATAGGTTTGAGCGCATTCGGGGCGTTATGTTCCGCAAGCTTGACGATAATACGCGGCTTGCGGGCGATCAACTCCCAAGCCATTGATAAATGTTAAGTGGCGCCAGAATTCGGCTTTCTGAAGAGGATCAGGGACAGGTCGTCGGGTTTGCTGGGTTCGCCATCCTTCGCCCGGCGCATGCGCTGGTCTGAAAGTTCTGCCGCACAACGCGCCGCAGCAAGAAGCGGCCCCTTGCGGATACATTCCACGATTTCCTCGATGTGCACGTTGTCCATCAGGCCATCGCTCGCGACGATCACGGTATCCTTCGGGCTGAGTTCGATCATCGTTCCGACGTCGATGCGCATATCGGGTGTCCCAAGGAAGTTCGACACCAGGTGGCGTTCCTTGTGATGCAGGGCTTCGCGCTCATCCAGGAATCCGGCCTCGACGGCAAATCCCGTGGGTGAATGCGCCGTGGTCTGCAGCTTGATCAGACCGCGCTGGCCGACAACCATCGCCTCCGAATCCCCGATCTGGTAGGAACGCGCGTGCAAGCCCTCGATAGTGATGACAGTCATCGTCGTCGCCGATCCGTTGGCGAGTCCTCGCACGGCCTCGTTCGCGGCCTCGATCCCGTTCAGGATTGCCGTGCGCAACAGCGTGGTCTTGTCCATCGCCGTCTGCAGTGATGCCGCCAGCGTAGCGATCGCGGTCAGCGATGCGCGTTTCCCAGCCGGCAGCCCGCCGGCACCGTCCGCGACCACGAGTACGGCGGCGCCGGGCCCGTAGGGAATGATGGCGACCGAGTCCTCGTTGCCGGTTTCCTTGCCGGGTTCTTTGGCCGTGTAGGCGACCGCGTGGCCGCCGGCAACGTCAACCTCGAGCTCGTCGGGGTCGAACGCACCGTCCAGCAATACTATGTCATCGGCCAATTTCGCTGCAGACATGCCTTTCCACCTAGTCGTGTCGCACGGGTTCGCGACACCATGCGCAGTAATTCCAGAATTCACGCGCGATGCCCCAGTTGCAGGCTCTGCAGGTATCCTTGCTGCCTTTGAGTTTCCACGGCTGCCGCACTTTGCTGCGGCACCATGGACAATATCGCATGAATGGCATCAATGGCCTGCGGCAGCCCTTCCTGGCACAGCGTGCCGTGTAGCGCTTGTCGGGATAGTGTCGCGTACTTTCTTCCTCGAATCCGGGGCCGTAGCACCAGGCGCAGTAATTCCAGTCATTCTTGACACCCCGTTCGCAGCGTGGGCAGCTCGACGGCATGCGTGACGCGGCGCCGCGCGCGGGGTTGTCGAAGCCGCACCAGGGACAGGCCTGCATGCTCTCGGCGACGGGCCCTTCACAACGTCGGCAATGCTGGTGTGTATCTAGATGCCGTTTGAACTGGCGCTGAAACTCGCGCCACTGCAATTGCCGCCACGAAGTACCGCGGCGGTTGCCGGTTTTCGATTTGGCCCGCTTCTGTTTACGGGCGTGACTCTGCACGCGGGCGAAATCGGCCTGCATCTGCACGGCGTCGCGATAGCGCTTTTTCGGATCGAGCTGGATCGATTTCTGCAGCACACGAATGAGTTCCGGGCGCAACCTGGCCTTGAGCTTGTCGAAGGCCACGAGCGGCCACTCGAATGGCCACTCGGGCAGCCTTCCCGAAAACATTCGATACAGTACGAGACCCATGGAAAACACGTCCGACTGGAATTTCGGCCGGCCCATGGCCTGCTCAGGGGCGATGTAGTCGATCGTCCCGGATCCCGATGCTTTCAGCGTTCTGTGGCCGAGTTTCGCGAAGCCGAAGTCCGCCAGCTTGAGCTGATTGTCCGGGAACAGGATGAAATTCTCCGGTTTGATGTCACAGTGGATAATCTTGTGTTCGTGCGCGTGCGCGAGTGCCGCAAGGCCCTGCCCCGCAAGGTCCAGCGCGCGCGTTGTCGAGGTACGTCTTTCGATGCGGTCGGCAAGCGACTCCTCTCCCAGCTCCATCGCGATGACGAACCTGTCATCGATGTAGCTGGCGTTGAGCACTGACAGGATATTCGGGTGCCTGAGCCTGGTCGCCACACGAACTTCGTGAAGGATCTCCTCGCGCCCGATGTCGTCACCTTCCCTGGGGATCTTGAGCGCCACCTTTATTTTCTGAATGGAGTCATAGGCACGATAGACATCGGCAAGCGGGCCGGACGCGATGCGCCCGAGAATGCGGTATTTGCCGATCTTCTGCCTGGCTCTGAGCAAGATCTAGCTCCGCACCCGGTTCACGGCGTCGCGCCAACCCTCGAGGAGCCGCTCGCGCTGGCCGGCCGCCATGGCGGGTTCGAAGAGCGCATCACGCTGCCAGAGCGAGGAGATTTTGTCGACGGAATCTACGAGTCCCAGTTGGTAGGCCGCAAGGTACGCGGCGCCCAGTACCGTCGACTCGACGTTCGTGGGCCGCTCGACGGGAATGCCCAGAATATCGGCAAGAAACTGCAGGAACCACGCGTTCGCGACCATACCGCCGTCGACGCGGATGACGCTGGGCTTGATGCCGTCCTCCGACATCGCATCGACGAGATCGTGTGTCTGGTAGGCCACCGACTGCAGGGTAGCGGTCACGATCTGGTCACTGCCACTACCGCGCGTCAGCCCGAGGATGGCACCGCGCGCATCCGGGTCCCAATAAGGGGCGCCGAGCCCTGCAAACGCGGGGACCACGCGCACATCCTCGACAACCCCTGTGAGCGCGGCAATCGCCTCCGACTCCGGCGCCGTCTTGATGATGCCGAGTTCGTCGCGCAGCCACTGCATCGCGGAACCCGCGACGAAGACACTGCCTTCGAGGCCGTAGGTTACCTGGTCATCGATACGCATCGCGACGGTCGTCAGCAGCTGGTTGTCGGAGTGCAGCGCAGCTTCGCCCGTATTGGCGACAACGAAGCAGCCAGTGCCGAACGTACACTTGGTCATGCCATAGTCGAATCCCGCCTGCCCGATCAGCGCCGCCTGCTGATCACCTGCGATGCCGTACACGGGCACATCGCCACCCAGGCATGCATCCTTGGCCAAGCCGAAATCCGTTGCACAATCGCGAACGTCGGGTAGCAGCTGCCGCGGCACGGATAACATCTCCAGGAGTTCGTCGTCCCAATCCTGCGTATGCAAATTGAACAGCAATGTTCGCGAAGCGTTGGTCGCATCCGTGGCATGCACGCGTCCGCCGCTGAGACGCCATAGCAGGAAACTGTCGATCGTGCCGAACGCCAGGTCGCCGTTTTCGGCACGTTGCCGAACGCCATCGACGTTGTCGAGTATCCACGCGATCTTGGTTCCCGAAAAATACGGGTCGAGTCGCAGCCCGGTTTTCTGCATGACCATGGCTTCGAGGCCGTCTTCCCTGAGCTTCTGGCAATGCTCAGCCGTGCGCCGGTCCTGCCAGACGATTGCGTTGTAAACGCATTCGCCCGTGTTGCGGTCCCAGATCACGGTCGTTTCGCGCTGGTTCGTTATCCCGATGGCCGACACGTCGGCGGCGACGGCCGTGGCCTTTTGCATCGCGCCCTCGGTGACCGCCGTCACTGACTCCCAGATGGCGTCGGGATCGTGCTCGACCCAGCCAGGACGTGGATAAATCTGTGCAAACTCCTGCTGCGCGCTCGCAACGACGTTGGCCTGATGATCGTAAATGACGGCACGACTGCTGCTCGTGCCCTGGTCAATCGCAAGCAGATAGCGACCTTTCATGAACCCTCTCCAAATACACTGTACCTCGGCTTACGCAAACGGATCTGCCGCCTCGCTTCGGCAGGGACCTGCGACCCGGTTTGCGCTTCGAGGAATAGATCGATGCCGCGCAACACGTCGGCAGGCCAGTCCTCCACGCGCCTGTTGCCAATAGTAACGTGCAAACCCAGCCACTCGATCGTTGCGGCAAGGCTTGCCTGTTTCTCATCGTACATGCGTAGAAAACTGTGCACACGCTTGTCATCATAGGCGAGCACCTGGGCCGTTATGATGTAGGTGTCGCCCTCGCCCAGTTCGCGTTTGTAGGTCGTGTGCGTCTCGACGGCAAACGTCGTATTGCCGCTTTTTTCCTGGTAGTCGACGGGCATGCCGAAACGCTCCCATAGAGCATAAACAGCCACCTCGAAAGCCGTCACATAGGATGCCACGTTCATGTGCCCGTTGAGATCGATCCACTCGGGCAGCACCTCGCCGCGCACAACCTCGACCCCCAGTATCCTGCTCATCGTCTAGTCTTCTTGCAACGCGTCGATGCCGGCAAAGTACTGAAGAGCCTCCGGGTTTGCCAGCGAATCGCTGTTCTTCACGGGATCGCCATGTACGACCGAGCGCACGGCGAGTTCGACGATCTTGCCGCTCTTCGTGCGTGGAATGTCCGGTACCGCCTCGATCTTGGCGGGCACGTGCCGCGGCGTGGCGTTCTCGCGAATGACATGCCGAATACGCTGCCTCAGGGCATCGTCGAGTTCGATACCGTTGCGCAATACGACGAACAACACGACGCGGACGTCATCTCGCCAGTTTTGCCCGATCGCTATGCTTTCGACGACTTCGTCGAGTTTCTCCACCTGCCTGTAGATTTCAGCCGTGCCGATGCGTACGCCGCCGGGATTCAGTACTGCGTCGGAACGACCGTGAATAATGACGCCGCCGTGCTCGGTAATCTCGGCGAAATCGCCGTGTGCCCAGACGCCGTCGAAGCGCTCGAAATAGGCCGCGCGATAGCGTGAGCCATCTTCATCATTCCAGAATCCCACGGGTGTCGACGGGAACGGCTTCGTACAGACGAGTTCGCCCTGCTCGCCGACGACGGATCGCCCATGTTCGTCGAAAATCTCGGTCGCCATTCCGAGCGCCCGGCACTGGATCTCGCCACGCCGCACGGGAAGAACCGGATTGCCCTGTGCGAAGCACCCGAGTATATCGGTGCCGCCCGATATTGAAGACAGCTGCAGGTCGTCGCCAATGGCGTCGTAGACGAAATCAAAGCTCTCGGGCGCAAGCGGTGATCCCGTGGAAAGCACGGTCTTGAGCTTCGGCAGAGAGAACTCCTCTTTGGGCCGCACACCCGCCTTCTGCAACGCCGAGATGTACTTCGCGCTGGTGCCGAACACGGTGATTTCCTCGCGCTCGGCCATCTCCCAGAGCACGCGTCCCTCGTTGAAGAACGGTGAACCGTCGAACAGCACGAGCGTCGCCCCGCTGGCGAGGCCCGTTGCCAGCCAGTTCCACATCATCCAGCCGCAAGTGGTGAAGTAGAACAAGCGATCGCCCGGCCCGATATCACCATGCAGCCTGTGCTCTTTGAGGTGCTGCAGCAGCGTTCCGCCCTGTCCGTGGACGATGCACTTGGGTACGCCCGTCGTCCCCGAGGAAAACATGATGTACAGCGGGTGATCGAATTCGACGGCCGTGAACTGAAGTTCAGCACCTGCGACAGCAAAATCGGACCATTCGACGGCATTGGCCACCGGCAACTCCGTCGACAGGCCGTCGGCGAACGGCACAACGACGACACGTTCTATGCCGGGAATCTCGGCCACGACGGCCGCCACGACATCGCGCGTGTCGCAGGTCTTGCCGTTGTAGAAATAGCCGTTAGCCACGAACAGGACTTTGGGCGCGATCTGACCGAAGCGGTCGACAACGCCTGTGACACCGAAGTCGGGTGAACACGAAGACCAGGTTGCGCCAATGCTTGCCGCCGCGAGCATTGCGACGATGGCCTCGGGACAATTGGGCAGGTAACCGGCCACCCGATCGCCTTTGCCGACGCCGGCAGCGCGCAGGCCTGCCGCCACAGCGGCCACTTCGCGCCGCAGGGTCGCGTGGTCGAGTTCCCTGCATGCGCCATCTTCGCCGCAAGAAACGATAGCGGTGTCGTTACCGTCACGGCGCAGCACGTTCTCGGCAAAATTGAGTCGACTGCCCGAAAACCAGCCTGCATTCATGATGTCGTCAGGTCGTGCGAGCGTAACATCGGCCTCGCGGGCAAATCGCACATCGCAGAACTCGACCAGGGCCTCCCAGAACGCGGCCGAATCATTCACCGACCAGGCGTGCAGCGCGTCGTAGTCGTTGAAACCGGTTTGCCGCATGAATCGGTACATGGCGCTCGCCCTGACCCGTTCTTCAGTGGGCGCCCAGATGATGGGATTGCCGCTCATTTTGCTGTTCGCTTAGTCTCCCGCTCCCAGTCGGCCAGTATCCACAATTCACACCTTGTGTCCATGCGGTCTGCGAGGCGATACTGGCAGTATGTCGATGACCGTCATTGTATCTATCGCCGTCGCAGGAGCCCTGCTCCTGGCCGCCTGGTTGTGGGTATCGAAACGCGGCTTGCGGCCGGTGCCCGACGCCCTGCGGCCGGGTCAACCGTTGCCCGACTTTCACGCCCAGGACGAACAGGGCGATCCTGTGCGTTCGACCGCATTGCACGGCTCACCCACGGTAATCCTGTTCGTACGCGGCAATTGGTGCCCATTCTGCAGCAAGCAGGTCAAGAACCTGACGGGTTACTACAAGGACATCATCGACCTCGGCGCGAAGCTCATCATTATTACACCCAAACCGCTGGAAACGACGCGCCGCGTCGCGCAGTTTTTCGAGGTCGAGTTCGATTTCTGGCTCGACGATTCACTGTCGGTGACAAATCAGCTCGGGCTCGTGCAGAAATCAGGCGTGCCAAGTGACTACGACAAGGAATACGGGCGCGATACGGTATGGCCCACGGCGCTCGTCGTCGACGCGGCCGGCATCATCCGTTACACCGAACTGTCGAAACACATTTCCGACCGACCTGACCCCGAGCTGTTACTCCGGGAAATCAGGAAGACACTCAAAACCTGACGCCGACCGCCTTGCAGAGAAATCGCATGAACGGCTCGCCCACCCGGAATGACGTTTCCACGGTGCACTGAAACTGCGGCTTTAGGCAATCTCCCACCTCGAGATGCCGCACGGCGATAAAGCTCTTTCTCTTGATGTCGTCGATACACTCGTGCTCGGCGTCGAAACCGCGCGGCGGCCTTTTCAGCGACTCGCCGCCCAGGTCGAAGTGCCGCCTGAAGGTGGGTTCGCGCAATGCGCGCTGCCACTCCGCCGGCCTGGCAGCGATGCGTTCTCGAATACCGCGTAAGGGTTCGGTGTCCGGACGCCACATGCCCACGCCGAGGAACACCTGTTCCGGTTCGATATGTACGTAGTAGCCGGGCGAATGCACGTCCTTCGCCTGTTCGTGACGAAACTGGATGCCAATATTGGTCTTGTAAGGAGTCTTGTTTTTCGAAAACCGCGTGTCCCGGTACACGCGCATCAGCGAACCGCCAACCCGGGTGGGCAACGCGACGAATCGCGGCGCCAGCTCGTGCAGCGGGTCCTGCATCGACTGGATGAAGCGCAATGCAACATCGAGTACCTGCTCCTCGTAGCGGCTCTTGTTCTCGTTGAACCAGTCGCGGTTGTTATTGGCGCTGAGTTCCTCGAGGAATCGGACGGTCTCGGGAAAGAACCTGGCGTAACGACCAGCCATGCTCAACAACTGGCGGTGCTGGCATCCGGATGCGGGAACATATCGGCCTCGTCCTCGCCTTCACGCGGAGCAAGGCAAGCAAAGTCTCTCTCGACGAGAATATTGAGCTTGGCGCCATCGTCCAGCACTTGCTCGCCCGGTAACGAAACCTGC
>CAMYOJ010000028.1:34270-64943 GCA_947259985.1 uncultured Woeseiaceae bacterium
CTGCAGGCGCAGCGAATCGACCTCACCACGAGTGAGGCGTAATCGAACGGAGTTGTCCCTGATCCTTAGCTTCACAACGAGAGGTTGCGAACAGTTATTCGGCGACTACGTTTTCCGCCTGCGGCCCTTTCTGTCCCTGCGTCACTTCCATCGTGACTTTCTGTCCTTCCTTGAGGGTCTTGAAGCCTTCCATCTGTATTGCTGTGTGATGTACGAATACATCCTGACCACCATCGCGCTCGATGAAGCCAAATCCCTTGTCATCATTGAACCACTTGACGGTTCCTGTAACTCTTTCGCCTGACATAACTACCTCTTAACGTACCTATCCGCCGCAAGTGCGGTTCCTCGGCCGCACCCGTTTGGTCGCGGTCTAAGAAATGGTACCGGTAAATCGCGAGCAATGCCCGCGAATTGCCGCAACACGCCATGGCGAGTCTCTCGATCAATCGCAAAACACTGTTATTTATAGGCTTATTGGGTGCCCTGTATTACAGGAATCGCGTTTTTTGACGGCAGCCGGGCGTCAAAAATCGGACATGAATGCGCAATTTGGGCTTTTTTGGCCACGCATGACAGCCTGTCAGGGCCGGTGATTGAGGTAGCTGCGACCCAGTTTCCGTGCCGAGTTACAGCCCAGCAACGCCATCGTGCGCTCTACTTCGTTCCTGAGCAGTTCGAGGCCGCGCTCGACGCCGGCCTGGCCGCCGGCGGCCAGGGGGTAGAGATAGCCGCGGCCGATGCTGCACGCGTTCGCGCCCAGCGCAAGCGCCTTGACGACATGCGTGCCGCGACGGATGCCGCCATCACAGATGATCTCCAGCCTGTCGTGCAATGCGTCCGCCACGGCGCTGATGCAATCGACCGGTGCCGGCGTCGACTCGAGCTGGCGTCCACCGTGATTGGACAACATGACCGCCGTGGCGCCCGAGTTTGCCGCCTTGCGACAATCGTCGACGGTCTGGATACCTTTGATTACGAGCGGGCCGTTCCACTTATCGGCGAGCCACTCCACGTCTTTCCACGTAAGCGAGCGATCGAACTGGCTGTTGACGTATTCAACCACTCCGCTGTCGAACTTCGACACGACTTTACTGCTCGTAACGTTGACGAGATCCAGGTCTTTCCTGACGATCGCGCGGTACAGCCAGCCGGGATGCATTGCGAAGCTGACCGCGCTTTTCCACTTGAACTTCGGCGGCGCCGAAAATCCGTACACGAGATCGCGTTCGCGGTTGCCCGCAAGCGGTGTATCGACAGTCAGGCACAGGGCCGTGTAGTTCTGTTCCGTGCAGCGGTCGACAAAATCCTTCGTCAGCGCGCGGTCTTTGAGGACATAGATCTGGAACATTTTCGGGCCGTCGCCGGCTGCGGCGACGTCTTCGATGGTCGCAGTACCCAGCGTCGACAGGCTGTAGACCATGCCGAATTTTGCAGCCGCCTTCGCGACGGCGGGTTCCCCGGCACTGTGGAAGAGTTTCGACGCGCCGGTCGGTGCAATCATGACAGGCCAGTCGACCGGCTGGCCGAAGAGCGTACTCCTGAGGTCGACCGTGCTGACGTCCGAGAGCTGTGTCGGCAGCAGTTCGTAGTCGTCAAACGCCTTCGTGTTGCGCGCCAGCGTCCACTCGTCGTCGGCGCCACCATCGATGTAGTTGAATACAGGAACTGGCAGACGTCGCCGGGCAATACGGCGAAAGTCCATGATGTTGTTGCAGTCGGCGATTTTCATCGCGCGAGATTATCACGCCCTGCTATGATGGCGCGCGATGAATACGAGCACCGATAGTAATAATCGCGCGGTCGCCAGGTGGCTGTTCATTTGTTGCGGACTGGTGTTCGCGATGGTCGTCCTGGGCGGTTTTACGCGCCTGACCGGATCCGGCTTGTCGATGGCGGACTGGCGCCCGATGATGGGCGTGTTGCCGCCGTTGACTGACGCCGAGTGGCAGCGCGTTTTCGACCTGTACCGGCAGACGCCCGAGTTTCTCAAGGTGAACGCCCACATGGACGTCGCCGCGTTCAAGGGCATATTCTGGCTCGAGTACCTGCATCGCGTGCTCGGCCGCCTGATCGGCGTCGTGTTTCTCGTGCCGTTCGTCTTTTTCGTGATCAGGGGCTACATCCGCCGGTCGGAATGGCCGAAGTACGTGCTGATGTTCGTGCTGGGCGGCATGCAGGGACTGCTCGGCTGGTACATGGTGAAAAGTGGCCTCGTCGATGTGCCGCATGTCAGCCAGTACCGACTGACCGCGCACCTGTTCGCCGCCTTCCTGATCTACGCCTACATGATGTGGGTAGCGCTGTCCCTGCTCTACCCCGCGCAGGGAAGCGGATTACGACACCCCTGGTACGGCAGGGCCCTGGCCGTATTTGCACTGTTGTCGGTGACGATCCTGTCGGGCGGATTCGTCGCGGGTCTGAAGGCCGGCAAGATTCTGAATACGTTCCCGCTCATGGGCGATGCCTGGATACCGACCGGTATCCTCGCGCTCGACCCTCTGTGGCGGAACCTCTTTGAAAACGCCATCACAGCGCAGTTTGATCATCGCTGGCTGGCGATCTCGACACTCGTCGTCGTCGTCATTTTCTGGAGCCGCGCTCGCAAGGCAGAACTGCCCGGGCGGGCGCGCACGGCCCTGAACGCATTGCTGCACACGGCCGTTCTGCAAGTGATACTCGGCGTTTCGACACTGTTGCTCGCTGTTCCGGTCATACTCGGCGCCGCACACCAGGCCGTCGCGATGCTCCTGTTTACGGTAGCCTTGTACCTCGTGCATGCATTGCGGCGCGCCTGAGCGTCAAGCCGCAACGAGGTTTCGGCAAATACCCATGGGCGCGAACCAGTAATTCGGGGACGATTTGGAGCTATGAATACCGAGCAAACTGAAGAACTCACGGGCGTCTGTTTCGACACGGACCTGATTGTCCGCTACGGCGGCCGCGGGCCACGCTATACGTCATACCCCACGGCGCTGCAATTCGATGAATCGCTCACGCCTGACAATTACCGGGAGAAGGCGGCCGAGAGCAATACGAGCGACGTGCCCCTGTCCCTGTATGTGCATATCCCGTTCTGTCACTCGCTATGTTACTACTGCGGTTGCAACAAGATCGTGACGCGCAACGAGGCGCGCGTCGAGCGCTACATGGAGATGCTGTATCGCGAGATCGAGATGCAATCGAAATTGTTCGATCACTCGCGCAAGATCGAGCAGCTGCATTTCGGTGGCGGCACGCCGACTTATCTCGACAACGAACAACTCAGCGAGCTACTCGATACGCTGCGCGCCGCGTTCAATTTCGATGACAGCGAGGATCGCGAATTCTCGATCGAGGTGGATCCGAGGACCGTCGATGCCGACGGCATCCGGCATCTCGCCAAACTCGGCTTCAATCGCCTGAGCCTCGGTATCCAGGACTTTGAGCCTGCCGTGCAGCAGGCCGTCAACCGGGCGCAGACGCCCGAAGAGGTCCAGAACCTCGTCGACAGCGCGATTGGAGCGGGATTCGGCTCGATCAGCTTCGACCTCATCTACGGCTTGCCGCAGCAGACCGTCGAGAGCTTCAACCGCACGCTCGACATCGTCATCGGCATGAAACCGGACCGTCTCGCAGTCTATAACTACGCGCATCTGCCGCGGCGCTTCAAGGGTCAGCGCATGATTAACGCCAACGATATCCCGGCGCCCGAAGTCAAGCTCGAGCTGTTGCGCCACACGATCGAAAAGCTGTGCGCCGCCGGTTACATCTATATCGGAATGGATCACTTTGCGCTTCCCGGCGACGAACTCGTGCAAGCGCGGCTCGACGGCACCCTGCAACGCAACTTCCAGGGTTATTCGACACATCGCCAGTGCGACCTCGTGTCGCTGGGCGTCAGCGGCATCAGCGGCATTGGCAATATGTTCGCACAGAACGCGATCACGACAATGGAGTACGAGGCCATCATCGAAAGCGGCGAGCTGCCGATAAAGAAAGGCATTCTCGTCGATGACGATGACCTGAAGCGCGCAGCCGTTATCCAGGCGCTCATGTGCTACGACAGCCTGTCATTCGATGATTTCGGCGCCGAACACGGAATCGACTTCAGGCGCTACTTCGCGGACGAGATCAAGCGCCTCGAGCCGCTCGTCGAGGACGAGCTGATAGATCTCGATGACGCGGGCGTCGCTATCACACAGAAAGGCCGCCTGTTACTCAGAAGCATCGCGATGGTGTTCGATCGCTACATTGACCAGGCCGAGAACGACAACCGCTTCTCGAAAGCGATCTGAGCTACGCGCTGCTGACCTCGGTCAGCCAGCCATGCGTGTCCTCGCGCAGTCCGTACTGGATGTCCTGCAGCGCCTTCTGCAGCCGTGCCGTGTTCGGCCCGGGGCCGCCGTCGCGCACGACGATTTCCTCGCCGTTGTAGACCAGTGCACCAACCGGTGACAGGCAAGCGGCGGTACCCGACAGCGTTGCTTCGTATGTCTTGACCCACTCGAGCAACTCGCCAACCGTGAACTTGCGTTCGTTGATCCTGTAGCCCATCTCTGCGCCGAGTTTGAGGATCGAGTCGCGCGTCATGCCGTGCAGGAACGTCGTATCCAGCGACTTCGTGATGATCTCGTCATCGCTTATCAGCAGGAAGTTGGCGGCGCCGGTCTCCTGGACGTCACCATCCGGGCAGAAAAGCACCTGGTCAGCGCCGTATTTTTCCCTGGCTTCGAGGGTTGGCCCCAGCGCCGCGGCGTAGTTGCCGCCCGTCTTGGTGCTGCCCAGTTGTTCCGTCGTGCGCGCCTGCTGGTCTTCGACAAGCAGCTTGAGCGTCGCCGCGCCACCTGCGAAATAGTCGCCCACGGGAGAGCCGAGCACAAAAAGTGTCGCTTCGGTCGAAGGCGCGGCCGCGGCGCCGATATTCTGCAGGGTGCCGATCAGCGTCGGGCGCAGGTAGAGCGAATGTGGCGGCTCCGGGATGTCCGCCAGCTGGTGCGAAACGAGATCGATTACCATGCCGGCCAGCATGTCGGCATCGGGCACCGGAAGCCGCAGCGATGCGGCACTTTTTTGCATGCGCGCGACGTGGTCATGAAGCCGGAAAATACGGCCGTGGCCGTCCTGCCAGCGGTAGGCCTTGAAGCCCTCGAAGCACGTACTGGCGTAATGGAAAACGTGCGCCGCGGGATGCATTGGCAATGGAGAAAGCGGCTCGAACGTCGGTTCCTGCCACGCACCGTCGATGTAACGCGCGATCGAAATATGATCACAAAATTCAGTGCCGAACACACTCATTGGGAATCTGCTTTGTAAGGGTTTTCTCGGAGGATGTAACTGTGCATCAAACAGCCGCCGGGTGCCATAGTGAAAAGCCGCAATACGTCAGAACGTCGGCGGCGTGCAGGCCGTGATGAGTTCGCAGGGCTCGTTGCCGGTATTGCGAAAGCGGTGCGGCTGACTGCTCCTGAAGTAGTAGGCGTCGCCCTTGCCCAGAACGGCAGTCTCGTCGCCGACCGTGACTTCAAGGCGCCCGCTCAGCACGATCCCGCACTCCTCACCCTCGTGCGTAATCGCATGCTTGCCGGTACCGGCACCGGGCTGATAACACTCCCGGATCAACTGGATGGCGCGGTTGGAGACGTTCTTGCCGACCTGGCGAAACGAAACGCCGCCGTCGGCAATCTCGGTCAATTCGTCAGCGCGGAAGAACACGCGATCACGCGCCTCGAATTCGTCGCCGAAGAACTCGCCGAGGCTAATCGGAATGCCGTCGAGGACTTTCTTCAGCATGCTGACGGTCGGGTTGAGCTTGCCGGCCTCTATCTGCGAGATCGTCGCATTGGCAACGCCCGCCTGGCGAGCCAGTTGACGCTGCGACAGGCCGTAAGCCTCGCGGATCCCCTTCAAGCGGCGGCCGATTTCCTGGTCCATCGCGGCATCCCTCCAGAGTGTTTACTATTAGCAAACATTTTGCTGCCCAACGGCAATAGATTCAATAGCTTATGAAAATCTACCTAACTCATTGTTTAACAATGCTGTGCGGGCGTACACTGGCCGACAGGTCTTTAATCCACCCACCGGTATTAACCCAACGGAGACCCCGGCATGAGCGCCGCTCTCGACAACCCCTACTGGATGCCGTTCACGGCAAATCGCGACTTCAACCAGCAACCCCGCGTCATATCGGGGGCCTCAGGTCATTGGTACACGACGGCCGATGGCAAGGAGCTGTACGACACGTTTTCAGGTCTCTGGACCAGCGGTATCGGTCACTGTCACCCGAAGATCGTTGCGGCCGTGCAAGAGCAGGTCGCCACGCTCGATTACTGCATGGGCTTCCAGGTGACCAACAACAAGGCGATCGAGCTGGCCGACCGTGTAACGGCATTGGCCCCTGATCGACTGAATCACTGCTTTTTCACGAACTCGGGATCGGAGTCGGTCGATACGGCCCTGAAGATCGCGCTCGGCTACCACCGTGCCCGCGGCGAAGGCAATCGCACGCGGCTGATCGGCCGCGAAAAGGGCTATCACGGCGTCAACTTCGGCGGCATGTCGGTCGGCGGCATCGTGCCCAATCGCAAGGTGTTCAGCGCCGCGCTGATTCCCGGCGTCGACCACCTGCGGCACACGCTGGACCTCGAGCACAATGCCTTCAGCCGTGGCCAGCCTGAATGGGGTGCACACCTGGCCGAAGACCTGGAACGTCTCTGCACGTTGCATGACGGCAGTAACATCGCTGCGGTCATCGTCGAGCCCGTGTCCGGATCGGCCGGCGTAATACCGCCACCCGTCGCTTACCTTGAACGGCTGCGCGAAATCTGCGACCACCATGGCATTCTGCTGATCTTCGACGAGGTCATCACGGCCTTCGGTCGCGTCGGCAAAGCATTCGGCGCGGAGCGCTTCGGCGTCACGCCCGATATCATCACGACGGCAAAAGGGCTGACCAACGGCGTGATCCCGATGGGTGCGGTGCTCGTTCGCGACGAGATCTACGAGGCGTTCATGCAAGGCCCTGCGCACATGATCGAGCTGTTCCATGGCTATACCTATTCGGGGCACCCGGTTGCGGCCGCCGCCGGGCTGGCGACGCTCGATGTTTACGAGGAGGAAGGCACCTTCGCCCAGGCAACGGCGCTCGAGCAGCATTTCGAGGACCTGCTGCACGCGTTCAAGGGTCACAAACACGTCATCGACGTACGCAATTTCGGCCTGATGGGTGCGATAGAGATGGCACCCCGCGACGGCCTGCCCGGCGCGCGCGGCGCTGAAGCCCACAAGCGCTGCTTTTGGGACGAAAACCTGGTTGTCCGCGCGGGCATGGACACGCTGCAGTTCTCACCATTCCTGAATTCCGATCCAGACGAGATGTCGCGGTCGTTCGAAGCCGTTCGTCGCGTCATGGATACACTCGAATAAACCGCGGAGACCTCATGAACGCCACACCCGCAAGCGATATCGACACGGCAAACGTCGTCGGACACTTCATTAACGGCCAGGACGTTACGGACGACAATCGTCCACTGCCGATCACGAATCCCGCTACCGGCCAGGTGGTGCGCCACGTCGCGATGGCATCGAAGGCCACGGTCGAGGACGCGATCGCCGCTGCCGAAGCGGCCTTCCCTGCATGGCGCGATACGCCACCGGCGAAGCGCGCACGCATCATGTTCCGCTTCAAGCAATTGCTCGAGGAGCATGCCGACGAGATCGCGGCTGCGATTACCGAGGAACACGGCAAGGTCCTTGACGATGCGATGGGCGAATTCGGCCGCGGTGTCGAGGTTGTCGACTATGCCTGCGGCATTCCGGAACTGCTCAAGGGCGAGTACTCACGCAACGTCGGTCCGGGCATCGACAGCTGGTCCGACCACCAGCCGCTCGGCGTTGTGGCGGGCATCACGCCGTTCAATTTCCCGGCCATGGTGCCCATGTGGATGTACCCGATGGCAATCGCCTGCGGCAACACTTTCGTACTCAAGCCCTCCGAGAAAGACCCGACTGCACCCATGGTCGTCGCGCGCCTGTTGCACGAAGCAGGCCTGCCCGAGGGAGTCTTCAATCTCGTCAACGGGGACAAGGAAGCCGTCGACACCTTGCTCAACGATGACCGTGTACAAGCCGTCAGCTTCGTGGGCTCAACGCCGATCGCCGAGTACATTTACTCGACGGGCACAAGAAACGGCAAGCGCGTACAGGCATTGGGCGGCGCGAAGAATCATGCGGTCGTGATGCCCGACGCCGACGTCGATAACGCCGTCAGCGCCCTGATGGGTGCCGCGTTCGGCTCCTGCGGCGAACGCTGTATGGCAATATCGGTTGCCGTCTGTGTCGGCGACGAAACGGCCGATACCGTGGTCGCGAAGCTGAAAGGCGAGATCGCGGAACTCAAAGTCGGAGCCGGCACCGACGTCAGCAACAACATGGGACCACTCGTTACGAAAGCCCATTTCGAAAAAGTGAAAGGCTACGTCGACCTGGGTGTCGACGAAGGCGCCGACCTCGTTTGCGACGGCCGCGACCTGGTCGTTGCCGGACATGAGACCGGGTTCTTTCTCGGACCCTGCCTGTTCGACAATGTCACGTCGAACATGCGCATTTACCAGGAGGAGATCTTCGGCCCGGTTCTTTGCGTCGTGCGCGCCGAATCCGAAGAGCAGGCCATGCAACTGATCGATGACCACGAGTACGGCAACGGCACCTGCATCTTCACGCGCGACGGCGAGGCGGCACGCTATTTCGCCGACAACATCAAGGTCGGCATGGTCGGCATCAACGTCCCGCTGCCCGTACCCGTCGCCTACCACAGCTTCGGTGGATGGAAGCGTTCGCTTTTCGGCGATCTGTATGCCTACGGACCCGATAGCGTGAGTTTCTACACGCGCCGCAAGACGATCACGCAACGCTGGCCTTCGGGAGGGGTCCGCGAGAAAGCGCAATTCTCGTTTCCGGGTCGCCAATAAGTTCCGGTAAGGTACAATCGCTGTCCCCGCTTTACCGGAGAAGACCAATGCACAAAGTCGTCCTGGCGTGTTCGCTGCTCGTCGCCTTTCCATGCCTCGCCCAGATGGAGAACATCAGCTACGAGTCGACGGAGGTCGCGCCCGGTTTCTATATGACCGTGGGCAATAATCCGGATGGTCCGTTCGGTGGCGGCACCTCCGGCTTTATCGTGACCGACGACTATGTCGCGCTCGTCGACGACGGTCTCGCACAGCCAGCTCCGGCCATGGTCGCGCACATCAAGGAAGTTGCCGGCAAAGCGCCCGACTTTCTCGTTAATACCCACTACCATGGTGATCACACCGGTGCGAATGCGCTGTTTGCCGAGGAAGGCACGATCGTGTTCGCCCATCATGCGCTGCGCAAACGGCTACTCGAAAAACCCGAATCCGCGGGCGGCGATGGCGGCATCCCGGTTGTTACATTTGCCGAAGGCGTCACGTTTCACATGAACGATGTGGAAGCAGAGGTCATTCACCTGCCCGAGGCGCATACGGACGGTGACGCAATCGTTGTCGCGAAGAAAGCGAACGTGATATTCGCGGGCGACATTGTTTTCAACGGGGTATTCCCGTTCATCGACCTCGACGGTGGTGGCAGTGTCGACGGCTTCATCGCGGCACAAAAAAAGATCGCCGAAATCGCCGACGAGAATACTGACATCATCCCGGGGCACGGCGAACTCGCGAGTCTCGAGTCGATGCACAAGAACATCGCCATGCTCGTCGAAGGACAGAAACGCGTGAAAAAACTTGTCGAGGCCGGCATGAGCGAGGACGAAGCCGTTGCAGCCAATCCCCTGGCGGATTTCGCAGGCACGTTCGACTGGTATTTCATCAACGCCGAGCGCATGACGCGAACATTTTACAAGGACCTGACCGGGAAGTAATTCATGGACAACAACAAGACCGCCCAATTCGTCAATGCCATGTGGGACGACTCGATCGTTCCCGAGATATCCGAATACATCAAGGTGCCGAACAAGTCGCCACATTTCGATCCCGATTGGGAGAAGCACGGCCACATGGAGACGGCCGTACAGATGCTCGAGAAATGGTGCAAAACGCAACCGATCGAGGGCATGCAGGTCGAGATCGTTCGCATCGAGGGTCGCACGCCCATCCTGTTTATCGACATTCCAGGCCAATCGGATAACGTCGTGCTGCTCTACGGGCATTACGACAAACAGCCCGAGTTCAGCGGCTGGGACGAAGACCTCGATCCCTGGACGCCGGTCATCAAGGACGGCAAGCTCTACGGCCGCGGCGGCGCCGATGATGGCTACGCCACTTTCGGTTCACTGACAGCCATTCGTGCGTTGCAGGAACAGGGTATCCCGCACGCGCACTGCGTCGTCATCGTTGAAGGCTGTGAGGAAAGCGGCAGCTTCGACCTGCCCTACTACATCGATCTGCTCGAGGATCGAATCGGCTCGCCGGACCTCGTTGTCTGTCTGGACGCGGAGTGCGGCAACTACGACCAGCTCTGGTGCACGACCTCATTGCGCGGCAACCTGACGGGTACCTTGCGCGTCGACGTGCTGACTGAAGGCGTGCATTCGGGTTCGGCAAGCGGTGTCGTCCCGTCGAGTTTCCGTACTGCGCGCCAATTGCTCAGCCGGATAGAGGATGAGAGCAATGGGCAGATTCTCGTCGATGCCTTGCACGTCGAAATCCCGCAGCAACGCCTGGAGCAGGCGCAGCTCGCCGCCGAGACCTTGAAGGAATCGGTTTACGAGAAGTTCCCGTGGGCCGTCGAGAATCCTGCGCCGGGCGAATCGCACAAAGACCTGCTGCTCAACAACACCTGGCAGCCGACGCTGGCCGTGACGGGTGCCGACGGCATGCCCGCGCTCGTCGATGCTGGCAACGTCCTGCTGCCCTACACGACATTGAAACTGTCATTCCGACTGCCGCCGACCTGCGACGCAGACGATGCGGCAACAGCCGTGAAAAAAGCGCTGGAGGCGAATACACCACCGCTGGCAAGAGTTTCGTTTGAAGTCGAATCCACGATGGCGGGCTGGAACGCACCAGCCGTCGCTGAATGGCTCGAAGCCTCCATGCACAAGGCGTCCAACGCTTTCTTCGGCAAGCCTTCCATGTACATGGGTACCGGTGGAACGATTCCCTTCATGGGCATGCTGGGTGAACGATTCCCGCAGGCGCAGTTCCTGATTACGGGCTTGCTCGGCCCGAAATCAAACGCGCACGGACCTAATGAGTTCCTGCACATCGAAACCGGCAAGCGGCTCACCTCCTGCGTAGCGCAGGTGCTCGAAGATCACTTCAACCGTTAGTCAGAGGTACTTTTGCCGCCGGTCCAGCGCAACAGCGACTCGACAATCGTCTCGGATGTCTCGGGGTCGTTAACGTCGACCCCGACAACGGTGCACCCGGGATAGCGACCGGAGCGCGCCGCCGCTTCGTCAACGTCGCAAAACGCGAAGCGCGACTTCTTCATGATGCGATGTTGCGCGGGCGGGCTGGCCGCGGTGTGCTGCAGGTGGACCAGCTGCCCACCACCCCAGCGGCCGGCGTGCGCGGCAAGCCACGTTGACAGGCTGTTATCGTGAACGACGACGAGCGGGCTCTTCGTTGTCCACATCTTGACGCCATGAACGTAGTTATAAAAGCGGTAAATTGTAAGCGGCATCCAATAGAGCATCTTCGCGACATGTGACTGCGGCGCCGGCTTTTGCGGCACGACAATACTTCCTTTCACACCCGTTTCGGCAAGCACTGAATCGACGGGCTGCTCTGCCGTAACCCAGACGGAATACCTGAGGCCGCTGGCATTTGCCCGCTCCAGCAAGGGCGCAAGCTCACGGACCTGCTCCCCAGTACCGACGACGAAAATACACTGCCGCATTTCAGCGCTTGCTGTAGGTCAGCGACGTAATCTGCTCCGAAATCAGCCCGATCAGAAAAACGATCACCGACGCGCTGAAGACGAGCATGCTCATGTTGGTGAAGCGTCCCTCCGTCGCATACGTGTATCCGTAATAAGCCGCACCGGTTAAGAAGAACAAAGCGCTGATGGGAAGAAAGATCTTGAGTGGCGAATACAATGTGGCGATCTTGAAAATAATGACGAAGAATCGCACGCCATCATGAATCGGGCGAATATGGCTCTTGCCGACCCGCTTCGCGGCCTTGATTGGTTCGAACGTAACCGGATAGCCGCTGCGGAGAAACGCCATCGTTATCGTTGTCGGGTAGGAGAAACCGTTCGGCAGCAGGTACAGGAATTCCTTGAATAAACGCGCGCGCGCAACCCTGAATCCGGAGGTCAGGTCGGGGATACGACGCCCGGTCAGAAACGAGGCGACACCATTGTAGAAGCCGTTCGCGAATAGTCGTCCGACGTTGGCGTGAGACCCGGAATCACGCGCACCGACCGCCATGTCATAACCTTCGTCGAGTTTCTGCAACAAGCCATCCAGTTCCTTTGGATCATGCTGCCCGTCGCCGTCCATGAAGGCGATTATGTCGCCCTGGGCGACCCGGGCCCCGGCCTTGACGGCTGCCCCGTTGCCGAGGCTCTCGGGATGCGTTACCAGGCTTGCGCCCGCTTCGGCAGCAACCTCGCCTGTGTTGTCGCTGGAGCCGTCGTCAACGACGATGACTTCGGCGTCCGGCCAGGCCTCTCGGGCAGCCGACACAACTTTGCCGATCGAGGCTGCCTCGTTTTTCGCTGGGATGACAATTGATAACAACATTTCGAGTTCTTCCGGATTACGACGCAAACATGATCATGATGCCCGCGGCCACAGCCGAGCCGATAACACCGGCAACGTTCGGTCCCATAGCGTGCATCAACAGAAAATTGTGGGGATTTGCCTCGAGGCCCACCTTGTTGGCCACCCGGGCTGCCATCGGCACTGCGGAAACGCCGGCTGCGCCGATGAGCGGGTTGATCGGGCTGGTGGACAACCGGTTCATAAGCTTGCCCATCAGCAATCCGCTCGCCGTGCCTATCCCGAAGGCCACCATGCCCAGCACCAGGATTCCGAGCGTATCGAGGACAAGGAACTGGTCAGCGCTCAGCTTTGATCCCACCGCGAGGCCGAGGAAAATTGTCACGATATTGATCAGGGCGTTCTGCGTCGTATTCGACAGGCGTTCGACGACACCGCACTCTCGCATCAGGTTGCCGAACGCGAGCATTCCGAGCAGTGGTGCAGCCGTCGGCAGCAGGAGCCCGACGAGCAGCAGCAACATCAGTGGAAACATGATGCGCTCGACCGCACTTACTTCGCGCAGCTGCACCATTTCTATCCTGCGTTCCTTTTCGGTGGTCAGCGCCTTCATGATCGGCGGCTGGATCAGCGGCACGAGCGCCATGTAGGAATAAGCGGCAACTGCGATTGCTCCGAGCAGGTTGGGCGCGAGCTGTCCGGCGACGTAGATCGCCGTCGGCCCGTCGGCGCCGCCGATAATGCCGATGGCTGCCGCCTCTCGCAGCGTAAAGTCCATCCAGCCGAGTTCGGTCAGCGCCAGTGCTCCGAGCAGCGTCGCGAAGATGCCGAACTGCGCCGCTGCCCCGAGGAACAGGGTGCGCGGGTTGGCAAGCAAAGGGCCGAAATCCGTCAGCGCGCCGACGCCCATGAAGATAATCAGTGGGAATGCGCCTGACTTGATGCCGACTTCGTAAGCGAGGAACAGCAGTCCGCCGGGTTCGGCGATGCCGGCGCCGGGGATATTGCTCAGCAATCCGCCGAATCCGATCGTCACGAGCAGCAGGGGCTCGAACTTCTTGACAATGCCGAGGTACAGCAGCGTCAGGCAGACGACCAACATGCCCAGCTGGCCGCCCGTGATCTGGTACAGACCCGAGCCGGTCCAGATTTGCTCGATCATCTCCATGGTCAGCCTATGGCAACGAGCGCATCGCCGACGGCGACCTTGTCACCCTCACTCACGAATACCTCGGTCACAACTCCGGAGCGCGGCGCGCTGACCACCGTTTCCATCTTCATCGCCTCGACCACGAGCAGCGGATCGCCCTCGCTTACGGACGCGCCCGGCGCAACGTTTACCTTGAAGATGTTGCCGGCAAGGGCCGCATTGACCGGCTCGCCGCTGCCCGCCGCCGCAGGCGCCGCAAGTGCTGCAGGCGCCGCGGCCGGCGCTACGCTCGCCAGCTGCCCACTCTGGGCAACCTCGACAGTGAACGACTTGCCGTTGACGCGCACCGAGTACACGCCGGTCCCGCCCGAGGCAGGCGCAGGCGCCACAGGTGCAGGCTCGTCCCAGGGAGCGGGCTCGAAGGCGTCCGGGTTATTACGATTCTCGAGGAACCGTGTGCCGATTTGCGGGAACAACGCATAGGTCAGGACGTCGTCGACAACGTTATTGGCCAGGTTAATCTTCTTCTCGATCGCGAGGTGATTGAGTTCTTCTGTCAGATGGTCGAGCTCCGGCTCGAGCAGATCGGCGGGCCGGCACGTCACGGGCTCCGCGCCGTCGAGTACACGCGCCTGCAACTCCTTGTTCACGGCTGTGGGCGTGGCACCGTATTCACCTTTGAGAATACCCGACGTTTCCCTGGTGATCGTCTCGTAGCGCGACCCCGACAGGACGTTGATCACGGCCTGGGTACCGACTATCTGCGACGTCGGCGTCACCAGCGGCAGCATACCCAGGTCGCGTCGAACCTGGGGTATTTCCTCGAGCACCTCGTCGATCTTGTCACTGGCATTCTGCTCCTTGAGCTGGTTCTCTAGATTGGTCAGCATGCCGCCCGGCACCTGGGCAACCAGGATGCGCGAATCGACGCCCTTGAGCGAGCCTTCGAACTTCGCGTACTTCTTGCGTACATCGCGGAAGTAAGCGGCGATTTCCTCGATCAGGTTGATGTCAAGGCCGGTATCGCGATCCGTCCCTTCGAGGATTGCGACCAGTGACTCTGTCGGCGAATGGCCGTAGGTCATGCTCATCGAAGACACGGCTGTATCAATATTGTCGATACCTGCTTCGGCCGCCTTGACGCAGGTGGCTGTGGAAAGCCCCGTGGTCGCGTGGCATTGCATGTGGATCGGGATATCGACGGTCTCCTTGAGGCGGCTGACGAGTTCGAATGCCACGTAAGGGCGCAGCAGGCCTGCCATGTCCTTGATGCAGATCGAATGCGCACCCATGTCTTCGATGCGCCGACCCATGTCGACCCAGAGATCAACTGTGTGCACATCACTGACCGTGTAAGACATTGTGCCCTGCGCGTGCTTGCCGACAGCCAGCGTCGCCTTGGTCGCGGTTTCGAGATTCCTGAGATCGTTCAGCGCATCGAATATCCGGAATACGTCAACGCCATTGGCGGCGCAACGCTCTACGAACTTCTCGACGAGGTCGTCCGCATAGTGGCGGTAGCCCAGGATGTTCTGGCCGCGAAACAGCATCTGCTGCGGTGTATTCGGCATGGCCGCCTTGAGCCGTCGGATGCGCTCCCAGGGATCTTCGCCCAGGTAGCGAATGCAGGCGTCGAAGGTAGCCCCGCCCCAGGACTCGAGGGACCAGAAACCAACCTGGTCGAGTTTGTCCGCGATCGGCAGCATATCGTCGATCCGCATGCGGGTTGCAAGCAGGCTCTGGTGCGCGTCGCGCAATGCCAGTTCGGTAATTCCGAGAGGGTTCTTATCGCTCATTGTTTGTTGTTCGCCGGGTCAGGAATTGAAGGTATTGAGCATTACTTGTTTCGGTGCCGGACGATCGCGGCCGTGATCGCAGCAATTTCTTCGTCCGTCGCGGCCGACTCAACCGCGGCCGGTGTCACACGCTTCACGATTGTCGCCATCAGCGACATGCCGGCAACGAGTATCGTAAGGAATACGAAAACCGTTCCCATGCCTACGAGCATGAGTGTAAGTCCCTGATCGAACAGAGTTTGCTGCATTACGGCTCCGGAGGACGGACGACGACGCCCGATTATACTCAAAGATGCTTGTCAATGAACGCGGCGAGCCAAATGGCCTGAAACGGTAATTCATCAGAAGAACATCAGGCCTGCCTCAGTTCACCTGTGTTGCCTTATCCGAGAATTCAACGATCACCAACGAATCGGAGGAGACCATGAACAAGCCTACGACTCTGTATGTCGCTGCGCTCGCCCTCCTGGGGCTTCTGGCCGGCTGTAGCGCAAGCCCGCCGAAGACGCCGAAGACCGGGCTGCAGTTGCAGGCCTACCAGGCCAGCGAATTCGCCGCCGGCAAACGCGTCGCGTTCTCAGCCACGCTGTCGGTGTTCCAGGACCTCGGGTTTATTATCGATGACGGCGATTTCGAGACAGGCCTTATCACAGCCACGGGGCCGACGCTCGACGCGAGTAACACGGTGCCGGACTGGCTGTCGATCCTGTTGTCCGGGCAATCACTGGCGACCTCGCGGCACCAGCGTGCGACCGCCTATGTCGAAACCATGCCGTCGGGATCCACGAGAGTGCGACTCAATTTCGTCTTCTCAACGCATTATGGGCCGAGTTCTGGCACGGTCATTATCGAACCCATCGATGAGCCCGAGGTGTACCAGAAGACCTTCGCAGAAATTGATAAGGCAATATTCGTGAGGATGCAGGCTATTTGAGAACAGGTCGGACGGGTCCCGAAACCCGGAGCCGCGTCGGGTTCCAACCGTCTTACAGGCCGATGAAACTGATTGCTGCCCCACATGCCGCTACCGAAGCACCGGCTACCGCATGCTCCCATCGACCCAGCGACGGCATCTTGCGGATGCTGATGCTTGTCAGGAATACGGCAGCCAGCATAGTGATTAGCGTCACCAGGCCGAATACGACGGCCACCGCAATCACGAGCCCGGTGCTTTGCCGGGCAGCCGGATACATGAACAAGGGTATCAGCGCTTCGCAGGGTCCGAGTACGAAGATGATGAATATCGCCCAGGGCGTAACGGTTTTGCCGGCCTCTTTGTGTACGTGCGAGTGATCACTATGATGATCGTGTTCGTGATCGTGGACCAGGCCTTCGTGCACGTGAACATGTGAGTGGCTATAACCGCGTCCGGCTTTCCGAAGGCCCCAGGCAAAATACATCAGGCCAAACGCAAGCAACGCCCATCCTGCGAGGCTGCCTCGCATGCCTTCAAATGCCGTAACAGAGACGAGCTGCGCGCCCAGGAAAATACCAACGCCGCCGATGACGACCGAACTCAACACGTGACCGACTCCGCACAGGAATGTCACACGCAGCGTCTTCGCCAGGCTCCAGCCGTGCGCCTTGCCCATCGCCGTGAACACGACGTAGTGATCCGGGCCGAGTATCGTGTGCAGGAACGCGATTGACGCCGCGGTCACGAGGAGAATCTGGGCCTCGTTCATTACAACAGGCTAACGCGCGCGCGGGCTCACATACGATACGTATTTACCCTCAAGGCACGGGCTCGCTGGATTCGCCCGCGGCGTCTGCGTCGTTTGCGTACCAGTTGATACGCCGCGTCAGGAACATCACTGCCGCGAGTACGACCCATAGTCCGATCGACCCGGCAAGCAGGGCGAAAGTCTCGGCCTTGAGGGTCAGGTAGAGGAACAGGTAAAGGCCCGCCAGTACCAAGGCCATCAGCGCCGCGCGTGTTCGCCGCTCGAGGATCGCCGCGCTGTAACCCGAGATCAGGGCGGCGGAAGCCACGGCACTGAGCGCATAGGCCAGCTCGAAGCCGATGTGCTCCGACAATGCCAGCAGCAACATGTAGAACAGCGTATTGGCGAGGCCGACGAGCAGGTACTGCAACGGATGCAGCCGCAGGTCGCCGACGATCTCCATGAGAAAGTAGATCACGAAGGTCAAACCGATAAATAGCACGGCGTAACGAATGGCCCTGTGCATGAGCTGGTACAAGCCAACCGTTTGTATCAACCGGACCCCGAAGGCGCCACCGGTGACATCACCGAGGGCGGAGTGCGTATCGATCCAGGCCGAGGGTAGCGCTCGCCCCAGGCTCGACGCCTGCCAGCTTGCGTTGAAACCGTCGTCGCGTATCTCCCGTGAACCCGGCAAGCGACGCCCTGTAAAACTCGGCGACGGCCAGTTCGACGTCATCGTCGCCTCGGCAGAACCGGCGAGCGGCAGGAATCTCAGCGCGCCGGTGCCGTTGACGAGCAGAGTGACTTCGAACTCGATGGGCGAACTCTCGCCGTCCAGTTGCTCGCCAATCGAGGCGCCAAGCTGATGTGGCAGGCCCGCGACCTGCCTGAGCCCGGACTCCAGTTTGAAATCGTGTTCGCCAATCGCGAGCAGCGGGACCTTCGCCAGCGCCGTCGACTCGCTGATGCCGAGCAACAACTCAGCCGCCTGCCAATCGACAGCGGCGACATCAATCTCGAGTTTTTCGATAATGGCGGGGTCAATGTACCCGCGAATCGATATCGATGCCGTGTAGACGGGCACCTTTTGTATGCCCCGATAGCGGACATCGCTTTTTACGTCGGCGACGATCTTCAGCTGCTCGCTCAACACATACGCATCCTTCGGTTGTGCGTATGTCGACCCGTAAACCGTCATGTTGCTGCCCCTGTAAGGCAAGCGCAGCACCGGCCCGGTGATCAGCTGCTCGCCGCCCCAGGAGCGACTGATGTCTCTTACGGCCACGGACTCGTTGTTGCTGCGGTCAAAGATGACACTCCTGATCATGCCGACCGGCACGAGCAGCACAAGGATAAGTACGGCAATAGTCGCAACCTTGATTGTTGCGGATCGGCCGCTGGCAAAGGATGGCATTCTCATGGCTGGTCTCCCTGTAGCGTAAGGAGATGAAACCAGCGAATGCTGTCATTGCAGTGATCAGATTGTGGTCAAAAATGGCAACGCGAGCGCTTCAGCCCGTTGCGACAGACATCAGTCTATTGCATCCAGCCGCGCTTCCAGTTCCTCTATCCTGCGCTGTTGTTGCTGGACGACGCGCGTCAAGACGGCGACGACGTCCATCGTACTGAGGCTCTGGCGGTCACTGCTTGCGACGACATCCGGAACATCCTCGGCGATGAACCCGGCGTACTGCTCGTCCGGCTCGTTGCGATAATTGAAGACAACGGGATCCAGTTGCTGCAACGCCATCATGGCAACACCAGGCGGCAGCTCCGAGATGTTCTCCTTGTCTGCACGGGAAGAGCGATTCGTCCATACTCCACCCGCCGTTACGTGTGCACCGCTGGCCATTTCCAGCGGGTGACCCAGTCTCGAAACGCCAATGCCGACATTGCCATTGCGATCGATCGTAATGCGATCCTGCGACCCGGCGCCTATCGTCAGCGTGCTCGCCCTGTTGTGCATGATGTAGCCAGTTTCGCCCGACGACTGCGTGATCATGAGTCCCGCCACGCTGCTGTTTTGCTCGTGGATCTGGATGCTGCCGTTGACCTCGAGACGCTGCTTGGGCTCAGTGGTCCCTATGCCGACCTGGTTGCCATTGTCGTAGATCTGCGAGTTGCCGCCTTCAGTCGGCCCGCGGAACTTCACGACGAAATTGTCGCTTCCCTTGATCGTGGCTGCACCGGGAGGTCCGGGGGGACCTGGTGGGCCCGGTGGTCCGGCAACGACGGTATCGGTGACGGTTGCCGGCGGTTTAACGGCTTCGACAACTGCCTCCTCGACGTCCTCTTCAGCGGCGACTTCCTCAACGGCTTCCGGCTCGTCAACGACTTCTTCGGCAGCCTCTTCGACAGCGTCTTCTACCGCATCGGCAATGATCTCTTCGGCCGCTTCCTCGGTAACCTCTTCGACCGCCTCGGCCGCCTCCTCTTCAACGACCTCTTCCGCAACTGCTTCAACCGCTTCCTCAGCAGCCGCTTTTTCGTCGGCCTGAACCTCGGACCAGTCGGCGCTGATGTAACCCGTTGCATCGCCCTCCAGCTGCACCTCGTGCCAATCGGAGTCGGAGCTCACGTGCGGCAGCGATTCACCCTTCTTCAACTTGCCGACGATATCTGAAGTCGCGTCCTTTTCGAGTCGAATGTTGACCGAATTCTCGACCTTTTCAGCCGGCACCACGACATCGGCGTGAACAGCGAGTGGCAGAATGAAAAGCAACATCACAGACATCATTCTCATGGTGGTACCTCTTTCGCAGGCGGCCTTGACGGCAGTGCGTCGATACTACCATTCCCAACGGCGGCGATTTCGCGATGTAGTCTTCGGCAGAGATGGGGAGCGCGCTCAGCCCTATTCCAGTGCTTTCGCTATACCCGCATCGACCAGTGGATGATAGGCGCTGCGTGCGTTCTCGAAGATCGTGCGCGCCAACTCGGCATCCTCACCGTTTTCGACCAGCGCCCGGTACACGGGAAGAATCAGTCGTCCGCGACCATAGCGATTAAGGTATTTCTCGAGCTGATCGTACGCGGCCGTATGGCGACGTTCGGCAACCTGGATGAACCAGGCGCGCCCTATCTCGGCATTACGCGTATCGCTGAACCCGAGTGCCGCATCGAGCTCAGCGAGCCTTTCGGTTGACAGGTCATCGGCCAGGCTGTTGATGAAGTGCACGGTCGCATGGGGGCTCCAGTCTGCGGACGGTATTTCGGCGGTTGCGTAGTCGCCGCGTGACCATGCGATTGCGGCTTCCCTCGCCGCCGTCAGCGTGGCGGACTCCGGCACAGGAGCGTCCTCGGGCAAGCCTGGCTCATACAGCCAGGCTTCGACCTGTTCCCGACCGACTCCGCGATCCATCACCTGCAGCAGGTTCGCATCGAGGTATTCGAGAAACCTCTCGCTGGTAATTGTCTGGAACGCGAACTCGTCGAAATAGGCGGCGAGAAACTCGTCAAATGCATCGCGACCGAAAGTCTCCTCCAGGTACTGCAGGAACAGCTGTCCCTTGCTGTAGTGGATCGATCCCTGGAAATCATCCGGGTCACCGGTATCCAGGCGCGGCGCCAGCGCTTGCATTTCCGGCGGTACGCGTTCGAGGTCGAGCAGCAACTCACGGTAGGACAGGACGCGTTCCTCGTCGGCACGTTCCTTGTCATAAATAATTTCCATGAGGCGCGAATCGAGATAACTCGTCATACCCTCGTTGAGCCACCCATCCCGCCACGTCGCATTCGTGACGAGATTGCCGGACCAGGAATGCGCCAGTTCGTGCGCGATCACGGACACGAGACTTCGATCGCCCGCCAGCAGGCTGGGTGTAATGAACGAGAGCCGGGGATTTTCCATGCCACCATAGGGAAAACTCGGCGGCAGCACGAGCAGGTCGTAACGCCCCCATGCATACGGCCCGTACATCTGCTCGGCCAGTTCGAGCATCGCCTGAGTGTCCGCAAACTCATACACCGAATCATCGAGCAACTCGGGCTCGGCGTAGATGCCGGTATCTTCGCCGAGTGGCGCGAAGAAGATATTGCCAACCGCGATCGCAAGCAGGTAAGACGGAATCGGCTGCGGCATCTCGAAGTGATAGGCACCGCCGCGAGGCGTAAGCGGATCGTTGTTGGCGCTCATGACGGCCAGCAATTCGCTCGGCGTGCGAATGCTCGCTTCGTAGGTGATTCGTACGGCGGGGGTGTCCTGCAACGGCACCCAGCTGCGTGCGTGAATCGCCTGCGACTGCGAGAACATCAACGGGTGTTCGCCGCCGGCCGTGAGCTCGGGCGGAAGCCACTGCAACGCCGTCGACTCGGGACTGGTCGAGTAAATGAGCCTGAGATCGACAGTCTCATCCACGGGCAGATCACCGGGCAGGCTGATGATCAGGGGTGTCCCGCGGACCTCGTCTTCGTCGCCGAAACGGTACTCGAGGGCGCTGGCTGTGCCTGCGGCGGATATCAACTCGACACTATCGATCGCGAGATCGCGAGTATCGAGAATGATTTCGTGAGCTTCCTCGTTTAGTCGGCGCATAACTAGCGTGGCGCTGCCGCGCAGCTCGCTGCTATCGAAATCAACGTCGAGATCGAGAGCCAGATGCTCGGTGACGAAGTCGTCGCTGTTCGCGAAAGAAAAATAATCGTGCGCAGGGTCGTAAGTATCGACTTCCTGCGTGTCGCTCGAGCAGGCCGCCAGCAGCACCGCCGCAGCCATCAAGACCAGGTTCATTTTTTTCATGGCGGGATGGTATCTCGATCTTGCCACTCGTTTCCTGTCAGAATTCACCGATGCGCCCGTCCCCTGCCTGCAAGAGACTATTGCTGACGCTGCTGCTGTTCGTCTCGAGCATCGCGTTCGCTCACCCCGAGGACGAATTCTGCACGCCCGGAGAGGACGGCCTCGATCCGGCGCTGTGCGCGGCGCTCGCCGAACTCAACATGGCCGAGAGCGACGTCAACCAGGTCGAGCTGAAACCACTGCTCGATGAGTCAGGAGAGGAACGCGGCTTCTGGTCGACCTTCGGCCTGTACATCACGATCGGCGTTGGCCATATCCTGCCCGATGGCGCCGACCACATCCTGTTTGTACTCGCGATCTTTCTCGCATCGACAAGGTTGCGCGCCCTCGTCATCCAGGTATCGGCATTCACGGTGGCGCATACGGCGACACTGGCGCTGGCTGCGAGCGGTGTCATCAGCCCCTCGTCGGCCGTCGTCGAGCCCCTGATCGCATTCACGATCGCGTTCGTCGCAATCGAAAACCTGTTCTTCAAGGACATGACGCGATGGCGGCCCGCTGTCGTGTTCCTGTTCGGCCTCGTCCACGGCATGGGCTTCGCCGGCTTCTTCGGCGAACTCGGGCTGCCGCCGGGACAGTTCTGGAGCGCGCTGATCGGCTTCAACGTGGGCGTCGAGATCGGGCAGCTGGTGGTCATAAGCACAGCTGCCGTCGTCGGGCTCGGCCTGCGACACTTACTGAAAGACCCGGAAGGCGCAACGCGCTACAGAATGTACGCGGTACGCCCCGGGTCCCTGTTGATCGGCATGACCGGCCTGTGGTGGGCCGTCACGCGATTGTTGTAGGCCGGATCAGGTTTCCTCGCCGGAGTCCCCGATCGCGAAGCCGCGGCCTTCGAGCAGCGGCTCGATGCTTGGGTCCTGGCCACGGAAATCGCGGTACAGCTCGTCCGCCTCACGCAGGCCGCCCGACTCGTAAATCCACTTCTTAAGGCGCCCCGCAAGCTCCGGATCCCAGATGTTTTCGGCCTGCTTGAATGCTGCGAACCCATCGGCGTCGAGAATCTCCGACCACAGGTACGCGTAGTAACCGGCCGAATAGCCCCCCGCGAAGATGTGGCTGAAATATTGCGAGCGGTAGCGAGGCTCGATCTCGTCGATCAAGCCGTAGCCGTCCAGTACCTGCTGCTCGAAGGCTCTCGCATCAGTGATCGCTGCGGCTTCCTCGGACGACAGCATATGCCAGCGCAGGTCGAGCAGCGACGCAGCGATGTACTCGGTCGTGGCGAAACCCTGGTTGAAGTTCGCCGCAACGCGCATGCGCTCCACGAGTTCTTCGGGGATGACGTCGCCCGACGCGTAGTGGCGCGCATAGATGGCCAGCATCTCGGGTTCGGCCGTCCAGTGTTCGAGGATCTGTGCCGGAAACTCCGTGTAGTCACGCGGGCTTCCGCTCGTGCCAGCGAATGATGAGTAGTTGATCTGAGTCATGAGCCCGTGGAGGCCGTGGCCGAACTCGTGGAACAGCGTCTCCACTTCGGAAAAGCGCATCAGCGTCGGCTCGCCTTCCGGCGGCGTCGAGAGATTCAGGTTGTTCGTTATGATCGGACGAACCGAATCACCGCCAACATTCGACGCTATCCTGTAGCTGCTCATCCACGCACCGCCACGCTTGGAATCGCGCGCGTACATGTCGGTCATGAACAGGCCCAGGTGATTGCCGTCGGCGTCCTTGACGTCATAGGAAGTGACGACGGGGTTCCATCCCTTGATGTCGACCGGCTCGAATGTCAGCCCGAAAAGGCGATGCGCCATCTCGAATGCGCCGTTGCGTACCGATTCGAGATCAAAGTACGGCTTGGTTTCGTTCTCGTCGAGATCGTAGCGCGCCTTGCGAACCTTTTCCGCGTAGTGCCACCAGTCATGTCCCGCAAACGTGAATTCGTCCCCGATCATGGCCTGCATGTCGGCACGCTCTTCCTTGGCGCGCTCGAGGCCCGGGCGCCATACCCGCAGCAGGAAGTCTTCCGCCGCCTGTGGCGTTTTCGCCATGCGCGTTTCGAGCTGGTAGTGCGCATGCGACTGGTAACCCATCAATTCGGCGCGTTTCGCCCTGAGCTGAGCGATCCTGATCGCATTCAGGCCATTGTCGTATTCGCCTTCCGAGGCGCGCAGGCGGTAGGCATTGAACATCGTCTCGCGCAGCTCCCGAACCTCGGACTGCGTCATGAAAGTCTCGTAGGCAGAACGATTGAGGCCTATGATCCAGGCGCCCTTCTCCTCGCTCCAGACCGAGGCTTTGAAGCTGTCGCTCAATCCCGCGGTCTGGGCTTCGTCGGTAATCTCCAGCTTGAATGCCTTGGTCGAACCCAGCAGGTTCTGGCCGAAACTGGTCGTCAGGCTGGACAACTGTTCATTGATGTCTGCGACCTGCTGCTTGACCTCGGGGCTCAGTGCCGCGCCCGAGCGCACGAAATCCCGGTGCTGCAATTCGAGCAAGCGCGCGTCCTGTTCGTCGAGACCCAGGCTGTCTTTTTGCTCATAAACCGCGCGGATACGTGCCCACAACTCTGCATTCAGGTTTATCGCGTCATACTCGCGCGTCAGCATCGGGTAGATTTCGGTCTGCAAAGCGCGCAGCTCGTCGTCGAGTTCGGTCCCTGTTATGTTGCCGAACGTCCTCGAAACACGAGTCAGGTCCTCACCGGCCAATTCGACCGCCAGGATCGTGTTCTCGAACGTTGGCGCATCGGGGTTGCTCACGATAGCGTCTATCTCGGCCCTGAGTTCGAGGATGCCTTTCTTGATCGCCGGCATGTAGTGCCCGTTCTCGATACTCGCGAAAGGCGGTACACCGTACGGCGTGTCCCATTCCTGCATGAACGGGTTGCCCACGAGTTCGGCGTCGGTCACGGTGATCTCGTCACTGGCCGGCTGCGGGTCTGCCTCGTCACCGCTATCACCGCCACCGCACGCCGCAAGCGTGAAAGTAGCCAGGAAGAGACATAACAAACTGCTGAGTTTCATGGCTTTTCGTCCTTTTTCGTGTTTTTCACCGGCGACCCCGAGACGGGACCAGGACCGGCACAAAGCACGGCATTGTACAGCGTCTCGATCAACGAAACCCAGCCGTCATGCTTCGGCGTAATACGGATATGAAAGCGGCACATTTTTCGGTATAAGAGGCACACAAGAATAAGCGTTCGGCCGCCGTCCAGCCCACGCTATTACCCGGGAAAACGAATGCCTCAACAATCAGCACGACCGATCAATCCGGCCGCGGAGGATTTCGCCGGCGATTCTCTCGGCCGCTCGCTGAAACGAGCGTTCCACGCCACCCGGCCCAAGTTCTTTCCAGCCTCGGTACTACCCGTAGTTGCCGGCACAGCCTGGGGCGCCTATGTGACCGCGCAATTCGACCTGTACGTCTTCGTGCTGGCCCTTGTCGCGACCGTCTGCGTGCACGCTGCAAGTAATGTGCTCAACGACGTTGGCGACGAAACCATCGGAACTGACCGGCGCAACGAAGAGCGTATCTACCCGTACACGGGCGGTTCGCGCTTTATCCAGACCGGTATTCTTTCGCAGTCACGAATGGCGCAGCTGGGTATTACCTTGCTGTTGATTGCATCGCTGGCAGGCGTCGGCTTGCTCGTCGTGAAAGGGCCCGTCGTCATCGTCTTCGGACTGGTCGGCATCCTGCTCGGCGTTCTGTACTCGCTCGGACCAGTGAAACTCAGCTGTCTCGGCCTCGGCGAGACAGCCGTTGCCGTGGCATTCGGCGTGTTGCCCGTAACGGGCGCTGCGTGGCTGCAGGGCGCAGCCATCGAGTCGTCCCTCATTCTGTTTTCCCTGCCCGTCAGTGCCTGGGTGGGTGCAATCCTGCTCATCAACGAGGTGCCTGATATCGAGGCAGACGGCACATCGGGCAAGAACACCCTGCCCGTCAGGATGGGCCTCGACGGCACATCGCGCCTGTACCTGGCGATCCAGGTGGCCGCTACGGCCATCATTGTCGTATTGACCGTGCAGCAGGCTTTGCCGCTGCTCGCACCGCTGGTGCCCATCGCGCTGCTGTTCCTTGCGTGGCGGGCGGCCACGGCCATCAAGACCGGTATTGAAAACCGCGAATCAATGACACAGGCAATTGAGTCCACGCTGGCCATCCATACGGTTGGCTGCCTGTGGCTCAGCGCTTCTGCATTATTCGCCCTGTGGTGGTAACCATTAGAAGACTACTATGCAGTTCAAAATAAAGAAGGGCCTCGACATCCCGCTCTCGGGAGCGCCTGAACAGTCCGTCTCGGAAGGCCCGCACACATCGACAGTCGCTCTGCTCGGTCCGGACACCAACGACCTGAAACCAGGCATGCTCGTGCGGCAGGGCGACCGGGTGAAACTCGGACAGCCATTGTTCAAAGACAAAGACAACCCGGGCGTCAAATTCACGTCTCCGGGCAGCGGCATCGTGAAGGCTATCAATCGCGGCGAGCGTCGCGTATTGCAGTCCGTCGTCATCGAACTGGACGGCGATGACGCCGAATCCTTCGAAACCTGCGAGGCCGACAAACTGGATGCGCTGGGCGACGAGGACGTGCGCAGGAACCTGCTCGCGTCCGGGCTCTGGACAGCATTGCGCACACGTCCGTTCAGCAAGATCCCGGCTCCCGATGCGTCGCCAAAGGCACTGTTCGTCACGGCGATTGATACGAACCCACTGGCGGCCGACCCGGCCGTTGTGATCGGACGCGACAAGGACGCGTTTTTGCAGGGCCTGACCATCGTTTCCAGGCTGACCGACGGCCACGTCTACGTGTGCACGGCGCCCGGCTCGGGCATCGACTGTCCGCAAAGCGAGCCGTTTCGACACGCCGAGTTTTCGGGGCCCCACCCGGCCGGTCTCGTGGGCACACACATTCACCTGCTCGAGCCGGTTCACGAACACAAAGTCGTCTGGCACATCGGCTACCAGGACGTCATCGCGGTCGGCAAGCTGTTCGCGACAGGCCGCCTGCCGGTCGAGCGCGTCATATCGCTGGCAGGACCCGTCGTCGACAATCCACGGCTGATAACGACGCGGCTCGGCGCAAACACGAGTGAAATCATAGCGGGCGAAATCAGCAATGGTGACATTCGCGTGGTCTCGGGCTCTGTGCTCAGTGGGCATCGTGGCATCGACTGGGCTGCCTACCTGGGCCGATACGACAGTCAGATTACGATCCTGCAGGAAGGCAATCCCCGCGAGTTCCTGTCGTTCATGCGACCGGGCATCGGCAAGTTTTCGAGCACGCGTGCCTTCTTCGGCAAGTTACTTGGCGGCGGCGCCTATCGCTTCACGACCTCGCAGAACGGCAGTCCGCGCGCGATGGTTTCGACGGGCAGCTTTGAAGAGGTCATGCCGCTGGACCTGCTGCCGACCCCCTTGTTGAAGGCGCTGCTGGTTCGCGATACCGACGGCGCCCGCAACCTCGGCTGCCTGGAACTCGACGAAGAAGACCTGGCGCTTTGTTCATTCGTCTGCAATGGCAAATACAACTATGGACGCCACCTGCGTAAAAACCTTCACGAAATCGAGGTAAATGGCTGATGAAAAAACTCCGCTCATTCCTCGACAGGCTCGAGCCACTGTTTGTCAGGGGCGGCCGTTTCGAGAAACTCCATGCGCTCTTCGAAGCCGTCGACACGTTCTTCTATTCGCCGCCCGACCTTGCACGCGGCTCCCCCCACGTCCGGGATGCGCTCGACCTGAAACGCGTCATGATCATCGTGGTCTTCGCGTCGGCGCCGGCAGCGATTTTCGGCATGTGGAACACGGGCTACCAGGCCAACATGGCGTTGCAGAGCCTCGGGCTCGTCGGCATTGAGGGCTGGCGCGGCGCCTTGCTGCCCTTGCTCGGCGCAGGCTACGACCCGGCAAGCATCTACGACTGCCTGATTCAAGGCGCGCTCTACTTCCTGCCGATCTACATCGTCACTATGGTTGTAGGACTCTCCTGGGAGATACTTTTCGCGGCGGTCCGCAATCACGAAGTTAACGAGGGTTTCTTCGTCACGGGTTGGCTATACGCGCTGATACTGCCGGCGACCATTCCACTGTGGCAGGTCGCGGTTGGCATCACGTTCGGCGTCATCATAGGAAAAGAAGTCTTCGGTGGCACCGGCAAGAACTTCCTCAACCCGGCGCTGGTCGCGCGAGCGTTCCTGTATTTCGCCTACCCGGCCCAGATTTCGGGTGATGCCGTTTGGACAGCGGTGGACGGCTTCACCGGGGCGACGGCGCTCGGCGTATCCGCCATCGAAGGCATGGCGGGCATCGCAGCCATGGGCCTGACCTGGACGCAGGCGTTCATCGGCCAGATGCAGGGGTCGCTCGGCGAGACGTCGACGCTGGCCTGCCTGATAGGCGGCGCGTTCCTCGTGTTCACGAAGATCGCCTCGTGGCGCATTATCGTCGCCGTATTCGCAGGACTCATCATCCCGACCGTACTATTCGGCAGCACCGACAGCAGCAACCCGATGTTGTCGATGCCGTGGCACTGGCATGTCGCTGTGGGCGGTTTCGCATTCGGCGCCGTCTTCATGGCGACCGACCCGGTCAGCGCTGCACAAACCAACGCCGGCAAATGGGCCTTCGGCCTTCTGATAGGTTTTATGACCTGGCTGATTCGTGTCATCAACCCGGCGTTCCCGGAGGGCATCATGCTCGCGATCCTGTTCGCAAACGTGTTTGCACCCGTCATCGATCACTTCGTCATTCGCGCCAACGTGCGGCGGAGGCAAAAACGCTATGCCTGATAAAGCAAAAAAGGAATTCGATCGCGACAGCATTTCGAACACACTCATCGTCGCTATAGGCCTGAGCCTCGTCTGTTCGGTGATCGTCTCGAGTGCCGCCATCGTGCTCAAGCCGATACAGGAAAAGAACGAGGAGGAGTTCCGCCAGCAGATCATCCTCGATGTGGCCGGCCTCATGCAGCCCGACGCCGACATCAACCTCCTGTTCGAGTCGATCGACTCACGCATGGTCGATCTCGAGACCGGCGAGTATACGGACGCGGCGGACCCCAACACCTTCGATGCCCTCGTTGCAGCCGGTGACCCGGCGATGGGCATTGCCATTCCCAAGGAACTCGACATTGCCTTAATCGGTCGCCGCGCGAAGTACGCGCCCGTTTATCTCGTCATGGACGGTGCAGAAATCGACCAGGTCATCCTGCCTGTCTATGGCAAGGGCCTGTGGTCGACGATGCTCGGCTACCTTTCGCTCGCGCCTGACGGCAACACCATCAGGGGACTACGGTTTTATGCCCACGCGGAAACGCCAGGGCTGGGCGACCAGATCGACAAGGAACCTTGGCGCGCACAGTGGGCCGGCAAACTCGTTTATGACGGTGGTGACGAGCCGCAAATCCGCGTCATCAAGGGCACGGTACCGGCCAACGCGCCTGACGCCATGTATATGGTCGACGGACTTGCCGGCGCGACCCTGACCGCCAACGGCGTGACCGGACTGGTGCAGTATTGGACAGGACCGAACGGCTTTGGTCCCTACCTCAAGAATTTCCGCGAGGACATCACAGATGAGTGAAGCACGCACAATCCTGATCGACCCCCTCGTCGACAACAACCCCGTTACGCTGCAGATGCTCGGAATCTGCTCCGCGCTCGCGGTGACCACGTCGTTGTTGCCTGCACTGCTCATGTGCGTCGCTCTGACGAGTGTTGCCGCGCTGGCGGGCGCCGCGATCAGCGCACTACGCCATCGCATCCCGAACAACATCCGCATCATCGTTCACATGACGATTATTGCCTCACTCGTGATCCTGGTTGACCAACTCCTGAAAGCCTACGCATTCGAGACCAGCAAACAGTTGTCGGTGTTCGTCGGGCTGATCATCACCAACTGCATCGTACTGGGCCGCGCCGAGGCGTTCGCAATGAAGAATGGCGTCGTCATGAGTTTTGTCGACGGGCTCGGCAACGGCCTGGGCTACAGCATCATCCTGATTGCCGTCGCGACGCTGCGTGAACTGTTCGGCGCCGGCACCCTGCTCGGCTACCCGGTGTTCGAAACGGTATCGAACGGCGGCTGGTATGAAGCCAACGGCCTGATGCTGCTGCCACCGAGCGCGTTCTTCATTATCGGACTGCTGATCTGGGGCATCCGAACATGGCGTACGCAACAGGTTGAGAAACCGGAATACCAGATTCACGAAGTTCACAGGACGGAGGCCTACTGATGGAAGCCTATGTAAGCCTCTTCATACAGGCCGCCTTCGTCGAGAACCTGGCGCTGGCCTTCTTCCTCGGCATGTGCACCTTTCTCGCCGTATCCAAGCGTGTCGAGACGGCGGTCGGCCTTGGGCTGGCCGTCATCGCGATCCAGGTCATTACGGTCCCCATGAACTACCTGATCTACACGTACCTGCTCGCCGACGGCGCGCTGGCCTGGGCCGGCCTCGCCGAGGTCGACCTGAGTTTCTTAGGGCTGGTCAGCTACATCGGTGTCATCGCAGCGCTCGTACAGATTCTCGAGATGACGCTCGACAAGTACTTCCCGAAGCTCTACAACGCGCTCGGCATCTTCCTGCCGCTCATCACCGTGAACTGCGCCATCCTCGGCGGCACGCTGTTC
>CAMYOJ010000029.1 GCA_947259985.1 uncultured Woeseiaceae bacterium
CGATTGGAGACATGAGGACGACCAGTGCCGCTGTCGGGATGATCATGGTCGCCATCGCCGTCAGGATGTAAAGGCCCATGATTACGGGCCAGGGACCCGGGTCACCGAGCAGTGCCATTACCTGGCCGGCCAGGTAGGTGGCCGCGCCGGTGTCTTGCATCGCCGTGCCCAGCGGCAGCATACCGGCGATCAGAAATATGGCTCGCCAGTCGATCGACCGATAAGCCTGCTCCATATTCAGGCAACCGGTCAGCACCATGATTGTCCCGCCGATGACGGCCGAAATTGAGATGGGTGCGTAACCGAGCATCACGCTAACGACGACGCCGAGCATGATTGCCGCCGCAAGCGGGGCGCGGCGGGTATCGGGTGGTTCCTGCCCGAGCGGTGTCAGGATCAGGAAGTCGGAATCAGATGACAGCAGCTGCAGGCGGTCGCGCGGCCCGAGCAACAGCAACGCGTCGCCTATCTGCAGGCGCTCATCAGCGAGGTCGGTTCCGACGGGTTCACCTTCCCGCTCGATGCCCGCAAGTTCGATACCATAGCGTTCGCGGAAATTGAGTTCGCCGACCGACCTGCCGGCGAGCGCGCTGCGCGGGTCGAGTGTCGCGTCCATCAAGGTCAGCCGTTCCGACTCGAATGCCGATACATTCGCGGGAACCTTGGTATCGATTTCCAGCTCCTGGAGGCCGCGCAATACATCGAGGTCGGTGTGTTGTCCCTCGATGAGGAGCAGGTCGCCGCCCAGCAATACCTCGTCGCCACGCGGCATGACCTTGAGCTCGCCATCGCGGAATACGGCAAGGACGCGAAAATCGAAAACTTCTGCCAGGCGGCTCTTCTTGAGGGTTTCTTCAACGAGGCCACTGTGCTTGGGCAGTCGCACAACGAACATGCGTTCGTCGGCGTGGTATTTCTCGGCCAGCTGGTCAGGCGTGAATATCTCGATCTCACTGAAGTCCGGAAATTTCTCGAGCTGCTCGATCGATTCAACCTCACCCTGGACGAGAACTTTGTCGTTGGCCTTGATCGGAACGTAGGCGAGGTTCGTCAGCCGATAGCCGTCGCGGCGCAAGAGGCCGACCACCAGGACATCGAAGCGGGTTCGAAAAGCGGCATGTCGGACGAGCTCAGAGACCACGGGTGAGCCGTCAGCGATGGTGACCGATGCATACACCACTTTCGAAGCAACCATCGACTTGAGGACCGGCGCTTCGCGCTCAATAACAAGGTCGCTCCAGCGCCTGAGTTCGCGGAACTGATCGAGGCGGCCTTGCACAAGAATTCCGTCCCCGCCGCGAATGACGGTTTGCCGGCCGGGCAAGGTCTCGCTGCGACCGCTGCGATGCAACGACAGGATAATGAGCCCGGTCGACGCGCCAATGCGGCTTTCGGCCAGCGACTTGCCGACCAGTATCGATTCTCTCGGCACGCGCAACATGAATGTCCGTTCCTGCAGCTTGTAACGTGAGCGCAAACTGCGCTGACTGACGTGCTTGCCACGTTCGGCACGGGTCTTTGGCAACAGGAATCGTCCAGCCAGCGCGACAAACAGTACGCCGATGACCATGACGGCGCCGCCCAAAGGCGTGAAATCGAATAACGCGAACGGCACCAGCCCGTTCTGCACCATGGATTCGCTGATCAACAGGTTGGGTGGTGTGCCGATGAGCGTCGTAAGGCCGCCGAGGAGCGTCGAGTACGCAAGAGGCATAAGTAGTCGCGATGCCGGGATACGTGTTCGCCGCGCAACCCCGACCACCACGGGCAGCATGAGCGCCGCGACACCAATATTGTTCATGAATGCGGAAAGCACGGCGCCCGTAATCATGATCACGATGATCATTGCGAATTCGCGCCGGCCGCCGATGCGCATGACCTGGCGGCCGATGATGTCGGCGATACCGGTTCGCGTCAGGCCCTCGCTCAGAATGAACATTGCCCAGACCGTGATAACCGCGCTGTTGCTGAAGCCTGCGAATGCTTCGGACGAGTCGACGAGGCCCGTGACCGCAAGCGCGCCGAGGACCAGCAGCGCCACGAGATCCATGCGAATGACTTCGCTGATAAACAGATAGCGTGGATTTTTTTCGATAAACGCGTACCGCCATGTATCGGGTAGCGATGTTGTGCAAGTATTGACGTATGCCGCGTAACAATATTTATCAGCCGAAGGTGCGTCGTGCCGAGCGAGAGTTCGCTATTCGCGGTGCAAATTACTGCGTTCATGAATGGGGCGACCGGCACGCGCCGCTGCTCGTGTACCTGCACGGCTGGGCCGACACCGGCTCGACATTTCAATTCGTAGTCGATGCGCTACGCGAAGAGTGGCACGTCGTGGCGCCGGACTGGCGCGGATTCGGCCGCTCTACCTGCGAGTGCCAGAGCTACTGGTTTCCGGATTACCTTGCCGATCTGCACGCGTTGCTGGACATCTTCTCCCCCGACGATCCGATCCGGCTCGTTGGTCACAGCATGGGCGGTAATGTGGGCTCGCTATATGCCGGGACGATGCCCGAGCGAGTGCGCGCGTTCGTCAATGTCGAAGGATTCGGTCTTCCGGACTCGGATCCTGCTGATGCACCAAAGCGCTATCGCGCCTGGATTGAGGCCGGGAACGCTGTGCCGCGCTTCTCCGAATACGCAAATCTGGAGGCGCTGGCGTATCGCATCGCGAAGCGCCACCCGGCCTTGAGCGACTCCGAGGCACTTTTCGTGGCCGGCGAATGGGCGAGCCGGGGCAGCGACGGCGTCGCCCGCCTGCGCGCGGACCCGCGTCACAAGCTGCCAGGCCCTATTCTCTACCGCCGCGCCGAGGCGATGGCCTGCTGTCGGGCGGTGACGGCTGAAGTGCTGTTCGTTACGGGCTCGAGCAGTGAGTTTGCTCAGAAGTACGGTGCGGTGCCAACGCCGCTGTTTCAGGACGCCAAAAGCGTCGCGATCGACGACGCAGGCCACATGCCACACTTCGAGGCACCGCGGGCCCTTGCTGGCGTGATTGAGGATTTCCTGCTGCCGACCTTGTAAATACATCCAGTACTGTATAAAAATACAGACTTTTGGAGAGGCTTCGTGCAGCAGGCCCTGCAGGAATTTGATTACCTGGGCATCCTGAACCCGGCGCAGCGACTCGCGGCCGAATACGGTGAGACCAGCGTCGGGAGCGGTTTGCGCGCCGGTCCCCTGCTGGTGATCGCCGGGGCAGGCACGGGCAAAACCATGACACTCGCACATCGCGTGGCCCACTTGCTGGTATCCGGCGTGAGCCCGGAACGGGTACTCCTGCTCACGTTCACGCGTCGCGCGGCAGATGAGATGACTCGACGAGTCGAATCGATCGTGCGGGCATCCGCCCCGGCAAACGAGGCGCCGCGGCTGCCATCGGGGGGATTACCCTGGTCGGGAACATTCCATTCCGTCGCGAATCGCCTGCTGCGCCGCTATGCCCACAACCTGGGCCTGGACCCGGGATTCTCGGTGCTGGATCGGGGCGACGCGGCTGACATCATGGATGTAGTGCGTCACGAACAGAAACTAACGCGCGCCGCGCGGCGGTTTCCAAAAAAAGACACGTGTCTCGCTATTTACTCGCGCTGTGTCAACACGCAGAAACCCCTGGGCGAAACGCTCGACGAAACGTATCCCTGGTGCAGCGACTGGGCCGATGAACTCAAGGAGCTATTCAGGTGTTACGTGCTGCGCAAGCAACAAAGTCAGGCGCTCGACTACGACGACCTTCTGCTGTACTGGAGTCACCTTGTGGCCGAAAAGGAATTCGCCGGGGAAATCGGATCATGGTTCGATCACGTACTCGTCGACGAGTATCAGGATACGAATCTTGTACAGGCGCAGATTCTCAATGCGCTCAAGCCTGATGGGGACGGAGTCACTGTCGTCGGCGACGATGCGCAGTCGATCTATTCTTTTCGGGCCGCAGAGGTCGAAAACATCCTTGGCTTTCCGGACCAGTACATGCCGACCGCACAGGTCATTACGCTGGAACAAAACTATCGATCGACACAGCCCATTCTGGATAGCGCAAATTGCCTGATCGCAGAAAGTGAGCGGCAGTATCGCAAGAACCTCTTTTCCGATCGCGCTGATGGTGACAAGCCGCGATACGTCACGGTCGAGGATGGTGACGCGGAGGCCGAATATGTCGTCACAGGAATCCTGAAGAACCGCGAACTGGGTATGGCGCTCAAAGAGCAGGCCGTGCTGTTTCGCGGCTCACACCACAGCGATCGTTTGGAACTCGAACTTGTACGCCGCAACATTCCTTACGTGAAATATGGGGGCCTGAAGTTCCTGGAGGCGGCGCACGTCAAGGATCTGCTGTCGGTCCTCAAATGGGCGGAGAATCCGAAGAACGAGGTCGCCGCGTTTCGAGTATTGAAGCTGCTGCCGGGCATGGGCCCCTCGAACGCTACC
>CAMYOJ010000030.1:0-27044 GCA_947259985.1 uncultured Woeseiaceae bacterium
CGCGCTCACCAACTCCATGCACAATATCCTGTGGACGACCGTTGCGACGCCCGAGGGCTATACATTCACAGGAGACACCGGGCATTACTGGTATACGCGCGTTTATGCGCCGTACTTCTTCGGCCTTATTGGATTTTCATTCGTCGCGCTAACCGGCCGCCTGCCCAACATCACGCCGGCACATCGCAAAACCGTCGCGCTGTTGCTGATTTGCGGCGCGCTGCCGTTCGCTGTCGGACTTGCCAACAACTACATCAACATGGGTCCGCCGGAGGTCCCGTTTTCGGCGATGACGCTCACCTTGTTGTGGCCGTTCTTTGCCTACCTGAGCGTCAAGACGCGTGTCCACGAATTCAGCCCGCTCGCTTACCAGACACTCTTCAATCACGTGCGAGACCCGATTATTGTGCTCGATAACGAGCAGTGCATCATCTGCGCGAATCACGCAGCGCAGGAACTGCTTGGTGGTCCTGAGAAGCACCTGATCGGTCGAATGCTCTGGGAGGATTTTCCGGCGGCACGCGCAATTCTAGAGCAGGCCAAGGAGCTCGACCTGACGCAAACGCTGACGATGGACACCAACAACGTCTACGAGGTCAGCGTCGGTCCGCTGGCCGGGCCGAAGGGCCAGACCATGGGCATGGTTGTCGTCTGCCGCGACGTTACCGAAAGGCGCAAGGCGCTGAGCCAGCTCGCGGACAGCGAGCATCTCATTCGCACACTGATCGAAACGTCTTCGAACGGCATCCTGCGCTTCGCGCGCGGCGAAGGCGATCCCGATCACAAGTTCCGGTGCGTATTCGCTAACCGGTCGGCGCAGTCTTTTGTCGGCGACGGCAAGGCCACGCTCATCGGCATGCCGCTCGAGAAACTGCACCAGCTCGACCCGGAGCGGCTGCTCAAACACTTCCTGGCCGAGGACCAGCCTGACAAACAGATCAGTTTCGAAGTCGCCGACGATGGAGGCGACGGAGACAACTGGTTGCGTATTGTGGCCGAGCCCGTCGGCGCGGATTTTTCGGTCACGCTCGTCGATATTACGCAACGCAAACGCAACGAGCACAAGATGATGGCCGATGCACTGCGCGATCCGTTGACAGGCGTCCTGAACCGGCGCGGTTTCGAACAACAGGGGGCCCAGGCGATTCGCGAACACGATATCGGTGCCGTCCTGTATCTCGATCTCAACCAGTTCAAGTCCATCAACGATCGATTCGGCCACCAGGCGGGCGACGCGCTGCTTAAAGCCTTCGGACACAGGCTCGGTTTTTGCCTGCGGCCAGAAGACGTACTTGGCCGGCTCGGCGGCGATGAGTTCGCTATCGTCGTGCCCGGGGTCAGCACGGACGATGTCAGGCACATTGCGCAACGTCTCGTACAGACGGCATCCGAGGCCTATATCATCCAGGGGCAGGAGATAAAGTGCACGGCCAGCGTAGGCATCTCGCTGATGCCCAAGCACGGCGAAGAGCTCTGGCACCTGCTAAGCGTCGCCGACCAGGCGATGTACGATGCCAAGTCGATTTCTGACGAAGAAGCATCCAACGACTGCGCCGCCTACGTCGACCGCGCAACTGCAACGTAATTGACTCTTGCAGCGTGTTAGGATCGCGGCCATGTCCCGACCTCGCAACATTCTCGTTCTTTGCACTGGTAATTCGGCGCGCAGCATCCTCGGCGAGGTACTGATCAACGAGCTCGGCCGCGGAAGATTCAGGGCGTACAGCGCGGGCAGTCAGCCAACGGGCCGGGTCAACCCGGGCGCAATCGACAAACTCGAGTGCGAAGGACATTCGGTCGACGGACTGGCGTCCAAGTCCTGGGACCGCTTCAGCGGCGACGATGCGCCGGAAATCGATATCGTCATCACGGTCTGTGATAACGCGGCGGGTGAGAGTTGTCCGCTCTGGAACGGCGCCCCCGTCACGACGCATTGGGGAATACCTGATCCGGCGAGCGACAAAGATTTCGATGCCGCGTATCGACGTCTGCGCTACCGCGTTGAAGCCATGCTGGAATTGCGGATTGAAGACATGGACGCTGCCGAATTGTCAACGGCACTCGACGAAGTGCATTGCTCAGGGTGCAGGGCCACCTGACAGGAACAGGACATCGAGCACGGCCGGATCCACTGCGTCGACAGCAGCAAAGTCGACGATGTCTCCGAGTACCACGTCTAAACGATAAGGGCCGGCCAGCGCGACCTTTAAGCTCGACTCCGTGATATAGATGTCATAGCTGCCGGCTTCGAGCGGCGCGGTCTGTGTCTGCGCACCCGCCGGAATGCGAAAGCGGGCAGGGAGGGCTTCGTCAATACTCTCGCCGGGGTCGACGATGTACAGATCGAGTAAGTCGAAGTTATTCGACCCGTGGTACATCGTGAGCGTGGCCATCGTCTCGAGCGGCTGCCGTTCCGGGATCACGATGTCGGTGGTCAGATCTCCCGCGACGCCCAACGCGTAGAAGCGGTAGCGCGTTCCTGTCGAGGCCGTTAATCCACCGTCGAGCAGGATAGTCCCCGTGTCGCCCGTCGGCGTGTAATAGAAGTTGCTCTCTCCGGACGCGACTTCGATCTCGCTGGCGACGTCGAGATAGTCATGATTTTCCAGGATAAGAGACGTCAGCAGTTCGTCGTCATAGATATCTGCCGCACCCAGATCCATCGAGATGTTGATGAACTCGACCCGGGCCGGATAGCTCGGGTCCGGCATGGAGACCGATACACCCACGGCGGGCAGGGCTCTCGCTATTAGCGGACCACTGTCATTGGCATCACCGTCGAACAGGGTCACAAACTGCGTGTTGCGCGACGCGAACAGCACGGAGTCGGACTGGTATACAACGTCCGTGTGATCACCGGCCGTCGTAATTGTGAGGACGTAGTCGCCTGCAGCAAAGTCTGCAGCTGCCGAAATCTCTCCGAACGACAGCGTTGCGGCCTGTTCGCCGGGCGCCGGCGGGGTGGCAGGGTCGGCAAAGTAGTAGTCGAGCGCACCCATTGACGCCGATGCATGCACGAACTTGGACGCGAAGACCGTCTCCGCTTCGTCGAATTCGCGGAATTCGTCTTCAAACACGCTTATCGTCGGGCTCGCGACCGAACCCGATATCATGAACGTGTAGTCGCGCCCCGCGGCGGCATCCACGAACTGGCTCGCGATCCTGGTCAACTCCAGATTGCCCGCAAAGAACACCTCGAAGTTAAAATTGTAGGTGAGGTCATCCCATGCGCTTGCCGCCGTCACTTCCTTGTAGTTAGCGGTACCGATGCCACGTTCCTCGATTTTGAAACTGATCTCGCCCGCTGTCGGAATAGCGTTGATCGCCCGGAAGGTCGCCTTGCCGGTAGCCTCGGGCAGGTCCGAATCGTTGCTACATGCGGCCAGCAGCAACACTGCGAGGCCTGCGAAAATCCGTATCATTGCTTCTTCCTCTCCTCGAAGCCATAAATTGATTTGACCTCGAGGAATTCTTCGATGCCGTGGGCACCCCACTCACGACCATTGCCGGACTGCTTGTAACCACCAAAAGGTGCCGCCGAATCGAGCCACGCGCCGTTGATGTGCACCATGCCCGTGCGCATTTTCGACGCGACGCGACGCGCTCCCTCGAGGTTCGATGACGAGACGTAGCCGGACAGGCCGTAGGGCGTGTCGTTGGCTATGCGAATGGCATCGTCTTCGTCATCGTAGGGAATAATGGACAAGACCGGGCCGAAGATCTCTTCGCGAGCGATGGTCATGTCATTACTGACATCGGCAAACACGGTTGGTTTCACGTAGTAACCCGTGTCCAGACCCTCAGGCCTCCCGGTGCCACCCGCAACGAGTGTTGCTCCCTCGTCGATGCCTTTCTGGACCAGGTCCTGGATCTTCGACCATTGCGCCTCGGAAACGACCGGACCGACGGTAACGTCTTCATCACGCGGGTTGCCGACCCTCGTCTCAGCCGCGACCCTTGCCGCGATTTCCGCCGCCTCCTGCATACGTGCCCGGGGCACGAGCATGCGCGAGGGCGCGTCACAGGACTGCCCGGTGTTTTCGAACATGTCGCTGGCACCGCTTGCGACGGCTTTGTCGAAGTCCGCATCATCGAGCAGGATATTCGCCGACTTGCCACCGAGTTCCTGCGCGACACGCTTGACCGTCGGCGCCGCGTTCTGCGCGACCAGCACGCCGGCACGTGTCGAACCGGTAAACGACACCATGGCGATGTCGGGGTGCCCGCTGAGCGCCGTGCCGACACCGGGCCCGTCGCCGTTGACGAGATTGAACACGCCGGCCGGGACGCCCGCCTCGTCGAGAATCTCGGCGAATATCATGGCGTCGAAGGGAGCGATTTCGCTGGGCTTCAATACCATCGTGCAGCCCGCCGCGAGCGCAGGGGCGACTTTTACGGCTATCTGGTTTATCGGCCAGTTCCACGGCGTGATCAGGCCGCATACGCCGATGGGCTCCTTGACGACCAGCGTCGTGCGAATGCGTTCCTCGAACTCGAAATCCTCGAGTGCCTTGAGTGCCGCCTTTATGTGCTGCGGCCCACTGGCAGCCTGTGCCCCCTTGGCAAGACCCCAGGGCGCGCCCATTTCGTCCATGATCGCTTCGGCCACCTCGTCGTGGCGACGTGCATATACATCGAGAATCGATTGCAGCAGCTCCATGCGCTGTTCACGGGTTGTTTGTGAGTAGCTGTCGAAGGCGCGCTTCGCCGCGGCGACAGCCACGTCGACGTCGGCGGCCGAGCCCAGGCTGATACGTCCATAGACCGCTTCCGTCGCCGGATTGACGACGTCGAGCGTGCGTGGCTCGATCGGGTCGACCCACTGGCCGTCGATATAAAACTGAAGCTTCTCGGGCATGTACGATCCTCCTCAAAGAGGCGCGCATGATAGCCTAAAATGGCGATATGGGTAGCGGGGATGCGACAATTGCGGAGCACTTTCGGGGAGAAGACAATTGGCTACAAACAATGAGCTGCTTGCTGCGCGCGAGGCCGGTATCCCGCGTGGCCTCGGGACACAAACGACGGTATTTGCGGATAAGGCTCGCAATGCCGAGATCTGGGACGTCGAAGGCAAGCGCTACATCGACCTGGCCGCCGGCATTGCCGTCACCAACACCGGGCACAATCACCCGAAGGTCATCGCCGCCGTGGAGGCGCAGCTGCGGCGTTTCAGCCACACCTGCTTCCAGGTCACGCCTTATGATGTCTACGTGGAGCTCGCCGGGCGTCTCAACGAACTCGCGCCCGGACCGACGCCCAAGCAGACGCTATTCCTGTCTACGGGCGCCGAAGCCGTCGAGAATGCCGTCAAGATCGCGCGCAAGCATACAGGCCGGAGCGCCGTCATCGCGTTCTCGGGAGCGTTTCACGGCCGCACGATGATGTGCATGGCGCTGACGGGCAAGGTTGTGCCCTACAAGGCCGGCTTCGGACCGTTCCCGGCCGAGGTATTTCACGTGCCGTACCCGATCGAGTACCACGGCATCTCCGTGGAGGATTCGCTGGCAGCGCTCGACAAGCTGTGGAAGTCCGACCTCGAGCCTTCCCGGGTCGCGGCGATGATCGTCGAGCCCGTGCAGGGCGAGGGCGGTTTCTACCCGGCACCGCCCGGGTTCCTCGAAAAGCTGCGTGCGCTCTGCGACGCGCATGGCATCGTCATGATCGTCGACGAAATTCAGACAGGCTTCGGCCGCACGGGCAAGCTTTTTGCCTGCGAATACGCTGGCATCCAACCGGACCTGATGACCGTGGCCAAGAGCCTCGCCGGCGGCTTCCCGCTGTCGGGCGTCGTGGGCAAGAAGAAGATCATGAACTCGGTGGAGCCCGGTGGTCTTGGCGGCACCTACGCGGGCTCGCCGCTGGCTTGTGCTGCCGGGCTTGCGGTGCTCGAGGTCATCGAAGAGGAAAACCTCTGCGACAAGGCGATAGCGATCGGCGCACAGATCGAAAAATGGGCGCTCGAGCTGCAAACCGATACGCGCTGCATCGGCCATATCCGGATAATGGGCGCCATGTGCGCGATCGAGCTGGTTGTCGACAACGACGCCAATCGTCCCGACGCTGAACTGACGAAAGCAATCGCGGCGGCGGCCGCCGATCAGGGCGTCATCATGCTGACCTGCGGTGTGCGAGGCAACGTCATTCGATTCCTGCCACCCTTGACCATCGGCGAAGAGCTGCTGGCCGAGGCGTTACAGACCGTCGGCGGTATTATTCGCGAGCTTGCCGGGAATCTGCGCAAGGCCGGTTGAGGGTGCCCGCTGGCCGGGCCGGTTTCACAGGGAGCTTCAGGCGGCGAGAATCTTGTCGCGATATTCGGCCGGCGGCATGTCGTACCAGGATTTGAAAGCCGTCGTGAACGAGCTGATGTTGGAGTAGCCAAGCAGCATGGCAATCTCGAGTGACTTCAGCCGGGCATCCTTGAGATAATTGACGGCAAGCTCGGCGCGCACTTCCTTGAGGATTTTCTGGAAACTCGTCCTCTCGGCCTTGAGACGTCGCTGCAGGGTACGTCGCGAAAGCCTGAGCGCACGGCAGGCCGCGTCGGCATTTGCCTCACCGCGCGCCATCAGATCGGCGAGCTTGCGTTTCAGCTGGCCTGCGATATCGTCTTGCTGGTAGAGCGACCTGAGGTATTTTTCGGCCTGGTCTGTGAGTTGCCGGTACATCGTGGTGGTATCCAGTTGAGTCTGGCTTGCCACAGTACATTACAGTGTGCGCGAACATTTGCAAAGGAGAGAACATGTCGTCCCCGGTCAGTTATACCCTTGAGGGCAGTATTGGCGTGATTTCGGTGAATAACCCACCCGTAAACGCGCTTTCCCAGGCCGTACGCCAGGGCATATTCGACGCGATAGCGGAGGCCGAACGCGATGCCAGCAAGGTGGTTCTGATCCTCTGCGAGGGGCGCACGTTCATCGCCGGGGCCGACATCACCGAGTTCGGCAAGCCACCCGCCGAACCCTGGCTGCCGGAGGTCTTCGACCGGCTGGAGGCGCTGGAAAAACCCGTCGTCGCCGCGCTCCATGGCACCGCGCTCGGCGGTGGTTTCGAAACGGCTCTGGCTGCCCACTATCGTTGCGCACTGCCGAGCGCAAAAATCGGTTTGCCCGAGGTCAAGCTCGGCCTGCTGCCCGGCGCCGGCGGCACACAACGAACGCCGAGGTTGGCGGGTGTGGAGGCCGCCCTGGAGCTCATGACGACCGGTAACCCGATTCCGGCAGGCAAGGCGTTCGAGCTGGGCCTGATTGACAAGATCATCGACGGCGATCTCCGCGCCGGCGCGATGGCCTGGGCCGAAGAGCTGACAGGCGCACCGGTGCGCAGAAGTTCGGAACAGCCCGTGCCCGGGCATGATGCAGGCATCTTCGATGCGGCTCGCGGCCTGGCGGCAAGAAAGGCGCGTGGCCAGATTGCGCCACAGCGCATCATCGACTGCGTTGAAGCGGCTACGCGAACTTCATTTCAGGATGGCGCGAAGATCGAGCGCGAGAAATTCATGGAGCTGATGCAGGGCGAGCAGTCTGCGGCCATGCGTCACCTGTTTTTTTCCGAACGCCAGGCGGCGAAGATCGACGACTTGCCGAAGGACACGCCACAACGTGCGGTGGAGACGGTCGGCATCATCGGCGGCGGAACCATGGGCGGCGGTATCGCGATGAGCTTTGCCAACGCGGGAATACCGGTCACGTTGATCGAGATCAGCGACGAAGCCCTTGAACATGGTCTCGCGATCGTTGACAGGAACTACGCCGGTAGCGTCAAGCGCGGCAAGCTCAGCGAGGACAAGGCGGGCCAGTGCCGATCGCTCATCACGGGATCGACCGACTACGCCGACCTCGCCGACGTGGACCTCGTCATCGAGGCCGTGTTCGAGGACCCTGAGCTCAAGAAACAGATCTTCGCGCGGCTCGATGCTGCGTGTAAGCCCGGGGCGATCCTCGCGACCAATACCTCGTACCAGGACGTCAACCTGATTGCGGCGGCGACCAAACGGCCCGAAGACGTCATCGGTCTGCACTTCTTCAGTCCCGCCAACATCATGAAGCTGCTCGAGGTCGTGCGCGCGGAGAAGACCGCCGACGATGTGCTCGCAACCTGCATGTCGCTGGCAAGGAAGATCCGCAAGGTGCCCGTCATGTCGGGTGTCTGCTATGGCTTCATCGGCAACCGCATGCTGCAGCCTTATTTTCGCGAGGCGCAGTTATGCGTCATCGAAGGCGCAACGCCGGAGCAGGTCGATAACGCGATGGAGTCCTTCGGCATGGCCATGGGGCCACTGCGCGTGGCCGACCTGGCCGGCATCGATGTCGGCTACAAGGCACGCCAGGCGCTGCCCGAAGAGATGCGCGGCGATCCGCGTTCCTATCGCGTCGCCGAAGTGTTGGCCGAAATGGGGCGACTGGGCCAGAAATCCGGCGCGGGTTTTTACAATTACGATCCGGAGACGCGCAAGCACTCGAGCGCGCCGGAAGTCCTGGAGATCATCGAGCGCGAAGCCGCAGCGTTCGGTATTGAACGTCGGGAGATCCCCGACGAGGAAATCGTCGATCGACTCGTCTACGGGCTGGTCAACGAAGGCATGCGAATCGTCGAGGAGGGCATCGCGCAGCGACCCGGCGACATCGACATCGTCTACGTTTACGGCTACGGCTTTCCGGTAACACGCGGCGGGCCCATGCACTACGCTGACGCCGTCGGTATCGGGCGCGTCTATGAACGTGTCCTGGAATTCCGCGATCGCTTCGGTGCGGAGGCCTGGACCCCCGCACCGTTGCTGGAGAAACTCGCCACGGAGTGATCGCCACCTTACAAATTAAGGGGACAGTTTACTTAATTGCCGCCGATTCTCGATTTCGCCCGCATTTGCTTAATTAAGGAAATACCTGCCGGGTGGCCGGCAGTGGCAATCTGCTCACTCCATTGAGTTCGAGCTAGAGTCGGGTCATGGCAAGAATGGCGCGCGTAGTTGTTCCAGGCTATCCGCATCACGTAACCCAGCGCGGAAACAGAAAGCAAGAGACTTTTTTCGATTCAGCCGATTACCGCGCGTACCTGCGGATGTTATCCAAGGCCAAAGTCGATGCTGACGCAGAGATTTGGGGATATTGCCTGATGCCTAATCATGTGCACCTGGTCGTTGTGCCGCAGCGCCGAGACAGTCTGGCAATGCTCTTCCGAGATGCCCATCGTCGATATACACGGCGAATTAACACGCGAAAGGGATGGTGTGGCCACTTGTGGCAGGAGAGATTTCACTCGTTTCCAATGGACGAGACACACTTGCTCGCTGCCGTGCGGTACGTCGAGCTTAATCCGGTCAGGGCCGGGCTGTGCGAGAAGCCGACCGATTGGCGGTGGTCGAGTGTTCATGCCCATCTTCGCCGTGAAGATGATTTGCTCGTGACGGTTAATCCTATGCTCGAAAGAACCAGCGACTGGCTGGGTTATTTGTCAGATTCCGATGATACCTGTCATCAATTGGACGCCTTGCGAAAGCACTCAAGAACCGGTCGCCCGGCTGGGAATGAGAGGTTTATCTCGATGCTTGAGGATCTAACCGGGCGCAAATTGCGCAAATCGAAGACAGGGCCGAGAAGGAACAGTTAAGTAAACTGTCCCTTTAATTGGAGAAGGGGACAATTAAGTAAACTGTCCCCTTTTCTCCTGGAGAAACTCGCCACGGAGTGATCGCTACCTTACTGCGACCTTTACGAGTTCTTCTCCTTCCGGATCAGTGACGTGCACTGCGCAGGCGATGCACGGGTCGAAGCTGTGTATCGTGCGCAGGATTTCGAGGGGCTGTTCCGGATCGTGCATGATATGGGCATCTTCGAGCGCCGCTTCGTAGGCGCCGGGTTGTCCCACAGGGTCGCGAGGACCGGCGTTCCAGGTGCTCGGCACGATCGCCTGGTAGTTCGCGATCTTGCCGTCCTTGATGACCACCCAGTGCGACAGCGCGCCTCGCGGTGCTTCCATGACGCCAACGCCCTTGCACTCTGTCGGCCAGCTCTCGGGCTCCCACAGCGTGTCATCGAAGGTCTTGGTATCGCCGGCCTTGATGTTGCCGATCAGCGCATCGAGCCAGCCCTGCATGCCGTCCGCGAGAATTGCTGTCTCGAGCGTGCGTGCCGCGGTGCGGCCGAGCGTCGAGAACAGCGCACGCGGCGGCAGTTCGAGCTTCGACAAGGTGCTGTTGACGAGGTGCTGCGTTACTTCGTGCCCCTTGACGTAGAGCATCAGTACGCGGGCCAGCGGGCCGACTTCCATGGCCTTGCCTTTCCAGCGCGGCGACTTGAGCCACGAATAGCTCTGTTCGATGTCGAGCTGGTCGTAAGGCGGCTGCGGTCCCGTGTAATTCAGGTTGGTCTCGCCGCTCCATGGATGCAGACCGACTTCCTTGCCGCCTGAGTAGTCGTACCAGGAGCTTGATACGAATTCCTGAATGCCCGCCGGATCGTCGAGTTTGACTTCGTGGACCGTTGTCAGGTCGCGGTCGAGAATCGCGCCGCGCGGGAACAGGAAGGAGTCGGGATCGCCCATGCCGTTGCTCGGCAGGTCGCCGAAGCACAGGAAGTTGCCGAGGCCTTCGCCGCGCGCGAACCAGTCCTTGTAGAAGCTGGCGATCGCGATCGTATCGGGGACGTAAACCTGTTCTACGAAGACTTTCATCTTGTTGATGATGTCCTGCACCTGCGCCAGCCGTTTCGAGTTGATCGCCGAATCGGAGTTCAGGTCGATCGGGCACGGTACGCCACCGACGACGAAGTTCGGGTGCGGGTTCTTGCCACCGAAGATCGCGTGCAGGCGCGCCACGTCGCGTTGCCATTCGAGCGCGTCGAGGTAGTGAGCGACAGCCATAAGGTTGGCTTCGGCCGGCAGCTTGTATTCCGGGTGACCCCAGTAAGCCTTGGCAAAGATGCCCAGCTGTCCCGCGGCGACGAAATCAGCGACCTTCTTTTGCACGTCCTTGAAGTAGCCCTCCGATGAACGCGGATAGCTGCTCAGTGACTGTGCCAGTGCGGAGGTTGCCTTTGGATCGGCACTCAGAGCGGAAACGACGTCCACCCAGTCCAGCGCATGCAGGTGATAGAAGTGCATCACGTGATCGTGAATGTACTGCGCGCCGATCATGAGGTTGCGGATCAACTCCGCGTTGGGCGGCACCTTGGCGCCCACCGCATTCTCGACCGAACGAATCGAGGCCACGCCGTGCACGAGTGTGCAAACACCGCAGATACGCTGGGCGAATGCCCAGGCATCGCGCGGGTCGCGATCCCGCAGGATAATCTCGATACCGCGCACCATCGTGCCGGACGAGTAGGCCTGCCCGATCTGGTTGCCTTCCATCTGCGCTTCGATGCGGAGGTGACCTTCGATACGTGTGATCGGGTCTACGACAATTCGAGAGCTCATGAGTTGTCCTCCTCAAGGTTTTCGGCAACCATCTCCATAAGGCTACCCATCTTGTATTTCCAGCCGAAGTGCTCCTGGGAATCATCGAAGCTCTGGCGGCAGTTGGCGCAGCTCGACAACAGTTCGTCTGCCTCGGTTGCCTCGACCTGGTCCATCTTCAGCTTGAATACCCTGTGACGCAGCTCGTCGGCACGTTTGATCGTGACGACACCGCCGCCGCCGCCGCAACACCAGTTGTAATCGCCGCCGTACTTCATCTCGCGGTGATCGACACCGAGATGTTTCAGGACGTCGCGTGCAGCTTTCGTTGCACCGCCGCGGCGGGAAACCTGGCAGGGATCGTGGTAGGTCACGCTCTTGTCGACCTTCTTCACCTTGATCTTGCCGGCGTTCAATGCGTCGGCCAGGTACTCGGAGATGTGCAGCACCTTGAATGGCAAAGGCTTTCCGTACATGTTGGCGCCCATCCAGCGCATGGCCATGTAGGCATGTCCGCATTCCGGAAGGACAACCGTCTTGGCGCCGATCTTTACCGCCGCGTTGATCAGCTTAAGGGTCGCTTCTTTTTGCCACTCGGTGTTGCCCGAGAGCATGCCGAAGTTGGTTGCTTCGAAACCGTCGGTGCGGAATGTCCAGCTCTCGCCCGCTGCGTTGAGAATCCTGGCTGTGGCCGCCATCGATTCGGGATACTTCTGGATTTCGATCGATGACATGCAGGCGAGAACGTCAGCCTGCTCGACGTCGACAGGGATCTCGACGTCGTGCTCGTCGGCCATCCACTCCAGTCGATCCTCGAATTTCTCAGCCGTAACACCGAGCGGACTGCCTGTCTCGGCCGCTTTTTTCGCCGTTTCATGCAGCTCGTGCGGGATAAGTCCGGCCTTGAACATGCCATGACGCGCCATTGAGACCATCCCCGCGATGTCGATGCCCATCGGGCAGACGAGCGAGCAACGCCCGCAGACCGTGCAGCTGTCATACAACAGGTGCTGCCATTCCTCGAGCTGTTTGATCGTGACCTTCTTCTTGAAACCGAACAGCCGATAGAAAAATGCGAACGGCCCGACTTCGCGTTTGTAAGCCTGTTTGAATAACTCGATCTTCCAGATCGGCGTGTAGCGCGGGTCGTCGGTGCGCACATGGTAGTGGCAGGCGTCGGCGCACATGCCGCAGTGCAGGCAACCGTCGAGGTACGACGCGGTCTGCGTGTTGAAGTTCTTGACGAAATGGTGCATCGCGTGTTCGACGCGTTCTTCGGTGCTCAAGTCCCCCTGGGTATCGTGACGAATCTCGGGGGGCTTGTACGCAATGCGTTCAGCCTCTCTGTCGATCGTATGTCTTCCGTCTACGGTGGTCATGTCTTGGCCCCCCTGCGTTCAAAGACCATGCCTGTCGTACCGCGCGTGACGAATACGAGGAATGTGTGTCCCAGCTTGCCGAAAGGCAGCCAGATTAGGAGCAGTGCAACGCTCAGAATGTGAATCGCCAGCAGATCTTCGTAGCGGAACAGCGCTCGTACCGGAATCAACAGGCCGGTAACCACTGGCAGCAAGGTAACGAACCAGCTGAAGTAATCATCGAAATTCGAGATCAGTTTCAGCACCGGATTCGTCAGTCGTCGGACCAGCAACGCAACTCCGGATACCAGCGTCGCAACGCCGATAAAGAAGATGACGCTGTTGGGCAGTCCGGGCCAGTCAAAGCCAGTCCATCCTTCAAAGAACACGATGTGCGGAGTGAACAGGAAGATGACTGCGAACAGGCCAATGTGCATGACGTAGGCCATCATCTTCGGGTACAAAGTCGCCTTTGCGAATGGCTCGGCAGTAAACGCGCGGGTCCAGATGACCTTGATCGCGGCCGGGTAGCCGCCACTCTTGCGTGGCTCCGAATAATCGGGTTTCTTCTCCAGCAGGACGATGCCGACGATACGCCAGATCGTTCCTGCGACGAGGATATAGGCAGCCCACTGCAGCGCGGGTCCTCTTGCAAATTCCAGAAGGTCCATATCATGCCTCCTTTGTGTATTTCGCTTGTCGACGGCGACCAGCGACCGCGGCAACTGCGCCTAACGCCACGCCGGCGGCTGCCGCCCCCGCGACTTTCGCGCCGCTACCGAAATTGCCGGTCGACAACGGTTCGTAGAATCCTCCCTTGTCCCAGAAATCGGGCTCCGAGCAACCGAGGCACGGATGCCCGGACTCGATCGGGAAGCTCGTGCCCTGGTTCCATTTCACGGTGGCGCAGGCGTTGTACGTGGTCGGGCCCTTGCAACCGAGCTTGTACAGGCACCAGCCGGCCTTCGCGCCTTCGTCGTCGAACGTGTTGGCAAACTTGCCCTGTTCGTAGAATGGCCGGCGATAGCAACGGTCGTGGATCGTCTGGCCGAAGAACGCCAGCGGCCGCCCGTACTTATCGACTTCGGGAAGCTGTCCGAAGGTCAGGAACTGTGTCAGCACGGCCGTCATGACCATCGGGATAGGTGGGCAGCCGGGTACGTTGATGATCGGTTTGTCCTTGACAAGGTCGCCAACAGAGACGGCACCCGTCGGGTTGGGGTTGGCGCCCGGGATTCCGCCGAAGGCTGCGCACGTGCCGATCGAGACGACCGCGGCAGCGCCGGCGACCGTCTCCATGAGCATGTCGTAGTTGCTGATGCCGGCGATCGTCGAGAAGCCCGGGTTGCCCATCGGGATCGAACCGTCGACGAGTACCAGGTAGCCGCCTTCGTTCTCTTCCATCGCGGCGTGTCGTGCGGCCTCGGCCTGGTCGCCTGACGCGGCCTGCAGCGTATGGTGGTAGTCGAGCGAGATCGCGTCGAAGATGAGTCCCTCAACGGTCGGCGCCGCCGAGCGCGTCAGCGACTCGGTGCACCCCGTGCACTCCTGGAAGGACAGCCAGATGACAGAAGGTCGCCTCGCCGATTCTATGGCCTTGGCGATCCTCGGGATCATCGCGGGCGGCAAAGCCAGCAACGAGGCCGTGGTCGCACAGTACTTGAGAAATCCCCGGCGCGACACGCCTTTGGCTTGCAGAATTTCCCCAACGGTCGGTTTGTTCTTCATGCTGTCTTCCTCCCGCAAAAATTATTCGAACTGCTCTCCCAGGCTTACGCGGCCCGCGCAAATGTCGGCGTCCTGGGACGACAGAATTTCTGGAATTCGCGTGATTTCCAGGTAGCGGCCTACCACTTCGTCGTGAGCGTTGCGATGCTCGATCCACCAGACGCCGGGGTAGGTAGTTTCCTGGATGCGGCTGGAACCCAGTGCATCCAGTTGTGCTGAAAGTTCGCCCTTGCCGAGCGTTTCTTCGAGCACATCGAGCTCGCCGGGCCCGAATGGCAGCCCGGCGAGGTCAATGATCGTGGTTTCGTTGTTGTCGATGAGTTTGTCGAGCGCGTGCAGGACTTCATTGAGAATCGGCCGCACATTACCGTGCACGGCCTGGACCTGAACGCCGATGTTGTCGATCGACGTCATTGCTGCTGTCCCCCTTCGTCGCGCCACTCGCTTACGAGTTGATGCGCCGCTTCGGCGGCTTCGGGTAGTGCGGCGGCGACGGCTTCGGTCGGTTCGGTTCCCCAGTCCATGTCTGCGGGTTCGATACCGATCAGCGCGCGTTTCTCGGGCAGCTGGCCGCGCAGGCGCATTGCGTCCATAAGGTCGGAGAGGCCCACTTCGTGAACGCTGCCATGTTGATTGCGCAGATGCGCGTCCATGTCTTCGCCCTGCAGCACCGTGACGGCGCCCGGCGAGAGACCCAGTTTCATCGCATCGAGTGCGACCAGGCCGTCGAGGTTTTCGAGTCGATCGAGGAGTGCGAGACCTACCGTGCCACCATCAAGACAAACGACATCTTCGATCGTATTGTCTTCCGCGAATCGCGTAAGCGTGTGGATACCGGCGCCGTCGTCCGTAAGTAAACTGTTGCCGATTCCAACGACTGCGATAGATTTCGCTCGTGCAGACACTGGATAACCCCTCGTATTAGGAAAGACTAATTAATTGCCCGACAGCTCGATATACTGGTTTCTACCAATAGGTCCCGGGGAACAATGCGAATGCGTCTCAACATATTGCTGCCGATTGCCGCCATACTGATCACTGCTGCCTGCGCCCGGTCGGAGGCCGAGTGCTCATCCGGCGACGGCATCGGCTTGCAGGTATTGGGCTCCGGCGGACCGATCGCAGACGACGGCCGTGCATCGACGGGCTACATCGTCTGGGTTGATGGTGTGTCCAGGGTCCTGATTGACGCGGGCGGCGGGACGTTCCTTCGTTTCGGCGAGGCCGGTGCGAGTTTCAGCGATCTCGACTTCGTCGGGCTCAGTCATTTTCATACGGACCATTCGGCCGACTTCCCGGCGTTGCTGAAATCCGGAAATTTCTCGGGCCGCAAACGCCCGCTGCATGTCGCAGGTCCCGATGCGGACGGTCGGTTCCCGGGGCTGGAAGCCTGGCTCGAGCGCCTGCTTAACAAGGAGTCGGGAGCGTACGCCTACCTGGCGGGCTTTCTCGATGGCACGGGCGGGCTGCCCATGCTCGTCAGTAAAGAAGTGAGCGGTGAACAGGCGAGGCTCGTATTCAGGAATGATCAACTGGTCGTCGAAGCCATGCATGTGCCACATGGCATCGTGCCTGCGGTCGCTTTCAAAGTGAGTATCGGGGAAGAAACGCTGGTCTTCGCGTCCGACCAGAACGGCAGCAAGGCGGCATTCGTCGATTTTGCAAAGGACGCCTCATTGCTCGTCATGCATCTCGTCGTGCCCGAGGGGGCCAGCGGCGTCGCGCGTCGCCTGCACGCGCCGCCGAGCGTTGTCGGCCTGACTGCGGAAAAGGCAAATGCCCGGAAACTCGTGCTTAGCCACTTCATGGCACGCAGCCTCGACGGCCTCGAGGCCAATGTCGAAATCGTGGGCTCGAACTACAGCGGCGAAATCGTGATTGCCGAGGACCTGGCCTGCATCCGGCTTTAAGGCACGTCGATAGGCAGTCGGGACGCGGCCCAGGCGACGATGCCGCCGTCCATCGATTGCACGTTCTTGTAGCCCATATTGGTGAGCGTCTCGGCGGCAAGCGCGGACCGCCCTCCGGTGCCGCAGTAGAGTACGATCTCGCGGTCCTGCGGAGCCACGTCAGCGTTCGTCGCCGTGCGTTCGACGAGCCCGTGAATTTCGAACTCGAGCAGCCCGCGTGGTGAGAGCACAGCGCCCGGAATGTAGCCGCGCTGGAATTCCGCCGCTTCGCGGATATCGATGAGCAGGAATTCCGGGGTCAGGAATTGTTTCGCCTCGGAAACGGTGCATTCCTTGATCGTCGCTTTGGCGCGGGCCACGACTTCGGATGGTGAAACGAGCATGGCAGAACTCCCGAAAAATTAGTTGCTTGAAGAATAAGGGTTCGGCGGCATCAGGTCGGGCGGAATCGGTGCGCGACGTCGCGCCGCATCCGGCGGATAGTTCTCAGCGAGGTAAGCGATTATGCGCCCCTCGGTGCCCGGATCGAATTGCCACAGATTCTGTTTTTTTTGCATCCAGCGGATCATCGCAAGCCATTGCTCGGATGTGCCGCGCTGCTGTGTGATCAGTTTCGCGGAATGACAGGCGGTGCAGTTGCCACGCACGAGTTCCCAGTCGCCCGTCATCTTGAAGCCCGTCACGGGATCGATCGCCGGTTCGCTGGCGGCAACCGGCTCGGGTACCGCCTCTGGCGTTGCCTCGACGGAATCGTCCTTCTCGGCGCACGCGACGAGCAGCGACAGCAGGAGCAGTGCGACAAGACGGGTCATGCTACCTGAACGGCAATTCGGTGACAGGCATTGTTGAGGTATCCCTTCGGGTTCCAGCCAGGAAGAACCATTGGCTGCGAACGGCCCGCGCTGTCGGTTGCGCGCGCCCAGACCTCGTAGTAGCCAATCTCGGGAAACTCGACTTCGGCGTTCCAGTGCTGCCACGCGAAACGATTCGCCGGCGCTTCCAGCGCCGCCTTTTTCCAGGTCGCGCCGAAATCCGTCGATACGTGTACTTCGGTCACATCGAGATCACCGGCCCAGGCGTGGCCGCGCACGGCCAGCTTCTCACCCATCGCGTGGGTGATGCCGGACTTCGGGAACGTAACCAGCGACTTAACAGGCATCGACTCGATGATGCACATTTCGTCGTCGGGGACGGTCGTACCAGGCGCGACGGGTTTGCAGGGGACACGATAAGAGGTCCCGGTCATCTTCGGTCCGTCGTGAACCTGGTTGCGTACGACGACCTTCCTGAGCCACTTGCCACTGACCGAGCCCGGCCAACCGGCGCATACGAGCCTGAGCGGGTAGCCGTTCATCGGCGGGATATCCTCGCCGTTCATGGCCCACGCAATCAGCGTCTCGTCCTCGAGCGCCTTCTCAATCGGCACGCCGCGCGAAATAGGTACCTTGTCAGGATCGCCACTCGCATGCAGGTCCGCGCCGTAATACGCAACGTACACTGCGTCGTCTTTGACGCCCACGAAATCGAGCACGTCTCTGAGGCGAACGCCAGTCCATTCGGGACAACCGATCGCGCCGTTGGACCATTGATTGCCAGAGGCCGGCGGCACGAATTCGCTGCGTCCGTTACCGCCACATTCGAGCTGCAGCTGGTAGGTGTAATGCTCGAATTGTGACTTGAGTTCGGCAACGGTCATCTTGAGTTCGCGTGCGATCGATTCACCGCCGAACTCGAGTTCCCAGGCATCCGGGTCGATGCTCGTCGTTACCGGCGGTATACCATTGTTGCGAACGAACAGATGCCTGGCGGGCGTTACTCGATCGTCGAGCAGGTGAGCGGGCGTTTCCGCATTGACGGGTCGATCGTTCAGTACGACCAGACCTTCCTTGCCCGGAATCTCGAACGGGGTATCCGTTTGTGCGAGTGCGGCCGGTATAAGGCCGCGAGGCATCAGGTGTGCGAACGGAATCGATGCGCCGATGGCGGCGGACATCGCGACCAGGCTGCCCTTTGTCAGGAAACCGCGTCGTGTGATCGGATCGCTCTCGCGGCCCCAGAGCTGCTCGTCTGCAGCAACCGGGTCTTCGCCATAGAGCTCGTGAATGCCACGTTTTTTTTCAGTCATCAGTAGAGAACCATGATCAAGGAAATACTGACCGCACCGACGAGCACGGCAGAGAACAGGCCGACGCCCAGCGGTTTCAGGCCGATGGCTTTGAGGCCCCTGATGCTGGTGCCGAGGCCGACCGATGCCATTGCTACTGCCAGGCAGACTTCTGCCGCCTTCTTGGTGTTGGCGACGATTGCTTTCCAGGTCTCGGGGTCGAGTACGCCGAACGGCTGATCGCCCATGTCACCGACCGTGCGGATCAGGCTCATGCACGCAAAGCCGATCACGAACAGCGGCACCATCGTGTACCATTTGGGCGGCTCGGTGCCGTCCGAGTGGTTACGGTGATAGATGATGCTCATGAGCGGAATCACGAGCAGCATGCCGAGATTACGCACGAGCTTGGTGACGGTCGCAACGTCGAGTGCGCCCGGATCGCTGTAGTACTGCTGGTAGACGAGGCCGGCGCCCGCAACCTGGGCCGTCTCGTGCACCGAGGTGCCGAGGAACAGGCCACTCTTGAACGTGTCGCCATCGAAGATCCAGTGCCCGGCGAACGGGTACAACAACATGGCGATAACGCCGAACAAGGTGATGCAGGCCACCGAGTAGGCCACCTCGTCGTCCTTTGCCGCGATCGTCGGGGCCGTGGCAACGATGGCTGTAGCGCCGCAGATGCTCGTGCCGACGGCGATCAGTGTGCCGAGTTTGCCGCTGAGTCCCAGCCTGCGTGCCAGGAACGTCACGACGACCAATGCAGCCACGACCGCACCGATGATCACGGGCAAGGCCTGCAGCCCGATGGCACCGGCCTGGCTCAGGCTCAGCCGAATGCCGAGCAGCACGATGCCCAGGCGCAGTACACGTACCAGCCCGAAACGAATGCCGGGCTGGAATGTAACGGGCAGGGCAATCGTGTTACGGATGATGATGCCGAGGATGATCGCCATCATGATGGCGCTGATGGGGCTCTTCGGCAGGCCCATCAGGTCGATGCCAATCAGTTCGGATAAATACTGGCCGGCGAATGCCAGCACCAGCGCGAGAATCAAACCAGGTAGAACGGCCATGAGAGCCCTTTACGCCTGTCAGGTTGGTGCGGGAGAGAGGGCGCGCAAAAAGCGCGCCCTGGTTTTCCTATGCTGCTGTTTTCTTGATCAGGAAGCGGTAGATGCCACCGTCTTCCGAGTGCTCCACGAGTTCGTTACCCGTCTGGCGGCAGAATGCCTCGAAGTCGGCAACTGAACCCGGGTCCGTCGCAAGAATTTCCAGCGTACCGTCAGAAGGGACTTCCTTGAGTGCTTTCCTGGCTTTGAGAATCGGCAACGGGCAGTTAAGGCCTAACGGGCAGTTAAGGCCTTTTGCGTCGAGCGTATGGTCAGCCATTTTGTAGTTTCTCCGTTATTTTAGAGTGCTGAATTCTGGAATCAGATAAACAGGTTGATGTCCGATTCGGTGGCGACTTCGATATAGGTCGCGGCGCCGCCGAGCTCCGGGCCCTCAATCATATCGTCAAGCGAGTATTCGAACAGGTCCATCGTCATCTGGCAGGCGATCAGGCGAACTTCGGCTTCGACGGCCAGTTCGCGAAGGTCCTCGATGGATGCCACGCCTTTCTTGTTCATGAGGTTCTTCATCATCTTGGTGCAAGCCGCATCGACGCCCGGGATTGCCGTCAGCAGGTTCGGCAGCCCCATGTGACCGCCCATCATCGGCATCTTCATCGCCGGGTTGCCGGCTGCAGTCAGCTGCAGGCTGAGGTCCTTGAGCAGCAGCGGGAGGCCATAGAATGTGAAGAACATCGTTACGGGCAGGCCCATTGCAGCGGCAGTCGTAGCGAGGATGAATGGCGGGTAGGCCCAGTCCAGTGACCCTTTGGTCACGATGATTGACATGCTTTTTTCTTCGGCGGACATTTCGCAAAACCTCTCTTGTTACAGTACGCGGCAAGCCGCATATTAGACTATCAGAATTGTCTTTATTAGTGAAATATAATATTCTCGATCGTTTGATGGGCGGGGTCGTGATTTGCAGAGTCCAGGTGCGGAATGCAGCAGCTACGAGGAGCCCGGCTCGGGACGCGAGTCACGAGGCGCTGCGCCCAAACAGCCTGCACCGCTTTATGTCGGCAGCGACATCTATCGCAAGGCGGCATTCGGTTTCAATCACCCACTCAATATCGTTCGTCACGCTGCGGTTGTCGATCTCCTCAGGATGCTCGGCTGGTTGACGGACCGGGACTTTCGCGAGAGCGAGCCTGCCACGGTCCGGCAACTACTCGATTTTCATGATCGCGCCTACTTGAAGGCGCTTCAATACGCAAACTCCACAGGTCGGGTCGAACCGTCTGTTCGCGAGCGCTACCAGGTCGGAACGTTTGAGAACCCATTGTTCGAGGGACTGTTCGAGCGTGCAGCCATGACGGTCGGCGGGTCCATCCTGTCTGCCGAACTGGCGTCCGAGGGTCACGTCGTTTTCCATCCAAGTGGCGGCACCCACCACGGCAGGCCCGATCGCGCCAGCGGCTTCTGCTACCTGAATGACCCTGTGTTCGCCATCCTGACGCTCATGAAAAAAGGCTTCGAACGCGTGCTGTACGTGGATCTCGACGCCCATCACGGCGACGGGGTCGAGGACGCGTTTTATGAAGAGCCGCGGGTCACTACGGCCTCAATCCACGAACAGAAGCGCTGGCCGTTCAGCGGCACGCATTCGCATCCGCACGCCGGCGCATACAATTTCCCGGTGCCGAGCGGCCTCAACGACAGCGAACTCGAATACATCATGCAGAATGCCGTCCTGCCGATTGCGAGAGCGACAGAACTCGATGCGCTCGTGGTGTGTTGCGGCGCCGACTGCCTGGCGGGCGACCCGCTTTCGCACATGGAATTGTCCAATGTGGCACTCTGGGAAAGCGTCGACGAGCTCCTGGCGCTGGACGTTCCCGCGGTCGTGCTCGGCGGTGGCGGCTACAATCCGTGGACCGTGACACGCTATTGGGCCGGAATGTGGGGGCGTCTCGCGGGACACGAAATGCCCGACAGGTTGCCTCCCGAGGCTGTCGACTACATGACCGGCATGGAATGCGACCTGATCGACGAGGAAGATGTGCAGGAGTCCTGGCTGACCACTATGGCGGATTCCCCCTATCCCGGGCCCGTCCGCAACGAGATAAAATCGCTCGTTGCGAACGTCGAAAAGCAGTTCGAGAGGATCTGATTTATGGCATGGCTTGAAGCACTCGAGGGCATCGAGGACCTCGAGGACGCAAAATTGAACGCGACGCTCGTTGCCGATTTCGAGCGACACGCGGATCGGGCCGTTTCCCGACCGATCCGTTTCTCGACGCCGACGTTCAAGGAGTATGAAAGCTCGGAGCTCGAGGGTTGCGGCAAGAACAGCTTTCCGGCGTTTTCGATCACGGCGGGCGCATGCGGCCTGAACTGTGATCACTGCCAGAAGAAGATCCTGGAGCCGATGATTCCCGCAACCAACCCGGCCATGCTCGATGACAAGGTGCGCCACCTGATCAATACCCAGGGCCTTAACGGCTTCCTGTTATCCGGCGGTTCCAACAAACGTAACGAGATTTCCTATGGCCGCTACATGCCGGTTGTCGAGGGCCTAAAGCGTGATTTCCCCGAACTCAAGATTGCCGTGCACAGCGCCTTGCTGGACGAGTCGCGTGCCCGGGAGATGGAATCGGCCGGCGTCGACACGGTGATGATGGACGTCATCGGCGCCGAGGAAACGATCAACCAGGTTTACAAGCTGGATCGCCCCGTCGAGGACTTCGAGGCCACGCTGGCCGCCCTGTGTTCGACCTCGATGGAGGTCACGCCACACATTGTCATCGGCCTGCATTACGGCCAGATCCTGGGCGAGTCGAACGCCCTCGACATCGTGAGCCGTTACGACGTGACGGCACTCGTGCTCGTGGTGATAATGCCGTTCTATGCCAAGCCCGGCACGTTTGCCACGCCCGATACCGACGACGTCGGTCGTCTTTTCTTCGAGGCCCGCGAACGACTGCCCGAAAAACAGGTTTTGTTGGGTTGCGCGCGGCCGCCCGGCATGCACAAGCGCGTCACCGATGCCTACGCGATTATGGCGGGACTTGACGGCATTGCTTTTCCCGCCGATGGGGCGGTTTCCGTTGCGCATACGATCGGCCGACCGTTCGAGCAGGCGCATTCCTGCTGCTCGATCAAGCTGGGCAGCGATCTGAAGACCAGACTGCAATCGTCGTTTGCAGCGTGACGACAACGAGCCAGGACGAATATTCATGGGTTGCATAGAAAACAAATCAGCGCCGGCCGCCGGTGACGGCAAGTCAGGAAAAGACTTCAATCCGTTCGAGATCATGGAGCCGCGGCCGCCTTCGAAGACGCCGGCGGATCGCAAGTTCGGCAAACACGTCAAGGCCAATGACATTCCGCCCGAAGGCGTGTACCTGCCCAACAACAATTACCTGGCGCCGCACATGAAGTCGCCCGAGTTCGTGCAGTTGTCGAACGCGGCCGCCATCACGCTGGGCATCATGGACGGGCGCATGTATCGCTGCGAGTGCACGCGCTGTCTCAACCTGCTGCTGACGTACCCGGAAGGCTGCCGCGCCAACTGCGCCTACTGCGGTCTCGCACGCCATCGCGAGGCTGACCGCGATTACGCCGATCGCAATTTCATTCGTGTTGACTGGCCGGCCGTGCCGATGTCCGACATCGTCGATATCGTCGCGAAAGATCCCGACAACAGCCCGTTCCACCGCATGTGCATCTCGATGATCACGCACCCGCGTTCCGAGGACGACACGTTCACGGTGCTGAAGCAGTGGACCGATCGCATTGACCCGGAGGCGATTCCCGTGTCGATACTGTCCAACCCGACGACGATGACACGCGACGATGTACAGCGCACCAGGGACCTCGGCGCTGACATCTTCACAGTGGCGCTCGACGCCGCGACGCCGGACGTCTTCGATCGCACGCGCGGCAAGGGCGTACAGTCGCCGCACAAGTGGTCCAGGTACTGGGAGATCATGCTCGATGCGAAGGACATATTCGGCCCGCAGAAATTCGGCGCGCATATCATCGTCGGCATGGGAGAAACCGAGTACGAGGTGCTGAAGCTCGTGCAGGAACTCGTCGACCTCGGCGGCCACAGTCATATGTTCTGCTTCTTCCCGGAGCAAGGATCGCTGATGGATCACTTGCCCGCGACACCACGCGACCAGTGGCGCCGCGTGCAGCTCGCCCGCTACCTGATCGACTACCGCGATGTACGCGTCGAGCACATGAAATTCGATGAACTCGGCCGCGTGAAGAGCTATGGGATCAGCGACGCCGAGCTGTCCGACGTCATCGACGCAGGCATTGCCTTTCGCACCTCGGGCTGCCCGGGCAAGTTCCAGGACGACGTTTCCGCCTGCGATCGGCCTTACGGCGATTCGCCACCCAGTGATATTGCGAGTTACCCGTTCCAGCCGAAGAAGAAGGACATCAAGCAGATCAGGAAGCAGCTCGATATCCCTGTAAGCGTCGAGTAGTAATCGCCGCGTGTCACCGGAATTCAGAATAATTGACACGGGCGTGCGCGAAGGGCGCTCGAACATCGCGTTCGACCCGGCGCTGATCGAGTTGCGGCAGCAGGAGCAGGTGCCGGACACGATTCGATTCATGCGTTTCCCGCCGACGGCGCTGATTGGCCGGCACCAGGACCTGTCCCGCGAGATCAATCTCGAGTTCTGCGCCGAGCAGGGTATCGGTATCGTACGTCGCCTGACCGGCGGCGGCGCCATCTATCTCGACGAAGGGCAGCTGGGATGGGAACTCGTCTTCCATCGATCCTCGCTGGGGATCGCAAGCCTGCCCGATATCGCAGCGGCGATCTGCAACGCTGCGGCGGCCGGCCTCCGCGAGCTCGGGGTTCCCGCAAAATTCCGGCCGCGCAACGACATTGAAGTGGACGGCCGCAAGATTAGCGGTACCGGCGGATTCTTCGACGGCGACATTCTTATATACCAGGGCACCGTGCTCGTCGACATGAACCCGGTGCAGATGGTCCGCGCACTCAACATCCCCGCGGCCAAGGTCGCGAAACACGATCTCGACACGGCCGAGCAGCGAGTCGTGACCCTGAAGGAACTCCTTGGTGACGACCTGCCTGATCTCGAGACGATCCAGGCCGCATTGATCAGGGGCTTCGAGACGCACCTCGGGCTGACGGCCGTGGCGGGCGAGATCACGGACGCCGAGGAAGCGCTGGCATCGCAGTATTTCGACGAAGAGATCGGCAGCGACGACTTTGTGGCCGAGATCGACAATCCGGGCCGTAAAGACAAGCTGCTGGAGGGCTCTTTCACAGGAGTCGGCGGGACGATCAGCTCCTTCGTCAAGCTCGAAGGGCCGACACTGGGCATCCTGCAGCGGGTCCTGATCACGGGCGACTTTTTCGTGACGCCACCGCGTGTCGTTTTTGACCTGGAAGCCGCGCTCGCCGGGACCCGGCTCGATGATGTCGAGTCGACGGTCGAGCGGTTTTTCGCCGAGACCGAGACCGAAATGCTCAGCGTAACGGCCGACGACTTCATCGCGTCGATCGACGACGCGATCGCAAAACGCGAGGGACGATAGCCATGGCGCAATGCAAGAACCCCGACGACGCATTCGTACTGGCCGCCGCTGAAGCGGACCCGATGAATGTCGTCGCCGTTGTCCAGCATACTTCGGGCGAATACTTAGGGCTAATGGAAGACCATCTCGAAGGCCGACGGATTCGCTTCCAGTACTTTCGGCCCTTTGCGGCGGGCAAGCTGCCAACAGCCGAACTGCCCGCAGACGCCCTGATGCTGCTGGGCGGCGGCCCCTGGGGATCGGCCGGCACGCGTGACCTGCCGACGCTGGCCGAGGAAGTCGAGCTCACGCGCGCGCGGCTGGAGGAGGGCACGCCCGTTGTCGGATTCGGGCTCGGGGCGCAAATCCTGAGTCTTGCCGCGGGCGGCAGCTCCGAAAGCAGGGACCTGACCTTCGAATTGCTGACGGCGAAACGCACGGCGGATGATGCGCTCAACGGCTTCCTGCCCGAGAGCTTCAACCAGGTGATCTACATGCGCGACTGGCCCGTGCTACCGGCGGCTGCCAGGGTGCTCGCCGAGGACGAGTTGGGACGGCCGGCCGCCTGGCAGATCGGTGATAATGCTTATGGATTTTCGGGCAATCCGGGGATTAAGCTGGGCATGGTCGAAGACCTGATCATGGAATTCGAGGAGGTACCTGACGACGCACCGGCGAAGCTCGAGGAGCTGCGCATGCTGCAGCCTGTCCTCGAGGACGAGCTGGTACCCGTTATGACCGGACTTGTGCAATGTACGTCCCTGATGGCCTCTCCGAAGGCCGCAGGGGCATTGGATACGCATGTAATTTAGTATATGCTAATGCGCTGTTAGACGGCCGTCTAATCGCAGGGGAATCAAGAAAATGGCTGAAAAACTCATCATCGTTATGGCGAACACGGACCCACGCAACGGCGAGGAACTGGGCGCCCCGATCTTCCAGGCGACCGTCGCCGCGGCAATGGATTACGACGTGGACGTCATCTGCACGGCAACCTCCGGCCGCCTCATGAAGAAAGGTGTCGCCGAGAAGCTTTACGTCAAGGAAGGTTCGCCGAAGTCGGTTTACAGCTTTATCCAGGACGCCCACGAAGCCGGCGTCAAGTTCTTCTGCTGCTCGCCCAATCTCGATCTCTTCGACATGACCAAGGAAGACCTGATTCCCGAATGCGAGGGTATCGTCGGCGGCGCGCACCTGATCGAAGAGGTCATGGAAGGCGATATTCGGGTTCTGTCTTACTAGTTCAAACAGGTTAAACGATATGTCCCATTCCTCAGCGTCTCGAATACAGGAATTCATTGGTGACCCGTTGTCGGATTCGCCGCCCGTTGAACGCGAACACCTCGAGGAGATATTCCAGGACATCCAGGGCGACCTCAGGTTCGACCATGAGCTGAACGGTTGCCTCAACTGCGGCATCTGCACGGCGACCTGCCCGGCGGCGCATTACTACGATTTCAGCCCGCGCGAGATCGTCCAGCTCCTGTGGACCGAGAATCTCGAGGGTATCTACGACGCGATGCAGGAGAAGATCTGGTCCTGCGCGCAGTGCTACACGTGCGCGGCGCGCTGCCCGTTCGGCAATTCCCCGGGCGGCCTCGTCATGATCATGCGCGAAGCGGCCATCAAGCATGGCATGGAGTCCGCCAAGAGCGTCCTGCGTCCGTTCAGCCGCGTCATGCTCAAACTCATTTCGACGGGCAACCAGCTGTCGCCCGACATGATTACTCCGGACGGCTTCGCCGACTGGGGCCCCAACATTTCCAAGGTCGACGCACCATTGGCGACCCTGCGCAAAGCGATTCCCATGCCCACGCTGCACACGACGAAAACCGCGTGGGAAGTCAATCTCAAGACATCGGTCGAGCTCTACACGATCTGGGAAGAAACCGGCGTGCTCGACAGTCTTGAAACCATCGACGAAAACCTG
>CAMYOJ010000030.1:27083-59418 GCA_947259985.1 uncultured Woeseiaceae bacterium
GGTCACGGCGCCGAATGGACGGATGCGAATCTGTCCAAGGAAGACGCGCATGTGGCGACGGTGTGGGTAGACCAGATCATCAACAAGCGCTCGATGCTGACCAACAAGGATCGCGTCGAAGACGTCCGAGACCAGATGTGGGAGCTCGAGAAAGACGGCGAGATCGTCGTCCACCGCATCACGGACCAGCACAAGCCCGTCACGGTGAAGACTCTTTACGGATGGGACAAGCGCGTGCCAACCACTCAGCTCTGGCACCACAAGTCCTGTGGACAATGCGGCAATATTCCGGGTTACCCGGCGTCGCTGCTGTGGCTGATGAACGAGATGGATATCTCGTACCTCGACGAGACCGACCAGACTTCCTGCACGGCCTGGAACTACCACGGTTCGGGCATCGGCAACATCGAAAGTCTCGCTGCCGTGTTCCTGAGGAATTTCCACCAGGCGTATGTTTCGGCCAAAGCGCAGGGCCTGCCGGAAGGCTATTACTACCCGCTCGTGCACTGCGGCACTTCGTTTGGCAACTACAAGGAAGTTCGCGGTTACCTGCTGCAGTCGGCCAAGCTACGTGAGCGCGTCACGAAGATCCTCGGCAAGCTCGGTCGCCTCGTCGATGGCAAGCTGCTGATCCCCGAAGAGATCGTGCACTACTCGGAGTGGGTGCACGTCATGCGTGACGAGATCAAGAAACACCAGGTCATCGACTGCAGCAATATTCGCGCGACCGTGCACCCGGCGTGCCACGTCTACAAGATGGTGCCCGAAGACGCCATTTATGACGACGACGTTCTCGACGGCAACCGCGTCGCCGTGACGACGGGCGTCCTCGAGACGCTGGGCACGCAGGTCATCGATTACTCGACCTGGTACGACTGCTGTGGTTTCGGTTTCCGCCACATCATCTCGGAGCGCGAATTCACGCGCTCGTTCGCGATCGACCGCAAGCTGCGCGTGGCGCAGGAAGAGGCGCACGCGGACATGATGATCGGCCACGATACGGGCTGCATCACGACGCTGGACAAGAACCAGTGGATTGGTGCCGCGGTCGGCAAACCCGTCGACATGCCCGTGCTGGCAGACTGCCAGTTTGCGGCGCTTGTCTGTGGCGCACACCCTTACAAGATCGTCCAGTCGCACTGGCACGCGTCGTCGACCGAGACGCTCATGGAGAAGCTCGGCATCGACTGGCAGAAGAAGAAAGCGGAATTCGAGGCTTACCTCAAGGACGTGGAAGCGGGCAAGGGCGAAACATTGTATGACCCGCGCCTGATGATTACATCGGGTCCGGGCTTCAAGCAGATAGAAAAGCAAACAGAGCAAAGCTAATGACTAAACCAGTTCTTATCGTAGGTGGCGGGCCCGCAGGCCTGGCCGCGGCTCACAGCCTGTCGACGGTCGGCAAGGAATGCGTCATCGTCGAGAAAGAGGACCGCCTGGGCGGTGCCCCGATCCTCTCGGGCTATGCCAAGCTCGTGCCATCGGGCGAATGGGCCAGGGACGCGATCGGCGGCATGGTAAAGCGTGCCGAGGGTGCACCCGGCGTCTCGGTCGAGACAGGTGCAACGGTCACGTCATTCGACGGCGAGCCCGGCAATTTCACGGCCGAGCTTTCGAATGGCAAGAAGATCGACGCCGAAGCCGCGATTCTGTGCAGCGGATTCACACATTTCGACTCGGTCAACAAGCCCGAGTGGGGCTTCGGCACTTACGAGGACGTCGTTACGACGACGCAGGTCGAGCAAATGATCTCGTCGGGCGACGGTGTTCGCTGCCCGTCCGATGGCCGCAAGCCCGAACGCGTAGCTATCCTGCTGTGCGTTGGCTCGCGCGATCGCCAGATCGGCCGCGAATGGTGCTCGAAGATCTGTTGCACTGTGTCTGCCAACATGGCGATGGAGATTCGTGAGGAACTGCCGAACTGCCACGTTTACATCTACTACATGGACATTCGCACGTTCGGCCTGTACGAGACCAAGTACTACTGGAAGAGCCAGGAAGAATTCAAGGTCAAGTACATCAAGGCGCGTATTGCGGAAGTCACATCCGACGGCGAGAAGCTGATCGTCAAGGGCGAAGATACGCTCGTCAAGCGACCGATTACGATCCCGTTCGACATGGTGGTGCATGCGATCGGCATGGATCCGAACGTCGACAACCCGACGATCTCGGAGACCTTTGGTATCGATCTCGAGCAGCACGGCTACATCGATGTCGGCAATCGCTACGGTGCGATGGGTGAGACCTCGCGACCCGGCGTGTATGTCGCGGGTGCCGCGACGGGCCCCGAGACAATTGATGACTCGATTGCCCAGGGGCATGCCGCAGCCATGGCCGTCCTGTCGACCTCGGCAGACTTCAGCAAGACAGCCTGAGGCTGACATGGCTTCGACGAACTCATTGCAGCCGCACGAATTCGAACGACCGGTGCTCGATCTTCACGGTCCTGCGATTCAGGCCGCGTTGCAGACAATGGTTCGCGGCAGCGAAGAACTGGGCGGCATCGAGCGTTACATCGATGCCGTGAAGCTCAAGAGCACGATGTTTCGCCAGGCGCTTGTCGAGAATCCCGTCGAAGAACTCGATCTCGAGACCTTCAAGGGCCTGTGCACGTTCATGGCGACCGTGCGGCGTCGCATCAGCGATTGGCTCAATGAAGACGCATTTGCCGGGATGCGCGACGGTATCGTCGAGTTGTTCGACGACGGCGAGCACGTAGACAACCGAATCGGCCGTTTCTGCGATCGCTTCCCCCAGGACAAGAAGTACCGCTGGGTCAGGGACCTCGCGTCGGAGCTGTTGCACAACGCGGACCCCGAGCGCGTGCCGCTTATGAACCGCTGGATCTGGGACTCGAAAGCGAACACGGGCGTGATTCGCGAGATCTGGCATGGCGACAACGTCGATCACATCACGATCGATGTTGCTGACGGCTACGGCACCTGCGTAATGCTGCGCGAGGAACTCAGCCAGTTCCTGAGCGACAACGGTATCTTCCGCGACGTGCTGTATTACGTCGACGTGCTGTGTGCACAGATCTACGCGCAATACATTTGCGAACAGGGCGGCAGTTACCTGCGCGCTGATTTCTCGGCCCCGGAAGACCCCATGCAACACACGCGCCGGCTGCTCGGCCTTGACGGCGTCCAGCCCGGTGACGGCCGGACGCGCTTGAAGTCCATTAACGGCGAAGCATTCGTCATCGACGACAGCAAGACGCTGAACTAGACGGAATACCCAATGCCAATTCATGAAAAATCGCTCATCCGCCCCGAGAACCTGACGACGCACGAGGAACTGGTGCTCGACGGCGTGGACGTATCGGGCCACTGGAGCACGTTTATCGAGACGCGCGTCGTCAAGGACTACAACGAGTCCCTGGAGGAAGAGATCGCGGCGCTCCCGGGGGGCGAACAGATTCATCGCTGCTGGCAATGCGGCTCGTGCACCAATTCGTGCACGGTCAACGCGATCAACCCGGATTTCAACCCGCGCTACTGGATCTACCTGATCCGCATGGGCATGGAGTCCGAGTTGCTGCGCGACAAGGACATCATCTGGCAGTGCGTATCCTGCAACAAGTGCACCTATGCGTGTCCACGTGACGTGTTCCCCGAGGGCGTCATGAAAGCGACTTCGCACTGGCTCGAGAAAAAAGGGCACACGCCGAAGTCGCCGTCGATGCACTTCGACGAGGTGTTCACGGAGCAGATCGTTGCCACGGGCAAGATCGAGGAGAGCCGGACGATTCGGCGCTTCTTCGCACGCACGAAGCAGAAGCTCGCGCAGCCGTGGATGATCGAGATGGTCAAGCGCATGCTGCGCGGGCTACCCGTTGGCTTGCTGACGCGCATGGGTCTTGCCACGCTGGTCGCGCCACGCACGAGCGGCTGGGGATCAGCGTCTGCGGCCATCCAGGAGTACATCGATGAACAGCATGAAAAGCAGGCAGAAGCCCTGAACCTGGCCCAACTGGTCGAAACCGCGAAGCAGGATGTCGCTGCCTGACAAGGTATCACTCACTATGACGACGAAAGACAAATACAAGAAGGTTGCCTACTACCCCGGCTGTGCACTCGAGGGCAGCGGGCATTCCTACAATCGTTCGACCAAGGCCGTGGGCAAGGCGCTGGGTCTCGACCTCGTCGAGGTCAAGAACTGGAACTGCTGCGGGGCCATGGAAGTCAAGAACATCGACCCGAAGATCCAGACCTACCTGTCTTCGCGCGTCATGTCGACGACGGTCAACGAAATGGACATGGACGTGGTCATGGCGCCGTGCAACGGCTGCTACCACAATCTCAAGAAAGCCGAATACGACCTGGCTAACGACGACGAGTCGGTCGCGGTCGTGGATCGCCTTTCGAAGAAGGCCGGCCACAAGACGTATGAGTCCGGCCAGGTGGAGACGATACATGCCCTCGACTGGATCAAGGACGCGATTGGCGAAGACGGCTTGAAGTCGCGCGTCAAGAACTCGCTCTCAGGGATGAAGATCGCGAATTACTACGGTTGCATGTACACGCGGCCGCGACACATTTTCCCCGAGAAGGACCAGGGGCCCGGCAGCGAGTCGACGTCGAAACCGCATTTCATGGACGACCTGCTGGCCGCGGCCGGCGCCGAGAATGTGGACTTCCCGTTGAAGACAGCCTGCTGCGGCGGTGCCCACACGCTCTCCGACAGCGACACGTCCACGAAGCTCGTGCTCAACATCCTGAAGACTGCGAAAATGTGCGGCGCCGAGGTGATCGCGACCGAGTGCCCGACCTGCCACTCGGGGCTCGAGATGCACCAGATCCGGGCCGAAAAGACGCTTGGCGAGAAGGTCGACATCAAGATCCTCTATTTCACGCAGCTCCTTGGCATGGCGCTGGGCTTGAAACCGAGAAAAGTCGGGGTGCACGAAAACATCAACGACTCGATCGGTTTTCTCAAGGAAAAGGGCCTCGGATGAGGCCCTTGTCCGAACTGGAGGCCGTGTTCGAGGCGCCGATAACGACGCCCGACATCCACGCCGCGGCGGATGAGCTTCTCGAGGCCAGCGAGGAAGTGCTCGAACACTGGATCACGGCACGTGGCGGCGTGCCCACCAACGACACGCGCGAGGGTTTTCGCCTGCTGGCGCTGCACCGCCAGGGCGCGAAGGGCGATCCGAGCTTCAATGCCTGCCGCGAGACCTGCCGGGAAGTCGCGTACCACTACAACCTGGTGACAATGCGAGACGTATATTCGGATATTACGGATCGCTTAAATATGATGCAGATGGTATCTAAGCACCTGTTTTTGTTTATCAGCGGCAAGATGCAGGTGGCTGAGCTCGGCGACTTTTGTTGTTCGTCAAAGCCGATCCGCTCGACCGATGCCGCATCAAAGCAACAAGAGGAAGCCTGATATGCCTTCAGTACGCGGATGTAACCTGCCCGATGAACTGCTCTATGACGTCGACAACCATATCTGGTTCGCCGAGGAAGCGGACGGCAACGTCAAGCTGGGCATGACCACTGTCGCTACGGCGATGGCCGGCAAGCTGGTCGCGTATACGCCGAAACGCGTTGGCCGCTCCGTCAGGGCCGGCAAGTCCTGCGGCACGCTCGAATCCGGCAAGTGGGTAGGCCCGGCCAAATCGCTGGCGGGCGGCGAAGTCGTGGCCGTCAACGATGATCTCGTCAACGAGCCGAGCCTCGCCAATGACGATCCCTACGGTGCCGGCTGGCTGGTCGTGCTAAAGCCTGAGGACTGGGACTCGGTCAAGGGCTCGTTAATCGCCGGCAGCGAAGTGGCAGGCCCCTACGAAGCCAAGATGGACTCAGAAGGATTCGGCGGCTGCGCTTGATGAACGACTTTGCTGAGGACGCTGTCGGCGAGGAGTCGCCTGAACTTTCAGAGCTTCACGACATGGCCGCACACGCCGTCGAGTTGCTCAAGGCGATGGCCAACGAGTGGCGCCTCATGATTCTGTGCCAGCTCTCGGAAGGCGAGAAGACGGTCAGCGAATTGCAAGAGATCCTGGGTTTGAGCCAGTCGGCGTTGTCCCAGCACCTGGCGGTACTGCGGCGCGAAAGGATCGTCCGCTCCAGGAAAGAGGCGCAATCGGTCAGCTATTCGTTGTCCGGCGAAGACGCGACGAAGGTCATGAACACGTTACACGAAGTATTCTGCGAAACGCAGGGAGAAAGGAAATGATTGTCAAGAAAGGTAGGGTAGCGGCCTCGCTGGTTGCCATTGGTGCGCTGGTCTTCAGCGGTTCCGCGCTGGCCACGAACGGCTATTTCACACACGGCGTTGGTGCACAGTCGAAAGGCATGGCGGGCACGGGCGTTGGCTCGAATGCAGACATGGGCGCTATCATGACGGCGTCGAATCCGGCGCTCGGCGTGTTCGTCGATGATAGCTGGGAAGCGGGTCTCTCCATCTTTAGTCCGCGACGCAGCTACACGGCGGGTCCCAGCACCCTGAACGGCGGCGTTATAGATCTGGGTGGCTGTTCCCCGACCACTCCGGAGTTTTGCCTGCCGTCGCACACGCTTTCCGAGGGCAAGATCGACAGCGGCAGCGAGTGGTTCCCGATTCCCTATGTTGCCAAGAACTGGAGTCTTCAGAATGGCGCCAATATCACGGGCGCGTTCTATGGCCGTGGCGGAATGAACACCGATTGGGACGACTCGGCGGCATCGGCAGTAGGCTATTTCTGTGGCGGTAACCCGTTTGCAGGTGATCCTCCCGGCACAGGCCAGGGACCTTATTGCGACGGCGAAGCTGGTGTCGACCTGATGCAGGCTTTCTTTTCGGTCACGTATTCAGCCCAGGTAAACGAGAATTTCGCCTGGGGCATCGGTCCGGTAATCGCGCTGCAGTCGTTCGAAGCGAAGGGTGTCCAGACTTTCGAGCAAGTGACCAGGACCTGCGTGTCAACGCTTCAACCCGATGGATCCTGCACGATACCAACATCGCTCAGCGGCAACGGCCACGACACGGTCTTCGGCTTCGGCTTCACCGGCGGTATCTGGGTGGGGTTAAGCGATGCCGTCAGCTTCGGTCTGTCCTACACATCGAAGATGTCGATGGACGAATTCGATGACTACGCGGATCTGTATGCGGAAGCCGGCGGCTTCGATATCCCGGCAAGCATCAAGGCCGGCGTATCATTCCTCGCAAGCGATACGCTACGCATCAATTTCGACATCGAAAACACGGGATTCGATGACGTCGATTCCGTCGGAAATGGGATGATCAATCTCTTCTCATGCCCGAGGGTTCCGGGAGGAACGGACCTCGAAAGTTGCCTCGGTGGCGGTAATGGTGCCGGTTTTGGCTGGGACGACATGACCACCTATAAGATCGGGTTTGAATGGCAGAGAGACGAGGCTAATACCTGGCGGTTTGGATACAGCTACGGTGAGCAGCCGATCCAGGATGAAGACGTGCTGTTCAATATCCTCGCACCTGGTGTCATGGAGCAACACATCACGTTTGGTCTGTCACATCAAACGGCTGGCGGCAGTGCATGGGACTTTTCGCTCATGTATGCCCCGGAAAAATCAATTACCGGACCGAGCCTGTTCGATCCCGGCGTAGACTTCATGTCGCCGCAGACGATCAAACTCGAAATGAGCCAGCTCGAGTTCGAGGTTGCTTACACCTTTTAGGAGTAAATGATGAAGGCCAGGATATGGATGGCCGTAATCACGCTTGCGGCGCTGGTTTCAGCGCCGCTTTCGTTTGCGGCTGCCGACAAGATAGGTATTTTCGAGACCGTGCACGAATCCTCGGCGTCGTTTGCCGAAACTACAGCCGCGATCGACGCGGCGTTTGCCGACTCGGCACTCGTGTTGCACGGCTCGCACGACGTTCGTGTGCCCGACGACAAGCACCAGGCGAAAGTCTATGTGCTGACGTCACCCGACTACCAGGCGGCGGCGGCTGACGAGTCGGTTCGCACCGTGTCCGCGCAGGTGCTACGCATCGCCGTGTACACGCAGGGCGACGAGCAGAAGACCTACGTCAACATGGCGAACCCTGTAGCGCACGCGATGGTGTTTTACGCCAACTCGTCGAACTACGACGCGATGCTCAATGCCGCGAAGGCGGCGGCGTCACAGATTCGCGAGCTTGTTTCTGCAGTGCCGGGCGAGGCACTTGGCGAGCAGCAGGAGCCGATGCGTACCGAGAAACACTATCGCAAGTACAAAGGCGATGGTCCGGCACGCATGATGGCCAAGTTCCGCACCTTCGAGAAAAGCCAGTTGGTGATCGAAAAAGCCGCCGCCAGCGACTTTGATGCCACGCTCGAAAAAGTCACCGCTGCGCTCGCGGCAAGTACGGTCAGCGACGCATCGGACTCCGTTGGCTGGGAGACAATCACTCAGATCAGGCTGCTTGACGATGCCGTCTATATCGGGCTTACGAACCCGTATATCGAGGACAAGATGGTGCGCATCAACTCCCGTTTCCGCGGCGATTCCAAGAGCGAGCTGTCGCCGTACCCGGGTGTTGACCACGTCGCGGCATTGCCGACCGACGTGCTGGTAGTCAAGGAAGGCGACGAGACGCTCGTCCTGCATTATGGCCAGATGTGGCGCATGCAGCTGTACTTCTGGGACTCGGGCTACCGCGCGTTCACGGCTAACGTAGGTGTACCGAGCGCTATCGCCAACTCGATCAAGGACACGATCAGGGGCGACGACTAGCGCAGGAGTTCGTGATCGGCTGGCAGTTCGTGGGTCACCCACATGGCCAGCCGATGCCGCATTTTCGGCAGGTTGAGCTGGTCCGGCGGCAGGGGTGAGATCTTCTTGTCGTGCACGAGCAGGCGGTACGCGTACTCGATCTTGAGGTCGTGTGAGTCGGTGGGCTCGAACTCGACGATGCCGCGTTTGACGGCGTCTTCCGTGATTATGCGCAGCGCCTCCGCCAGGAGCGCCTTCTCATTCTTGAGCTTTTTGGCCATGCGGGGGCTGCCTCGACGAGGATAGGGCATAATATGCCACGGACTGAGTCGGTTCCCAAGCGAGCTTCCCGGATGAACAAAGGCAAGACCAAAGCAGCACTGACCCCGGATTTTCTGCGCCAGCAGATTGTTGGCGTCGACTCCACGTTCAAGACGCCTTTCGGCGAGCGGCTGATGGTCTATTGTGACTACACGGCGTCCGGGCGTTGCCTGAAATTCGTCGAGTCCTACCTGCAAAGCCTGCAACGCGTCTACGCCAATACGCACACCGAGGATGACATAACCGGGCGCAGCATGAGCCAGCTGCTGCATGAGGCCGAGGAGGCCATCAAGAAATCGGTCAACGCGGGCCCGAGCGGCCGCATCGTCGCTTGCGGCACCGGCGCAACGGGCGCCATCGACAAGCTGCAGCAGATTGTTGGTGTCGCGCTCGCCCCGGCGACGCGCAAGAACATCGAGGAGGTGCTGGACAGCGCCGACGGCGATATCGACGCTAGTCGGTTTCGCGAGGCAATGGAAGATCAGCAGCCCGTCGTTTTCATCGGCCCATACGAGCATCATTCCAACGAGATATCCTGGCGCCAGTCCGTAGCGACGACGATCGAGGTTCAGCTCGACCCGGCGGGCAACATCGATCTCGCGCACCTCGAAAGACTGCTGCAGGATCCGCGCTACAAGAACCGCAGGCGCATTGGTTCATTTTCTGCAGCCTCGAACGTAACGGGCATCCGTTCCGATGTTCGCAGGATCGCAACTTTGCTGCACAAGTACGATGCTATGGCATGTTTCGACTTTGCGGCGTGCGCGCCTTACGTCGATATCGACATGAACCCGGAACCCGAAGGCAAGGACGATGACCCCAGTATCGACGCGATTTTCATATCACCGCACAAGTTCCTGGGTGGCCCGGGCTCGAGCGGCGTGCTCGTCTTCAACGAGAGAATCTACGATCGCGAGCTGCCACCGAGTGTAAGTGCAGGCGGCACTGTGGATTACGTCGGCATGAAGGACCAGGATTTCATCAGCCGCATCGAGGAACGCGAGAAAGCCGGTACGCCGGGCGTGTTGCAGACGCTCAAGGCGGGCCTCGTGTTCCAGATCAAGGACAGCGTCGGCGTCGATGTAATCAACGCCAGGGAACACGAGCTGACCGATCGCGCCATGAAAAGCTGGGGCGAGAACGAGAACATCGAAGTGCTTGGCAATCCGGATCCGAGCAGCCGTGTGGGCATTATTTCGTTCAATATCAAGGATACCGACGGCAAGTACCTGCACCACAAGTTCATGACGGCGTTGCTCAACGACCTGTTCGGCATCCAGTCGCGGGCCGGTTGCTCCTGCGCAGGTCCCTACGGTCACCGCTTGCTCGATATCGATGAAGATACCTCGGAGCGCTACCGCTTTGCCGTCCAGCAAGGCTATTGCGGACTCAAGCCCGGCTGGTGTCGCGTCGGCCTGCACTGGGTCATGGACGACGCCGAGGCGCAGTACGTGATCGATGCCGTGCACTTTCTGGCAAATCACGGACACCAGTTCCTGGCGCTTTACGACTTTGATCTCGAAACCGGAACCTGGAAGCACAAGTATGCATCACCGGACCTGCCCGAATTTTCGCTGCACGAGGCGTTGAGCAATGTCGGCGGCGAGCCCGCTCGCCTGTCGCTCGCGCTGCGCCAGCAACTGTACGACCACTACATGACCGAAGCCAACCGCCTGGCAGCCCGTCTGCGCAATGAGCCCGCGACGAGATGCACGTCGCTCGAAGGCGAGCTCGAAGATCTGCGATTTTTTACGATGCCGGCTCCGGAAAACAAGCGGCATTGATTCACACCCGCTGCTGGATCGGGTAAGTTTTCGAAGCGTCTATTTCTGGCCCGGCAGCAGGCCGCTGACGCCGGCGCCCAGAACGACGAGCAAGAGGGACGCGATGTCCAGGAACGGCAGCGGCGAGCTGCCGAAACCATACATGGCGAGCAGGGCAATACCAGCGCACGTCAGTATCGCGCCGCCCACGAGTCGGCCGGCGGACGGGATCCTTGCACCAGCGGGCCGGCTGCGCCGTTCGAAGCTCGATAGCAAGAGAGCGACCGGTACGAGGACAAGGTAAAGCACACCAATCCAGACCGGGCGTGTCAGCCACCACTCGCTGCTCGCGGGCTCGATGCCGAGGCCAAAGCCTCCGGCGAGAAATGCGAGCGACACGAGAATCACCATGACCGTGATGTGCCAGAGATAAAGCGTCATGATCATGCTGTTGATGAGTACGGTCGCGGTCCAGAGTTTGTCACCGGCAAGCAGGCGGCGCATCGGACCTTCGATCGAAAGCAGTAATCCGAACTGCGCGATGCCGAGAGTCAGCAAGGTGATTTTCGGCGGCAGCGTATTGCTCAGGGCCTCGTCGGGCGAGCCCACCATCGCGAACGGGTAAGGGCCTTTGAAGATCAGGAGCCAGAGCGCGGCAAAGCCGAGCGCGCAGTATACGAGCAGGCGCAACGGGCTGCCCATGCGGCCATCGCGCCACGCGTATCCGAGGTGGTGCACGGCGAGCCACACCCAGAAGTAGTTACTCCAGCCGAGCCAATGTAGCTCCGCTGCGAAAAAAGCCGCGTCGACGAGAATGCCGGCGAGCACGAAGGCCCAGAACGACAGGAAGCCCCAGCGTTGCCAGGCCTTGTAGGTCAGAGGTGCGAGCACGACGACCATGACGTAAATGGCCAGGAACCAGATCGGTATCAAAGCGGCCCGGGATGCGAGTTGCAACACGTCGCCCGTCACCCCCGAGATGTGCAGCACGAACGCGAGAATGCCCCAGGCAATCAGCAGCACGAGCAGCGGAGATACGAGCCGATTGAGCCGCGTGACCAGCCAGCCGGCGTAGTCGATACCCTTGCGTCCAGCACTCTCGAGCGAGACTGCGTTGGCGTAACCGCCGACGATGAAAAAAATGGGCATTACCTGGAAAACCCAGGTCAGCCACTGTGTGCCGGGTCGAATAACGAGCAGGTCACGCGTCGTCAGCGAGCCGTCTTCATAGTAAAGCGCGACGATAAGCCAGTGGCCCGTGACGACCATCAGGATGGACACGGCGCGCAGAAAATCGACGTAGCGATTGCGTTCCGCTGGCGTCTTCGCGGCCATGTCCCTGGCCTGTGCCCATATGCCGTTTATTGGTCGGTCTCCGCCGCTATCTCGATGATCCGAGACTGGCCCCGGTTGCGGGGGTCGGACGCGGCGCGGACGGTTTCGCCGTCGTCGTAGATCATCTGCAGGTCACCGTAGTTATAGATGGCCCTGGTCTTGTAGCCGAGATCGCCGAGGAGTGAGAGCGTCTCCTCGGGCAGCGGCGAATCGGGCTGTGTCAGAATCACATCGGGCGGCAGTAGCTGGTGGTGGAAACGAGCGGCGCCGTTCGCTTCGAGCGGCGACATGCCGAAGTCCATGACATTCATAATCGCCTGGAACACCGAGGTAAAAATCGTCGAGCCACCCGGCGTGCCGACCACCATGGCGACATCGTCGTCGCGCAACAGGATCGTCGGCGTCATCGACGACAGCATGCGTTTGCCAGGCTCGATCTCGTTGGCCTGGCTGCCTACTACGCCGAAAGCGTTGGGCACGCCGGCCTTGATGGCGAAGTCATCCATCTCGTCGTTCAGCAGGAAACCGGCGCCCCTAACCACGACGCCGCTGCCGAAGCCGAGGTTGAGCGTGTAGGTATTGGATACCGCGTTGCCCCACTGATCCAGGACCGAGTAGTGCGTCGTGTCGTGCGGCTCGAACTCCGTGCCCGGGCCGACATCCATCGAGATGGCCTCGGGATTGACTTCCTGCGCGCGGCCCTGGATATAGTCGTCATCCAGCAGCTCGTCGACACGCGCATCGACGAAATCCGGGTCGCCAAGATATTCCGCACGATCCGCGAACACGCGCTTCTCGATTTCGGCAACGACGTGCACGTATTGCGCCGAATTGTGCTCGATACCCTCGAAGTGATGGTCGATGTAGTCACGAATCTTGAGCATCTGCACGAGCCCGACGCCACCCGAGCTTGGTGGCGGCGCCGACACGATGCGGTAGTTGCGCCAGTCCGCACGAATCGGATCACGCCAGACGGCTTTATAGTTGGCAAGATCCTCCATCGTGATCAGGCCGTTGCCACGCTCCATCTCGGCGACGATCAACTCGGCTGTCTCGCCTTTGTAGAATTCGTCGACGCCATTGTCGGCGATACGCCTGAGGGTTGCGGCCAGCTCGGGCTGCTTGTGCAGTTCGCCGGTTTTCATGTCGCCGAAGTAGTCGGCGAAATTGGTCTTGCCTTCGTAACGTTCCAGGCGTGTAAGCATGCCACCGCCGAGTTTGTCCGGCACCTCGAATCCTTCCTCGGCAATCCGCACCGCCGGCATCACGAGATCGCGCCAGGGCAGCGTGCCGAATCTCTGGTGCGCCTCCCAGAAACCCGCAACCGTGCCGGGTACGCCAACTGCAAGATGGCCGATCAGGCTCAGGCCTTTAACGACGTCCCCGTTTACATCGAGGTACATGTCACGATCTGCCGCTCCGGGTGCCTTCTCGCGGTAGTCGATGAAAAAGTCTTCGCCGTTCATGCGAATGAGCATGAAGCCGCCGCCGCCGATATTGCCGGCTTCCGGGTAACTTACGGCGAGCGCCAGACCCGCGGCGATGCCTGCATCAACGGCGTTGCCGCCGGCTTTGAGTATTTGTTCGGCAACCTCGGCACCGTAACGGTCAGGCATCGCGACAGCTGCCGATCGCAGTTCGACCTGTTGTTCGGTTTGTTGTTCGGTGGCGGCGGCCGACTGATCGCGTTCCGCGGGCGAACAGCCTGAGACTAGAATGAATGCAGCAAGAGCAAGAAAGGCGGCGAATCTGGTCTTCAGCATGGGCAGTATCCGGTGTCGAATCCTGCCGATTGTTTCATGTCCGGACGCTAATGTCCTGCCGATGTTGAGTGGTCACATTCATCGCGGCTGCCGCATCCGCCGCACTTCATCGAGCGCTTTTCGACGTCAGGATCGTGCCGCGCCAGCCATAGCTGAAACACGGCCCAGAAAGCGCACAGCAGGATCACGGCAAGCAACGGAAATAGATAGTCTGTCATCACTTCTCGCCTCAGGCTGAACTGAACAGGCCCGCAAAACCCATGAACGCCATCGAAAGGATACCCGCGATGATAAGGTTCATCGCGGTGCCCTTGATGAGTGCCGGGATGTCCGACAATTCGGATTCCTCACGCAGTCCTGCAAGCAGCACGAGCGCCAGTGTAAACCCGATGCCGGCGCCGAGCGCGTAGACGATGCCTTCCACGAAACCGTAGCCACGGTTCGTTGCGAAAATTGCCAGTCCGAGGATCGCGCAATTTGTCGTAATGAGTGGCAGGAAGATGCCCATGGCGCGGAACAGCGCGGGACTCAGTTTCCTGATCAGCATCTCGATGAACTGCACGGTACTCGCGATCACGACGATGAAGCAGATCAGGCGCAGGTAGGGAGCATGGATCAGGACATAGGTATTGAGCACCCATGCGCACACCGCCGTTACCAGCATCACGAACGTTGTCGCGAGGCCAAGGCGCGCCGAAGTCTCGAGCGAATTCGAAACGCCGAGGAACGGGCACAGCCCGAGGAAATAGGTCAGCACGAAGTTGTTGACGAGCAGGGCGCTTATGAAGATCCAGGTCAGGTTGTCCATCAGCCGCCACCCCTTTCTGCTTCCGCAACCTCGGCCAGGAACTCGTCTTTCTTGAATTTGAACCAGTTGAAGAACAGCAAAATAACGCCGAGCGTCAGGAAGCCTCCGGGCGGCAGGATCATGATGACCCAGGGTTCGAAATTCTCACCGAACAGCTTGATGCCGAACAACGCGCCGTCGCCGAGTATTTCGCGGATTGCGCCAAGTGAAAAAAGCGCCAGCAGGAAGCCGCCGGCCATGCCTATCGCGTCCATCACGGCGAGGCGCACCGGGTATCGTGACGAGAACGCTTCCTGCCTGCCGAGAATCATGCAGTTTGCGACGATCAAGGGTATGAATGCGCCCAGTTCCTTGTGCACCTTCGGTACGAGCGCCAGCAGCGTGTAATCGGCCACGGTAACGAACGTCGCGATAATGATAATGAAGCAGGAAATGCGTACCTGCTTCGGAATCCAGTTGCGGAAGCTCGATACGAGGAAACTCGATCCGACGAGAACAAAGAACGTCGCCATGCCCATCGCGACCGCGTTGATGGCCGAGTTCGTGACGGCCAGCATCGGGCACATGCCGAGCACCTGGACGAAGACGGGGTTATCTCGCCAGATCCCCTTGATGAACTCTTCGTAAGAGTCACTCTTCTTCATGAACCGTCCCCGGCGTCCTGGCGAAGTGGCGGCTCTGAACCCGGGGGTGGCAGTCGCTGTATCCAGTCGCTATGGGTTTTATTGATGATTCGTACGACCGCCTTGGACGAGATGGTCGCTCCGGTGATCGCGTCAATTTCGTTTGGCTGGCTCGTCGTACCCTTCTTTACGGCAACAATCTCCGGGTCGATCGAGAGCTTGCTGAAACTGCCGACAAAATCGGCGTCCTTGTAGATCTTGTCACCGAGCCCCGGGGTCTCGCGGCTCTCCAGCACTTCCATGCCGAGCACGAGCTGCTGTTCGGGAGTGAAGCCGAACAGCAAGCCAATCGTGTCCTGGAAACCGGGACCGGCCCCGGGTATCGCGTAGCCGACGAATTCGCCGTTCTCGTCGTAGCCGCCATAGACCGCTTCCTCATCCTTCTGCAGGTCCTCGGCCGCGATGAGTTGGTCGCCCCTCCAGACGAACTGCTGCATCTGGCTGACACCGGGCAGTACCTTGAACACGGCTTCACGCAGCTCGCGCGCCTTGTTGGCCGTAATCGTCGGCAGCGTTGATTCGTAGATGCCGATTATCGCGATGCCCGATATCAGGCCCGCTATCGCCAGCGTCAATATGAGACGCAACGAGCTCGGTGCAGCCGCGTTCGCCCCGGTATTCATGTTGAATCCACTCCGCGTCCGAACACGCGCGGCTGCGTGTATCGATCGATGAGCGGTGTTGCGGCGTTCATAAGAAGGATCGCGTACATGACGCCTTCCGGGAGACCGCCAAAAACGCGAATCAATATGACCAGCACACCGACGCCGATGCCGAAGATCCAGGCACCCCTGGGAGTGACGGGCGACGTGACCGGGTCTGTCGCCATGTAGATCGCGCCCAGCATCAGGCCGCCCGAGAACAACGAGAACAATGGCGACGGAAAGCGTTCCCCGTCGAAAAGCGTCAGAACGGCCGAAAAAATGACAACGGTGAGCAGGATGCTCACGGGTATGCGCCAATCGAGATCGCGTCGCAACCAGAGGTAGATGCCACCAAGCAGCAACAGGAGCCCGCTCGTTTCGCCGAGCGAACCGCCGGTCCTGCCAAGCACGAGGTTCGCGAGCGGCGTCACTTCCTGCTCGAACTTCATCATGCCGAGCGGCGTTGCCGAGGTGACACCGTCAACCTGGGCCTGCATGAACGGCAACGCGAGATTGCTTGCGTAAACATCCAGGAAGCCGCCGGCGGCCGGCACCCAGGTCGTCATGGCAATAGGAAACGTCGCCAGCAGGAACGCGCGACCGAGCAAAGCCGGGTTGAACAGGTTGTGCCCGAGGCCGCCCCAGATGACCTTGCCAAGGCTGATGGCGACGAATCCGCCGAGAAAGGCCATCCACATCGGCAGACCCGGCGGCAAAGTAAGGCCGAGCAACAGCCCGGTCAGCACACCCGTGGCATCGCGCAGCGACTCGCCGCGAGTCTCGCGCTTCGCAAACGTCACCTCGGCCAGTACGGCGCCCGCAATGCAGGACCCGATGACGAGAACTGCGCTCAATCCGAAGAACCACAGAGCTGCTCCTGTCGCGGGCAGCAACGCGTAGATGACATCGCGCATGGCCCTGGGCGTCGTCATGCCCTGGCGCAGCAATGGCGCGTGGAACAGCAGGAGATCCGGGTCTTTCTTTTTCACCCGTGGGACTCCTTGCGGTGGGTCAGGTCGTCCTTGGCCGTACGAATGAGTTGTACGATCGGGATATCCGACGGGCAGGCGAATGTGCAGCAGCCGCACTCGACACAATCGAAGACATGATGAGCCTTCATCTCGTCGAACATGCGGGCGCGGGCGAGGCGCGCGAAGCGCGACGGATTCAGGAAATACGGGCAGGCCTCGAGACACCGTCCGCAACGAATGCAGGGATATTCCTTGCGCCGGGAAGTTTGCTCCTCGGTGAAAACGAGCACGCCGGAGCAACCTTTGAGGACAGGAACGTCGAGACTCGCGATCGGTCGGCCCATCATGGGTCCGCCCATGATGATCTCGCGCGTGCCGCCCTTGAGGCCGCCACAAAATCGCACCACGTCACGCACCGGCGTCCCGAGCGGCACGATCAGATTTGCAGGATAGGTCACGCCCGGGCCCGCGACGGTCACGATGCGTTCGATCAGCGGCATGCCGCGCAGAAAGTAGTCCGCAATCGCGACGATCGTGCCGACATTGTTGACATTGACCCCGACGTCTCGCGGCAGCTGCCCGGCCGGTACCTCCTTGCCAAAGACGCTCTTAATCATCATTTTTTCGGCGCCCTGCGGGTACTTGACCTTCAACGGTACGACACGCACGGGCTGACCTGGACTGATGTGGTCGCAGAGGATTTCTATTGCGTCGGGCTTGTTGGATTCGACACCAATAATCGTCTCTTCGGCGCCAAGCTTCCGGCGCACGATCTCGGCGCCCTCGAGCAGCGCCGCGGGACGCTCGAGCATGAGCCGGTGATCATTGGTCAGGTAGGGTTCGCATTCCGCGCCGTTTATGAGCAGGTGCCGGATCCGCGTGCCGTCCGGCACCGACAGCTTTACATGCGACGGGAACGCAGCGCCTCCCATACCGACGATACCCGCCATCTGCACTGCGTCGATGAATTCTTCGAGGGACAAGGATTGCCAGTCCATTGCCGGATCGGGTTCAACGCGCTGTGTCGCAAACGCATCAGCCTCGATCGCAATTGCCGGTGCAAAGCGGCCATCGACGCCCCGCAGATCGCCGATTTCGCGGACGGTCCCCGTGACGGGGCTGTGTAACGCCGTTGACACGAAGCCTCCTGGCTCGGCGATGAGCTGTCCGCGTCGTACCGCCTCTCCCGCGACGACAGCCGGCTTGCTCGGGACACCGATATGCTGGCCCAGTGGCATGACGTAGTCCTTGCCGAAGGGCACACGCTGTATCTCCAGGTCCTCGGTCTGCGATTTGTGGTGGGCCGGATGCACCCCGTGCTCGAAACTGCGGCGGAAAAGACGAAGAGGGCGCACGAGTGTCAGTCTCGCTTCCGCGACGCGAGCTGCATCAGGCGACTGCGGATCTTGCCGGCGATCTCCGCCTCCGTCTTCTGCCGAAGGGCCTCGATGCGTTCCTCGGCCTCTTTGTGTTGCGCGGCGAGTTCGGCCTCGTGTTCGGCCGCCACCTCGGCTCGTATGTCCTGCTCGAGCCGGTCCGTAAACGGTGTAACGACGCCGGCCAGTTCCTGCAAGGTCTGCCAGGTTTCGAGGCACTGCAGCGCCATATCAGTCATGGGCGATGCCACCGAGTAACGCAGCTCGCCGCTGCTCACGTACGGCGTCTTGCGCATGCGGCCCCTGGCATCCAGTTGTAGCCATTCGTGCAACGCTGTCGGCGTTGGCGCATCGTCGGTGAGCGGCTCGAAATAGCCCGCAAACCGCTCTTGTCCGAACGCCCAGTCGGCCGGCGTCAGCAGGGTCTCTTCGTGCTGAACCAGCGACTCGTGGGGCACCGGGTTGCCATCGAGACTGATGCGCGAGCCGAATACGCCGTCGGCTTCAGGATCGTAACGATACAGCGGCATCGTCCGCGTGTTCGTTGCGAGCTCCGCCTGTTGCAGTGACTGTTCGCTGGCGAAGCCGTGGCGGCCCGGGCTAGGGGCGTACACCTGGATCAGCGCGGGTCCATCGAAGGCAAGCGCGCCCAGCATGCTGTCGCCGAGGTGTACCGGTTTGGCTACCGAAGTCTGCGCCACGAACGCATTGCGTTGCGCGAGCGCCAGCAGCCCGAGCTTCGCCCGACCGGCTGCTGCGCCGCTCAGGCCGAAGTCGAGCGCGTGCAGTACGAGTACCTTGACCGGTAAGCCGGAATTCAGCAGGGCGATCAACTGGCCGAGGCCCCGCCCGGCGAGCATTTCGTCGTTACCGACGAGCACGAGCGGCGGACACAGCTCGAATTCCCCGTCGCTGAGGTCCTGCCAGCGCAGGCTCGCGAGTTCTTCACGCTTCCAGTCGGCGCCATCCGGTTGCTCGATTTCGATGCGCGCCTGTCGCAGCAGTCTTGCAAGTTCCTTGGTTTCGTCGAGGTGCCCTTCGATGAGGCCAGCGGCCAGTTGCGCGGCATCGCCGCTCATGTCGATGAGTACCGGGGCCTGGAACGGGTTTTGCGGGAACGCGCCGGCCCAGGCGGCCGTGCTGCCACCAGCGACGGCCAGGCCATAGCGGGCCCGGCCGAGGCCGTGCTCGCCCTCGACCAATCGGTGATGCGCCGCCGTGATCTGATTCGACAACTCGATCAGCCTGAGGAGTTGCTCGGTGTCGACCGACTGTGCACCTTCCGCCAGCGTTTGCAGGTCGACGCGCGGGCTCGTCGTACTCTTCAGTTTCTCGGATATGGCGTCGAGATCGTCGACGCTGCCGGAGAGCAATTCCCTGGTCAGTCCCGAGAGCGCCTCGCCGGCGTCGTGCAGTTCCTTCGCAAATCGCTGCATGAGGGGTTGCTGGTGATATTCGGTTGCCGCGAGCAGCAGGCGAACCGCCATTTTCTCGCCCGATCCGGCTTCAGCCGGATCCCCGCCCGCGAGCGCGAACTGGCAAAAACGCGACAACAACAGCGAGGCCATCGGTCCGACTTCGTCGGCGACGCGATCGAGTGTTTCCGAAGCGGTATCCGGTGTGCGTGACCACGTCGACCAGACTTCACGCGCGCCGTCCAACAGATCGCCGTCCTGTTCGGCCAGGGCCAGGGCCGCCGGTTCGCAGCTGCTCACGCAGACGCCACAGGCCTTGCAGGCATCCGGGTTGATCGCCAGTGACAGCAGCTCCGCACTGTCTTTCCTGGCTGCCTCGGCATCGAGGAAGAAGGGCTTCGTAACCGAGACCGGCAGTGCCCCGAACTCGTCACGGATCATTTGCACGCCGTCACGAATTGCCTGTTTGCGTTCGTCCGGCAACGGCATTTTCTCTTCGAGCCACGAGAAAGCTTCGTCGAGCATCTCGCCAAACGATGCGGGTGCTGTTTCCACCCCTTTGTTACTGGCAATGATGCGTGACGCGAGTTTCGATGCGACCTGTCGCACCGCGTCTGCCCCCGTCGCGTTGATTCCTGCGTCGATCAGTGCCGTCGGCGATGCTGCGACGACACCGATGGCGCTGTCGGGGCAGTGCGTCCAGCAATTTCCGCAGCCCGTGCAGAGTGACGGCTCGAGGACCGGCAGCGTTTGGCGCGAGTGGCTGAAGTCGCTGAAGGTCGAACTTAAGGGTGGCATCGTACCGGTTGCCAGGTAAGGGCCGGCAGTCAGGCGCTCGGACTTGCCCTCGCGGTACGGCACGCCGAGTTGGTCCCAGAAGCGTGGCAGGCTCGCGTAGTGATCATCATCGCGACCGAGGTGACGCACGGTCGCGGGCACATCGCCTTCCCAGGCCTTATCGATGACTGCCGAATCTTCTTCGACGGCCGCGACCTGCTCGATACCGGCACGAAACGCGGCCATCAAAGCCTCGCGCCTGGCATCGTCAACGCCTTCCAGCATGCTCTCCCGCACAGAGATAAGCCGACGGATCCTGGCGTCGAGCAGCCCACTCTCGATCAACACGCCGAACAGTCCGCCCAACAGCGTTTCCCCGGCGTCGTCGCCCTGTGGTACGCGGTATCGTTGTGAAGAACCGGCAACGAGAATATCGCCGCTCGCGGACTCGACGGTGACGTCCGCGCTCAACCCGTCGCCGGGGTCCTCGAGTGAGTCGTCGCCGTGAGTGAGCCAGTCAACGCACGTCCCGGACCATTGCTGCCAGGTTAACGCAGGGCGGCTTCGAATGCGGCCACCGTTGATCTGGTGCAACAGGGCGCCCGTCGCGCCGAGAATGCTGTCGCTATCGCGGGCATGATGAATTGCCACAGTAAGCGTGTCGGGCTGACGCGCCTGCGGGACATCCGCTGCGGCACGAACACCCGTTTGGGCCACGTCGGGGTAGGCTCGACGCAGCGCATCGAGCAGTACCTCGCGTTTCGGCTGCTCGTCCGACGGGTCGTCGAACGCGAGGCCGAGGTAAAGCGGTGATTTCGTCGTATCGCGCGTGCAGAGTTCGATGATGTCCGCCAGGCGCAGCGGCAGACCACCCACGCCATAGACGACGGTAGCGCATTCCGGCTGACTGCCGTTGTAATGTCTCGCCAGGCTTGCACGGACGTCGCGCGTGAGCGGTGTGTCGCCGGACAGCGGCGCGTCCAGGCGCTCGAGAACAAACACCTTCTCCCGTCCTGCAAGTGCCGCGGCCAGCGCTGCGCCAGGAAAAGGTCGCAGTGCGTGCAGGCCAATAACGCCCGCGCGTATCTTGTGCCGTTTTCTAAGATGATCGGCGGCAACACGCGCCGTTTCTATGGCAGCTCCCTGTGCAACGAGTACCATTTTCGCGTCATCCAGTTCATGGCGCGAGAGCATTTCGTAGCTTCGGCCCGTGCTGTCGGCGAATCGCCTGCAGGTCGCGGCCAGCGACTCCTCGACGAAGGCATCGAAGTAGGGGCCTCTGGCAAGCGCCCCCAACGCGAAGTTCGCGGGTTCAAACAATGCCCCGGTCAGTACGGGCTCGTCGAGATCGTGCCAGGCGGGAACGCGGCGTCGCGTTTCGCCGAACAGGAGTCTCTGCGCCTCCGTCGGCGATTCGATGAGCTGCCGCGTCGGACCGAGGATACTGCTGACCTGCGCGGGGGACAGCAGGCAGACGTCCTGTACCGCGAGCGCGGTCTGTTCGCCATCCATGACCACGATTCCGGGCACGAGCGCTTCTTCGGCTACGCGCCGCGCGATAAAGGTGAAGTCCACGGCTTGCTGCACGTTGGCGGCAAACAGCACGAAACACCCCGAATCGGCGCTCAGGTGAACGCTGTCGTGAGCGCTGCCCGGTGTCGAGCCATGTGCTGTGATGGCGCGCGTCGCAAGGTGCAGTACCAGCGGCACGTGCTTGCCGGCCGCCGAAACGAGAAGATCCTGAGACGCTGCGATATCGGGGCCCGAGATAAATGCCGTCGCCCGGCGTCCGGCCAGCGCGAGTCCCGTCGCAGCCGCGATGATGCCGCGCGGACCTTCGGCCGTCTGCGCCGCCAGTGCTTCGCCGTAGAGGTTCGTGCTGCCGTGTTCGCCGAGCCATACCGCATCCGCCGCGGCGGCCGGGAATGAACCACCCAGAACCGCGTGACTGGCGATGCCCGCTTCGGACAGCGCGACCGCAGAATTGCCATCGAGAACGGTGACCAGGCCCTGGTCGCGAATATCGGAACCGGCCGGTGCACCGAAGGCCTTGCGGTACCAGCGGACGGCAAATTCGCGCAGGCCCGGCATCAGCCCATCCTCGCCGGTCTGGCTTCCTGGTCCTGGAACTGCTCTTTTTCGAGCCAGACGATCGAATGTGTGGCGCAACGAAATACGGCGTCGGGTCTCGCCGGGCCGCCCGCCGAATAGTCGATGACCGGCAGATTATTTTCCATGCGAATCAGCCCCGGCGCAGCGTCGGCAACACACTTACCGCAGGCGTCACAGGCCACGGAGCAAAGCTGGGTGGCCGCCTGTCCCGCCAGCGGAATATTGCACTGCACGAACAGGTTTTGCTTGATCGGCACGAGCTCGAACAGGTCTCTCGGACAGGCAGCGACGCAATCAGGGCAGGCGCGGCACTTGTCCGTGTCTACCTGTGGCAGTCCGTTCGCATTCATGTGAATGGCGTCGAAAGTGCAAGCGACTTCGCAGTCACCGAGTCCAAGGCAACCCCAGGCACAGCCCTTGCCGCCACCCGAGACTACGGCTGCAGCGCGGCAACCTTCGAATCCCTGGTATTCGGCGATCTGATGCGCCTGAAGACCACCACCGCCGCAGCGCAGCCTTGCAACAAGCTTCTCCTGCCGGCCCGCGTCGACTTCGAGATATTCGGCGATGCTTTCGATAGTGTCGTCCGTGCTGACAGTACACTGGCCGGGATCAACATCACCGCTGACCAGTTTTTCGGCGAACGGCAGGCAACCTGGCTGTCCGCAGGCGCCACAGTTGGTGCCCGGCAACATCTCATTGGTGGCCTCGATGCGCGGATCCTCGTCGACTTTCAGGAACCGCTGCGCGATCGCGAGAATTGCGCCGAAGAACAAGCCGATTCCGACCATGATCGCGGGCGCTGTCAGGAGACTGTTCATCAGTTGAACGGCGCGGCGCGGGCTATCAACTCTTCAAGGCCCGGTTCATTGGGATCCAGCGGTTTGCCCGGGTGGATACACTTGGCAGGACAGATTTCGGCGGCCGCAACGAGATCGGCAAAGCTGCCGGCTTTCGGGTCGCGGATGATGGCCTGCTTGTCGTCATTGTAGACAAACATCATCTTGTTGACGCCCATGCAGTCGTCACAGGTCGTGCACATCGCCGTGTCGAGCCAGGGTTCGTCGAAGCTCAATTCTTCTTCGGCTTCCGGCTCAGGTTCGGGTTCGAGCTCCGCGGCCGCGGCTTCCTGGGTCGGCGCTGTCTCACTCGACGGCATGCTGGCTACGGCGCCGCCCGTGTCGATCATCTCGGACAGGTCGGCCCCCATCAGCACGTCGACGAGTTGCCCCATGGCTTCTCCCGCCGATTCCGTCCGCACGCTCTCGAGCTCCTCTTCGTGCGCTTTCTTCAGCTGTTCGCGTTCGGCCTCGATGGCGGCCTGTTGTTCCGCGATGACACGGTCAATGGCTTCCTCGACATAGAAGTTATGGATTCCGGCGAGTTCCTGCAGCGTGCGCCAGTAGTTCAGCCGATCACGACACGCGAACACCAGGGCGCGCGACACGGCCAGCCTTATCAACTCACCCTGACCGTCGATTCCCCAAACAAACGGTACTGGACGATCTGCCAACTCTTCCTCGAGTTCGAGGTAGCGATCGACGGGCACGAGATCAGCTGACTCGAAGCCTTTCGGCACCGTGCGGAAGTGGCCGTGCAGCGCCGGCATTAGCAACGCGTAGTCGGCAAACGTAAACGCGAGGTCCATCTCGGTGAGTTCGCCATCGGCATCGCGGTATTCCAGCTTCTCGACGGGCCAGTCGCGTTCGGCCTGCGGATTGCCGTCGAAACTGACGCGTTCCGCGGCATGGTCTCCTGCATCGGGGTTGATGAGCATGTAAGGGTGCGCTCGACTTTCGAGCGCCGCGCTCGCGACGAACCAGGGATCGAGCAGCGCTTGCTTCGTTTGCGTCTGGGTACCGCGATTGATCAGATGCAGGCTCGCGCGGTCGCTGTCCAGGGCGCACAGGAATCCCGCCAGAAGGTCCTCGTGCCGGGCTGCCGAGGCCTGCGCGACTACGACCTGGCGGTGTCCGATGCCAAAGTAGCCCAGTTCGAAGCGGTAGGAATCGAAGGGATCTTCGCCACGCCGCGCTGCCGGGTTGTCGTAGGCGCGGATCCAGCTGAGCACGTGTACGGGAAGACGCGATCCCAGCAGGCGCGAGAATGATGGCAAGCCGTCACCGGCCAGGTAGTCTGCGGAGACCAGCGCAACCACTCGCGGCAGGAGTTGCATTTCGTCATGCGAAAAGGCCTGCCAGTCGAAGTTCGCAAACCACGAATCGTGTACCTCGGGCTGGTAATTGTCGTCGATCTCCAGCGCAGCGATTCTGGCCGCGGCAAACAGCTCTGCGTATCGGTCGGCTTCGCGTCTGAAGACTTCGCCGGCACTTATGCAGGGCTCGTCGCTGTCGACAACATCGAGTATCGGCAAGTCGTTGAACCACGGGTCGTCGAGGCGGCCAACGAATCGAACGACGACCGGATCGTCTTGCCACTGCTGCAGCGTGTTCAATGCACCCTCGATCCTGGCGCGACGCTCGGGCGGCATTGCGACCGAACCCTGGGCGCGCTGTTCGAGCATTCCTGACAGGGCGCCTGTGTCGAAGTACTGCGCTCCCGGTCTGGCGCTACTCTTTGCAGGTTCCTCGGCCTCGGCGGACTTGGCTTTCTCCACATCAAGCAATGCCTGCAAGCCCTGCACACGTTTCCTGATGTCACTTCGAAACTGCTCGTGGCCCTGCCGATGACGGGCTGCATGCAGCAACAGGTGCAAAGACACATAAGGTCCGTAGCCCAGGAACTGGCCGCCTTCGGCGATGCTGTTCCTGAGACGGTCGAGATCCGACTCGAGTTTTTCGCGGTTGCTCTTGTCCAGACCGAGGTGATCCTGCAATGCCGCCGCCGCCTCCTCGAACGTCGCCTGGGCATCCACAGGGTGGGGTTCTTCGAGCCGCTGACGGATATAGCGCTCGATCCACGGCAGGTTGTCCCTGAGAATCCTCGCGTCCTCCGCGCCGAGCGCAAATGCGTCGACCGATGCTGACAGGAACTCGCCGAGCGGTTGCGAAAGCACGGTCGCTCCCTCGGGAGGGAACAGGTAAAGCGGGTATTGGTAGCGAATTGCCGACGCATCGCGGTAAGGGTTGAGCAGGGCCGGCAGCACGTCGTCACTCGGTATGGCCGTGCGCGCCGCGGCCGCGGGTTCGCCGTAATGGAAACGGCGCAGCAGGTCGATGAGATCCTTCCCGGCGTCGCTGACCGCATTCCCGTCGAGCTTGCTTTCCGTTGCGGAGTTCATTGTTGCTCCGGGCTAGATGGCGAAATGATCGAGTGCCGTGTTCAGGCCGGCCAGTTTCTCGTCGACGCTCATCTCCAGACCGATCGAGGACATCGCGTCGTAGCACGGTGCATCCGGGTTTTGGTACAGGATGCCGAGCGGCAAGACGCCCTCGGCCTGCGCAAGCTCCCTGGCCGCCGCGAGATCCGACGGGTCATGCTCGGCATGATTCGGAAACAGCCGTTTGACCGAATCATCAACCTGCACTCCCTTCTCGTGCGTGAGCAGCTTCATCCGCTCCGGTTCGTCCTGCAGCTTCTTGCCGATGGCCTCGACGTAAACGGGGCAGCGTTGAATGATGCGCACGAAGCTTGTGCCCTTGTGCTCATGGGCCTTCATAATGACCTCGTGCCGCAGTGGCGCGTTCCAGTCGACGATCTGCGCAACGAATGAGACATTCGTGATGCCCAGCGTCACGGTCAGCGGGTTCAGCGGCGGCAGCAATGCGCCTGACGGGTGTGTGTTGGTCGGCACGTCGAGCGGTGTGGTGGGCGAGGTCTGTTTCTTGGTCAGACCGTAGATGCCGTTGTCGAACACCAGCATGGTCAGGTCCATGTTGTAACGCATCGCATGGATCCAGTGAGCACAGCCAATCGAGAAACAGTCACCGTCGCCGGTCGCCACCCAGACATCCAGGTCGGGGCGCCGCGATTTAATGCCGCAGGCGACCGGCAGTGCACGTCCGTGTAAACCATGGAAACCGTAGGTATTCATGTAGTGAGGCAGACGGCTCGAACAGCCGATTCCCGATACGGCAACGGTCTTCTCGGGTTTGACCTGGGAGTCCCGGCAGACCCGATGTACGGCAGCCAGGATGCCATGGTCACCACAGCCCGTGCACCAGCGCGGCTCTGCGCCGCAATAGTCATCGAGCGTGAAATAACGTTCTTTTACGTCGAGAGACCAGTCACCTTTCAAGCCGAACATGCTACTGCTCCTTCCATATCTTCGATAGTTTCATCGATAACCTGGCCGATGGTGGCCGGTGACAACGGATGACCCGGCACGATGGACCAGCAGTCCACGTCCAGGAGTGTATGCGCGCGCAGAACGAGCGCGAGTTGTGAATAACGCCGCGTCTCCGCAGTGATTAACGGTGCATCGGGAGCGTCGCTGTAGTTGAGCTCGATCGTCTTTACCTTCCTGAACCCGGAGAAGATCTGTTTGAGGCCGGGCTCCAGGGGCGACAGGAAACGCAGGTGGACTGAAGACACCTTCTTGCCCTCGGCTCTCGCGAGATCAACGGCTTCCTCGATGGCACCGAGGGTCGAGCCCCACCCGACGATCAAAAGGTCGCCCGTGGGATCGCCATGTATCTCGGGCGGTTTCATCGTGTCCGCCAGTGCTGCCAGCTTGCGGCTGCGCATGTTCATGCCTTCCTGGTTGGACGCCGTGTCATACGCGATCTTGCTGTTGCGGTTGTGCGCGAGGCCCGTGAGTATGTATTCGCCGCCACGCATGCCCGGTATCGGCCGTTCTGAAAGCCCCGTCGTTTCGTCCCAGTTGTAGGGAGCTACTTCCTCGTCCCACGCTGATTGGTCCACGGGCGGCGCGAACCACTCGTCGGTAACAGCCGGCCGCTCAATCGCCTGCACGCCAGTGGCGAGGTTGGCGTCGGTCAGGATGATCACAGGCGTACGGAACGCTTCGGCCAGCTCGCGCGCCATAATCACGAAGTGAAAGCACTCGGAGATCGTGGCTGCGGCGAGAAGGATCTTGGGTGAATCGCCCGGCATTCCGTAGAGGCACGAGAGCAGGTCGCCCTGTTCGACCTTGGTCGGCAGGCCGGTCGACGGACCGCCGCGCTGCACGTCGATGATCACCAGCGGGACTTCGGCCATGGAGGCGAGACCGAGCATCTCGGTCTTCAACGCCATGCCGGGGCCGGAGGTGATCGTACAGGCGGTCTTTCCTGCATAGGACGCGCCAACTGCGAAGCCCACGGCGGCGATTTCGTCTTCCGCCTGGTGAACGAAGCCGCCGGTCAGATGAAAGTCGTCGGCGAGGTAATGCGAGGCCGACGTCGCCGGCGTTATCGGGTACATTGCGACGAGTTCTATGCCCGCGGCCATGACGCCCAGACCGGCTGCCTGGTTGCCGTTCATCACGACGGCGGAGCCGAGGCGATCTTCCTCGGCGGTGTCGATACGGAACTGGTACTCGATGTTCTCGCGTGCAAATCCGTAGCCCGCATCGAACAGGTCGTGGTTAATCTTGATGACCTTGTCGCCCTTGCGCCGGAAAATCTTCGCGATCTCCTCTTTCGCCTTGTCTGTGTCACGGCTGTAGATACTGCAGAGCATCCCGAGCACGAACATGTTCTTGCCCTTGCGAGGATCCTTGACGAGCTTGAGGCACTCCTCCTGGATCGGCAGTTCGTGAACGATCAGTCCCTGCTTCTCGAAGTCCTCCAGCGCCTCAGCGTACTGCTTGCGAATCTTTTCGTCGGGATCCGCGGCCCACATGTTTTCGAGAAGGACGACCGTTCCCTTCTTGTAAGCACGGTTCATGATGCGGGAGTAGAGGACCTGCTCATTGAACGCGACGGCCATGTCGGCCTCGTTGCCCATGTTGGTCACGTACTTCGATCCCATGCGGACCCGAATACCGCTGGCGCCCTGGCGCTCTCTCGCGGGTGGCTGGATTTCGGCGGGAATGATCTCGACGGTCCAGACGCCGTTGCCCATTTTGCCGCTAACGAGCCCGAGTATCTGGCCGCATTTCTGCGCGCCCTCACCGGAGTCGCTGACGATTTCGACGATCTGCTGACTGACCTCGAGAGGACCCTGTTCGGCTTTCTCTTGCATATCCTTGTCCCCGGATTTCGCTGTGTCCGTAGTGCCTGGCGCGGCCGCTTGCCCGGCCTGCTCGATCTTGTTGCGGAATTCCTCGATCGTCGCCCAGCGCGCTTCACGCGCGGTTTCGATGTCGTGAGTGTGCAGGGACTGCCGCAGGTCGTAGCCCAGGACGTCCCTGAGCGGCCGCGGCACCGCGAGCTTCACCCACCAGGTTTTATCCCTTTTAAACAGGTACTTGGTGTCGCCTGCTGAATTTGTGCCTGACATGCCTAGTTCCCCGATGTACCTGCTTCAGAAGCTGTACCTTTTCTGCTCATGGGACGTTTATTGCACCGGGTCCGGGACTAGTCAATCAGTATAAATATCAGGGTTATACGTGCTAATCAGGGTCCCCGGACCCATCGTTCTCCACTGCTTCAGACCGCACAATCGACCCCGTCGCCGACAGTCGCGGTCGACGAGTGTTACGACTTTTCAGTGAGGTCTAGTTGTTCTTCGCCCCCTGGTCTATCCAGGCGGCAATGGTCGCGATCTCCTCGTCCGCGAGCGGGACTCCACGTCCCTCGGCCCAGGCTTCCTCATGGTGTGGCGGCATGCGGATCTCGGGGTCCGTCTTGCCGGCAATAACCATGTAAAGCGTGCTGGAGATGCTGCTGCCCGCAACGACAACGGGACCGAATTCGGTGCCTTTCATGACGCTGTCGTAGTCGTCGACGGCAAAACCGCTGGCAGCGGTGCCTTCACCGGCCGTGGTATGGCACTCGAGGCAGGCCACTTCGAGAATCGGCTGGACGTCTGTCGCGAAGCTGACCTCGCTGCGACCGCAGGCGGAAAATTGCGTGCAGATAAGGACGACTACTGCGCTGAATAGGAGTTTTGCGTTCATGCCTGATCTCCTCACGATTGCAGCGCCAGTTTGTCACTATCCGGGTGCTCTGCCGATAAGTAGTTTCCGCCTTATTGGTTGGCTCCATGCGAGATGGCGTCACGGATCAAAGCCAGCTCGGCGTCCTCGCGCAAACGCGCCGTGCTGCCGTTGATCTCGACGCCGAGACGCTGCAGCGCGGGCGCTACGTCCGGGAAGCCGGCACGGTTCGCATAGCGTCGGTAGAGGGGCATGAAAACGGGCTCTTCGACAAACGAGTCGAGCTTCGAGAACAGTTCGGGACCGCTCCAGGTTCGAGTCGAGGGCAGGCAGCAACGTTGCAGGTCGTCGAGAGCGGCATCGAGCGATTCGCGGCCGCCCGAACGTTCGCGCAATTGCACGTCGGCGAGCAACGCAATTGCGGCGCCGCTCCAGTAGATTTTCATGCGCGCGCGGCGCACACCTGCTTCCGCGGCCTCGTTGAGAGACAGTTCGGGTCGCGAGCGGCGGCCGCGTTCGAATCCGTCGGACAGTTTTTTCCAGGCTTCGGCGTCCGTGTAGTGACCGGCGCGCGACATCAGGACGTTCTGGTAGTAGCTCGCAAAGCCCTCGGATATCCATTTGTTGCGTGAGTTGATGTAAGGGAGCATCAGGTGACTGAACTCGTGTGTCGCCGTCCAGTCTCCATAGAAGTCTTCGATGGGGCGATCGACATTGACATACAGTTCGACCCTCTCGCCGTCATCGCGCATCACGCGGCCGAATGGCACGGGTGATTTGCCACCCCAGGAATAGCGACTGGTCGGCTGCACGATGACGGTCGTCGACGGATTCGGAAAGCGCCCGTACGCCAGGCTTACGTTCGTCGATGCCGAGCGTAACCAGTCTACGAGTTCCGCCGCCTTCTCGTCATCGACTGGCTGCAGCACAGTGATGCGCAGCGTGGCGCCCGGTATCTCTGCCTCCGTTACGAGCGCAGCCGGTGAGGTTGCCGACGATTGCGTCGACAGGACGACGGCCACGAGGATGCAAAGAGCTTTGCGCACGTATTCCTCCACATTGATTGTGAATGGACCGCGACAGAACGCACAAGTTCGGTCGCAGGCCGAACCAGTCGGAAACCTAGTCGAACACTATATGCACGCGACGATTGCGCCTGCCCTTGTTCTCGATCTTGCTGATACGTACAGCACCGATTTCACTCGTGTTGTTGACGTGTGTGCCGCCGCAAGGCTGGTAGTCGACGTCCTCGACGCGCACCGTGCGAATATCGCCAGCCCCTCTCGGCGGCTGCACCGACATCGTGCGGACGAGTTCGGGCCGCTCATCGAGTTCGGCCTCGGTGATCGTGCCGAAGACGACAGGATGCGCTTCTGCGACGAGCTGGTTCATGCGCGTCGTCAGGTCTTCCTTGTCAATCTGGTGTTCTCCGAGATCGAAATCGAGACGGCTCTTTTCTGCACCGACCGAGCCGCCCGTTACAGGAACGGGAATCAGCGAACCCAGCAAATGCATACTCGTGTGCATGCGCATGTGACTGAAGCGTCGCTCCCAGTCGATCTCGGTTTCAACCGTGTCACCTGGCGCGAGTCCATGGTCTGCCGTTTCAAGCTGATGCTTTATATGCTCAGCCGAATCGCCCTTGCGCGTGTCGACCACGCGGAACGTCTTCCGGCCAGGCGCAACAAACGTGCCCGTGTCGCCGGGCTGACCACCACCCAGTGGATAGAAGATGGTCTGGTCGAGTTCGACCCATTCGCCGTCGACGGCCGTGACGTTGGCGGACAAATGTCGCAGATAACTGTCGTCGTAATAGGTTTTTTTGACCATGTGTGTCCCCGGGCTCGATGTGGCAATTGCTTGGGGTATTATGAAATGCCTCCTTAAATTCGCACGTGCCCCGATGATCAGTCACGAGATTACGCAGCTTGCCCGTACGTCTCTGTTGTTGCTTGACTACGCCGCGCAGCAGGGACTGGATCGCGCGCGGCTGATACGAAACGCCGGACTGTCCGAAGAACTCCTCGAAGATCCCGACTCACGCATCAAGACCGCGAAGATGGTACGGCTTTGGCGTACCGTCGACGAAGCTCTTGGCGATCCGGCCCTCGGCCTGCACGTCGCCGCTTCTGTAAAGGCGAAGCAGCTCGGCCTGGTGGGTTACGCAATTTTTCATAGCCGCGACGGCTACAGTGCGTTGCACCGTTTTGCTCGATACGTGAGCATTATTTCCGAGGCTGTGCAACTCGAAGTCGATCAGACAGGTGCCAATACCGTAATAACCTGGAAGGTGCATCCGGCGCTCGTTGCGCTGAGGCACCCGGTCGAGACAGGCGTAGCGCTGCTCGTCGCGCTGGCCCGGGACATTACCGGCACTCACGTGAATCCGGTGCGTGTCGACTTGCCCGGGCCGCGTCCAGAGATGTCAGGCGAGTACCGATCCTATTTCGAATGCCCGCTGAACTTCGAGCAATCGGTTGCTCGGGTCGAATTCTCGCACGAGCATTTGTCGTTGCCGACGAGGGCACCCGACGCAACACTCGTCGCGTATCTCGACGATCTCGCCACCATAAAGTTGAATCCTCTCGAAGATCGCGATGAAAGCATGGTCGAAGCAGTACGCCGCACCCTTTGGTCGATGCTGCCGGGCGGTCGGCCCGATCTGTGGCGCACCGCGGCGGAACTCGGCGTCAGCGTGAGGACCCTGCAACGGCGACTGGGCGAGGAGGGCAGCTCATTTTCAAAGGTGCTGGAC
>CAMYOJ010000031.1 GCA_947259985.1 uncultured Woeseiaceae bacterium
ATCTACCCTGCTGTTGATCCGCTCGACTCGACCTCGCGAATCCTCGATCCGCTGATCATCGGCCAGGAACACTACGACTGCGCGCGTGGCGTGCAGGCCGTACTGCAGCGCTACAAGGAATTGCAGGACATCATCGCGATTCTCGGCATGGACGAGCTGTCCGAAGAAGACAAGGAAATCGTCAACCGCGCGCGAAAGATCCAGCGCTTCCTGTCGCAGCCGTTCTTCGTCGCCGAGGTCTTCACGAACTCTCCCGGCAAGTACGTGACGCTGGCCGAGACGATTCGCGGCTTCAACGGCATCGTCAAAGGCGACTACGACCACATTCCGGAGCAGGCGTTCTACATGGTCGGCACAATCGACGAAGTCGTCGAGAACGCGAAGAACTTCACGTAAGAGATAACGACATGGCCACAATTCAAGTCGACATCGTATCCGCGGAAGGTGAGATTCACTCCGGGGAAGCCACCATGGTGTTCGCGCCCGCGACCATGGGAGAGGTCGGCATTGCGCCACGGCACGCGCCGATGCTGACCACGTTGAGGCCGGGTGAAGTGCGTGTGCAGGATGTCGAAGGGAACGAGGAAACCATTTACGTCACGGGCGGCATGCTCGAGGTTCAGCCCAACCAGGTGACGATCCTCGCCGACACGGCGCTGCGCGGCGACCAGCTCGACGGCGCGGCCGCTCTCGAGGCGCAACGACAGGCCGAAGAAGCGCTGAGGGGCGCGTCGACCGAGACCGACGTGGCGCGCGCCCAGGCCGAACTCGCCGAAGCGCAGGCGCGCTACCGCGCGGCCGAGAAGCTCAAGGGCAAGCGCTAGTCGCAGCAGTACCCACGTAATTCCGGGCCGCACGCGCGGCCATCGTGTAGTCATCAGGAAAATCTCAGCAAAGCGTCAGTCTCTTGCCAGCGGAAGGCTCCAGTATTGCTATGGGGCGAACCACTCGATGAGAGGGGCGAGACATGATGCAAACAACACGTGTAGGACGTTCGCTACTAATCCTCGTAGCAGGTAGCCTGCTCGCGGGCGCAAACGCAGCGGCCCAGGAGGAAGACTTCCCGAAGATGCGCTGGGAAGTCTGGCTCGCGGCAACGTACTGGTCCGGTCTTAACGATCTCTTGCCGTCGGCGGGTGGCACCTTCGATGAGGTTGGTTTCGGTCTTGGCGGTAGCGCGCACTGGCCGGTCGCGTCGGGCGCCAGGGGCGATTTGCTCGTGGGTGTCGAGGGCGGCTTGTTGTCGCACGGCAGCGATATCCAGGGTGATTTCGAAGACCTCATAAGCCGCGACGGCTATGTCGCGTTCTCAGCAAAATGGATGCCGGGCGCGCCACGCGGCCTTTCGCTCGACGCGGGCTACGCCTATCACCTTATCGACATGAGCCAGGTCGAAGACGACTATTTCTCGTATAGCTACGAAGAATTCGAAAGCTGGGAAGACAGCGCAGGAGGGCCTTTCGTCGGAATAAGCTGGGACAGCTGGGCGAGCAGACCGGGCAAGAGCAGCGGGCTGTCGCTCGGCTTCGAGGTTCATTTCGTGGACTTCGAGACCGTTCGTGACGAGGATATTTACATAACGCCGGTGCTGGGCCCGAATGCCGGGACTCTCGACGGCCCGATGTACCTGTTCCAGCTTGGCTACAGCTCGCGGTAGCCCCACGACCCGATAATGCGCGTCTCGGGGCGGTGGTGGCTCAGGTGCTTTCTCTGCCAGCGACGGAAGTCAGCGACGCGAACCTCGGCTGGCACCTGCCAGTTCCTCCGGCCGAAGTAACGGACGGTGTACTCGTCGAGAAACCCTGCCTCGCGAACCGCCAGCAGGTCATCGAGGTAGGCGTCGGAGGCGCCGGGATGTTCGCTGCGCTGCTCTTCCCATGTTTCCACAAGGTGCTGGCGAGCCGTGAACTCACAACCGTAGTCGCTCACGCGCGCCGGATTGGGGCCGCCGATCTCGAGCTGGCAGGTGCTTTTCATGAGGCTGTAGGCGACCCAGCTTTGCAGCGCCGGATCGTCGTCCTCATAGGCGCGCGGCGCGAGGTAAAAAGCGTCCCCGTCGGTGACGCCGTCACGCGTGTAGATCTCGCCGTTGCAGGCGGCGAGCAACAGCAGGCCGAATATGCCGATATATCGCATGCCGTGAGCTTACTCCAGGGGCATTAACAAGACCTGAATCAGCTTCGCAATCCTGCACATCATGTATCATTCGCAGGCTACGAAATCTGGAGATACTTGCTTGCGCTTAAGCATCGTCATACTTGCCGCCGGACAGGGTACGCGCATGCGTTCGGACCTGCCGAAAGTGCTGCAACCCCTGGCCGGCAAACCCTTGCTGGCGCACGTACTGGAGTGCTCGAGAGAACTGGGCGCCGACGACATCTGCGTCGTCTACGGTCACGGCGCCGAGGCCGTGCAGGACGCGATCGATGATGAGGCCCTGCGCTGGGCGTTGCAGACCGAGCAGCTGGGTACAGGGCATGCCATGCAGCAAGCTATGCCCGGCACACCGGACGATAATCGCGTGCTTGTCCTGTTTGGTGACGTGCCGTTGTTGCTACCAGCGACGCTGGCAGTACTCTTGGGCGAGACGCCGCTGGATGACATGGCCGTGTTGACCGTCGACATGGAGGACCCGACGGGTTACGGGCGGGTAATCCGCGAGAATGGCAGCGTCAGCCGAATCGTCGAGGAGAAAGATGCGAGTTCAAGCGAGAAAGGGGTGCGCGAAATCAATACAGGCGTGATGCTGTGTCCGGCGATCAGGCTCAAGCGCTGGCTTGATAATCTAAGCAACGACAATGCACAAGGCGAGTATTATCTGACAGACATCATCGCCATGGCGGTCAACGACAAAGTAAGGGTGCACGGCATCAAGGCCGGTAGCTCCGTGGAGGTAATGGGTATCAACGACAAGAAACAGTTAGCCGAAGCAGAGCGCGCATTGCAGGCGCGTCTCGTCGACGAGCTCATGCAGCAGGGCGTCGGTTTTGCGGACCCTGCACGCGTCGATATCCGCGGCACGCTGACCTGCGGCAAGGAAGTGTTCATCGATGTGAATGCCGTCTTCGAGGGTGACGTCGAACTCGGCGACGGTACGGTTGTCGAATCCAATAACCTCGTGCGAGACAGCAAGCTCGGGCGTGGCACATTGTTGCATTCGAACTGCCACGTCGAAGGTGCGACGACGGGCAGCAACTGTGAGATCGGGCCGTTCTCGAGATTGCGGCCCGGTGCCGAACTCAAGGACAATGTCAAAGTCGGCAACTTCGTCGAGATCAAGAAGAGCGTCGTCGATGACGGCAGCAAGGTCAATCACCTGACGTACATTGGGGATGCCGAGATCGGCAAAGCTGTCAACGTCGGCGCGGGCACTATCACCTGCAACTATGACGGCGCCAACAAATTCAAGACCAGGATCGGCGATGGTGCGTTCATCGGCTCCGGCGTTGAGCTCGTCGCACCCGTCGAGATCGGCGAAGGCGCAACTATCGGTGCCGGCTCGACAATCACGAAGCCGACGCCGGCCGACAAGCTGACGCTCGAAAGGGCGAAACAATTTACGGTCCAAGGCTGGAAAAAGCCCGTCAAGGGAGGAAAAAAGTAAATGTGCGGAATCGTAGGCGCAGTCGCCAAGCAAGATATCGTTCCGATTCTCGTCGAGGGATTGCGGCGCCTCGAATATCGTGGCTATGACTCCGCGGGCGTGGCAGTCGTCGGTGATGATGGTTCGCTCGGGTTGAGCCGAACCGTCGGCAAGGTCGCCGAACTGGACGAGAAACTTGCCCAGCATGCACTGACCGGCCAAATAGGTATCGCGCACACGCGTTGGGCAACGCACGGCGGTGTCACGGAAGCAAACGCACATCCGCATGTGTCCGGTGGCCGGGTTGCTGTGATTCACAACGGCATCATCGAGAACTTTCAGCCCATCAAGGATGAGATGCAGGCCGGCGGGTACGTGTTCGAATCCGAAACTGATACCGAAGTCGCCGCCCATCTCATCCACGATTATCTGAAACAGGGGTTGGACCTGGTCGAGGCTGTGGGCAAGGCCGTGGAGCGATTCGAAGGTGCATATGCACTCCTGGTAGTAGATGCCGAAGACCCCGACCGACTGGTTGTTACTCGCGTTGCGAGTCCGCTCGTTGTAGGGCTTGGAGACGGCGCGAATTATGTTGCCAGCGGCGTGCCGGCCTTGTTGCCGGTGACGCAGCGATTCATTTACCTGGAACAGGGGGATCTTGCCGAAATACGACGGGATGGCGTGCGTATCGTCGATGTTGAGGGCAATGTGGTCGCTCGCGAAGTCCATGAAACGGAATGGGACAGCGCGTCTGCCGAGAAAGCGCCTTACGATCATTTCATGCTCAAGGAAATTCATGACCAACCGAGCGCCCTGGCAGACACACTCTACGGCCGCGTCAAGAATCAACGTGTTATGTCCGAGTCACTGGGCTCGCGAGCTGTGGAGATGCTCGACCAGGTCGAGAACATCCATATCGTCGCATGTGGGACCAGCTATCACGCAGGCTGCGTTGGCAAGTACTGGCTTGAAGCGATAGCGGGTGTTCCCACCCAGGTCGAGATTGCGAGCGAGTACCGTTATCGCCACGTGGTGGTACCGGGGAAGACCTTGTTTGTGACGCTCTCACAATCGGGCGAAACAGCGGACACGCTGGAGGCCTTGCGCATGGCAAAGGATCTCGGTTACCTGGGTTCGCTGACTATCTGTAACAGCCCGCATAGTTCGATGGTGCGCGAGTCCGATCTTGTCATGATGACGCAGGCAGGGCCCGAAATCGGTGTCGCAAGTACCAAGGCATTCACGACGCAATTACTATCCATTCTTGTCGTGGCGCTGATGATGGCCAAACATCGTGGCCTGTCCGAGGAAAGAGAGAGGGAGTTTGTAGCGAACCTCACGCACGCCGCCGCAGCCTCGGACCTGGCATTGAAGATGGACGACCAGCTAAAGGAATTGGCCAAGGACTTCGCCGACAAGCAGCACACCTTGTTTCTCGGTCGCGGGCCAATGTGGCCGATCGCCATGGAGGGTGCGCTGAAGCTCAAAGAGATTTCCTACATACACGCAGAAGCGTACGCCGCAGGTGAACTCAAGCATGGCCCACTGGCACTTATCGATGACGAGATGCCCGTCGTTGTCGTCGCGCCTAACAACGAGTTGCTGGATAAACTGAAGTCCAACATGCAGGTCGTGCGAGCCAGGGGCGGACAGCTGTACGTGTTTGCCGACGACGAGACCGGCATCGAAAGTGAGCCGGGCATGACCGTCATTTCGATGCCGCATGCCGACAGAATGATAGCGCCCATCGTGTATACCGTTCCGCTACAACTCCTCGCCTATCACGTTGCCGTGTTGCGAAAAACGGATGTAGACCAGCCCAGGAATCTTGCGAAGTCAGTGACTGTTGAGTAAGCAGCCCGTCTGCGGTTGTTTGTCTTTTCACAATTAAATGTATCGGACTATAAGCATAAGCTACTGATTCTCAGCCGATCCGACCGAGAATGCACGATTAAATGTGTCGGAAGTTGAACGGCCGCTTTTCCGAATAGCGGCCGGTCAGCGAGCCGCTGGTGACAGACGGCTTTCGGCCCGAATCGGACTGTTTTCAAGCATGCGGCATGCTTTTTGCCGGGCATTTGCAAGTTCATTGGAAAATTATTGTAGTTCCGAAATTTCGCTCTTGAAGGCTCTATAGCTGACAGCAATATCGCTTCCGACGGCCAGTCGCATTTCAAACACCTTTTCTCCGGTCCGATTCACTTCTGTCACTGACATGTCGGGTCCGTTCCCCCACCCTATCAGCCAATTACCATTTGCCAGCGGCTGCACCGACCCTTGGGATCTGGTAAATGCTTGGTACAGGCCGTCCAGCGAGTAATCTCGCACAAACATGGCTTGCCCTGTTTCAGGGTCAGGCGTGTATTCGACCGCCCGACTGAACTGGCCGTATAAAGTCTCTCGGTCCCCCAAGCAAAAATTGCCGTTGTCGAACATCAGCACATTTCCGTTTTCAAGCTGCCATGCGGTGTGCTGACCGCAAAACTCGCCAAAAGGATCACCTGTGATCAGATAGTCGCTCTTGCTACCGCCAAGGTACCAGTCAACAGCTCCGCTAGGTCTATCTATTCTCAATACTTGGGCGCATCCTCGAAACGAGCCGATCAGATCGCCATCCTCGGTTATGCTAATAGCGTTTAAGTGTCCGTAGTCGCCAGGAAATCTCGGGTAGCCTGTCTGCTGACAATCGGAAACATCAATATGGTCCCAGGAGCTCCATTCGAAAACGACATTCCTATTCTCGTCTATCTCCTGGATTACCGAGTCGCCGACAACCTCTTCGACGGACAAACCGAACGCTGACATGTCCCGGACCGTAGAATTATAAGAAATGAAGATACCGGTCCCTTCTTGCGTGAAAATGAAGTCGTGATTATCCGTTTGAGTTAGCCCTACCGTAGTGAGCCGATCAACTTCGTCAAATGCTTCGTCAAGAACAACAATGGCGCTATCGTTAATTCCAAATTGATTGCGGCCAAGCCCTAACGCGTAGGTGTACAGTCCGTTTGGCTGCAATTTGAAATCAGCAGCCCGCCCGTCAATCTTTCGCTGAAATCTTGGAACTCCATTGTTGTCCATGATCATCAAATATGTCTTTTGGTCTCCTGACTCGACAAATCGGGGCGTTACAAACAACAGACCGTCGCTCGCATCAGCCGTTGATACCAAAACTTCGATAGCCGGCACATCGTTCGGAATACAGTGCAGTGTATAGCGTTCGGCACGACCCCCTCGGGACACTGTGACGACGATATCCTGATCCTCTGCGGGGTTCACGACCTCAAATCCCAAGCTGCCCCGAGCCCGAAGGCGGTCATCTGCATAAATCTCCTGCCACTGACCAGCAGCTTCAGCGGTGATCTGCAACACGTCAGAAGAGTCGCAGCGAACTCCGTAATGCCTGATCTCTGAATCAAAAACTGGGAACATTGTTCCGCTCGCACCTACGATCACAAGCGATTCAAGCCGTGGCGAAATATCGTCACCATCACCGCAGGACGTTAAGAAGAAAGGCAGTAGTGTGATCAGCACTAGTCGTGTACGGGATAGCAGCGCCATTTAGGAGTTCCTACTGTACTGGTGGAAAATGAGCATGTTGGAAAGCATGTTATCGTAGCAGAAGTGAGACTTGTCAATCCGAACAGGCTAGTTCCATTCCCGCAGAGCCACAAGCGAAAGCTAGTCGCCAAATTGCATGGAAGTCGTCCATGTTTGCTGCAACAGCTGACCGTCCGCTTTGGGTTGCGGTTTCAACCAGTGAACACAACACCTAGTCTCTGAGTATATAGAGGAGGATGTTGCAGATGAAGTATCGGAAGAGGATTTACTACACGGAAGCAGATAAAGCTCTGATGTGGGACCGCTGGCAGCTTCCAGGGGATAGCGGCCGGTCGCATCGGCGCCACACAACCGTTTCACAAAGATCATGAGTCGCCCGCTGCACAAGTGAGGAATGGTAGCCTTGTGCCTGAACCTTTTCTCGAGGAAGAAGCGAAGCCAAACTGCCCTACAGTGGGTCGGAGCTTTTCTCGTTCGCGGACAATCGAATGTCATTAGAAACAATACAGACCTATCTTACTAGAGCCTTCTTCGTCTCAATGGCCATTGGAATAGCCTCAGTGCTGGGTCTTGCGAAGCAGAATCCCGCGTTGGGAGGAATGATTGCGCGGATATCCCTTGCCGTTGGCACGCCACTTGGTCTCGCTATTTTCGTCATTGCCTTGCGTCGCTATCTCACGACTATGAGAGGCGTGAATCGTTAAGCGAGTGTGATTACACGCTTATCTCAATTCAGAGATGACTGGCCGCTTTCAGATCTTGCTGCGGTTTGGTGGACACTTTCAATGTCCAATTGGACTTACCCCGGTCATCCCGGTGTTTCGCGGTAGAATGTCGGCTGCTGACCCATTCCGGACGGCCGTCTCTTTGAGGCATTTCCGCAACCTATCACGCGGTGCAAAATGCAAGAGGAATCTCAAGGCTCGAATTGGACCACCGTTGATCGCTTCTTCCATCCGACGGATGCTCACATTGCGGCTGGCAAACTTGAGTCCGAAGGCATCCCCGTCTTCTTATTGGGCATTAACCATGCATCGGCGAATTGGCTATTGTCCAATGCACTGGGCGGTATCCGGCTGCAAGTCCGAGCCAGTTGTGCGAATGATGCGCGTAAGCTGTTAGCGGAGATCGCGAGGTCAGATGGCGAAGGTGAACCTGAGTGCCCTGAATGTGGAGGATCAGATACGACGGCTATGTCCAATAGCAGGAAGATCGCGTTCCTTGCGGTTCACCTGTTCAGCATCCCGTTGCCGTGGCAAGGAAACCGCCGTCATTGCCAATCCTGCGGTGCCGAATGGGAAGTCACGAAGAGCGACTAGGATCTACCGACGACTGCTTGTGGCCGACTCCAGCGACCCAGGCAATTTCAGCTGCAATGAACCTTCTGGTCAAGAGGCGACGTTCGATTCAGTGAGCAGTGTGGTTCGGCCGGGACCCTGTCAGCTCAAGCCAAAGCGTTGTCTTACCTCGACCGCTCTCTGCGGCGGATGCTATTCACCGTCGCACCGGCAAGAATGCACGAAAGACCCACGGCCAAGTAGCCGACCATTGGCCCGTGACTGATGCCGATATAAACGGCGCCGAGAATGAACAACGCTCCAACGGAAATATAGGCCACGGGCAGCGCTTCGTAGATAGTCTTGGGCAAAAAGATATTCGGATAGATAGTGTTCGGGATACGTTTGGCCGTATCCGCTGCAGAATGCTCAAGTGTGGTAAACGGGTCGGTATGGTCATTCACAAAGTTACCCCTCCTCAGAAGACGGTTCTGGTCTTCAGGCAATATCGCGGCCGTGCACAATACTCTGAGCCGCTGCTGGTTGCCCTTAATGGTGGATAACGACCGATTCACCAAAACGGTTGCAGGAAGATTACATAATTTGGCTAATAATCGGATAAGCGCCAGCGGCGGCTTGTGGCCTATTCTGTTGAAAAACTCCCTTTTTAGAATCGCCAGTTTTTCATTTGCGATTTGCCGCTGATTTCGTATCGTAGATACGAGGAGGTAGTGCAAACACTATGAAAATACCTCCTGGCGTAAGGAGACGGTCGCCTGGTTTAGGCTAAAATGATGGCTACTGACCCAATATAGATAGTCAGTCTCTCCAACGGCGCTTAAACCACCTCTAATTTACGTACATCCCCGAATTGACTGTCTCCTGCCTCTGACCCGATTCTTGCCCTGACAAAGGCAAACCTGATCAAAGTCAGGGACGCAAAGCCACGGGTCCTCGCTTCCTCCGCCACGCCTTCTGCGACGCGACGAAGGGCCCCAAGATCGCCGGGCTGCCAGTACCGGCGCTGGCGACCGATTTTTCGTTCTGACCGCGTCTATATAAATGAGTGGATGGTGATTCCGACGGTTTCACAAACACTGAGAAGCAACTCATGAGTCAGAGGGAGATTCAATCAATGAAGAAGATTAGCGTTTTATTACAAGGAGCGTTTCGTTTTGCAATTATCGCCTTGGCCTTCACAGGCTTGTCCCAGGCTCTCGCGCAGGAGCCATGTCCGGAATCGGACGGCGATATTGGTGAATGCAAGGTTCTCATCGAAATCAATGCCACTGATGGCGATATCGGTTTTCATTTCCTGATCGATGCCGACGATGCCAATTCAGTCCGCATGGATGATCCGAATGGCGCCAAGGTATTCGAGGACAAGGCTTTTGGCCCGTTGCGTGAACAAAAGATGACGGAGACATTCCTTGAGAGTGCTGAGCCGCTGTGCTGGCCCGACCCGGGGGCTGACGAAGATGAGGAAGTCGTTAGTTTGCGGGACTTCCTGGAGCTGTGGGAGAAAGGTACTTACGACATCAGGGTCGATGGCGACGACGGTGAAAAAGTCTTTGGCGAGACTGTACTTAGCCATGACTTGCCGGCTGCTCCGGCAGGCCTCGATTTCGATGGTGCCTTTATCACCTGGATGCGCGGGTACGACCTTGGGGAATGCGCTCCATTGTCGTGCGACAAATGTGGCGTTGAGACAGTAACGGAAGTATCCGACCTTATTCCGGATCCGAGTACGGTTGCTGTAGCCGCGTGGGAAGTCGTTATGGAACCCGACGTAGATGATGGTGACCCCATCGGCGATGAGGTGTTTTCTGTACGTATCTCCGGAAGTGCACCTACTTCCATCGAAGTTCCCATGAGCTATCTGGACTCACTCCCTGACGATACTCCGGTCAAGATCGAGGTCGGTGCAATCGGCGAGGACGACAATGCCACGTTCAGCGAAAAAGATGGCTTCTGCATCAATGAGGATGAAGGCTGCGACGATTAGGTTGCGCCGCCAGGCTAGTCCGAAGAGGGGGGTCGAAGGGACCCCCTTCCTTTTTGAGTCTCCGCTTCACGCCCTGAGCCGGTCGCGCAGAGCTGAGCTGATTGGCCGCTTTGCCCCTGGAAGCCGCCAGTCGCCAAGATCGCGCTATAATTTCCGCTGATGACTGCGATTTCAACTGGTCTGATCTAGAATGGCAGCTCTTGCCCCGCAGCGGCCCGTCAAAAAAATGCGATAAGGACCAAGTATGGACATCAACCTTACACTCGCCGGTCAAATAATAGTCATTCATTTTCTGTTGGCAAGCGTGGTTACTTTTGTCTATGGCCGCAGTTTTTCTCCGTCGGCAGGCGGGAGCATCCTGGCGGTCTTTGCGTGGTTGGTGCCATTAGTCGGGCCGTTCTGTTTCTCGATATATTTGATAGCGAGACGCGAATCAAAACGCGGAAATGCCGGAGATAGTCTCGAAACGCAGGTCTGACGACATCCCGAGTGGCCGCGCATATACTCGACGCGTCAGTCCAGGGACATTTCGAAATCCGGCGAGAACGCGATCGGAATGACATACCTGCTATTGACCTGCGTATAGCGATCGTCCAGCGGAGCAGCTTCTTCGGTCGCACTCGGATTCCAGACCACCTCGATTCGACGAAGGCCAGGTTCTAGCCCGGTGAGAGGCACGAGACCGATCAGGCCCCGCATTCCGAGGTCTGCGCGCTCGGCAGGCTCAAAATTCGCCATCGATACCGGCTTGCCGTCAATGCCCACCGTCCATAGCTGGCGCAAGCAGGCGACCCGGTCCGGCGCCTCCTCTGCGCTGCCGCAGAGTTGATCGAGCAAAAGATTGTCGCGCAGCGGCTGATACGGCAAGAATAAGCGAACGAAGTTGCCACTTTGATTGAAGCTGTCGACCCGGGGCCAGCCGCGCAGACGATCCAGCCGACTGGGCATGTCCTCGTAGTACGTGCTGCGGAATCCTTCCTGGACCTGAGTTGTGTCGAGATAGGCGAACTCTCCGGAGAGCGTGAAGTTACGCCATGCGGCAGCTCGGGTATTGCCGACGGCTACTATGACGATAATGCTGAGGATTAGCGCGACGAAGAAGGCTACCGGACGTGTATTGCTCTGCAGAGTCAGCTGCACCGGTAGTACGAGGCGCTGCGGGTAGGCGAGCCCGGCGATGCGCCTCAGAACCCGGACCAGGCCCACAAAGAGACGGCCGTCGCGAAGGCGAGGTACCCGCGACGCGAGTTGCCGATCCAGTAAGTACACGAGTATTGGTATGCCGAGGAATACCACCAGGAGCACCGCCGTGCCGATGCCCATCCCGGCGTTGGTGAGGCCGAAACGGGCGCCGACCGCGCCGGACACGACCAGGATGACTACCAGAATGGTGCCGAACCAGAGCACGCTCAGCGTTAGCATGCTGATCACCGCGAATAGCGATGACGCAAGCCGGTCCGTGTTCTGAATGACGGTATCGAGATCGGGCAGCGTGTCCCGATAGTACTGCCGGCTCAGCGGTCCAAGACCCGGCGTCTTGCTCCAGTTGATCCCATCAGGGAAAACCGTACGCAGGCCAATAAGTCCGACCCAGTACGCGCGCGCCATCAGATGCACGACGAAACACGCGGCCAATCCGTAGCTGATGCCTGCCAGTAGCGTGGTGCCCACGGTGCTGGCGATGGCCAGACTCGTCGACAGATGTGTGTAGATGTCGCCAATCTTGTCAAACAGCCAGCCAGGGAGCGAAAACAACGCGAAGATCGTCAGGCCAGAGATGATCAGCTCGAGCTCGTCAGTTCGATCGCGCAGCCGATCCATTGCCTCGGACTCAGCCCTAAGATGCGTTTCGGGTTTCTTGTCTTCCACCAGGGGCTACTGCCTCCGTGAATGCATTCGTGCAAATTTCACTCGAGCGGCGGCTATGCGTTAAAACGATGACGTTTTTAGCCTTTCAGTTTCGCTTCAAGGTGGTTCATAAGCTCGCCCATTTGGTCGCTTGGGCTGAACTCGATTGCCTCGTAATCCTCGTCCACTCTGACCGTATGCCCCGGCGGCCAGTAGTATGCTTCGCCGGCATTTACCGTTTCTTCAGTGCCGTCTGCATAGGTCACATGGATGGAACCTTTGACCACAGTCCCCCAGTGCGGGCATTGGCACAGATTGTCAGGTAATCCCTCGAGCAGCGGAGCAGCGTCGGCGCCAGCAGGAAACCGGACACGCGCGACATTAGTATCGCCCCAGTCCTCGCTTTGGAAGCAGACACCACCAGCTTCGAGCCGGGTCGGCAGTTCATTTATTGCTTTTTTCATGAGCACTCCTTTCTTCTTGTTCTGACGGGACACCCGCCGGTACTGTATTTCTACATTTCGTGTCTCGAACAAGCAAGGGTGAAAAAGGGAGAAGTATTGTGTTAAGTCGAATGTTTGTTCTGGGTCAGTAGCCGTGATTCTATCTTCCGCGCGTGCGTTATCAATAACGCGACCGTGACGAATCGAGAGACAAGAATAAACGCACAGATAGCAGCTAGCACATAAATTCCGGCATTGCGAAGTGACGTTGACATTACATTTCCTAATCAACCGGCGCGATTTTACGGAGTCAAACCAATCCGTAACTCAGCTCAGCCAGAAGCGGTCACCCTGTCTGTTGTTGATGGCTACTTAATCAGCACCAAAGACGGATTCAATCAGCGCCGTATCCATGTACTCCATTACTTCCGCAATCTGACCGCCGCGGATTCTAATGACCTGGCAGTACGTGTTGTTGTACGGGGTACCATCGATTGTTTCTGCAGTCCCAGAGGTCTGAGCGACCACCATATCGCCTTCCGCTACGAGTCGTTCTATTTTTGAAGTGATACCTGACTTGAGCTGACCGAACAATGGCCCAAGAAGACCTTCAAGAAGCGCTTGCTTGCCGGCGTATGTGCCCGAGAATTTCGTCGAGCCAATGTTGGTCCATGAAACGTCATCGGCCAGAAGTGCGAAACACGAATCCATGTCACCTCGTGCTCCTGCTTCGTAAAAGTCGAGGACGACCTGTTTGTTTTCAGTAATTCCCATTGGTCTTCCAATCGTGAGCAGTCTTCGTCGAGCATCCACTTTGGATCACGAGCCGTCATTTTACCTCAGATTCTTCGACTGGCCGCTATGCGATGTGAAGCAGTCGTTCATTTCTTTGCCTGGCTAACTTCTGCACTCGGCCTATTCTGTTGAAAAACCCCCTTTTTAGAATCGCCAGTTTTTCATTTGCGATTTGCCGCTGATTTCGTATCGTAGATACGAGGAGGTAGTGCAAACACTATGAAAATACCTCCTGGCACTATGAAAATACCTCCTGGCGCAGCTCAGAGCGGCCGGTCGTGATCTGTAACGTTTGGTGGTTTGCCTTAGAGGTCACTTAGATTGTTGTCGCACGCCATTTGCATCACTGTGGCTCCTGCAGCCAGCTGGATATCTGCTCATACGCCTCGGGACGATTCAAGAGTTCGCGGTGGCCCATCCCGTATCCGACCCACTGGCGGCTCTTCGGAATTGCCAGCATTCGCTTGCTGTCAGGGTGTCGTCCGAGCGCGCTGTCGGGCGTCACAAGCCCGTCTCCTATCACTCGCTCGCTAAGCAGACTGCGCTTTGCCGCACGCACTGCGGCTGCCGCATAGCATTTCACGCCCGACGGCAAAGGCACGATATCGCCGCCTCCCGAGATTCTGCCGTGTCGCAAGTCATTGATACCCGCACTTCGCGCCTTGCTTAAGCGTGTTAACGGCATCGAGTAAGGGCTCAAATCCATCACAACATCGAGTCCATGACCGCCGCGCTCCAACAGCGCTCCGTGATGCGGCGTACCGAGAAACACGAGCTTTCGAAGATGCTTCGGCCAAACGTGCCCGGCTTCGTCTCCTTGGTGGCAGGCGCTGCGAGCGACAAGTCCTCCCATACTGTGGCCCATGATCACGAGTTCATCCACCGGCGTCGCCCAATTCCCGATCAGTGTTTCCAGCGTCTCTGCGAGCATGCGACCATTGCTCTCGATTTGCAGGCCGCTGTTATAGCGCAAGTAGAGCGGCAGGTATCCGAGTTCATTGGCAAGCGCTGCGCCATGGTCGTGACCGTCGCGATTCCATTGTCGGTCGTTCATGCAGAGCCCGTGTACGAGCACCAGTAGCTTGTTGGCGGGTGCTGCGTCGCTGCGTTGCTCCAATCCCTGCATCGGATCGTCCGGGTCGATGCGTTGGCCGCGATGCCACAGACTCATGTCAATGGCCAGCGGGTTTCCGGTCCGTGAGAGATAGTCGCCATACACGCCGTTCGCCGCAGATCGGTATGCGTCTCGAGCCGGCGAGGACTCCCCCTCCGGCAGCAATGTTGCGATACCTGTGAGACTGGCGCCGACAGCACGTCCAACAAGACGAACGCTCAGTCGAACACTGCGATACACAAGACCGGCAATACCGCTCGGCCGATCGGCTGCTGGATCGCCCAGAGGCCCAGGCTGTAGCTGTACAGTGCGGTGCATTTTCTCGACGACCTCGACGACTGAATCTGTCGCGTCGATGACCATACGCGTAGCGCCGCGAAGATCCGACAGTTGTGAGCGATTTGGGATAGGCACGTCGACATCCTCCGTTGTCAGCCGCGTAAATCCAGGTTGCCAAAACTGCGAGTGGCGGCCTTGGGTCAGTAGCGGAAATTATAGCTCGAACTGGGCGACCATCGCCTAACGGGCAGAAGCAGTCATCCAGACCATCTCCATGCCTGACGTTCTTGAGTCACGAATCCTTTTTGCCGTAACGGGTCATTGCTTTGTCTACGAAAATCGTCACCGCTAAGTACATAGCGAAAAAGATCAAAATCCTTAGAGAAAAGTCGAGCATCCCCAAAAGGCGGAAAGCGACCATCGCCGTCACTGCGCCCACAAGGCCCGGAATGTATCTCAGCATAGTAGTCACCTCAGCAAATCTCGTGTTGGAGACGATATCACGAGCCGCGCTTTGGTTTAGTTCGGGGCTCCCGAAGCAAGACCTATTTGCAGCCATACGAATACTGCCGTATTGACCGTAGCGTTCTGTTCGAACCTAATGTGATGTCGGAGATCGATCGTTGGTCAGGCAAGAGCAGATATTAGCATGACCGCCGTTGCGATGAACCCAACGCTCCAGATCAACGACCGGACGAGGAAGACCCCGGAAGCATAGGCGGGCACGTACAGCACGCGTGCCCAGAGATACGCCCAGGCACAGTTTTCAGTGAGCTGGTTACTAGCATCGCCAAGAATGACCACCAAGACAGCGATTGTGAACAGGATCAGCCCCTCGAAGTGGTTGTCGAGCGCGCGCTTCAGCCTGCCCGGCACGCCGGCCGCCTGTTTTTGCTCATCGCGATTGCCGCCTGTATAGGCGACGCCGAGCTGTACGCTCACGGGAATGGCCATGACGATGAACTGTACGAACTGCAGCAGGGCAGCGTATCCGAGTACTTTGAGTTCGACGGGCATTCGATTGGTCCTCCTCAAGATGCGACACAGAAAGCACCAGCTTCCTGATTATGCCAGCGACGATCATACCGTTTTGTCCGCCAGTCAGAGTTCGGTCGGCCATGGAGCTGTATTGCTACTGATCGGGGTCTTCGAGGCCCAATCGCTGATGCCACGAAGCAATCGACTCGTCAGGATATCGAGCGAACACCTTGTCGTTCCGACCGTTGTGCAACTCTACCCAAGGCGCTTTTGAGTCGACCATTAAATGCGTGCGCTCAGGCGGTACCGGCAACTCACTATCGATGGCCGATGCATGCGGGTGCACCAGCTCCGGCCAGCGTGGGTCCCATATCCAGAGTGCACTGCCACATACCTTGCAAAAGTGCCGCCGCGCCGGACTCTTCTCACTCTTACGGGTTTCTTCATCATGAATCATGGCGCAGTACACGCTGATGTTGGCGTCGCCGTATACCTCAAGTGATGAAAAATCGCCGCCCAGATTAATGGCATAACCACCTCCGCCCGATGTCTTGCGACAGATTGAGCAATAACAGCGGTTGAAGGGATACGGATGGGTGGACCGAAGCTTGAACCGCACACCTCCACAGTGACAGGATCCTTCAAGCAGCATATTGAGCCTCAAAAACAATCACAGCCAACTCGCGAAGCAGCATACATCCGCTTCACGCCTCAATCACCCCCCAAGCCGGCTGAAACGTCCATGCTCCGAAATATACGGATGTCATTGTTGTCCAATGGTGTCGTGTATTCTAGGCAAATGAAGAACTGCAACTCATGCGGCAAGTGTTGCGAGAGGTGGGGCAACGATGGTTTGTCTGCGTCACCTGAAGAGATCGATTGGTGGGAGACACACCGACCGGACATAGCGCGCTACGTCCAAGATAAGAAGATCTGGATTGACCCCGCAACCAATGAGTATTTCGCTCGTTGTCCCTGGCTGCGGAAATCATGATCGACAGCCGACCCCCAGCCGGCCGGCGCCCATGACGGTCTGCTTTTCACGTAACCGGCCGCTCAGGTGTCCACCAAACCCAGGCAAGACCATTGGGTCAGTAGACATAATCTTGAGACGGTTGTTTAGTGAACCGTGTCAACGCCAGATCTCCAGTCGCCGCCTATAGTTCACCCAAGCGCACTAAGCGGGCGAATTTGTATGACTCAAAAGGGACTCAACATTGCTGAAGATCGTGAGCTGACAAGTCCGTTTGCTAACGAGCCGGAGTTCTATGCCTGCGACGAGGCGTTCCTGGAAGTCTGCGAGCTGGTTAATCGTGGTGACGACGAAGCGGCAAACCAAGCCTTCTATGATTCTTACGAACGCATTTGCGACCTGCTCGGTCAGGTTGACTTCGTGTCCGCGGGCGAGTTGCTCGACGAAGATCTCTCCGAACTAAGCGAGCTACGCGCACGACTTAGGAAGGTGCTGGTTCGTGGACTGTCCGGGGTTTTCGTTTGTGCGTTTATTATTCTGGTTAGTTTCGCCACTTTGCCTTGGTAGCCGCTCTGTTTCGATTTCCAAGCCGCTGTCATTCGTATCATTCGAGACAAACAATAACCGGGCGCGCACACGCTGCGCGCCCGGCACTTGATTTGGCTAGAGCTCCCGAATTTCCTCCCACTCTCTCTCTGTTGGCATATCGACTTCGTCCCCAAGGCTGCCGTCCGGGTATATCGGACGCAGCGTACAGTCCTCGCATTCGATATCGCCGTCTTCATCCTCGATAGTGTCCTCATACTCATAGTCAGCCGCGTCGCCGAAATCGCTATCGCCGTCGCCACCACTGCCGCCGGCGGAAGACGACGGCCGGCGTGTGTTGCCGGCACCTACCGGCAGGTCGCCCTCGACATCGCGGGTCAGGAACCTGTAGACGACAATGTCGAGGTTCCTGTAGATCACTCGAATCTGGACAATGAGCCCCTCGACGACGAGCGTCTCGGCGCTGCCGAACTCGAGGAACCGCCGAGCGATGGAGCCGAGTATTCGCGAGAGCGGGCCGACCTGTAGCTCGGCATTCAAGTCGATCGTGACGGTATTGCCGTAACTGTCGGTAATCTGGAACCTGTCCGCCTGGCTTGGCGTGAGCCAGCGCTGCGTTCCGAAGAACTGGTTGTAGCTGAAATTGCGTGCGTCCTCGGGATACTCGGTGAGGTCCCGGCAGTCCTCGCAGTAAATATTGAGCAACTCCTGGGCATTGGTGAGCGACGGGAGCAACAGCATCAATGTCAATATGAGGCTCTTCATAGCAGCACCTCATCGACAAGGCTTTCACCGTAGATTTCGAGCTGAATCTCACGAATTCGCCGCAGATTCTCCCGCACACGTTCATCGAGCACGGCGATTTCCTTTTCCCCGAAGCCGGCGCCGTCGAGGTCCTCGAGAATCCATTGGACATCGACTGCCGAGCCCATTGCCTGAGCCGTTCGCGTAAGCACATAAGTATTCGCTCTGGCGCTCTGTGCGGCCGGGCTTTCACCCCGCAGGCTGTAGGCCTGTGCAGCAAGCCACATCACGGGATCGAGGTTTGCGGGCTTCAGGGCGACGGCACGCAGCAGCAGCCGGCGAGACTCCGCCAGGTCGACCTCGACCAGTCGCTTGCCAAGCACGCTGGCCGCGCGTGCGTCGTTGTAAGAAAGTACCCTGAGTTCGTCGTCGCTGTAGTGATCGTACTCGCCGACGGCGGTTTCGATCGGTACGCAGGAATAGGCGTCGGTAACGGTGCCGTTACCAAGGTCGATGTAGTGGCGCTGCACCGAGCAATGACGGTCCTTCCTGACCTCGATGCCCATGACCATTTCGGTCGCGGGCGGCTCAGGCGCGGCGACGGAGTCCGGTTCCGACGAATCCTCTTCTGCAACTATTGCAGGTAGTTTGGCAGGCGCGTCTGCTGGCGTTGCCGCCTGCGACGACGGCGTTGTGTCCGGGCGTTCTAACTGTGTCGCGATAACACATGCGACGACTAAGGTGAGCAGTAGTAATGTCAGTTTCGTTTTCATGGTGTCCCTACCATTTGTGTGATCCTGTAACTACGGTAGGTTTCGCCCACGGTGGATGCAGCCGATGTTTTTCCGCGGATCGCGAAGATACGCCGGGAGCAACGCCGGGATTCTTGCAATCGTCATGTGCCTGCCAGACACTTGTGCGCTGGTCGCGAGCCGCGACGGGATTCGACGCGAAGCCAGAGAGGAGCGATTGGCAATGGAGTCATGCACATACAGCCTGCGAGCGAGCGGTGTCGCGCTATTCGTTGCAGTCCTGTTCATACATCCATTACCCGTCAGCGCCGACGATGACACCATGGATGTGCTGGCATTTCGCAACCATCATCCGTTCCTGCAGATCTTCGGCGTGCCAACGTTTCAGTCCGCAGCCCTCGCGTCGGAAGGCAGGCTCAAGTTCGACATCGCCGCGGAGCTGACCAATCATGCGGACGCGGGCGAAAACGCGAACGAATCATTCAAGGTCGATGGCGAAACCTACGCGCTAACCGTGTCGTTACGGCATCGTCTCTGGCAACATCTCGAGGTGGGCGTCGACCTGCCTTTCGTCAGCCACCAGGAAGGCTTTCTGGACAACATCATCAAGGAGTGGCACGACGTCCTCAGCGTGTCCAACTCGAACCGGGCCGGGCCCAAGGACCAGCTCGAATTTTTCTATGAGAGGGATGGCGTCACGCAATACGAACTTACCTCGTCGACCTCCGGTCTCGGCGATATTCAGCTGACTGCTGCGATACCGCTCAGGGAGGCAGGCGCAGATGATGGCCACGCGCTCGCGATTCGTACGAGCGTGAAACTGCCCACGGGCGACGAGGAAGACCTGCACGGCAGCGGGGCAACGGACTTTTCGGCCGGCCTGTATGCGTCGACCAGGACCACGCTGTTCAATCGCGATCTCGGGCTGACCGGGTTCGTCGGCATGTTAGCGCTCGGCGACGGGGACGTGCTGCCCGAACTACAGGAGAGCAGCGTGCCGTTCGGTGGCGTCGCCGCGAAATTGCAGGCCATGGAACGCCTCGGCATCATCGTGCAGGTATACGCCCAGGGCAACTACTACGATTCCGATGTCGACAAACTCGGTGGCGACACATTCCAGCTCGGCATCGGCCTGGACTACCACCTTCCCAAACAGGGCCTTTCCCTGGCGCTGGCGATCGCCGAGGATCCGCTTTCCGATGCGACGCCGGATTTCGCCATCCAGTTTTCGGTGCGAAGCTCTAACCGCCGCTCAGCACCCTGACTGATCCGCTCGCAAGGTTTTTACGAGCGAGACGGACATCAGCACACCGATGAGCAGGATCGGCAGCGAAACAATCAGCAGGATTACCTGGATCGGTCGCAGGTTGCTATCCATAAGCATGAGCGCGACCGGCATAAGACCGAGGGCGAGCGCCCAGAAAACACGGTGCCAGCGCGCGGGGTCGTCGCCGGCCCTGAGGTGCAGCGTCGCGCTGGATGCGAGCGTGTACGACGCGGAGTCGTAAGTCGTCGCGGCGAACACGAGGGCGATCAGCGAGAACAGGCCGATTACGACTGCCGCCAGGGGTAGCTGCTCGAGCATGGCGACGATGGCGGCGTTTCCACTCACCGAGCTCATGATGCCCGTGAAGTCGACAGTCCCGGTGGTCTCCAGGAACAGCGCGTAGTTGCCCATCACCATGTAGAACAGCCAACTGCCGAGCGAACCCCATATCAACATGCCGAATACGACTTGCCGGATCGTCCGGCCTCTCGAAATACGAGTTACGAACAGTCCGACGTAGGGCGCAAACGCAATCCACCATGCCCAGTAGAAAATGGTCCAGGCCTCAACGAAGCCCGAATTCGAAAACGGATCCGTCCAAAAATTCATGCGAATGAAATTTTGCGTCATGACCCCGAGGCTGTTGAGGCTGGTCTTGAGCAGGAACGCGGTTGGGCCGGCGATCAGGATAAACAGCAGCAAACCGAACGCCATTCCAACGTTGATGTCGCTCAGCCGCTTGATTCCTTTCTTTAGCCCGAGCCATACGCTCAGCGAGAACAGCAATATGCAAAGCCAGACGACGGCGATCTCGAGTGCATCGCTGGCCTCGATATCGAGGAGCCAGCCGAAGCACGCTGCAATCATCGGCGTCGAGAAACCGAGACTCGATGCTGCGCCGCCCAGCAAGGCGATCATGAAGAGGAAGTCGATCGCGCGCGCGGCCGGGCCGTGTTCCTTGCCTTTGAGAAACCAGTGACAACTGACGCTGAATCTCAGCACATCGAGTTTCTTGACGTAGTACGGGTACGCGATCGCAATGGTCGGCAGGCAATAGAAGGCCCAGGCCGTAAATCCCCAGTGAAACAGCCCGTAGGTCGAAGCCCACTCCATGGCCTCGACACTGCGCGGCGCGGCACCGAATGGTGGCGCATCATAGTAGAAAGCCCACTCGGTCGCGCACCAGTACAACATGCCTGCGCCGACGCCGGCGCAGAACAACATTCCGACCCAGCTGATCTCGCGAAATTCAGGACGCTCGTCGGGCTCGCCGAGTCGGACTTTGCCGTAGCGACTGCCAGCGAGCCATGCCAGGAAGCTGATCGCCGCGACGCTGGCCAGCAGGTAGAGAATGCCGAACTCCCGCGTGATGTAGTTGTACAGCGATTCAAGCGCCACGTTCGAGGCGTCCGGATACAGAAACAGCGGAATACTGGCGGATACGAGTATCGCAGCACAGAGCCCGAAACTGGGCCAGTCGATTCGGCTTTGCTCCATGCGTTGTCTCGCGTCAGTCGAGGGTCAGGATGACCGCTCCACGGATACTACCCTGTTCCACTATCTCGTTGCCTTTGGCGATGTCGTCGAGGGGCATTGTGTGCGCGATGCGATGCTGCAGTTCGCCGGCCGAAAGCGCCATGTCGATATCGGCGATTGCCAGTTCCTTGGCATCCTCGGGCATCGCATAGACAATGATCATGCGCACCGTAATATCCTTGTACATCATCTGGAAGAACGGCAGCTTTGGCTCGGTGACCTGTGTCGATGAGTAGGTTGCGATTGTGCCGCCGGTGCGCAGCACTTCGATCGATGTCGGCAGGTTAGCGCCGAACTCGACGTCGATGATGCGGTCGACAGGTTCGCCGCCCGATGCTGCCATGACGGCGGCAGCGAAGTTGTCATCGCGATGATTGACGACATGGTGTGCGCCAGCCTGCACGCAGGCCGCCGCATCTTCGTCATTGCTGGCAGTAGCGATTACCGTGGCGCCGGCGCGGCTTGCCCACTGCACGGCGTAGTGTCCAACGCGCCCGGCACCGCCGGTTACAAGCACGGTCTGCCCTGCTACGTCGCCATCGGCAAACACGGCACGGTGCGCGGTCATGGCCGGAATACCGAGACATGCCCCGACATCGAAACCGGCTGCCGCCGGTAGTGGCGGCGCCCGGCGCGCATCTATACCTAAGTATTCGGCGGCCGTGCCGAAGCGTCGCGCGTACTGTGCCTGGTAGAGCCATACGCGCTCGCCGACGCGGCTGGTCTCGATTCCGTCCCCGACAGCCTCGACGACGCCAGCACCATCGCTGTTCGGAATTACCAGGCCGTTATCGAGCAGGTTCGGGAAGGAGCCCGCTCGTTTCTTGACATCCGATGGGTTGATAGCGCTCGTCGCAACCCTGACCAGGACTTCGCCCGGACCGGCTTCCGGTTTGTCGAGTTCACCAACCTGCAGTACCTCGCGTGCCGCGCCAAATTGTTCAAACCATGCTGCGCGCATGATGGAAGCTCCCTGGGCCCTAGTCGAGCCAGTTTGAGAGGCCCTCGGTGTGGCCGTCAACGGAAATCGCCTGCCCGGAAATTCTCTTTGCGCTGTCCGATGCGAGGAACAGCACCGTGTCAGCGACCTCCTCGGGCGAAATGAAGGTGCGCATCGAGGTCTGTCGCAGATAAACGTCGCGTATCTGTTCGACGGGAACGCCGCGCTGTTTTGCATCTCGCTCCATGACCGCGTCGATACGCGCCCCGCTGACACTCGTCGGGCAGACGGCGTTCACGCGAATTCCTTCGGGCCCGAGTTCCATCGCCCAGGTCTTCATCAGCCCGATCATCGCCCACTTGCTCGCCGCGTAAGCGGAGCGCCGCGGGTAGCCGTGCAGTGCAGCCGTTGACGAGATATTGATGATTGCGCCGTTAGCTGCCTTGCGCAGTAATGGCACAGCGCGTTTGGTCATGTAGAACGTGCCCGAGAGGTTGACCCGGATACACTGCTCCCAAGCATCCTCGTCATGTTCTTCGACGGGCGCCGTCGGTCCCGCGATGCCGGCATTGTTGACGAGGACGTCGAGGTGATCGTGGTGCTGCCGCAGGTCCGTGAAAATACGGTCGACGTTCTCGCGGCTGCCGATGTCAGCCATCGTCGTCGTAGCGCCAGGATTGGCCGAGCTGAACTCCTCGAGCGTCTCCTCGTCTACATCGCAGACATGCACGGCCGCGCCGCTGGCGAGGAACTTTTCGGCGATCGCGCGCCCGATACCGGAGGCGCCGCCGGAAATGAGTACAGTTTTGTTGTTGTCGGACATGCTCCGATTTCTTCTGTTATCGTCTGCGGTTCGCCGGAAGTCTAGCATTGCGGGCGCCCTGCCTCACGAGCCTGACCCTATGAAAGACAAAGCCAGTCAGCTGCCACTACGGCTACGCAAAAAACACGGCACGGGCCAGCGACTCGACGTCACGGCGGCGGACGGCGGGCGCCTCGTACGGGCGCAATCGCTGCGCAATGCCACTGTGGGCGGGCTCATTTCCATCATCGTGTTCTCGATGCTCTGGATAATGCTCTCTTCGCTGCTGAATCGCGTGTTCCCGTGGATGACGGTGCTTCTGGGCGCCATGCTCGGCTTTGTCGTACAGCGCGCCGGGCGCGGCGTTGACTGGCGCTTCCCGACCCTGGCAGCCGGGCTGACCCTTGCTGGCGCGCTGGCGGCGAACATTGTCGTCGCGGCGTCGTATACAGCCGAGACATTCGATACCGGTACGCTGCATATTCTGAAGTCGGTCACGAGCATGACCTGGCCGGTGTTTTTCGACGAGGTGTGGAGCGTTGCGGACGCTTTCTACGCCGTGCTGGCGGCCTCGGTGGCCGCATTCCTGGCGAACCGCAGGCTGTCTCGCTCGCAGTATTACGCTTTGCGCCTGTGGAGGGCCGAATCAGACAGGCATCAGTAGCGTGTCATCGGCCTTGAGCACCGCACCCTTGAACGTGGCGAGCTGCCTGGCGACGAGCGCTTCGATGTCGTGCACCGCATTGGCGATACCGAGGTAGTAGGCAGGCTCCCGCCGCAGGAGCGACCAGTTGCCCGACTCCAGGATACGCACGAGGTGCGTGATGTTACAGCGAATAGCCTCGATATACGGGTTCTGGCCCTCGTACAGGACCTCGATGTAGCGGTAGGCACGATTAAACTTGGCGTTCAGGCGATCGCGCATGACCTCCTGGTAAAACGTCGGCGTCTTCCTCAACAGGTCTTCGCCCGACTCGTATCTCACCATGAATTCGCCAGGCTTGGCGTTCTCGACGGCGACGCCGCCCACGACAAACTCGTTGTAGAGGCGGTCGCGGCATTTTTCGAGGTAGCAGCGGTCGGCCATCTGCGCAATCATGTCGGCGGTGCCGATAAGGTGGCCGCAGATGATGTCGCGTGGGTCGTCGAGTTCGATCTTGTCGAGGTCGACTTCGTAGCCCGTAAAATGCACGATCATGCTGCTGACGCCGACGTCCTTCGCCAGTCCCAGCTCGGGCAGGTAGCGGCGCAAAAAATCGGCGCTGCGCGATACATGGTAAAGCGTGAACTCGGCTCCGTTCGCAAAGTCGCTGTCGCGACTCTTGTGACGTATATAGCCGGAGTCGTGGAACAGGGACGTTATCAGCGCCATTTGCGCGCGCGCCGGGCCGAGGCGATCGCGGGGTTCGACGCTGCGCTCATATCCCGCGACGAGGCGTGCCAGCGCGAGCGTCATGTCGAGTGTGTGCTGCATGTCGTGGTAAGTCGTGTCGCACCCGTTGTAACCCGGGTAGCGTCCCGTGAACAGGCGCTCGAAATCGTAGAAGGCGAGCCAGAGCTTGTCGAAGGACATGCCGGGGAAGCTTTCGGCATAAAGCTCCTGCACGGCATTACGAACAGCCGCGGGATTACTGACCTGCACGGTATCGGTGACGTCGTAATCGTTACGGCGGTCCTGAGACATTAACTTCCCTGGACGCTGGTCAGGATCAGGTCGATACGCAAACCGGCGTTGCGACGAAACCCGGCAGCGCGATAATCCCACCAGCTGAAAGTGTTTTCGGGCTGTTCGAATTTGCGGAACACGTCAGTGAGCCCGAGGTCCAGCAGCGCCGTCAGTGCTTTGCGCTCGAGCGGACTGCAGAGTATTGCTTCGCCCCATTTCTCAGGGTCGTAGACATCGGCATCGGCCGGCGCGATGTTGAAGTCGCCGAGGACCACGAGATTCTCGTGTTGCTGCATCTCTACTTCGAGAAAATGCCTCAGCGCTTCGAGCCAGTCGAGCTTGTATTCATACTTTTCGGAACCGACCTCGGAACCATTGGGGACATACAGGTCGATGACGCGCACGTCCCCGACCGTACAGGCCAGCACGCGTCGCTGTGGATCCTCGAGACCCGGTATGTCAATCACGGGATCGGCGGGCGCGATCTTGCTTATGGCTGCGACGCCGTTGTAGGTTTTCTGGCCGCTGGCGACAGAGTGGTAGCCGATTTCGTGCAGGGCATCCGCCGGAAATTTCTCGGTGAGCTGCTTGATTTCCTGCAGCACGAGGACGTCGGGGTCGTGTGCCTGCAGCCACTCGATGACATGGGGTTGACGCACGTTCATCGAGTTCACGTTCCAGGTGGCGATTTTCACAAGATTCCGGCCTGCCGTAGCAACGCGTCAATGGTGGGCTTGCGGCCGCGAAAAGCGACGTAGGCCTGCATGATGTCCCTGCTGCCGCCGATCTCGAGTATTTCCCTGCGAAAACGCTGCGCTGTCGCCTGGTCGAAGATACCGGCTTCCTCGAATGCTGCGAACGCATCTGCCGCCAGAACTTCGGCCCACTTGTAGCTGTAGTAGCCTGCCGCGTAGCCCCCTGCAAAAATGTGCGTAAACGCATGTGGCAGGCGGTTGTAATCCGGGTGCCGCAGCAAGGAAACCTCGTCGCGCACTTCGGCGAGCGTCTCGAGCACGCGCGCCGGCCCGTCGGGATCGTATTCGGTATGAAGGCGGAAGTCGTAAAGGCCGAGCTCGATCTGGCGCATCATTGCAAGCGCCGCGCCGGCGTGCCGGCTGTCGTCGAGCTTGTCGAACATCTCTTTCGGCAGTGATTCGCCTGTTTCACGGTGCGCTGAGCAATGAGCCAGCACCTCGTAACTCCAGGCGAAGTTCTCCATGAACTGGCTCGGCAGTTCGACGGCGTCCCAGGGAACGCCGTTGATACCGGAGACACTTGGGAAGCCGATGCGCGTCAGCAAGTGGTGCAGCATGTGTCCGAACTCGTGGAACAGCGTTACGACGTCGTCGTGCGTCAACAACGATACACCGTCTTCGTCAGGCGGCTGGAAGTTGCAGACGAGGTAACCGACCGGAAGGGTCAGGCTGCCGTTCAGTTGTTGTCGCGTTACGCACTCGTCGATCCAGGCGCCCGTTCGCTTGCCGTTGCGCGCATATAGATCCACATAGAAGCCGCCGAGCACCGCACCGCCGCGTTCGCTGAGCGTGAAGTAACGCGCGTGCGGGTGCCAGGTCGCGACGTCGGGAACCTCCAGGAGCTCGAGGTCGTAGAGTTTTGCCGCCAGCGTGAACAGTCCCGAGACGACCGTGCGCGCGGGGAAGTACTGTCGCAAAGCCTCGTTGGAGATCGAAAAGCGGTCCTGTTTGAATTTTTCGAGCCAGAAGGTGATGTCCCAGGGTTCGAGATGCATGCCGGCAAACTCGGACAGATCGGCCAGCTCCCTTTCGCCGGCCTCTCTCGAATGCGAAGCGAGCTCGCGAAGAAACTCGACAACCTGTTCGGGCGACTCGGCCATCTTGGTCGCGAGGGAGTAGTGGGCATAGGTCGGGAACCCGACCAGCTTCGCGGCTTCGTGGCGTAGTGACAGGATCTTCTCGATATTGTCGCTGTTGTCCCATTTTGCGCTGCCAGCCTGATCGGATCCGCGCGTGACCCAGGCCTTGTACATGGACTCGCGCAGGGTTCGATCGGCCGCATGCTTCATGACGACGTCATAGGTCGGGTAATCGAGCGACAGCAACCAGCCGTCCAGCTTTTTTGACACCGCATCGTCGGCGGCACGGGCCAGCGCCTGGGGCGGGAGCCCCTCGAGCCGCTCGCTGTCTGTTATGTGCAGGGACCAGGCGTCGGATGTGTCCTGGACGTTGTGTTCGAAGGCCGCCTGGGTGGCCGCCAGCTCCTGCATGATGGCCTTGAAACGGTCCTTGGCATCTTTCTCGAGGTCGACGCCGGCAAGGTGGAAGTCTCTGAGGGCATGCTCGACCGCACTGCGGCTGGCCTCGGTGGCGTCGCTTGGCAAGGATTCGCCCACGGCCGCGTAGGCTCTTTGCAACTCCTCGTTCTGTGATATTTCGGTGCCATGCTCGGTCAACAGGGGCAGGGCCGCCGTGTATGCGTCTCGCCAGTCTGCCGATCCGAGTACACTTTGCAGATGGCTGACGGGCGACCAGATACGACCGAGCTCGTGTCCCATCCGTTCGACCGGGGCGACGAGCGAGTCGAGATCGGGCTCGGGGTTCGCCTGCAGCAGCTGCTCGAGCCTGGAACGATGTTCTGCGATGACCTGTTCTATCGCAGGCACGACATGCTCGGGCCTGAGGTCGCCGAATCGTGGCAGTGATGAAGTGTCGAGCAGCGGATTTGTCATGGCACGTTGATATATCTACAAACCGCCGCATATTAGCACAGGCCGGCGGCGGGGCCTTGCCGTGAACTTGACGTAACAGTGGAGAAAATCGTGACCAAAAAATTCGATCTGATCGTAATTGGCGGCGGCAGCGGCGGCCTCGCGCATGCGCAGCGTGCTGCCGAATACGGTGCCAGTGCCGCGGTCGTCGAGTACGGGCCGCTGGGCGGCACCTGCGTCAATGTTGGCTGCGTCCCGAAGAAAGTCATGTGGTACACGGCACAGCACGCACATCAGCTTCATCATGTCGCGGACTACGGATTCGACGTCGAAGTTCGCGGTCATGACTGGGCCGGACTAAAGTCGCGTCGCGATGCTTACGTAAAACGCCTTAACGGCATTTACGGCAACAACCTGGACAAGAAAGGTATCACCCATCTGGCCGGCAGCGCGCGCTTCGTTGACGCAAACACGATCGATGTCGGTGGCGTCGAGTACCAGGCTGAGCGTATTGTCGTGGCAACCGGCGGCAAGCCGATCGTGCCCGATATTCCCGGAGCCGAGCTCGGTATAACATCCGACGGTTTTTTCGAACTCGAAGACCGCCCGCAACGCGTTCTGATAGCGGGTAGCGGCTACGTCTCGGTGGAACTGGCCGGTGTATTCAATGCCCTCGGATCCGATACGCAGGTCATCGTGCGCAAGGAGGGCGTGCTCAGGAGCTTCGACAAGATGCTGAGCGCGGAACTCATGGACGCCATGCGTGCCGGTGGCATCGCACTCGACACGGGCGTCATTCCGCAGTCGGCGGAGCAGACGGCCGATGGCATCGTGCTCCACGCTGAAGACGGCCGCAGCTTCGGGCCCGTCGATACGCTGATCTGGGCCGTGGGCCGATCACCGAATACCGAGACCCTGGATGCAGCCAGGGCTGGCGTGGACATGGACCAGTGGGGCTTCATCCCGACCGATGAATTTCAGCAGACGAACGTCGACAACATCTTTGCCATCGGCGACGTGACGGGACGCGAAGCACTGACGCCGGTTGCGATCGCGGCCGGGCGACGCCTGGCCGACCGGCTATACGGCGGCATGGAAGGTCGCCATCTCGAATATCGCCTGATACCGACCGTGATCTTCAGCCACCCGACGATCGGCACGGTCGGCCTGACCGAGGATCAGGCTCGCGCCGAGTACGGTGATGACATCAAGGTCTATGAGTCCGCTTTCACGGGCATGTATTACGCGCTCGGCGACGACAAGCAGCGTTCAGTCATGAAGCTGATCACGACTGGCGCCGACGAGCGCGTCGTCGGCTGCCACGTGATTGGCGAAGGCGCCGACGAAATGATGCAGGGATTTGCCGTGGCGATGCGTATGGGCGCGACGAAGTCGGACTTCGACGACACCGTGGCAATTCACCCGACGAGTGCAGAAGAACTCGTCACGATGCGCTAGCGCCTGTTTTGCGTATTTCGTGGCGCCCATGAATTGAAGAGACACGTAGGGTTCGTCTCCCACGACCCAGCTATCGTGGGGTTAGGCCGTAATCAACATCTGCTTGAGGACGGGCGCTGTATCGGGCCGCACACCGCGCCAGATACGGAACGACTCGGCAGCCTGCTCGACAAGCATGCCCCAACCCATGATGGAGCGCTTCGCTCCCTGTTCACGCGCCCAGATGCTGAAAGGCGTCGGCTTCAAGCCGTATGACAGGTCGTAGCAGACCGTCTGGTCGGAAACGGCCGCGCCCGGATAAGGTGGCGAGTCGCCCTGCAGGCCGGCAGAAGTCGCGTTTATGATGAGATCGTAGGTCTCGGTTACAGGCACGACGTTAAAACGACAGGCGGACACCGGGCCTGAGAGGGCAAAGCGTTCCACGAGTTCCTGCGCCTTTCCGAGCGTGCGATTGGCGATGCGCAGTGATTCGGGCTCCATCTCGAGCAGAGGGCCTATGATGCCACGCGTCGCGCCTCCGGCCCCCAGGACAAGGATGTTGGCGCCCTCAAGTGAAAGCCCCTGGTTGACGACGAGGTCACGCAGCAAGCCGAAACCGTCGGTATTGTCGCCGTGGATCTCGCCGCCCAGAAACGACAGCGTATTGACGGCGCCTGCCGTACTGGCGCGCTCGCTGAGATGGTCGCAGAGTTTCGAGACCTCGCTCTTGTGCGGCACCGTGATGTTGAGTCCCTTGCCTCCCGTGCGCTGGAACTGGCGCACGGCCATTTCCAATTTCCCCGGGGCGACCTGCAGCAGCTCGTATTGAATTTCCTCTCCGGTCTGCAGCGCGAAAAGTCGGTGAATGACCGGTGACCGGCTGTGGGATACCGGGTATCCCATGACGCCGTATCGGTCGACCGCCATTAACTGTCCTCCGCCAGCCAGCGGGCGGCTTCGATCGCGGAATAGGTGAGAATGCCGTTGGCGCCGGCGCGCTTGATGCTGAGCAGGGCTTCGAGCACGGTCGAACGCTCGTCGAGCCAGCCGTTTTGAGCCGCGGCCTTGAGCATCGCGTACTCGCCGCTGACCTGGTAAGCGAATGTAGGCACGCCATACGTGTCTTTGACGCGGCGCACGATATCGAGGTACGGCAGCGCGGGCTTGACCATGACGAGGTCCGCGCCCTCGGCGAGGTCGAGGGCGACTTCGCGCACGGCTTCGTCGCTGTTGGACGGGGCCACCTGGTAGGTCGACTTGTCCCCACTGCCCAGGTTTGCCGCAGATCCTACCGCGTCGCGAAACGGGCCGTAGAAAGACGAAGCAAATTTCGCCGCGTACGCCAGGATCACGGTATTGATATGACCGTTCTCCTCCAGCGCCTTGCGCATGGCGCCGACGCGACCGTCCATCATGTCGGATGGCGCCACGATATCAGCACCTGCCTCGGCGTGTGACAGGGTCTGCCGCACCAGCATGTCTACAGTGACGTCGTTCAGTACGTAACCGCCGTCGTCGATGATGCCGTCCTGGCCGTGTGTCGTGTATGGGTCGAGCGCCACGTCGGTCATGACCGCAAGTCCGGGCAACTCGCTCCTGATCGCACGAACCGTGCGCTGCACGATACCGTCGGGGTTGGCGCACTCGGCACCGTCGAGGCTCTTCTTGTCGGCGTCGATAACCGGGAACAGCGCCACAGCGGGTATGCCGAGCGCGTCTACCTCGGCGAGTTCCTCGAGCAGCAGGTCTATGCTCTTTCGCGAGATGCCGGGCATAGAGGGTACGTCCTCGGTGCGCCCGTCACCGTCGAGCACGAAGACCGGGTAGATGAAATCGGCGCTCGACAGCGTGGTTTCAGCGACGAGGCGTCGCAACGCTGGCGTGCGGCGACTGCGGCGCATACGATTGTCGGGGAACTGACCGGGGGCTGATGCACTCATAGCTAAACAGCATAACCAAAAGAAGTACTTATTTTCCCTGTATTTAGATGGGGTTTCCACGCCTTAGCGCAGTTTTCCACTGTTCCGGTAATAAAAATCACAGCGGACGGGTCATCTCGTATGAACAACAGCAGCAATGAGGCCGCCAGACGGCGACGATTTGACCAGCTTGTGGCCGTGTTCCATGCCGACATGTACCGCTATGCGGCGTGGCTCAGCAGGGACAAGGCCATCGCGGAGGACGTCGCACAGGAAGCGCTGCTCAGGGCCTGGAAATCGCTGGACGCGCTACGTGACGACAGTGCGGCGAAGCAATGGCTGCTGACGATTGTACGCCGCGAGAATGCGCGTTATTTCGAGCGGCGGCGACTGGAGACGGTGGACATAGACAACCTGACGGCATCCCAGGCGGCATTGATCGCCGAGGCGCCGAACGAGGAGCTCAACGATCTCAGGGAAGCAATCTACGGGCTCGAAGACGATTATCGCGAGCCGCTGGTTCTGCAGGTCCTGATGGGCTACAGCACCAACGAGATTGGCGAGTTGATGGGACTGAAACAAGGCGCCGTACTGACGCGCCTGCATCGGGCCCGATTGAAGTTGAAGGACAAAGTAGCGGCGGAGGAAGAAGTCTCCGCCAACATGACTAAATGATGAATTGCGAAGAATACAGACAGGCTATATCCGCTGATCCCGCTTTTGACGGCGGCGCCGGTCACCTGTCGGCTTGCGCGGACTGCCAGGCTTTCCGGCGCGACATGCAGGCCCTGAATCTCAGGATCGCCAAGGCGATGCAATTGAGCGTTCCTGCGCTGAAGCTCCCCGAGCTGCCGGCTGTCGACAATGTCGTGCCGATGGCCAGCCGGGAGCCGCTGTCGAGGCCTGTATGGTTCGCAATGGCGGCATCGGTGTTATTTGCGGTCATCATGGGTGCGCGCATGCTGGGCGTCGGCGTCAGTTACGACTCGCTCGGCGAGGAAATAATCGCGCACCTGGACCACGAGCCCTATGCGCTGCGTGTCACGAGCACGCCCGTCAGCGATAACAAGTTGCGGAAAGTGGTTCCCGCAAACATCGCCGAGATGGATCATAGCGCGGGCCTTATCACTTATGCGCAAAGCTGCAAGATCAACGGCAAACAGGTACCGCACCTGGTGATCCAGGGTGAGACCGGACCTGTGACGATCCTGCTCATGCCCGACCAGGCCGTTTCGGCTGCGGAGACGCTCGAGGGCGAGAACATACATGGTGTCATCGTGCCCGTCGGTGCGGGCAGTATCGCGATCATCGGTCCTCGCGAGGAGCCGCTCGATCGCGTAGAGAAGAGTGTGTTGGAATCAGTGACCTGGAGTACCTGAAAACACGTCGCTGAAAAATAAACGCCCGGTCGCGGGCAACCTGCTAGGAGAGATAAAGATGTCAGAGAAAAAAGTTGTAAAGCCAGTCGCTTTGGCTGTGGGCGCGGCATTGGTCGGAACGTTTGCAATCAGTGGCGCGGTCAATGCCGATTCAATTGAGAGCCCTTTCACGATGTCGACCATGAGCGCCGGTTACATGCTGGGCACGGGCGAAGGTAGCTGTGGCGAAGGTTCTTGTGGCGAAGACAAGAAGGGCGAGGGTAGCTGTGGTGAAGGTTCCTGCGGCGGCGATAAGGAAGGCGAAGGCTCTTGTGGTGAAGGTCATGACAAGGACAAAGGTGAAGGTTCCTGTGGCGGCGACAAGGAAGGCGAAGGCTCTTGTGGCGGCGAGAAGGAAGGCGAAGGCAAGTGCGGTGAAGGCTCCTGCGGAGGCGCTGCGTAAGACACCCCGGTTCAATGCCTATACGAAGCCCGCGCCTTGCGCGGGCTTTTTTGTATGTGCAGACCAGTTTAGGACGCTGACGGCGTGCGGCCGGCCTGCTAGATTAATGATATGAACAAGCCTGTCGTACGTTGCAAGTGGGCCGAGGGAGTGAGCCTCGATTACATCGAGTATCACGACAAGGAATGGGGCGTCCCGGTGTGGGACGATCGCACGCAGTTCGAGTTCCTGATACTCGAGGGTGCGCAGGCGGGACTCAGCTGGTCGACGATACTCAACAAGCGCGACGGATACCGCCGGCTGTTCGCAGACTTCGACGTACGAAAGGTGGCCCGTTTTACAAAGCCCCGCATCGAGAAGATTCTGCTCGATCCCGCCATCGTCAGGAACAGGCTCAAAGTCGAGTCGACCGTGACCAATGCGAAGGCTTTTCTCGAGGTACAGAAGGAGTTCGGCACCTTCAGCGAATACATCTGGGGGTTCGTCGGCGGCAAGCCGGTACAGAATCGTTTCAGGAAAGACAGCGACATTCCGGCAACGTCTCCCGAGTCAGACGCCTTGAGCAAGGACCTCAAGAAGCGCGGCTTCAAGTTCGTCGGCAGCACCATCGTTTATGCGCACATGCAGGCGACCGGCATGGTCAACGACCATGTCACGGGCTGTTTCCGGCACAAGCCCTGTGCCGCACTTGCAAAACGCCCGTAGCGAGCGGAATATCTATCGGCTCCCGCGAAAAACCATCAATAACAGGGGATCGCTATGACCGATACACAGAATGACAAACCGGGAACCGTGTTCTGGGTTTTGTCCGGCTTCTTCCTGGTCTTTAATCTCGTCGGCTTCATGATCTATTACAGTGTCGTAACGACACCACCGGAAGTGTTTGCCGCTAATCTGAGTCCGGAGAAGCAGGCGTTTCTGAACGCGGAGCCTCTCTGGGCCACGGCCGCCTACGCTACGGCCGTCACCGCAGGCGTCGTAGCGTCTGTCCTGCTGTTGCTGCGCAGGGCCTGGGCGTTTCCCGTCTACGTCGTTAGCTTTGTTGCCGTGCTCATCCAGGATCTCGACTCGTTCGTGTTGAGAAACGGCGTGGAAGTGTGGGGAACCAGCGGCCTCTATTTGCCCGCCGTCGTCATTATCGTCTGCCTGACAGAAGGTGAAGGCGGACGGATTACTGGTCTGAGAGGCCTGGTAGCCAATCCGGACCTAGTTGCCAATCCGGATAATCGTCAGCCCGGCCGAGCCGTCAGGCGTTACGTGCGAGATCGCGCCCAGGTAAATCGTGTTTGACAGCAAGCCCGAGAAATCGACGGTGACGTCAGCCGTCGTGCCGGGACTGACGAACGCCGGGCCGTTGGCACTCATGTTGCCGACGTCATCGACCTCGCCCATGGACCAGGCGAGCAGCTGGTAGTTCGCGCCGGGGCCACCCGCGACTTCGTCGGTTTCGAATCCGTGCACGAGCACAGCGTACCATCCGGCAGCCGGGCGAAATACGTTGAACTCTTCTTCCGAGGTGGGGCCGCCACTCTGGCCGATCTGCCGACAGGACAAGCCGTCGGCTCCGCAATAGTAGACGTACATGTCGAGGTCGTCGTCCCCGTCCGTCAGTGCGTCGAACAACGAGAAGCGGACGTAGAGCTGACCGGCTGCTACGGGGATCGGGTGCTGGGTAACGCCGTTGGTGTCGCGGAAGGAAAATGTCTTCGTCGGGTCGTTATCGACGAAGGTGATGCCGTCCGGATCGCCTGATGGCCCATCGGGATCCCAAATCGTCGCCGGGTTGAGACCATGCACGCGCGGAGTATAAGCGCCCGAATACCCGAACTCGACCGGGAAGCTGAAAGTACCTGTGCCGCCTGACGTCGTGATTTGGGCCGGTGCAAGTATCGAAGCCGGTTTGACCGCAATAGGGCTGTATACATCCTGATCTTCGCTCGTCCATGTCAGCGATCCGAAGCGCCACAAATCCAGCGGCCCACCACCCAGGAATGTCATCGTCACGTCGAAGCTCGCCGACTCGCCGGGTCCCAGCGAAAGGCTGCTCGGGACGACCGTCACGGCTACGTCCTGCGGCGCCACGATGCTCGCTGCATAGACGCCTGAATTGTCCGACACATTGGTGACGCGCCGCTGCACCGTGCGCGTATTGACGAGGTCGGCAACGCTTATCGCGGGCTGGTTCATGTCGGCTGCGTCGAACGAATAGCCCGCCGTCGCCAAGGCATCGCATCGTTCGCTGCTGACTGCCGGCGAAGCGACGCCACAGGCAAGAGCGTCGTACTCGTCGTCGGATACGTCGTAAACGAGCCCCGGGTCGACCGCGCTGTTCGGCACGATGTGCCCTGCGCCGAACTCGAACGGATTCGCGTCCCTGAGACCGGCCGACGACAGTACATCCTGGCGAGCGGTTGTCA
>CAMYOJ010000032.1 GCA_947259985.1 uncultured Woeseiaceae bacterium
ACATACGCGGCCGTAGTGCGTCGGGTGAACGTCGCGTACTTCGAAGCCAGCGCGCTCGCGCGTCAGGCCGCCTGGCCCGAGTGCCGACACCCGGCGTTTATGCGTCACTTCCGACAGAGGGTTGTTCTGATCCATGAACTGCGACAACTGGCTGGAGCCGAAGAATTCCTTCACGGCAGCAGCAACCGGCTTGGCGTTGATCATTTCCTGCGGCATCAGGCCATCAGCCTCGGCTTGCGTCAGGCGCTCTTTGACAGCTCGCTCGACGCGAACCAGTCCAACGCGAAACGCATTCTCAGCCATCTCGCCTACGCTACGTACGCGGCGGTTGCCGAGGTGGTCGATGTCATCAACCGTGCCGTAACCGTTGCGAATGTTGATCAGCGTCGACAGCACATCGAGGATGTCGTCTTTGTCGAGTACGCCTTCACCTTCAGAATTATCACGCCCGACACGGCGGTTGAACTTCATGCGTCCAACGGCCGACAGGTCGTAACGATCCGGGTTGAAGAACAGGTTCTGGAACAGGTTTTCAGCCGCTTCCTTGGTGGGCGGCTCTCCCGGTCGCATCATGCGATAAATCTCGACGAGCGCCTCGAGGCGTGTCGTCGAAGGATCGATGTTCAGCGTGTTGGAGATGAATGGACCATGGTCCAGATCATTCACATACAGCGTACGGATATGCTCGACGCCCGCAGCGATAAGCTGCTCGATGAGTTCTGCCGTGAGCTCCGCATTAGCGGCAGCCAACAATTCACCGGTCTCCGTGTCTACGAGGTCGTGCGCGAGGACCTTGCCCTCGAGGTACTCGTTCGGCACCGTCAGCTTGTCGACCGACGATTTCTCCATGTCACGGACATGCTTCGCCGTGATTCGACGCCCTTCCTCGACGATAACCTTGCGACCTAGCTTGATGTCGAATGAAGCGGTATCGCCGCGAAGTCGATCGGGCACGAGACCCATCTTGATATCTTTCTCGGACAGATAGAAATCGTTGTTCTCGAAAAACAGGTCAAGCATTTCCTCGTTGTTCATTCCGAGTGCACGCAGGATGATCGTAACCGGCAATTTACGGCGACGGTCGATGCGCGCAAATACAGAGTCCTTCGGGTCGAACTCGAAGTCGAGCCACGAGCCGCGGTACGGAATCACGCGCGCGGAGAACAGCAACTTGCCCGAGCTGTGCGTCTTGCCCTTGTCGTGATCGAAGAACACGCCTGGCGAGCGGTGCAACTGGGAAACGATGACACGCTCGGTGCCATTGATAACGAAGGTACCGTGATTGGTCATCAGCGGCATTTCACCGAGATAGACTTCCTGCTCGCGAATGTCCTTGACGGGCTTTGGCGTACCGCTGGCTTCTTTGTCATAAATAACCAGGCGCACGAGCACACGAATCGGAGCCGCGTAGGTCAAACCACGCATCTGACATTCTTTGACATCAAATACGGGTGTGCCCAGGCGATAGCTCACATACTCGAGCGCCGCATTGCCTGAATAGCTGACAATCGGGAATACCGACTGGAAGGCAGCATGCAGACCACGGTCTTCGCGGTCCTCAATTGTCTTGTCCGTTTGCAGGAACTTGTTGTACGAATCAACCTGAATCGACAACAGGTACGGCACGTCCAAAATCGTCGGACGCTTGCCAAAGTTCTTACGGATACGCTTTTTCTCAGTGAATGAGTATGCCATTCGAGAAGTCCTCGTTAGCCTAATGCTTTAATTACAGACGCGAGTAAGCGGCCAGCCGAAAATCGACTGGCTGCTTGCCCGACTTGTGACCCGTCAGGTCGTGCATCTTGAGATGCAACAGCTTATAAAAGCTGCTTATTTCAGCTCTACCGTAGCGCCGGCTTCTTCGAGCTGCTTCTTGACTTCTTCTGCCTCAGCCTTGGCAACGCCTTCCTTAATGGTCGACGGTGCGCCTTCGACTGTGTCCTTGGCTTCCTTGAGGCCAAGGCCAGTGATCGTGCGAACAGCCTTGATCACAGCTACCTTGGTGCCACCGAAGCTGGTCATTACCACATCGAATTCGTCTTTCTCTACAGCCGCCTCGCCTGCATCGCCAGCAGCGGGGCCGGCAGCAGCAGCTACGGGAGCAGCAGCAGAAACGCCCCACTCATCTTCGAGCATCTTCACGAGCTCGACGACTTCCATGATGGGCTTTGCGCTCAGTTCTTTGAGCAGGTCTTGATTTGAAAGTGCCATTTCTATGTCCTCTAAAAAATTCCCAAGTCAGGGATTAAGTCTGTTTACGCCGCTTCCTGGTCGGCACGCGCAGACAGAGTCCGTGCGAGCATCGCAGAAGGTTCGGCAATCGTGCGTACCAGTTGGCTCATCGGGGCTAACATCACGCCGAGCAGCATTGCGCGTGCCTGATCAAG
>CAMYOJ010000033.1 GCA_947259985.1 uncultured Woeseiaceae bacterium
GTTCTGAGTCGGTCGCCAGGAAGATGAACGAACGACTGCTTCACATCGTATAGCGGCCGGCCGAAGAACCTGAGGTAAAATGACGGGTCGTGACCCAATATAGATAGTCAGTCTCTCCGAGAAAGCGAAACTCGATAATTGTTTGAACCATACTCAACATTGACATGCCCTGAATGCGGTCATCAATCGAGGGATCTGATGCCAACCAGCGCGTGCCAGTTCTTCTACGATTGTCAGGGGTGTGGTGCGTTGTTGCGGCCCAAGCAGGGTGACTGTTGTGTGTATTGTTCTTATGGTGATGTGAAGTGTCCGCCGGTTCAGGCTGGCGACCAGTGCTGTTGAGCCTCGGCGACTAACAGATGAGTAGCGAACAATCTGACAGCGATCTCTCGACCAAGCCCCTCCCATTCTGGCTTCTTTGGGGTGGTCCAATCGCCCTCATGCTATCGATGAACTTTATAAGACTACCTATCGAATGGACGACAGTGATTCTGTCTGCCTGTCTTGCTTGGATGGGATTGGGCTGTGCGATTAATGCGCGACGATGTCATCGCAGGCACTGCTACTACGCGAGTCCGGTCTTGCTGGCTGGAGCCGCTCTGACATTGCTCGTAGGCTTTGGAATTGTTGATCTTGGTCGGGACGGTCTGAATTACGTCACATGGGGCACCTTCGCTCTGGTCGCGTTGACATTCTTGCCCGAAAAATTACAAGGCAAGCACAGAAGCTAGGGCTGTTTCGAACGACTGATAGTGGTTGCGGATTCAAAGTGTCGTTGCAGACGCTCGTCAAGTTTTTGCCACTAGCCGCTAATTCGGGGAGATGAAGTTTGATGTCCAAGAGGTTCGTCGCCGCTGCGGTGGCGGGTTCTGTAACCATGCTGCTGGTCGGTTTCTTGCTGTACGGAATCGTATTCGCCGGGCTGTTTCGCGAAGGTGCCTTGACTATTCCCGGAGTTATGAAGCAGAAGCCCGAGATTCTGTGGGTGGTGGCAGGCCAGGTCGGATTCGGGATTCTAGTTACGCTGATCGTTTCATGGCGCGGCGCAACCTCGTTCACGAGCGGCGCCTGGACGGGTGCGATGTTTGGCTTTCTAATGGCCATCGGTTACGACTTTGCGCAGTATGGTACGTCGAATCTCTGGACCTTGAAGGCAACACTTTTCGATCCGTTCATAACGGCGGCGCTTGTTGGTTCAGCCGGGGGCGTGATCGGGTTTGTACTCGGTCGTAACTCCGTTGATAGAACATAGGATCATTGTCATCTTAAGGTAGGACTTGAGCCTCGACATGAGGGAATTATATCGGGCAACAAAAAAAGCCGCTGGACGAATCCAGCGGCTCTTGTTTGCTTGCGCGCCAAAGCGCGCTGCAACCGGCTTACAGCAGCGGAACCATCAACAACGCAACGATATTGATGATCTTGATCAACGGGTTGATCGCGGGGCCGGCCGTATCCTTGTACGGATCGCCTACGGTGTCGCCTGTGACAGCTGCTTTGTGAGCATCAGAGCCTTTACCGCCACAGTTACCGTCTTCGATGTACTTCTTGGCGTTGTCCCAGGCGCCACCGCCAGCCGTCATCGAGATAGCGACGAACAGGCCCGTGACAATAGTGCCGAGCAGCAGGCCACCGAGCGCTTTCGGACCGAGCAGCAGGCCGACGATCAGCGGTACACCGATCGGCAGCAGGCTTGGTACGATCATCTCCTTGATCGCAGCCTTGGTCAGGAGGTCAACCGCGCGGCTGTAATCAGGCTTGCCCGTGCCTTCCATGATGCCGTCGATTTCCTTGAACTGGCGACGCACTTCGTTGACGACAGAACCCGCCGCACGACCGACGGCTTCCATCGCCATCGAGGCGAACAGGAACGGTACGAGGCCGCCAATGAACAGGCCGATAATCACGTAGTGATCGTCAAGGTGGAAAACGGCGTCAATGCTGGCAAGGCTCAGCGCGTTCGTGTAATCGGCGAACAGAACGAGCGCTGCCAATCCGGCCGAACCAATGGCGTATCCCTTTGTAACCGCCTTGGTCGTGTTACCAACCGCGTCGAGCTGGTCCGTGATCTTGCGAACCTCGGGGGGCAGTTCGGCCATCTCGGCGATGCCGCCTGCGTTATCGGTAATTGGGCCAAAAGCGTCCAGCGCCACCACGACACCGGTCATCGATAACATGGTCGTCGCCGCAATCGCGATGTTGTATAGGCCGGCGAGCTTGTCACCTTCCGGCGCCAGGGCAAACGTGCCCCAGATGCTGGCACAGACGGCCAGTACCGGCAGTGCCGTGGCTTTCATCGATATACCCAGGCCGGCGATGATGTTGGTCGCGTCACCCGTCAGCGAGGCGTTGGCGATCGTCCTGACGGGCTTGAAGTCGGTGCCCGTGTAGTACTCGGTAATCACGACCATGGCCGCTGTCAGCGCGAGGCCGATCAGGGACGAGTAATAGATGCTCATCGCCTGGCCGCTGTCGCCCATCATCATCTGCGTAATGAAGTAAAAGGCGATGGCCGCGAGCACGCCGGCGACGATCATGCCCTTGTACAAGGCTCCCATGACCTTGCCACCCTCGGAGGTGTGTACAAAAAACGTTCCGATGATTGAGGCAACGATCGATACAGCGCCGAGTACCAGCGGGTAGACGATGGCTTGCTCGCCGTAATTGGAGGCAACCAGCAGGCCGAGCAGCATCGTGGCGATGATCGTGACCGCGTAGGTCTCGAACAGGTCGGCTGCCATGCCTGCGCAGTCACCGACGTTGTCACCCACGTTGTCGGCGATAACGCCCGGGTTACGCGGATCATCTTCGGGAATACCGGCTTCTACCTTGCCGACGAGATCGGCGCCGACGTCAGCGCCCTTGGTGAAGATGCCGCCACCGAGTCGTGCGAAGATCGAAATCAGCGAGCCGCCGAAAGCGAGTCCAATAAGCGCGTGGACAGCATCGTCACTGCTGGCGCCCATGCGCGTCAGGATGACGTAATAACCGGCAACGCCGAGCAGACCCAGTCCGACCACGAGCATGCCCGTGATGGCGCCGCCGCGGAAAGCGACGTTGAGTGCCGGGTTGACGCCCTTGGTTGCGGCTTGAGCCGTGCGCACATTTGCGCGTACCGAGACGTACATGCCGATGTAGCCGGCCAATGCCGAGAACACGGCGCCAATCACGAAACCAATTGCGGTGGTCCAGCCAAGCGGCGAGAAGCCGAGGACGAGGGTCACGACAACGCCGACGATGCCGATCGTCATGTACTGGCGGTCCATGTAGGCCTTCGCGCCTTCCTGGATCGCCGCGGCGATCTCTTGCATGCGATCGCTGCCGGCCGGCTGCTTAAGAATCCACTGTGTCGAAATAATCCCGAACAGTATCGCGAGCGCACCCGCGCCGATCGAGAGCCACAGGGCCAACTCGTTAGACATCAGATTTTCTCCTGATTTTGTTGCTTTGAAATCGAACGCGCCCGCCTACGCCGGCGGTCGAGGCTGGCATACGGTCGCGTTCTTCTTGATCTTCCCCAATGATTGTTCTTACCGGCTCAGCCGGGCGCGCATCATACCACAAATTTCGTGCCCGTCTTCGGCTTGACGGATCGATTCCTGAGCGTCGCGATCTTCGGTAAGCCATTGATATATGGAGGATAATCTTCACCGCGGATCAGGGGTTCGAGGTACCGGCGCGCCGCTTCCGTGATGCCGAAGCCGTCTTTGGTGATATAGCGACGCGGCAGCATCTTCTCCTTGTTCGCGATGCGGCCGAGCGGCGCCGACTCGATTTTCCAGCGATACGGCTTGTCTGACACGCGCTTGATCACGGGCATGACGGCCGTCTTGCCCTGCAGCGCGTACTGCACGGCGGCCTTGCCGACGGCATAGGCCTGCTTGACGTCGGTAGCCGAGGCGATGTGGCGCGCCGAGCGCTGCAGGTAGTCCGCGATCGCATAGTGGTATTTGAATCCCAGGTTCTCACGGACCATGTTGGCGACCACGGGTGCGACGCCGCCGAGCTGCGCATGACCGAAGGCGTCCCGGGTACCGGCTTCCGCCAGGAACTTGCCGTTGGCAAAGGCTGCGCCTTCGCTGACGACGATGACGCAGTAGCCGTAATCGTTCACGCACTGGCGGACCCGCTTCAGGAACTCACGTTTCTTGAACGGGATCTCCGGAAACAGAATGATATGCGGGGCGTCGCCGGGCTTCTTGGCAGCGAGGCCACCGGCGGCCGCGATCCAGCCTGCATGCCTGCCCATGACTTCGAGTATGAACACCTTGGTCGAGGTTTCGGCCATGGAGCTTACGTCGAGTGCGGCTTCCTGCGTGGACACCGCAATGTACTTGGCAACGGACCCGAATCCCGGGCAGTTGTCGGTAACCGGGAGGTCGTTGTCGACGGTCTTGGGCACGCCCAGGCAGGTGACCGGGAATCCCATCTTCTTCGAGATCTGCGAGACCTTGTGGGCCGTGTCCATTGAATCGTTGCCGCCGTTGTAGAAGAAGTAACCAATGTTGTGCGCTTTGAACACCTCGATCAGTCGTTCGTATTCAGCGCGATTTTCCTCGATGCCCTTGAGCTTGTAACGAGCCGAGCCGAAAGCACCGCCCGGCGTGTACATTAGTCCCGCGATCGTTGCTGCGCTCTCCTTGCTGGTATCGATCATGTCCTCGGTCAAGGCGCCGATGATGCCGTTTCGCCCGGCGTAAACATTGGCGATCTTGTTCGGGTATTTGCGAGCGGTTTCGATGACGCCGCAGGCAGTCGCGTTGATTACAGCGGTAACTCCGCCCGACTGGGCGTAGAAAGCGTTCATGGCAGACATGATTTTCCTCGGGCTGAATTGACGAGGCGAAAAGCATAACGGAAAGCCGATTCGGGATCATCGGCAATTTCCGAAGCCCGGGATTTCTACGCATTGACCTCCCTGAGCATTGCCGGTAGCGTAATTTGCCCCGGCCGCAGCAGCATCGGCCAATGAATGGCAATTGAACGGCGATTGAGAGGCAGGATCATGCGAATCGTATTACTGGGTGCACCAGGGTCAGGCAAGGGCACGCAAGCCAAGAAGCTCATGGCGGACAAGAACATTCCACAGATCTCGACGGGCGACATGCTGCGCGAAGCGGTTGCAGCCGGTACGCGCTTCGGTCTCAAGGCCCAATCGGTCATGGAGGCCGGCAATCTCGTTCCCGACGAGGTCGTGCTCGGCATCATCAGTGAGCGCCTCAGCCAGCCGGATGCGGCGGACGGTTTCATACTCGACGGTTTTCCACGCACGAAGCAGCAGGCCCTCGACCTCGACGAACTGCTCGATCAGCTCGGCACGCCCCTGGACACGGCGGTTCTCATGGACGTCGATTTCGACATTCTCATGAAACGCCTGACGGGCCGCCGCACCTGCTCGCTGACGGGCAAGCTGCTCAACGTGTATTTCTCATCGCAGGAAGAGCTCGACGAATGCACGAGCGCGGGCGGCGAACTGATCCAGCGCGAGGACGACAACGAGGAGACGATATCCAATCGCCTGAACGTCTACCGTGAAAATACCGAGCCGCTGATCGTGTTTTACGAGAAACGCGAAAAACTCACGAGGATCGACGCCGAGGGCTCCATCGACGAGGTTTACGATCGGCTGGTGTCGGCGCTGTAGGGGACTCCTACAACAGGCGCTGCAATGCGTCGCCAATCACGTCCTTGCGCCACCCGCTAAACAAGCGCGATTCGCGGTTACCCGAAATTATGATCGCGGACAGCTCTCGTTTCGACCCCACCGTTTCCGCATTGATCCCGAGTTCATCGGCAGCCTGGCTGACTTCGGCCTGCATCTCCTTCAGGAGGCCTTTCTGCGACTCGCTCGGCGGGCGTGGCGGTTTGTAGTTATTTTCGTCGCGGGCCGATGCTGCAACTTCCTCGAGCAGGCGCTTGCCAACACGGGACGCGAGCTTTGGCGGCATTCCGTCGAGTTCCTCGAGTTCTTTCCGGGAGCCCGGCAGGTGATATGCGATCTCCAGCAGCACGTTGTCGCGTGCTATCCATTGGCGTGGCCGATCACGTTTAATCGCTTCGGATTCACGCCAGGCGGCCAGCCTTGCCGCGGCGGCCCTGCGGCGCCCGCGAAAATTTCTCGCGCCCTTGAGCCGTTCTATCGCTTGCGCTCCGTCGACCTCGTAAAGGCGTGCATCCAGCAACGCACTCGAATCTTCGCGCGCCCACTCGAGCCGGCCCTTTCGGTCGAGCTGTTCGCTCAGCGTATCGAAGGCGGGCAGCAAGTGCTCAACGTCCTCGGCCGCGTACTGCAGGTAGGCCTCACGCAACGGCCGCTTTGTCCAGTCGGCCCGCGTGTGTGATTTGTCCATCTCGATACCGAACAGATCATTGACGAGGCCCGCGTATCCCATTTGCGCCGGATAGCCGAGCAGGCCCGCCGCGATCTGCGTATCGAACAGCGAGGTCGGCATGGCCCCCGCCGTCTGGTACACGACCTCGATGTCTTGCCGCGCGGAATGTACGACCCAGTCGCGCGCGAGCAGTTGCTGCCAGAACGATTGCTGGCTTGACTCGGTCAACGGGTCGACGCAGTAGATTTCGCCGGGTGTTGCGATCTGCAACAGGCAGAGCTGCGCGAAGTAGGTTTTTTCGCGCATGAATTCGGTGTCGACGCCCAGGTGTTCCTGGCGTAGCAGGACTGGCTCGAGGGTGTCGGGCTGATCGACAAGCTGGTAATGAGGCATCGGAGAATTAGCGGATAGATTCAGAATCAGAGGTTAACATGCGATGATCGACGCAACGCAACAGGAATCATCGCGCAACCGTGCTGGCACTATTCGAAACGCTGTTTGACATCATTCGTTTGCGTAGGGGTCCGGACGCCATCCCGCACTCGAGTTTGCTCCTTGTGATCGCTATCGGCTTGTGGCTGTTTGCGGGAGTCGTCGTAACGATCATGACTCCGGATTTCGACCATAACGAATTCATTCTTGGAACTGTCGCAGGCGCTGCCGGGCTCGGCTGCTATACAGGCATCATTCTGCTATTCGGACGCCGCGCACGCTTGCTGCAGGCAGTGGTGGCCATTCTCGGCTGTGGCGCCTTGTTGAGCCTGATGTCGGTGGCCGGCAATGTATTCCTGAAACCGTTTCTGAGCGCCAATCTCACAAACATTATCGTTGCACTGATTCTGCTATGGTCGGTACCTGTTGAAGGGCATATCATCTCGCGCACCATAGAAAGGCATTGGTACCTTGGTGTCGTCATCGCGATGGCGGTCTTTATTTTTCAATGGGTCCTCTACAGGCAGATAGACCCGACGGCAACCTGAAGCAACATGCACATACACATACTCGGAATCTGCGGGACTTTCATGGGTGGCGTCGCCGCGCTCGCACGCGCGGCAGGGCACGAGGTGACCGGCTGCGATCATAACGTCTATCCGCCCATGAGCACGCAGCTTCGCAAACTGGGTATCGAGATCCACGAAGGCGTCGACGCCGCGCAGCTGGACGTCAATCCCGACTGTGTCGTGGTTGGCAATGTCATGAGCCGGGGTGTAGAGGTTGTCGAAGCGATGCTGGATCGCGGCTTGCCCTACAAGTCGGGGCCCCAGTGGCTGGCCGAAAACGTGTTAAACGATCGTTACGTGCTGGCCGTAGCCGGAACACACGGCAAGACCACGACATCGAGCATGCTTGCCTGGATTCTCGAAGACGCCGGACATGCCCCTGGCTTCCTTATCGGGGGCATCCCCGCGAACTTCGGCGCTTCGGCACGCTTCGGCAACTCGAAATACTTTGTCGTCGAAGCCGACGAGTACGATACGGCGTTTTTCGACAAGCGGGCCAAGTTCGTTCACTACCGGCCGCGCACGTTGGTCCTGAACAATCTCGAATACGACCACGCCGATATCTACAAGGACCTGGACGCGATCATCTGGCAATTCCACCAGCTCATGCGTACCGTGCCGGGATCGGGCCGCGTCATCACGAATGTCGTCGACAGCGACTTGCAGCGTGTCTTCGATATGGGTTGCTGGACGCCGGTTGAGACCTTCGGCAGCAGCGGGGCGGCGGACTGGAGCGCACGCTTCGTGGATAAGGTCGAGCGCCACGTCAGCATGCAAGGCCCGGGTGGTACCTCGGCCGAGACTCGCTGGAACCTGAGCGGTATCCACAATCTCGAGAACGCCGTGGCGGCCGTTGCCGCGGCCGCTTCGGCGGGAATACCGCTCGAGCAGGCCGTCGACTCGATGTCGCGTTTCGAGGGCGTCAAGCGGCGCCTGGAGCGCACGGCGACGGTTGCCGATATCGCGATCTACGACGATTTCGCGCATCATCCGACGGCGATTCGGAAGTCCATTGCTGCGGTTCGCAACCGTTACCCGGGGCACCGGGTCGTCGTGGCGATCGAGCCACGCTCCAACACGATGAAACTCGGCGTGCACGATGATGCGATTGCTGACTCGCTGAGCGCTGCCGACCTGGTCTGGGTGTACCGGCCTGAAGGAATGAGCGAGGGATTCGACGCGGCCTTGTCGGAACTGGGCGGCAAAGCCCGCGTATTCGGCGACTATGACCAGCTCGTCGACGATATGTCCAGGCGCGTGTTGTCGGGTGACCAGGTCGTGTTCATGAGTAACGGCGGCTTCGGATCTGCGCGCCAGACCCTGACGGCACTATTGCAGCGCACGCGTGGCAGCTGATGGACGTCCCGCTGTTTCCGCTGAGCACGGTTCTTTTTCCCGGCGGTCCGCTGCCGCTCAGAATCTTCGAATCACGCTATATCGACATGATCAGCCACTGCATGAAGAACGACGTGCCCTTCGGCGTATTGTTGATTCGGGAAGGCGGAGAAGCGGGTCCCGCGACGACCTTTGAGGTCGGCACGCTGGCCAGGATCACGGACTGGTACCAGGGCAGCGACGGTCTGCTGGGCGTAACGGCGATTGGCGAGCAGCGATTCCAGTTGTTGTCGAGTCGCCGGCAAAAGGACGGTCTCAACATCGGCAGCATAGAGCTCATAGACGATGAGCCGGCGCTGGCCCTGCCCGATGACTACGGCGCATTGCCCAAGATTCTCGGTAATGTGCTCGATGACCTCGGTCGTTTGTATGAGCCGCTCGAACGTCATATGGACGATGCCGTGTGGTTGACCTACCGCTTCATCGAAATCCTGCCCATCGACCTCGAACAAAAACAACGCTGCCTCGAGAGCAGCGATACACTCGCGAGGCTCAGGCTCGTGGATGAGTTATTGCACAGCGTTCGTGACTAGAGCGTCGTCAGCACCTGGCGCGCGGCGGCGATGGTCTGATCGATATCATCGTCGCTGTGTGCGGCCGACACGAAACCGGCCTCGAACGCCGACGGCGCGAGATAGACACCTTCGGCCAGCATCCCATGGAAGAACCTCCTGAAACGCTCCACGTCTGCTGCTGCTACCTGGGCAAAGCTGCGTACGGGCCCGTCATCGGTGAACACGAGGCCGAACATGCCGCCTTCCTGCTCCACGGACACCGGGATGCCCGCTGCGGATGCCTCAGCGGCCAGGCCGTCGGCCAGGCGCGCGGTTTTTTCGCTGAGTGCTTCGTAGAATCCCGGCTCATCAATCAGTTCCAGGGTCCTGAGGCCCGCCGCCATGGCAACCGGGTTGCCCGATAAAGTGCCCGCCTGGTAGACAGGCCCGTCCGGCGCAATGCTGGCCATAATATCGGCACGGCCACCAAATGCGGCCGCGGGCATGCCACCACCCACCACCTTGCCGAGGGTCGTCAGGTCAGGCTCGACATCGAATATGGCCTGCGCGCCTCCCTTGGCGACGCGGAATCCGGTCATGACTTCGTCGAATATAAGGATGCTGCCGGACTTCGTGCACTCCTCGCGCAGCGTGTCGTGGAAGCCGGGAACGGGCGGCACCATATTCATATTGCCCGCGATCGGCTCGACAATGACGCAGGCAATCTGTTCACCGAGTTCGGCGAATGCAGCGCGGACGGCGTCAACATCGTTGTAGGGCAGGGTGATCGTATGTTCCGCGAGCCCGGCCGGTACGCCCGGTGAACTCGGCACGCCCAGTGTCAGCGCGCCCGAACCGGCCTTGATCAACAGCGAATCCGAATGCCCGTGGTAGCAGCCTTCGAACTTGATGATCTTGTCCCGATTCGTGTGGCCGCGCGCCAGGCGAATGGCGCTCATCGTTGCCTCGGTTCCCGAGCTGACCATGCGCAGGCGCTCGATGGACGGCACGAGCGAACAAATCTTGTTGGCGATGCGTGTCTCGAGTACGCACGGCGCACCGAAGCTCAGTCCGTGCCGTGCCGTTTCGATGACAGCTTCGATAACGGCGGGGTGCGCGTGCCCCAAAACCATGGGTCCCCAGGAGCCGACGTAGTCGATGTATTCGCGGCCGTCCTCCGCCTGGACGCGGGCGCCCATGGCCGACTTGAAAAAGACGGGTTCGCCACCGACGCCGGCAAATGCCCTGACCGGTGAGTTGACGCCGCCGGCAATGACTTTCTGCGCGTTCGAAAAAAGACTCATGACATTCCTCCTGGAGAGGAGCGCATGCTACCGGAGTCCGGGCGGCTCACTCAACTGGCGAATCTGCACTCCTTTCTCCGCGAGCAGGTTAGGCACACCCTCGGCGCCGACGAGATGCATCGCGCCGACGATGACGAGGTAGTCGTCCTTTTCATCCAGCAGCTCGTCTATCTGTTGTACCCAACGAATGTTGCGCTGAGTCACGAGTACATCGTGAAGCTCCCGGTGTTCCCCGAAACTGTCGAGCAGTCCGGATTCCAGCGTATCGATGTCGCCGTAACGCCACGCGCGTATCATTTCGTCGATCGTCTCGCCCATGTTGGCGCTCTCTTCAAGCGTCTGCAGCAACATGTCACGCTGCGCCTGCAGTGACAGCCCGTCCAGGAACTGCAGCTGCTCCTGCGCCAGTTCCAGACCTTCAACCGGTTTACCGTCTCCCACTGCCTTCGATGTCATGTGCATTTCAACGCCGAGCATCGGGTTGAAGCCGATGCGGTACAGGGCCATCATCTCGACGGTAATCGCAGCCAGCCAGGGTTCGCTTTGCGCCAGCATCTCGATCGGGATGTCGATCGCCTCAGCCGCCGTCTCGGCCTGGGCATACAGTCGCTCGCCCATCAGATCCTCGAGCGTTGTGCCGTCGCGCAGTACGCCATTCTCGTTAAACAGTTGTTGCATCGCCGCCGCGTCGAGGTCATCCATGTCGAGTTCCATCACCAGGACTTCTGCATCCTCGTAAGCCGCGTCAATCACGGTGGGCAACGGGTGATCCTCGGCCCGCAGCAAGTGAATGGAGCCCAGCAGGTAGACCGCGTTGGTTGTGCCCTCGGCGCGCCAAAGCGTTACGGGATGGCCCGCGGTGTCAGCCCACAAAAGCGGCGAGCAGGCAAGCAAAAACAGGCTGCAAACAAACCTAGTCATCGCCGACCCAAACGAGCTCGGTCTCGAAACTGCCGTCGCCGGACAGCGTGATACGACGGTAGGCTGGCGGACGCTCATCGACCGCAAACTTGGTACTCCGTGGCTTGAACTGACGGCAGGTCGAGGGTGTGGCAATGATTCGAACCCCGTCGTGGTCTTCATCGTAGTCCTGGTGAACATGGCCGAATACGGCCATGCGCACGCGGCCCGAAGACTGCAAAAGCTCGAGAAACTCTTCGCCGTTCGCGAGCCGGACGGTGTCGAGCCAGGCACTGCCCATCGGTACAGGCGGGTGGTGCAGGCAGACCATGACGTGCTTTGCGCTGCTTTCGTCGATGGTTGCGCTCAGCCGCTCGAGTTCCTCCTCGGTCACACGTCCGCCGGCTTCGCCCTTGACGCAGCTGTCGATGCCAACCAGTAGCCAGTCTCCGATTTCCTCGTAGGCGCAGTAGGAGAATGGCGGCACACGGCAGGTCTTCTGCATCAGCGCACGAATGTCGTGATTACCGGGAATGCAGTGGACGCGCATATTGAGGGGCAGCAGGAACTGCCGGAAGCGCTCGTAGGCTTCCGCTGAATCGTCCTGAATGAGATCGCCTGTGACCAGCACGCGGTCTGCGCGCCAGTCACCGGCGGTGTAATGGTCCAGAACCTGTTGCAGCGATTCGGCGGTCACCGTCCCACGCAGCTCGCCGTTCAGATCGGCGAACAGGTGCGGGTCCGTCAGGTGAAGTACCCTGATCGAGTCCCCGTCAGCTTCCTCGGCGCTGGCTTGAATATGCAGGTTCCTTAGTAGCGATAGTGCTCAGGCTTGTACGGCCCGTCTTTCTCGACGCCGATGTACTTGGCCTGTTCGTCGGTCAGCTCGGTGATGCTGGCACCGATCCGATCGAGATGCAGGCGCGCGACCTTTTCGTCGAGGTGTTTCGGCAATACGTAAACGTTGTTTTCGTACTGATCGCCATTTTGCCAGAGTTCGATCTGCGCGAGCACCTGGTTCGTGAACGAGTTGGACATCACGAAGCTCGGGTGGCCTGTTGCACAGCCCAGGTTCACGAGACGACCTTCGGCCAACAGGATAATGCGCTTGCCGTCGGGGAAAATGACGTGATCCACCTGCGGTTTGATATTTTCCCATTCGTATTTTTGCAGGTAGGCGACGTCGATTTCGTCATCGAAATGGCCGATGTTGCAGAGGATGGCCTGATCACGCATGCGCTCCATGTGGTCGCCCGTGACGATATGGTAGTTGCCTGTGGCTGTTACGACGATATCCACCTGGTCGCAGACCTCATCGAGGTCGACGACGCGATAGCCCTCCATCGCCGCCTGCAAGGCGCAGATCGGGTCGATCTCGGTAATCAGGACCGTGGCGCCGAGGCCCCTGAGGGACTGGGCGCAGCCTTTGCCGACGTCGCCATAGCCGCAGACCACGGCGATCTTGCCGGCAATCATGACGTCCGTGGCACGCTTGATGCCGTCGACGAGTGACTCGCGGCAGCCGTACAGGTTGTCGAACTTCGACTTGGTGACCGAGTCGTTGACGTTGAATGCCGGACACAGCAGCGAACCGTCAGCCATCATGTCGTACAGTCGTTTGACGCCCGTCGTCGTCTCTTCCGACAGACCCTTCACGTTTTCCATGATTTCCGGGTACTTCTCATGCAGGACCATCGTCAGGTCGCCGCCGTCGTCCAGGATCATGTTCGGCTGCCAGCCGTCGGGACCGTTGATCGTCTGTTCAACGCACCACCAGTATTCCTCCTCGGTCTCGCCTTTCCAGGCGAACACCGGAATTCCCGCTGCAGCTATGGCGGCGGCGGCGTGATCCTGGGTCGAGAAGATGTTGCACGAAGACCAGCGGATGTCGGCACCGAGCTCCTTGAGCGTCTCGATAAGTACGGCCGTCTGGATCGTCATGTGCAGGCAGCCCGTCAGGCGAACGCCGTCGAGGGGCTTCTGGTCCCCGAACTCCTCGCGAATGGCCATGAGGCCCGGCATCTCGGTCTCGGCTATGGCCATTTCCTTGCGGCCCCAGTCGGCCAGCGAAATGTCGGCGACCTTATAGTCTTTCTGCTGAAGGGCAACGGCTTCGTTGCTCATAGTCTCTCTCCTGGTTATGTGTTCAGAGGCCGGCCGCGTCTTTGAGCGCGCCTGCCTTGTCAGTTCGTTCCCAGCTCAGGTCGATATCTTCCCGGCCAAAATGCCCGTAGGCCGCCGTCTGCTTGTAGATGGGTTTGATCAGGTCCAGCATCGTCAGGATGCCGTATGGGGTCAGATCGAAGTGCTCGCGAATCAGTTCCGTCAATTTTGTATCAGAAAGTTTCCCGGTGCCGAAGGTGCGCACGCTGATCGAGGTCGGCTCGGCCACACCGATGGCATAGGACACCTGGATTTCGCAGCGTTCGGCGAGTCCTGCGGCGACGATGTTCTTGGCAACATATCGCGCAGCGTAAGCAGCCGAGCGATCCACTTTTGACGGATCCTTGCCCGAGAACGCCCCGCCGCCATGGCGCGCCGAGCCACCGTATGTGTCGACGATAATCTTGCGCCCCGTCAGTCCGCAGTCGCCCATCGGCCCGCCGATCTCGAAGCGACCGGTCGGGTTGATGTGGTACTTGGTCTTGTCGGAAAAGAGCTCGGCCGGGATGACTGGCTTGATGATCTCCTCCATCACACCTTCCTGCAGGTCCTTCATCGAGATGTCGGGCGCATGCTGCGAAGACAGTACGACGGCGTCGACGGCGACCGGTTTGCCACCTTCGTAACGGAAGGTCACCTGGCTCTTGGCATCGGGCCTCAGGTACGGCAACGTGCCCGCCTTGCGAACCTCGGACTGCCGCTTGACCAGGAGGTGCGAGTAGGTGATGGGCGCCGGCATGAGCACCTCGGTTTCGTTCGTCGCGTAGCCAAACATGAGTCCCTGGTCGCCGGCACCCTGTGCCTCGGCGGACTCGCGGTCGACGCCCTGCGCGATGTTCGACGACTGCTTGCCGATGGCATTGAGTACCGCGCAGGAGGCGCCGTCAAAGCCCTTGTCCGAGCTGTCGTAGCCGATTTCGAGCACTGTCTCGCGGACGATTGCCTCCATGTCGACCCACGCCGAAGTCGTGATTTCGCCGGCAACGATCGCCACACCGGTCTTGACCATGGTCTCGCAAGCGACGCGTGCTTTCGGATCTTCGGCGATGATCGCATCGAGGATGGCATCGGAAATCTGGTCGGCAATTTTGTCGGGGTGGCCCTCAGATACCGACTCCGAGGTGAACAGGAACGCGTCACTCATAAACTTATGGCTCTCAATTATCAGGGGTGGCGCATTGTACCCTTGATGCCGTCCCCTATAACAGGGAAAATAAGCACCTCGCCCAGGCGAGAATTCTCGACCCATAACAGGCCGCCAGGCCGACTAAGAGACAGGTCTAATGTCACATAATGCTGCTATTGCCGGACAAGCTGCCCGGCGAGATCTCGCGAATTCGATCCGAGCCCTGAGTATGGATGCCGTGCAGGCCGCAAATTCGGGCCATCCAGGCGCCCCTCTGGGTATGGCGGATATCGCCGAGGTCCTCTGGAACGATTACCTCTCACACAACCCGTCAAATCCGCGCTGGCCGAACCGCGACCGTTTCGTGTTGTCGAACGGCCACGCCTCGATGTTGCTGTATAGCCTGTTACACCTGACGGGCTATGAAGATTTTCCAATTGACCAACTCCGGAACTTCCGGCAGTTCGGCTACAGAACGGCGGGGCACCCCGAGTTCGAGCCCGACGGACCCGTAGAGACGACCACGGGGCCACTGGGGCAGGGCGTTACGAACGCCGTGGGAATGGCCATTGCCGAGAAGATGCTGGCGGCCGAGTTCAACAGGCCGGGCCACGAGATCGTCGATCACAAGACCTGGGTGTTCCTGGGCGACGGCTGCCTCATGGAAGGTATCTCGCACGAGGCCTGCTCGCTGGCGGGAACGCTCAAGCTGGGCAAGCTGATCTGCCTTTACGACGACAACAACATTTCGATCGATGGTGAGGTCGATGCCTGGTTCACGGATGACACGGCGAAACGCTTCGAGGCCTACGGCTGGCAGGTTATCGATAACGTCGACGGGCATGATGCCGCTGCTGTCGCGGCTGCCATCGAGCAGGCGATCGCCGATACCGAACGGCCGTCGATGATTTGCTGCAAGACGATCATCGGCTTCGGCGCTCCCAACAAGCAGGGCACGGCTGCGACGCACGGTGCACCACTCGGTGATGAGGAGATTGCGGCCGCGCGCAAGGAACTGGGCTGGGATGCGGCGCCGTTCGAGATCCCGGCCGGAATCGCCGCTGCGTGGGATGCCAGGGAGGCAGGTGCCGCCAGGGAAACCGCCTGGAACAGCGCCTTCGCGGCCTATAATGAGAAACATCCGGAACTTGCGGCTGAATTCGCTCGCCGCATGGCCGGCAAGCGACCGCATGGCTGGTGCAAGCATGCTGACAAGGCCATTGCTGACATCGATGCGGCCGGCGAGGACATGGCAACGCGCAAAGCATCACTCGTGGCACTCAACGCCTTTGCGCCCATGTTGCCTGAGATGGCCGGCGGATCGGCGGACCTCACGGGTTCGAACCTGACCAAACACAAGGGTTCGACGCCGATATCGGGCGATGAGGGCAACGGCAACTACATCTGGTTCGGCGTTCGTGAATTCGGCATGACAGCCATCTGTAACGGCATGGCATTGCACGGCGGCATCATCCCGTATTCGGGAACCTTCCTGACGTTTTCCGACTATTCGCGCAATGCACTGCGCATGGCCGCTTTAATGAAAGTGCAAAATATCCTCGTATACACTCACGACTCGATCGGTCTGGGCGAGGACGGCCCCACGCACCAGCCCGTCGAACACACATCCTCGCTGCGCCTGATGCCGAACATGAGCGTCTGGCGCCCCTGTGATACGGTCGAAACCGCCGTCGCATGGCGCTACGCGCTCGAACGACAGGATGGCCCGACGAGTCTCGTGCTGACGCGCCAGGGGCTACCGCACCAGGAGCGCAGCGACGCGCAGATCGCCGATATCGCTCGTGGCGGATACGTATTGCGAGAGGTGGAAGGTATAGCGGATATTCTGCTGGTCGCGACAGGTTCGGAGGTGGCGCTCGCCACGTCGGCAGCCGAATCGCTCGCAGCGGAGGGTATCAAGGCGCGCGTCGTCTCGATGCCCAGCACAGACGTATTTGACGCACAGGATGCGGATTACCGTGAATCAGTCTTGCCGGCCGGGGTCACTGCCCGGGTCGTGATCGAGGCTGGTGTCACGGAAACCTGGTGGCGTATTGCGGGTCCCCAGGGACGCGTCATCGGGCTGGACCGCTTCGGCGAGTCAGCGCCTGCAGGAGAACTGTTCGAACATTTCGGCTTTTCGACCGCGAACGTCGTGTCGGTTGCTAAAGACGTACTGAATCAATAACTGGAGAACAACAAATGGCAATTAAGATCGGCATCAACGGCTACGGCCGAATCGGACGTAACGTCGTGCGCGCTATCCACGAGCTGGGTCGCACCGATGAATTCGACGTGGTAGCGCTCAACGACCTGGGCGACGCTAATACCAATGCTCACCTGACGCGTTACGACACGGCTCATGGCAAATTCCCGGGCACTGTCGAGGTCGACGGCGGGGACATTATCGTTAACGGCGATCGCATCAAGGTATTCGCGGAACGCGACCCTTCAAAGCTCCCGTGGGGCGAACTCGGCGTTGACGTCGTGTTCGAGTGCACGGGCCTGTTCCGTACCAAGGAAGCGGCTGGCCAGCACATCGCGGGCGGCGCGAAAAAGGTCGTCATTTCGGCACCAGGCGGCGCAGACGTCGATAACACGATCGTCTACGGCGTCAACGACGATACGCTGACCGCCGACGACCTGGTTATCTCGAATGCGTCCTGCACGACCAACTGCCTGGCACCGCTCGTCAAGCCACTTCACGAGTCGATCGGCTTCAAGCACGGCATCATGACGACGATTCATGCCTACACCAACGACCAGGTGCTGACCGACGTCTATCACAAGGACCTGCGGCGTGCCCGTTCCGGCACGATGTCGCAGATCCCGACGAGCACGGGCGCCGCAAAGGCTGTCGGGCTCGTATTGCCCGAGCTGAACGGCAAGCTCGACGGCTTCTCGATGCGTGTGCCGACGATCAACGTATCGGCCGTGGACCTCACCTTCGTCGCCGAACGTGAGACGAGCATCGACGAGATCAACCAGATCCTGAAAGCGGCCGCCGATGGTCCGCTCAAGGGCGTGCTTGCATATAACGAGGAACCGCTCGTTTCCGTCGACTTCAATCACGACCCGGCATCCTCCACCTACGATTCCACGCTGACGAAGGTCATCGACGGCACGCTGGTGAAGGTCGTCTCGTGGTACGACAACGAGTGGGGCTTTTCTTGCCGCATGCTTGATACGACTGTCGCATTGATGAAAGCGGCGCAGTAAGGGACCCGGCATGCCTGTCATCAGGATGGCCGACCTCGAACTGTCGGGCAAGCGCGTTCTTATCCGCGAGGATCTGAACGTTCCTGTCGCCGACGGCAAGGTGACGAGCGATGCCCGCATTCGCGCGGCGTTGCCGACCATCGAGGCAGCATTGGCCGCGAACGCGGGCGTCATGCTGGTATCACACCTCGGGCGACCCACAGAAGGGGAGCCCGAGGACAAGTTCTCGCTGCAGCCCGTCGCGGATCGCCTCGGCGAATTGCTCGGCCGAGAAGTACCGCTCGTGAAGGACTGGATCGACGGCGTTGATGTCGATCCAGGCCAGGTCGTGCTGTGTGAGAACGTGCGATTCCTCGCTGGTGAGAAGAAGTGCGACGAAGCCCTGGCGAAGAAGATGGCGGCGCTTTGCGACGTGTTCGTCATGGATGCTTTCGGTACGGCACACCGCGCTCAGGCAAGCACCTATGGCATTGCCGAGCATGCGCCTGTCGCGTGCGCAGGCCCTTTGCTGGCTGCCGAATTGGACGCCCTGGGCAAGGCGCTCGACAATCCGCGGCGTCCGTTCGTTGCGATTGTTGGTGGCTCCAAGGTCTCCACCAAGCTGACCGTGCTCGATACGCTCGCCGGAATCGTCGATACGTTGATCGTGGGCGGCGGAATTGCCAATACGTTTATCGCAGCCGCGGGGCACGATGTCGGCAAGTCGCTTTACGAAGAGGATATGCTGGATACGGCGCGCGCGCTCGCCACAGATGATACTGATCGTGCAGAAATTCCCGTGCCTGACGATGTTGTCGTTGCGGCCGAGTTTGCGGCGGACGCCGCGCCCGCGACGAAAAGTGTAGCGGAGGTCGGCGGCGATGACATGATCCTCGACATCGGTCCGCAGACCGCCGAGCGATTTGCGGCGATCCTCAAGAGCGCCGGAACCATCATCTGGAACGGCCCCGTGGGCGTGTTCGAGTTCGACAGTTTTGGCGACGGCACCCGCGTACTTTCCGAAGCCATCGCCGGGAGCGATGCGTTCTCGGTGGCCGGCGGCGGCGATACGCTCGCGGCGATCGACAAGTACGGCGTCCGCGAGCGGATTTCGTACATCTCGACGGGTGGCGGCGCATTTCTCGAATTCGTGGAAGGCAAGAAATTGCCCGCTGTCGCGATACTCGAACAAAGAGCTTCCTGACCCGACACTGCGATTCACTGTCGAATGCAGCAATCGAGCTGTGTGTTAACTGCGGCGGACACGGACATGTCCCAGTCGCTCGGACAATCTTCGATAACTCGCTTTGTGTGACATGTCCGCGCCCGCCGCCGCCGACCCGCGTCGTTTACCGCGCACCGGCGCCCCGAATTCCATGGTGCTGACGGGGGCGAGTGGGCGAGATGTTTGTTGGCGAGACATAAAGCGAGCGCAGCGAGTCAGTCCGCCAACAAAGCATGTCGTCCGATCGCGTGTGCAGGGTCGTGAATTCCCGGTAGTGCCTCAGGTTGGGAATGGCCCGGTGATGGCGAGCGTCATGCCGGGGTACTGGATATTCACGAACATCGTGTTGCCATCCGGCGAAAAGCAGACACCCGCGAGCTCCGAATTTGAATAGGGATTATCGGCGATCGGATACTGGCTGCCATCAGGCCGGATTCCGACCAGGCCGCAATGACTACTCGTGTCTTCGCAGACGATCAGATCGCCCCAGGGCGCCATGGTCAGGTTGTCGCAATTCCTGAGCAGTGACGACCTGTCCGCTTCTGCGATAAGGGTGAGTTGACCAGGTGCCTCAGTCTCACGCTGCGTGCCTTCATAAACGCTGGGTGTATAGGTAAAAACCTGGCCGATGCGCGCCGGTCCGCCGATCGTGCACGTGAATGCGAAGCGGTCCCCCGCGACGCACAGGCCCTCACCGCGAGCAAAGGTCGCCGCGCCGGCTGCAGCGCCTCGCAAGCGAAGGTCGTTCTCGACCGGGTCGACGTCGTCGAGGTCGATCCAGTTTGTCTCGAGCGGCCTGTTGAGCGGGGTCTGCGGTACGGCCGACCAGTTGTGCGTCATGATGGACGGATGTCCGACGATGGCCAGCGCTTGCAGGTGACCGCCGTCCAGCAGCTTGCCCGGCGTATTCGGGATATAGCGGTAGAAAAGGCTGTGGTGCGTGTCCTCGGTCATGTAGACGATGCCCGTGTCCTCGTGCACGGCACAAGCCTCGTGCTCGAAGCGGCCCATCGCCTTGATCGGCTCGGCCTTGCCCAGGCCCTCGGCATAAGCGGAGACCTCGAAGACGTATCCGTGGCGCTGGTCACGCGTAATCCTGCGAGCCGAATGCCAGCGTGTTCCCGGGCTCTCGAAGCATTCCTCGCAGCTGAGCCAGCTGCCCCAGGGCGTCGGGCCACCCGCGCAATTGAGCTCGGTGCCGCCGAGACTCAGGAACTGTCTCTCCGTGGTCCCTTTGGCCGGGTCATAAATGGTCGTCGTTGTGCCGCCGCCCGCAGGTGTCAGACCCGATCCGCGGTCATACAGTTTTTCGGCGATATCCTCGGGCACCTCGCGGTAAGCGTCGCCGAAGGCCGAATTCGCAATCCAGGCCGGGTCTATTTCGTGATTGCAGATCAGGATTATTCGCCCGTTCTCGCCGCGGAAGGCGGCCATCCCGTCATGCGCGATGGGCACGTGCAGGCCGTCGGACATGCGGTCTCCCGCGCGTGAGACGACGCGGTAGCTGTACTCGGGCGGCAGGTCGAGAATCCGGTCAGGGTCGGCCCGGAGCTGGCGTTCCTGCGCGCCGGCCGCGACACAGCCCTGAGTCAGAGCGGGTGTTGCGGCAGCGGCGGCGATGCTTTTAAGGAAACGGCGGCGATTCAGCATGGTTTTGCGAAATGTCCTGCAGGGCAGCCAGCATAGCCCGACTTTGTGACGCCTGGAAGGCAACGGGCGGAATTCGTAACACCGATTGCAAATCAGCTGTGCAATAATCGCCGCCATGCTGAGACGAACCAAAATCGTGGCGACACTTGGACCCGGGTCCGACAAGCCCAAGACCATCTGCAAGTTGATCAAATCGGGCGTCGACATCGCGCGCATCAATTTCTCGCACGGCAGTCCCGACGATCATCGTGAGCGCGCCGCGCGCCTGCGAGCCGCGGCGATCGAGTGCGGTCGGGACGTCGGGCTACTGGCCGACCTGCAAGGGCCCAAGATTCGTGTGTTGCGGTTCAGGAAGGGCAGTGCGCATCTGCGGGATGGCGCGTCATTTTTCCTGGACAGTACGCTGGGTCTCGAGGAGGGCAACGAGAATGGCGTCGGTGTTGCGCTCGACACGCTGCACGAAGACGTAAAGAAGGGCGACAATCTGTTGCTCAACGACGGCCTGATCTCGCTCGTTGTCGATTCGGTCGAGGGCACGCGCATCCATACAACCGTCGTGAACGGCGGCATTCTGTCCGATCACAAGGGAATCAACCTCAGGGGTGGCGGCCTTTCCGCGCCCGCGCTGACCGACGTCGATCGCGCCAATATCAAGCTTGCGGCCGAGCTCGAGGCGGATTATCTCGCGGTCTCATTCGTGCGCAGCGGCGAGGATATCGCCGAAGCGCGTGAGCTGTTTCGCGAGGCAGGCGGTCACGGCCACATGGTTGCCAAGGTCGAACGTACCGAAGCCGTCGCCAACATTGACTCAATCATCGATGAATCCGACGTGGTGATGGTCGCGCGCGGCGACCTCGGCGTCGAGGTGGGTTACGCCGTGCTGACGGGCCTGCAGAAAAAGCTGATTCGCCAGACGCGCACTCAGCACAAGATCGTGATTACCGCGACGCAGATGATGGAATCGATGATCGAGAACCCGGTGCCGACGCGTGCGGAGGTATCGGATGTCGCGAACGCGGTCATCGATGGTACGGATGCCGTCATGCTGTCGGGTGAGACGGCGGTCGGCAAATACCCCAACGAAGCGATCCAGGCGATGGCGGAAGTCTGCCTTGGTGCCGAGAAGTACCCGATTCCGCATGGCACGACGACGCACCGTCTGAACGACCGTTTCGAACGCGTCGACGAGGCCATCGCGATGGCAACCATGTACACGGCCAATCACGTTCAGGTCAAAGCGATCATCGCGCTGACCGAATCGGGTTCCACGACGCGCTGGATGTCACGAATTCGTTCCGATATTCCGATTTACGCACTGACGCCTCACAAGACGACCAATCGGCGGGTCGCCTTGTACCGCGGCGTCTACCCGGTCTCGTTCGAGCCCGATACGGATAACCCGCGGCGCCTTTACCAGGACATCTTCAACATCCTCCTGGCCAAGGAACTGGTCGCGGTCGGCGATCGCGTTATCTTCACCAAGGGTGATCTCGAGGGTGTGTCGGGGAACACGAACGCCATGAAGATCCTCGAGGTTACCAACGAGCCGTGACACGTCTTCTGGGCAGAATGACAGGCGGGGCTGCCCTGATTCTCGCCATTGTCATTGTCGTCGCGCTACTGGGCCTGCGAGCGAGCTTGCCGCAGCTCGACGGCGAGATGGCCGTTCCCGGCGTTGGCGCAGAGGCAAGCATAGCGCGCGACGCGGACGGTATCCCGGTAATTAGCGCGAACAATCGCCGGGATCTCGCTTTCGCGACGGGCTTTGCGCATGCGCAGGACCGCTTCTTCCAGATGGACATGATTCGGCGCCAGGCGGCCGGCGAGCTGTCGGAACTTGTGGGGCGGATTGCCCTGGACGTCGACAAGCGCTTTCGTTTCCATCGGTTTCGCAGTCGCGCGCAAGCCGTTCTCGACGCCGCAACCGATGCCGACAGGAGAATAATCGAAGCTTATACGGCCGGCGTGAACGAGGGGTTGGCTTCTCTCGGCGCCAGACCCTTCGAGTATTTCGTGCTGGGCGCCGAACCGAGTCCATGGCGTGCAGAAGACTCGGTGCTGGTCGTCTTTGCCATGTATATGGACCTCAATGACTCGCGGGCGCGCAAGGAAATACAGAGGGGGCTTGCGCATCGTGTGCTGCCGAATTCCGTATACGCCTGGATGTATCCTCAGGGAACCTCCTGGGACGCGCCGATAATGGGTAGCCCGCGGCCAGCGTCGCCGATACCGCCCGCCGACGTTTACTCGGTTCGAAATGTCGCGGACGCCGCGCCGCCGGCCAACGAAGTCGGCCGCTATCCTTTGCGTGGCAGCAACAACTGGGCCGTGTCGGGCGCACTGACGGCGAATGGCCGCGCCATCGTATCCAATGACATGCACCTGGGCCTGAACACGCCCAATATCTACTACCGGGCGCGCCTCGTCGGCGACAGCATCGACGTAGCGGGTGTGACGCTGCCCGGTGCCCCTTTTGTCATCGCGGGCAGCAATACACAAACAGCCTGGGGGTTTACCAACAGCTACGGTGACTGGACGGATGCCGTAGTGTTGCGGCCAGGCGCTTCCGAGAACACCTATGTGACGCCCGAGGGCGATCGCGAGTTCGTCGTCCACCGTGAATCCATTCGAATCAAGGGTGAAGAGCCGGTCGAATACCTGGTTCGTGAGACGGTCTGGGGCCCGGTCCTCGACGACGTCGATTATCCCGAGGGTGAGGTCGCTGTCAGCTGGATCGCGCATAAACCCGAGGGCGTCAATTTGCGCCTGATCGATCTCGAGACCGCCGCAGACGTCTACGAGGCGCTCGATATCGCGAATACGATGGCGATGCCGCCGCAGAATTTCGTTACGGGTGATTCGGCCGGCAACATCGGCTGGACGATCGCGGGCCGTATACCTGTCAAGTCCGGCTTTGATCCGATGTTGCCGGCGGACTGGAGTGCCGCACATGGCTGGCAGGGCTGGCTGGACCCTGACGCCTATCCGCGCGTCGTTAACCCCGAATCAGGCCGAATCTGGACCGCGAACGCGCGCGTCTCGGATGCAGAAGCGCTGCGTCTGATCGGTGATGGCGGTTACGACCTCGGCGCCCGGGCGCGCCAGATCCGTGATGGCCTGTTCGCAAAGCAAACCTTTACGCCCGAGGACATGCTCGATATTCAATACGATGACCGCGCGCTGTTTTTGGCACGGTGGCGTGAGCTGCTGCTCGACGTACTCGACGACTCGGCCGTGGGCGAGGACGTGCAGCTTGCCGAGTACCGTCGTCTCGTGGCGGGCTGGCTGCCGCGCGCGGCGCCGGAATCGGTGGGCTACCGCCTGGTTCGCGCGTTCCGTCTCGAAGTCGAGAAACGGGTATTCCACGCGCTCATGGCGCCTGCCCGGGAAACCTACGGCGCTGACGTGAAGCTGCGGCGCAGCAACCAGTTCGAGGCGCCACTATGGGCGCTTGTCACGACTCAGCCGTTGCACCTGCTGCCGAACGACTACGAGAGCTGGGACGAGCTGATGCTTGCGGCCGTCAGGCAGAACGTCGCGTATTTCAACGACAACTATGAAGGCACGCTTGCAGACCGCAGCTGGGGAGAGATCAATACGGCTGCGATCCGCCATCCTTTGAGCCGTAGCATTCCTTTCTTCGGCAAGTATCTGGACATGCCGGCCGATACCCTGAACGGCGACCTCGACATGCCCAAGGCGCAGGGCCCGTCCTTCGGCGCGTCCGAGCGTTTTTCCGTGTCGCCCGGGGATGAGCGGAACAGCATCATGCACATGCCCACCGGCCAGAGCGGCCACCCGTTGTCGAAATTCTACGCTCGCGGGCACGACGACTGGGTGTATGGCCGCCCGAGTCCTTTCCTGCCTGGAGAGCCCGTACATATTCTGACGCTGACCCCCGTCAAGCGTTAAAATGCAGGTTCACGCCCAGCACGGACGACACTATGGCTGAAGACAGATTTTCAGGGACCAGTTCCTATATCGCAACCGACGACCTGATGATGGCGGTCAACGCGGCGGTCACGCTCGAGCGCCCGATACTCGTGAAAGGCGAACCCGGTACAGGCAAAACGCAGCTTGCCATCGAGGTCGCGAGCGCACTTGGCCGGCCGTTGCACGAGTGGCACATAAAGTCGACGACCAAGGCGCAGCAGGGGCTCTATGAATACGACGCGGTTGCGAGACTCAGAGACTCGCAGCTCGGCGATGATCGCGTGCACGACATCGGCAATTACATCGTTCGCGGTAAGGTCTGGGAAGCATTCGAGTCCGAACAACAGCCCGTTCTCCTGATCGACGAAATCGACAAGGCAGATATCGAGTTCCCGAATGATCTGTTGCAGGAGCTCGATCGTATGGAGTTCTTCGTTTATGAAACGAAGCAGCTGGTCAAGGCTCGTCACAGGCCAATCATTGTCATCACGAGCAATAATGAGAAAGAGCTGCCGGACGCCTTTCTCAGGCGCTGCTTCTTTCACTACATAAAGTTCCCCGACAAGGACACGATGGCGAGAATTGTCGACGTACATTTCCCGAAGCTGAAGAAAGACCTTTTGCGCGAGGCACTCGAAGCGTTTTACAAGGTGCGCGACGTGCGTGGGCTGAAGAAGAAACCGTCAACGTCGGAACTGCTCGACTGGATCAAGCTGTTGCTCGCCGAAGACATTCCGCCCGAGGCGCTGCGCGGCAGTGACTCGAGAAAAGCCATCCCGCCGCTGCACGGTGCTTTGCTCAAGAACGAGCAGGACGTGCACTTGTTCGAGCAGCTCGTGTTTCTCGACCGGCGCACCAACCCGCAGTAGTTCTTATGCTGATCCCGTTTTTCTACATGCTTCGCGAAGGCGGTATGAAAACGTCGATCACCGAGTTGCTGACTCTCCTGGAGGCAATGAAGAAAGGCCTCGCCGGCCAGAGTGTTGACGACTTTTATTTCCTGGCACGCGCGAGCCTGGTCAAGGACGAAGCGGACCTTGACCGCTTCGACCGAATATTCGGCGCCTATTTCAAGGGTGTCCAGGACTCGCTCGCAGATCTCACGCAGGAGCTTCCCGAAGATTGGCTCAGGCACCAGGCCGAGCTCATGCTGAGCGAGGAGGAGCGCGCCAAGATCGAGGCCATGGGCGGCTTCGAGGAACTCATGAAGGCGCTTCAGGAGCGCCTCGATGAACAGGACGAACGCCACGAAGGCGGCAATCGCTGGATCGGCACGGCAGGCACTTCGCCGTTCGGCGCCTATGGCTACAATCCCGAAGGCGTGCGCATGGGGCAGGAGGGTTCGCGTAATCGCAGCGCCGTGAAAGTATGGGATAAACGCGAGTACCGCAATCTCGATGATTCAGTCGAGCTCGGCACCAGAAATATCAAGATCGCGCTGCGCAAGCTTCGAAAATTCGCGCGCGAAGGGGCTGCCGACCAGCTCGATCTCGACGACACAATCGACAAGACGGCGCGCAATGCCGGCCTGCTGGATATCCGCATGGTTCCGGAGCGCCATAATGCGGTCAAAGTTCTGCTATGCCTCGATATCGGCGGCTCGATGGACGACCACGTGAGAGTCTGCGAGGAAATGTTTTCAGCGGCTCGTACCGAGTTCAAGCACCTCGAGTACTTCTATTTTCACAATTTCGTCTACGAGAACCTGTGGAAGGACAACCGGCGCCGACGCTCGGAAAAAACGCCCACGCTGGATATCACGCACAAGTATGCGTCGGATTACAAACTGATATTCGTCGGTGATGCCACGATGAGCCCCTACGAAATCGTCTACGCGGGCGGTAGCGTCGAGCACTGGAACGAAGAACCGGGCGCCGTCTGGATCAAGCGCCTGCTGAATACCTACCCGAAAGCTGTCTGGCTGAATCCCGAGCCACAGCAGCGTTGGGATTACACGCCGTCGACGAAACTCGTTCGCGAGCTCATGGACGACCGCATGTACCCATTAACGATTGCTGGCCTGGATGAGGCAATCAAGACGCTTCATTAAGCGACTTCAGATCCGCAATGACCTGCATCGAATGCTCCGACGGTTTCACCTTTTCGTAGTGTTTCGCAATGTGACCGTCGGGTGCAATGATGAAGGTCTGCCGCTTGGCCACGGTCATGCCGAACATCCGCGTCTTGACGCCATAGGCATCGGACGCGCTACCGTCGACATCCGCGAGCAACGGAAACGGCAGCGAGTGGTTTTCTGCAAACTCGCGATGTGATTCGACGTCGTCGAGGCTGACCCCGAGGATCTGTGCATTCAAATCGCGGAACGCAAAAATATTGTCGCGGAATTCGCAGGCTTCGGTGGTGCAGCCGGGCGTTTCATCCTTCGGGTAGAAATACAATACGACCCACTGGTCGCGGTAGTCCTCGAGCGAATGCAGCTGACCTGTCTGATCGGCCAGCTCGAATTCAGGCGCCTGGCTACCGACACTCGGTGCCTCCGAGGCACTTCCGTAGGGCGCAAAGGCGAGGGCGCCGGAGGCGACTAATGAAAAGAGTACGCGTTTCATGATGTTTACAGAATCCGTTGAGAAGCGATTCCTGATTGTGTCCAGGTCACTATAATACGCTCTAAGCTGGCCCGGGCGAAATCTCTTGTGCAACACTGCATATTCTTGTGATGAAACAAAGCCATGACAAACTGAGAACGGCGCTGGTGCTGCCCGGCGGCGGCGCGCGTGGTGCGTTTCAGGTGGGGGTCCTCAAGGCCCTTGCAGAACTCTTGCCGCGCGACAGCGGCAACCCCTTCGGGGTCATCAGCGGTACCTCGGCCGGCGCCGTCAACTCGGTCGTACTGGCTTCGAGGGCGCATCATTTTCGTTCCGCGATTGCCGAGCTGGAGCAGGTATGGGGACACTTCCGTTGCCATCACGTTTACAGAACTGACCACCTGACGATGCTCAGGAGCAGCCTGCACTGGCTGGCATCGATCGTGCTCGGTGGCTGGCTCGTGGGCACGCCAAAGTCGTTACTGGATAATTCGCCGTTAAGGGAATTGTTGAGTAGCACCATGCACTTTCCGCGCGTGCAGGACGCTATCGAGGCAGGCCACCTGGACGCGCTCGCCGTCACGGCCGCGGGCTATGCGACGGCGCGTTCGACATCGTTTTTCGAAGCGCGTGCGGAACAGAAGGACTGGCGGCGAACCCGCCGTCTCGGCAAACGCACGGACCTGCACCTCGATCACCTGATGGCGAGTATCGCAGTGCCCATGATCTTTCCGCCGGTGCGGATTGGCAATGAGTATTTCGGCGATGGCGCCATGCGCCAGGCAACACCGCTGAGCCCGGCCGTCCACCTCGGTGCCGACCGCATTCTGGTGATTGGTATTCGTGATGAGGTTGGTGGCGAGGAGCCCACGGAAAAACAGGCTCTGCCGAGCTTTGCGCAAATTGCCGGCTACATGCTCGATACGCTGTTCATGGATGGTTTGTACTCCGACCTCGAACGCATTACGCGCATCAACGAATTGCTCGACGCTATACCTGTGAGGGAAAACACGACGACGATACCGCAGTTTCGTCCTATCGATACCATGCTGATCGTACCGAGCGAGGATCTGCGTGTTATCGCGCACCGCCATCGCGCCGAGCTGCCCATTGCGATTCGAGCCCTGCTGCGTGGTGTTGGCGGCAACAACCCTGGCGAAAACCGTTTGCTGAGCTTCCTGTTGTTCGAAAAGGCTTATACGAGGGAGCTGATGAACCTCGGCTACAGGGATGCCATGAACGTCAAGGACGAACTCGTCGACTTTGTGACAGGCAAGGCCGTGCCGCGCCTGTTTGCGCCCGGCTGGATCAAGAAGGATTTGAGCTCGCTGCATCCCGAGCAGTGAGGGGCCTCTTACAGCAGGAAGACGGCGCCAAGCCCGAGGAACGCCATGTAACCGATGACATCGGTGACAGTTGTCAGCACGACGCCACCTGCCAATGCCGGGTCGACTCGTAACTGCTTGAGTATCAGGGGGATGCTGAAGCCCGCGAGCGCGGCCACGACCAGGTTGATTATCATTGCCGCGCCGATGATGCCGCCGATGCGCCAGTCGTGAAACCACAGGAAAGTGAACAGCGCGACGACGATGGCCCAGCCGAAGCCGTTGAGGATCCCTACGAGCAGTTCCTTGCGCAGAATCCCGCTCGCGTTCTTCCTGTGAATCTGGCCCAGCGCGATGGCGCGCGTGATGATCGTCAGCGACTGGCTGCCCGCGACGCCACCCATGCTGGGCACGACAGGCATCAATACGGCAAGTAGCACAATCTTGTCGAGTGTCGTCTGGAACAGGTCGACGACGGCGGCAGCCAGGAATGCCGTACACAGGTTTACGCCAAGCCACAGTGCGCGGCGAGTCGCGCTTTTGACCACCGGCGCGAACATGTCTTCTTCTTCGTCCAGGCCGGCGGCGCTCATTAGCGAGTGCTCGGCTTCGTCGCGAATTACATCGACGACGTCGTCGACGGTAATACGGCCGAGGACGCGAAAGTCATCATCGACGACCGGCGCCGACAAAAGGTCTCGATTCTCGAATTCCCAGACAACCTGCGTGGATGGCGTATGCGCGGGAATCGGCATGACCTCGGTCGACATGACATTGGCGACCATCTCTTCCGGATCCTGTGTCAGGAGACGCGACAGGAACAGCGAGCCGATGTAACTGTTGTCGCGGCTGACAACGAATATCGAATCGGTGCCATCGGGAATTTCTCCGACGAGGCGCAGGTAGCGAGCGACGACTTCAAGCGTAACGTCCGGGCGTACCGTCACGATGTCGACGTTCATCAGGCCGCCGGCGCTCTCCTCGTCGTAGGCGAGAACCTGTTGCAGGCGTTCATGGTCCTGTTTGTCGAGTGACTGCAGGACTTCCCGGGTTATGGACTCCGGCAGGTCGGCAAGCAGATCGGCAAGATCGTCGACCTCCATGCCTTCGGTCGCGGCGATCAGGTCCTCCGTGCCCATGCCTTCGATCAGGCCGTCACGAACTTCCTCGGCGAGTTCGACGAGTACGTCGCCTTCGATATCGGCGTTGACGATTTCCCACAGGACGGCGCGGTCCTTGAGCGGCAGCGACTCGAGCAGGCGGGCGACTTCGGCCGGATGCAGGCTGTTGACCATGATACGGGCCGACCGCATGCGGCCGCTGTCGAGCTTGTCCTGAAGCAGATCCAGACTGACTTTGGTGTGGTCTCTTGCCTCCATGGTCGCGGAGTGTAACAGCTTAGTCCGGACTTAGACGATGCCCACTCAAGCTGTTGTGGCGGACCTGTACATGGTCATGTGCCTTCTGCAACTCGGCGACGAGTTGTTCGGTCATGCACACGGAACGATGCTGGCCACCCGTGCAGCCGATAGCGACGGTCAGGTAGCCGCGGTGGGCCTCCTTGTACCTCGGGATCCAGCGCAACAGGAACGACAGGATGTCATCGAACATCAGGCGGAACGACTCCCGGGAATTCAGGAACTCCGAGACTTCCTTGTCCAGCCCTGTCAGACCGCGTAGTTTCAGTGTCCAGTAGGGATTTGGCAGCGAGCGCAGGTCGAACACGAAATCGGCATCCGCCGGGATGCCGTGCTTGAAGCCGAAAGACTGCACCAGGATCGAGAGCGCTTCCGGTCCGCGACGATCGACGCGGCCACGGACGATGTCTGCGAGTTCATAGATGCTGGTGTCCGACGTGTCGATGATCAGGTCGGCGCTGTTGTGAATCTCGGCGAGGATCTCCCGCTCGGTTTCGATTGCCGTTCGCAGCTCTTTGGCCTGCGATGCCAGCGGATGACGACGTCGCGACTCGCTGTAGCGCTGCAACAAAATCTCGTCACCGGCGTGCAGGAAGATGATCTCGGATTGTACGTCTTGCTTGCCGAGTTCACGCAGCAACTCGGGCAGAGATTCGAGATCCCCGGCGCGCGTGCGTGCGTCGACGCCGACGGCGAGCAGCCGGGTACCGTCTTTGCCCGAGCGCACGTCATCGACAGCCGCCTTCAGCAGCGCCGCGGGCAGATTATCGATGCAGTAGTAGCCGAGGTCCTCGAGAACATGCAGCGCGATTGTCTTGCCAGAGCCAGAAAGGCCACTGACAATGATCAGGCGCAATTCGTCTGACATGATGACTGTGGTGCCGTCAGCGAGGCGCCGTCGATGAGCGCGTCGTACAGATCGCTGCTGCTGTTCATACCCCGCAGCCGGGCACGCAGTCCTTCATCAGACAGCACCCGGGTGCTCGCCATCCGCGGAATCGAAATCGATGGGTTCCGACAACTTGATGAGCGCTGCATTGCTGTCCTCGATACCTTCGACCCGGCAGTGCGGAAAAGCCGCGCCCTTGGAAAGGCTCGTGCAGCCCAGCCGTTCGCGATCAATCAGGCACTCGAAAATCAGCTCGCTGGCGATGTCGGGATTCGCGCGTACAAGAAGTTCGCTGAGTATCTCGAGACAGTGTTTCTTGCTGCGTGCCATGGCGTTGCACAGCACGCCGTCCGGTTTTATGATTTTTTCAAGCGACATTGTTGTTATTCGATGAGCGGCCGCGCGGCCTTGCGGCCGCACGGCTACAGGGTTATGCGTAGCGGGACTTATGCTTGTCCCTGGCATGATGATCGACCAGCTTCTCCTTGTACTTACGGACCCTGCGTTCCAGCTTGTCCACAAGTCCGTCTATGGCGGCGTACATGTCCTCTTCAGTATGGTCGCAGTAGATAGTGCCGCCATTCACCTTGGCGGTAGCCTCTGCCTTATGGCGCAGTTTCTCGACGGTCAGGATACATTGGACGTCAGACACGAGGTCGAAGTGCCGGGCAATCTTCTCGATTTTTGACCCGACGTAAGTTCTCAGGGATTCGGTAACTTCGATGTGATGGCCTGAAACGTTCAATTGCATAGTTGTCTCCCAATAGTGGTGCTTCCTTTCCTGCCTTCTATCGCGTCTCGCGAGTCCTGCGCTCGCTGGACGACGGTATATTCATGGCTTCACGGTACTTCGCGACAGTCCGTCTCGCAACCGATATGCCTTCTTCCTTGAGTAAGTTCGTGATCTTGCTGTCGCTGAGTGGTTTCTTCGGGTCTTCGGCCCCAATCAGCTTGCGAATTTTCGCGCGGACCGAGGTCGACGACTGGTCTTCGCCGTTCGCCGACGTCAGGTGGCTCGAGAAGAAATACTTGAACTCGAAGACGCCGCGCGGCGTGTGCATGTATTTGTTGGTAGTTACACGCGAAATCGTTGACTCGTGCATGCCGATCTCGTCAGCGATGTCGCGAAGCACCATCGGCTTCATGGCCTCGTCGCCATGTTCGAGGAATTCTGTCTGTCGCGCGACGATGCTGCTCGCGACCTTGAGGAGCGTTTCGTTGCGTATTTCGAGGCTGCGAATCAACCAGCGTGCCTCCTGCAACTGCGATTTGAGAACGGCATGTTCGCCGCTGCCTCTTAGTAGTTTAGCGTATTGTTGGTTCACTGACAGCCGCGGTACGCCAGTAGGGCTGATTTCGACCTGCCAACGCTTGTCGATCTTGCGAACGAACACGTCCGGGATGACGTATTCGGCCGCGGCAGGGCTGACGGCCAGGCCCGGTTTTGGGTTGCAGCCCCGTACCAGGGCGAGCGCCTCGTGCAGGTCGTCCTCGCTGGTGCACAGGCCGCGCCGTAATTCGCCATAATCCCTGTTAGCGACAAGGTCAAGATGATCGCCGGCGATGTCGATTGCCAGCTGCAAGCCCGGGGTTTTCCAGTCGAGCTGGCTGAGCTGCATTATCAGGCATTCGGAAATCGAGCGGGCACCGACACCCACGGGGTCGAGGCGCTGAACCTTGGTCAACGTGCGCTCGACTTCGGACTCCTGGACCTCGGGCTGTTCGTCCAGGCTCGCCAGGATTTCGTCCATGTCGGCCGTCAGGTAGCCGTCATCGTTGATCGAATCGACCAGCGCTTCACCGATGATTACCTCGCGTGGCGAAAAATGCTCCATCTCGAGTTGCCAGAGCAGGTGTTCGCGCAGGGTTTGTCCCGATTCGTCCGCGAATTCGGTGATCGGCCGACCTTCGCCGTTCCAGCCACCGTCCTGGCTTCGTTCCGCGGCCCGCGTTTGCCACATGTCGTCGGCCTTGATGGCCTCGACCTCGGCCGTTGTTTCGGCATTGGTCTGCGGAAGATCTGGCAGATCCTCCATTTCCAGCATAATGTTTTCTTCGAGGGCTTCCTGGATCTGGGCGTTCAGGTCGAGTATCGGCAACTGCAGGAGGCGGATCGCCTGCTGCAATTGCGGCGTCATCGTCAGCGTTTGACCGAGTTTAAGCTGCAGCGATGGTTTTAACATGAACGACTATTACTCTATGGGCGATTCGTGCCGGTGCAAGGGGCCGGAAGTACGAGTTTGCCTCAGAGTTTGAACTCCTGTCCGAGATACACTTCTCGTACGTGCTGATTTTCAAGTATTTCCTCGGGCGAGCCCGCAGCTATGAGGCTACCGTCACTCAGTATATAGGCATGGCCACAGATTCCGAGTGTTTCACGCACATTATGGTCAGTTATGAGCACGCCGATGTCACGCTCGCACAAATGCCGGATAATGCGCTGGATATCCAGCACCGAAATAGGGTCGACACCGGCAAATGGCTCGTCCAGCAGGACGAACAGCGGATTGGCTGCCAGTGCCCGCGCGATCTCCACTCGTCGACGTTCTCCTCCCGAGAGACTGATGCCAAGGCTTGAGCGCACATGGCCGACATGCAGCTCGTCGAGCAGGTTCTCCAGTTCCTGCTCGCGGCCTGCGCGGTCGAGGTCGTCCCGATTTTCAAGGATTGCGAGGATATTCTGCTCCACAGTGAGCTTGCGGAATATGGATGCCTCCTGCGGCAGATAGCCCAGCCCCAGCTTGGCACGACGGTGCATGGGCTTGGCAGTCAGGTCCTTGCCGTCGAGCAGTATCTTGCCGCTGTCAGCCGTAATCAGGCCAACGATCATGTAAAAAGCCGTGGTCTTGCCGGCACCGTTGGGGCCCAGCAGGCCCACAACCTCGCCGCTCTTGATTTCCAGCGAAATACCTTTTACGACCTTCCGCAGCTTGTAGCTCTTGGAAATATCCTGAACGCTGAGGATGCTCATTCGCTGCCGTCTTCGTCCTCGGTCTCTTCTTCGGGTTCAGCGGGCGTGTAGGTAATGCGGACGCGTCCATCATCCGACCCCGATGACTCCGCGTTGACGCGTTGCTCCTTGATGTCGTACGCGAGAAAGTTGGCTGAGATCTGGTTTCCGTTTTCAGTAATGGTCGCTTCCTCGGAAAACTCGATGATGCCGGTTTCGAGATTGTACTTGAGCTTGCCGGCCTCGGCGTAGGTCGGTTTATCGCTGCCCTGCCGGGTCAGTTCAAAGGTCGCCGGGCTCCCCTCAACTACTGCGAGCGTAAGCTGGTGGTTGAGGAATTGCAGATCCGCAGAATCGCACTCGATGTGGCCGTTTTCAACGTCGATGATCACGCTGCCCGTGAATTTCCAGACGCTGTCCTCAAAATCCAGCTTGCTGGCCAGGCCCTCGTCGGCCTCGATGCCGATGTTGCCCTGCGACAGGCGCAAACCCTTGAACCTGAGCATCGACTTCTTGCCGTCATAGTCCGTCGAATCGGCGTCGAGCGAGATTGGCAGGCGCAGGTCGGTCAGTTGTGCCGCGGCCAGGCCGGGCAGCAAGAGCAGAATTATTTGAATGAATATGCGTATTTTCATCGAGCGTGATCAGGGCGCAAATTTGCCGCTGACGTTGGACAGGAGTTCCACTTGATTCGTATCGAGAGATGCTAGCATGCCCGTCGCGGTAAGGCTGCGCGCGCCGATACGAATCTGGACGCGCTGATCCGTTTCGGCGAGATATTTCTCGGGATCGAGCTCCAGATACTGCGTTCGAATTTCGGTGTCATGATCGGCAAAGCCGCGGGAACTGACCGCGCGCACGTGACCGCGCAAGGTCACGCGCGGACTGTTCTCGCTCAAGGTGGCTTCATCGGCATTGACGATCCACGGGACATTACTATCGGGCGAATAGCGTATGCGCACGTCGGTAAATTCGATGCGCTTGTCCGAGCGCTGCTCGGCCCTGTCCGCCTCGATTTCATACAACAGGTCGCCGTTTTCGCCAGTGCCGAGGATGCGGGCCGATTTCAGGTAATAACCCGTGTAAGCCGTATCAATGGGCGGCTCGTCAGTGTCGGCATCATCGCCTGGGCGCGCCAGATACCAGCTGCCGATCGCGCCTGCCGTCAGCATGGCGAGTAGCGCGAAGTTCCTGGGGCTTATCACGTCTTCCCGCCTCGGGCCGCGAGCAGCATATCGCAGATCTCTCGCACAGCACCCGCGCCGCCGGATGCTCGCGTCGTAAGATCGCATTTTTGCAGCAACTGCGGCGTTGCGTTGGCGACAGCAATGGAAACGCCGGCGTATTCGAGTGCAGCCAGGTCCGGGATGTCGTCACCGACAAAGGCGCACTCGGCCGGCGTGATGCCGAGCTCTGCGATGATATCTTCCAGTGCCGCCACCTTGTCTTTGCAGGCCAGTACGACGAATGGAACGCCCAGTTCCTTCATGCGGTGCTCGACGGCGCCCGAAGCCCGCCCGCTGATCACGGCTACGGATACGCCCGCGTCGATGAGTTGGCGGACACCAAAGCCATCCTGCGTGTTGAAGGCCTTGCTTTCGATTCCGTCTTCGGACAGGTAGAAGCGACCATCGGTAAATACGCCATCGACGTCGAATGCGACCAGTCTGACCTGCGCCAGCCTTGCGGCACTCATAGCAGGCCCTCACGAAACAGGTCGTGAATATTGAGCGCGCCGATCAGCGATCCATCGTCGTCGGCAACCAGCAACGAGGTGATCTTGTTTTCCTCGAGCACGTGTAAGGCCTCTGCCGCCAGAACATTGGCGCTCGTCGTAATGCAGTTGGCGTGCATGACGTCACGGATGATCGTCGAGCGCACATCCGCGCCCGCATCGAGCGTACGACGCAAATCACCGTCCGTGTATATGCCGAGTATGCGGTCGTTCGCGTCGACGATCGCCGTCATGCCGAGGCCCTTGTCGGTCATTTCGAGGAGTGCATCCCTGAGCGTCACGTCGGCGGTCACGGCGGGGATCCTGTCGCCAATGCGCATGACGTCCGCAACGCGCAGCAACAGGCGCTTTCCGAGCGCGCCGCTCGGGTGCGACCGGGCGAAATCCTCGGCCGTGAATCCGCGCTTCTTGAGGAGCGCCACAGCCAGGGCGTCGCCCATCGCAAGCGTCGCCGTGGTGCTCGCCGTTGGAGCGAGATTGAGCGGGCAGGCCTCTTCGGAAACGCTGATGTCAAGGTGGGCGTCAGCAGCCTCCGCCATCGTGGACTTCGGGTTTCCGGTCATCGAAATCAGGCGGGCGCCCATGCGTTTGACCATGGGCAGGATCGTGACGACCTCCTCGGTCTCGCCCGAATAGGAGATCGCAAGCAGCAGGTCGTTCTTCGTGATCATGCCGAGATCGCCGTGGCTGGCTTCGGCCGGATGCATGAAAAAAGCCGGCGTGCCGGTGGACGCCAGTGTCGCGGCGATCTTGTTGCTTACATGGCCTGATTTGCCCATACCTGTGACGACGATGCGTCCCGGCGTGTCCATGCACAGCTGGCAGGCCGTCGTGAAGTTCTCGCCCAGGCGGCTCTTGAGCCTATCGACCGCGCGGGACTCGATATCCAGCACATCGGCTGCCAGTGCGAGCAGGTCTTTGTTGGTCAGCGTGTCAGCCAAGCGCGGCCCCGGGGGAATGGTCCAGCTGTCATTCTATATGTTTTGCATCACGACGTAGATGTCGTAGGCCACATAGGCAGTGAGCAGTGCCAGGCCCTCGGTACGGGACAACCTGGCCTTGCCGTCGTAGTCGTAGGTCATTGCGAATAGCACGAGCGTGAATGCGACCATGACAAATATGTGCAGCGACAGGACGCTCGGCGCGAGCGCGGAGGGGTGGATCGCGGCGGCGACACCGATTACGGCGAGCAGGTTGAAGATGTTGGAGCCGACGATATTGCCGATCGCGAGGCCATATTCGCCTTTCAATGCGCTGGCCAGCGACACTGCGAGTTCCGGCAGACTCGTGCCGAAAGCCACGATGGTGATGCCGATAACGACTTCGCTGATGCCCATTCTCTTGGCAATACCGATCGAGCCGTCGACAAGCAGCTCGGCGCCAATGAGCAGTGTGCCCAGGCCGATGATCAGCCACACAACGGCCATGACCATGCTGACGTCGGTCGGGATCTCGGCGTCGTAGTCCATTGCAATAGGGTCGTTGGCGGCCGAGCGTACGCCGAGGCGCGCCAGCCAGATCATGACGATCACGAGCCCGGTGAGCATGACAAAGCCGTCGATACGGCTCAGGTAGGTATCGAGGAAAAGCGATACCGTGAGCAGCGACACAGCCAGCAATGCGGGCATTTCGCGCCTGAGTGTCGCCGATTCGAGCGCGATGGGCCGAATCAATGCCGTCAAGCCCAGGACCAGACCAATATTGACGATATTCGAGCCAATGGCGTTGCCGAACGCGAGACCGGGCTCTTTCTGCAGGGCCGCAACGATCGAAACGAGGATTTCGGGCGCTGAGGTCGCGAATGCAACGATCGTGAGGCCAATGAGCAGGGGCGCGATGCCGAGGTTACGCGCACTCGCGGCGGCGCCATGGACAAAGCGATCAGCGCCCCACATCAGCAGGGCGAGGCCCGCGATGATTGAAAGAATATTGCCGAGCATAAGGAGAAGATGTAAACGATTGACCGCCGATGATACACAATCACGGTCCGGCGGTGTGCTGGCGCGTGGTTTGCGGTTACACTTCGCGCCCCGCGGCGAAAATGTGCATAGACATAATGGATCCAGCAGAAATCACCCGACTAATCGAAACCGGCCTGCCGGACGCGACCGTCCGGGTCATGAGCGATGACAATACCCATTTCGAAGCCCTCGTCGTTGCGGCTGAATTCTCGGGCAAAAGGCTCCTGGCGCGGCACCAAATGGTATACAAATGCCTCGGATCGCTGGTGGGCAACGAGATTCATGCGCTGTCAATTATCGCGATGACACCCGAGGAATGGCGCGAAAAGAGCCCGCCGGAGTAGAGCATTGGACAAATTATTGATCGAGGGTGGTTCCAGCCTGTCCGGGCAGGTCACGATTTCCGGGGCCAAGAACGCCGCACTGCCGATCCTCGCAGGCACCTTGCTGGCCGGCGAGCCAGTGACGGTAAGCAATGTGCCGCACCTGAAGGACGTCACCACGATGCTGTCCCTTCTGCAGATGATGGGCGTGCAGGTGACGGTCGACGACCGGCTGAAGGTGGAGATCGATGCGCGCAATGTCGATCGGCGCGAGGCGCCGTACGAACTCGTCAAGACCATGCGCGCGTCCATACTCGTGCTCGGCCCGCTGGTCGCGAGATTTGGTGAAGCGGATGTCTCTCTGCCGGGCGGCTGCGCCATCGGCGCGCGACCCGTCAACCTGCATGTCGCCGGTTTGCAGGCGATGGGCGCCGAGGTAGTGGTCGAAGAGGGTTTCATCAAGGCGCGTGCCGATCGATTGCAGGGTGCCCACATCGTATTCGACACCGTGACGGTGACGGGAACCGAGAATCTCCTGATGGCGGCGGTGCTTGCCGACGGCGAGACGGTTCTCGAAAACGCCGCGCGCGAGCCCGAGGTCACTGACCTGGCCAATTTCCTGGTCGGTATGGGTGCCAACATCGAAGGTATCGGTAGTGGCACGCTGGTCGTGCACGGGGTCGACGCGCTGGGTGGTACGGAGCACTCGGTATTACCGGATCGTATCGAGACCGGTACCTACCTCGTCGCGGCCGCAATGACGGGCGGTCACATCCGCGCTCTCTGCACGGCACCCGAAACGCTCGAGGCCGTCCTGATCAAGCTCGCGGAAGCCGGCGCCAGAATCGAAACCGGTGATGACTGGATTGAGATCGACATGAAGGGGCGACGGCCTGCTTCTGTCGACGTCCGAACAGCTCCGTACCCGGCGTTCCCGACCGACATGCAGGCGCAGTTTTGCGCTATGAATGCCATTGCCGAGGGCGTCGGCACGATTACCGAGACGATCTTCGAGAATCGCTTCCAGCACGTGCTCGAGATGCAGCGCATGGGTGCGGACATCCAGCTCGAGGGCAATACGGCGATCTGCACGGGCATACAGCGGCTGACGGCCGCGCCCGTAATGGCGACCGATCTCCGCGCTTCGGCGGGGCTCGTGCTTGCCGGACTGGCTGCGGAGGGAGAAACGCTTGTCGACCGAATTTATCACGTCGATCGCGGCTACGAACGAATCGAAGAGAAGCTCGGGCAGCTCGGCGCCTCGATCCGGCGCGTCGTCTAGTGGCTACAGCGGCTCGTCGCCGCGCTCGCCCGCGGTGACCGTCGTAGTGAAACGCTGACCTTCGCGAATACCCGTTATTTCGACCTTGTTGCCGGGGGCGGTGCTCGCCGATATCAGCAGCGCCTGCCGCTTCGAGTAAACAGGCTCACCATTCATCTCGAGGATGACGTCGCCCCGCCTGAGGTCGGCGAGCGCGGCAGGCCCGTTCTCGTAAACCTCGACGAGCAGTATGCCGGCGCTGTTCTCGATGCCCAGTGCAATGCGTTCCGCATTCGTCAGGTCGTCGGGAAGCAGTCCCATGTAGCCGCGGACCACGCGGCCGTTAAGCTTGATCTGTTCGACAACGCCTCGCACCAGGTCCACGGGGATGGCAAAGCCTATACCCTCTGTTCCAGAATCATTCGCGAGGACCGCCGTATTGATGCCGACCAGCTCGCCGCGGCTGTTGACCAGGGCGCCGCCGGAGTTGCCGGCGTTGATCGCGGCATCCGTCTGGATGTAGTTCTCGAACGTGACGAGCTCGAGCTGGCCGCGACCCGTGGCGCTGACGATTCCCTGGGTCACCGAGGTCGTCAGGCCGTAAGGGTTGCCTATCGCCAGCACGACGTCGCCAATGCGAAGTTGCGCCGAACTGCCGAGGCGAATCGAAGGCAGGGCGCCGACATTGAGGCGCAGCAGTGCGAGGTCGGTCTCCTTGTCGACGCCGACGATCTCGGGCTCGGTAAAACGCCCGTCGCTGAGCTGCACGCGGATCTCGGTGGCGCCCATGACAACGTGGTAGTTAGTGACCACGAGGCCCTCGGGGTCGATGACGACGCCCGAGGCGAAGCTCGAGTCGACGCGAAATCGCGTGCGTGCGGTGGGCGCCGTGCTGTCCTGGATCAGCCGCTTGGTGTAGATATTGACGACCGAGCCAGCGCTCAGATCGACCGCATCCGCATAGCTTGCAGGGCCTTCAGCGCCGCCGCCCACGCCCGGCATCAGATCGGGTCGCACGAGCACGACGAGAAAGGCTACGGCAAGGCCGACGACGACAGACTGCAGCAAGAACACAAGAATTGATTTCAACTCAGCCACACGGAATTCCGCCAATCTGTTTGTGGTAGCACCTAGCCAATTTCGCTTGGCCCCGTGTATAATGCGGCGTGGTTCCGCACCTTGACCCGGGGTACCCGTCATCCTGACGGCAAACCGGGCCTGCTGCAAATCTACCAGTATCGAAACTAAAGCCAAAAAAAGCGCTGTAGAAGAGGCCGTCACAGAACGGCGTATGGGAGTGCCTGATGACCGAAGACGACCTTGATCGCAATAGGCGTCATTTTCTTACCGTTGCAACCCTTGTGACCGGGGCCGCCGGCGTCGGCGCGGTTGCGATACCGTTTCTCTCGTCGCTGAATCCCAGCGCCCGTGCGCAAGCGCTCGGCGCGCCCGTAGAAGTGCCGCTGGGTTCGATACAGCCGGGTGAAATGGTCCGCGTACTGTGGCGTGGCAAGCTCGTGTTCGTGCTGCGCCGTGACGAGAATATGCTCGCCAGTCTGCCGGACGTCACCGACGAATTGCGCGATCCAAACTCAGAAGTCGTCGAGCAACAGCCAGACTACGCGGCCAACGAGACTCGTTCGGTCAAACCCGAGTACCTCGTGGTCGAGGGTTCCTGCACGCACCTCGGCTGCGCGCCGCTGGAGGATTTCGACGTGCGGCCCGCAGAGGGCTGGGGCGGCGGGTTCTTCTGTCCCTGTCACGGCTCCAAGTTCGACCTGGCCGGACGCGTTTATAAAGGCGTACCGGCGCCCACCAACCTGCGGATACCACCGCACCGATTTGTCAGGGATGACCTGATATTAATCGGTCAGGATACGGGAGCGGCGTAATGGCGAGGATCGAAGCAGAGGTCGGCAAACCCCAGGGCGGCTTCATGAAGTGGATAGACGATCGTTTTCCGTTCACGAAGACGATGGAATATCACGTCACGAAGTATTATGCCTCGAGTTATTGACGGGCATCTTCCTGACGATGAACTACAAACCGTCCGCCGCAGACGCGTTTGCGTCGGTCGAGTACATCATGCGCGACGTCGAGTGGGGCTGGCTCATTCGTTACATGCATTCGACGGGCGCGTCGTTCTTCTTCATCGTCGTATACCTGCACATGTTTCGCGCGATGCTGTACGGCTCGTACAAGAAGCCGCGTGAACTGATCTGGCTCATTGGCATGCTGATCTTCCTGGTGCTCATGGCCGAGGCCTTCGCCGGTTACCTGCTGCCCTGGGGCCAGATGTCCTACTGGGGCGCACAGGTCATCATCTCGCTGTTCGGCGCGATACCGTGGGTCGGCGACGCGCTTGTCGAGATCATTCGCGGCGACTACTCGATATCCGACATTACGCTGAATCGCTTCTTTGCATTGCACGTCATCCTCCTGCCGCTGGCGCTGATCGGCCTCGTTTTCGTACACATCGTGGCGCTTCACGAGGTGGGATCGAACAACCCGGACGGTATCGATATAAAGGACCACAAGGATGAAACCGGCAAGCCGATCGACGGCGTGGCGTTTCACCCTTACCACACGTCGAAGGACCTTGTTGGCATCATCGTATTCCTGATGATCTTCAGCTCGGTCGTATTCTTCGCGCCTGACATGGGCGGTTATTTTCTCGAACACGCAAACTTCGAGCCGGCCAACCTGACCGCGACGCCCGAACACATCGCGCCGGTCTGGTACTTCACGCCGTTCTACGCGATCCTGCGAGCCGTGCCCGACAAGCTGTGGGGCTTCATCCTGTTCGGCCTGTCGGTACTGCTGCCCATATTCCTGCCGTGGCTGGACCGCTCGAGAGTCAGGTCGATTCGTTACCGCGGATGGATTTACAAGACGGCGCTGACCGTGTTCACGATTACGTTCCTGGTACTCGGATGGCTGGGCACCATGCCCGCGGAAGGGCTGTACGTCCTGATGGCACGCATCTTCTCGGTGATCTACTTCGCCTTCTTCCTGCTGATGCCGTACTACTCGGCCATAGACAAGACAAAGCCGGTGCCGGACAGGGTGGTCTACCATGGATAAGTTCACGAAAAAAACCGGGCTGACGGTACTGATTACGTTGTTCTGGGCGTCATTGGGCCTCGCGGCCGGTGGTGGCGGCGCGCACATGGAACCCGCAGATATTGACCCCGACAACATCGCATCACTGCAGCGCGGTGCCCGCAATTTCATGAATTATTGCTCCGGTTGCCATTCGGCCCAATACGTTCGCTACAACACGATTGGCAAGGACCTCGAGTTGTCCGAGGAGCAACTGATCGACAACCTCATGTTCAATGCCGAGAAGACCTTCGAGACGATCCAGACCGCGATGCCGGCAGACGATGCAGCAAGGTGGTACGGTACGACACCGCCCGACATGTCCTTGATGGCCAGAGCGAAGGGTGCCGACTACGTCTACAATTTCCTCAAAGGCTTCTATGTGTCCGAAGAGAGCCCAACCGGAGTCGACAACCTCATGCTGGAGGGCACAAGCATGCCGCATGTGCTCTGGGAGCTGCAGGGCTACCAGGAAGCGCACTTCGAACATCATGAGAATGAAGACGGTTCAGTCACAACGACCTTCGACGGCTTCGAGCAGATGGCGGCCGGCGCCATGGATGCCGAGGCCTACGACGAATTCGTGCGCGATACCGTGAATTTCCTTGCCTATATTTCCGAGCCTATTCGCTCGGACCGACGCAAGCTGGGTGTCTGGGTGCTTATGTACCTGATCTTCTTCTTCATCCTCGCCTCGATGCTAAAGAAACAGATTTGGAAGGATGTGAAGTAATGGCAGTAGTACCCAATAGACGTTCTGTTATGACGTTGTTCTCGAGACCGACCGACATACACAGCCACCGTACCCGGCTGGTATTGGCGGAAAAGAACATCAACATCGAGATCTCGAATGTCGCCGGGCCGGACCTGCCCGAGGACCTCATGGACCTGAATCCGTACCATACGGTGCCGACGCTGGTTGACCGCGACCTGACGCTGTACGACTCACGCGTCATCATCGAGTACCTGGACGAGCGTTTCCCGCATCCGCCGCTGATGCCCGTGGATCCCGTGACGCGCGCGCAGTTTCGACTCGCGCTGTTTCGCATCGAGAAGGACTGGTACGCGATCGCCGAGGAAGCCGAGTCCAGTAATGACGGCAAGCTCGGTAGCAAGTCGCGCAAGATGTTGCGTGAGAGTATTCTGCAGAGCACCGAATTATTTGGCGCGCGGCCGTACTTCCTGAGCGAGGAATTCTCGCTCGTGGACTGCACCATAGCGCCCTTGCTATGGCGCCTGCCTGTCTACGGAATTGAACTCGGCGCGGACGCGGAGCCGATAGAGGCTTACATGAACCGCGTGTTTGCGAGGCGCTCGTTCCAGCAGAGTCTTACCGAACTCGAACAGGAAATGCGCCTGTAACAGGAGCATTCGCCGAGAGCCCGTTACAGTGATCCCCGGTTCCGGGGCGACGGGGCTATCTGACTTTATGTTTAGTGGCCGGCGAACGCTCAAAACAATGGTAAGCTACCCCGTACAGGGGAAGCATTAAGAATAATAGCAGTGAACAATCCGAATCGATCAAAGCGGCCATATCTTATTCGCGCGATGCATGAGTGGATGGCCGATAACGGTCATACGCCCCACATCGTAGTTGACGCAGCACTGGATGGTGTGTGCGTGCCGCCCGAGCATATCAAGGACGGCAAGATCATCCTGAATATCAGCGAGTCGGCCGCGCACAATTTGAAACTGACCAATGATGCCGTGAGTTTTCGCGCGCGCTTTGGCGGCGTGCCGTTCGATGTCTGGGCGCCGATGGCCTCAATCCTGGGTATCTATGCGCGCGAAACGGGGCAGGGCATGATCTTTTCTCACGACGCCGAAAACATCGAGCCGGCGCAGGCGGCGCCTGACATTGATGAGACGCGCTCGCGTCCGCACCTGACCATCGTCAAGTAATCGCTGCCGTCAGTCGGCGCCGAGGAGCGTCGTGTCGATCAGGTCACACAGGCAGTGGATCACAACGAGATGCACTTCCTGGATGCGCGCCGTACGCGTTGCGGGCACGCGTATCTCGACGTCGCCTTCTTCGAAGATGTTCGCCATGCGACCGCCATCGCAGCCTGTGAGTGCGACAACCTTCATGCTGCGCTCGTGAGCCGCCGCAATCGCGCGAATGACGTTCTCGGAGTTACCGGATGTCGAAATGCCCAGCAGCACATCCTGCGGCTTGCCGAGCGCTCGGACCTGTTTGCTGAAGATCTCCTCGTACGCGTAGTCATTGCTGATCGAAGTCAGCGTGGAGCTGTCCGTCGTCAGCGCTATCGCGGGCAGCCCGGGCCGCTCCATCTCGAAACGGTTTAGCAGTTCCGACGAGAAGTGCTGCGAATCGGCGGCTGAACCGCCGTTGCCACAGCTCAGGATTTTGCCGTCGTCCAGCAACGCGTCGCTCATTACGCGTCCGGCGGCCGCGATGCTTTCGACGAGCTGCTCAGCAGCTGTCTCCTTGGTCGCGATGCTCTCCGCGAAATGGTCTCGCACTCGGGTAACTGGATCCATGGTCGCTCCGGGGTCAATCGATATTGCGAATTCTAACAGCTGTTGCTGCGGCTTGGTCACAAGACCGAATCGCCCGGCCGAAACGCATCCCTGATCCACTGAACTTCAATCGCACGATCGCCTGAAATCGCGACCACGTCGAATCGCATCGTGTGGTTTGCGAATTGTTTGTGACGCCCAAGAAACATGGCGGCGGTTCGCAGGAGCTTGCGTTGTTTCCGTGCATCGACTGTTGCGGCTGGTGCGGAGAAACCGCTTGAACGGCGATAGCGTACTTCGATGAATGTCAGGCAACCGTGGTCCAGCATTACGAGGTCGATCTCGCCGCCGCGGCAACGGAAATTCTGTGCGACGGGCCTGAGCCCCCGGCGTGTTAGCCAGGCTCGGGCGTAGCGCTCCGCCTTTTCGCCTAGAGTTCCTTTGGTTGCGGATCCCACGGCGAGTCGTCGGCGGCTTCCGGGGACATCAATTCACCCTCGTCGCTGATGTCCAGGATCGGCCCACCCGTGTCCTCGATGCCGGGCAGCGCGACGACTTCGCCGCCCTGGAATTGTGCAAAGGACAAACGCCGGTGCACTCGTCCTGCCGTATCGAGATACAGCCAGCCCGTTGCGCCGTCGAGCTCGACCATGGTTCCACCGCGCGCCGCGAACAGCGACGCGATCAGGTTGTAAGCGTCGTAACCCATGGCGTGCAGCCGCGCCAGCCGGCGCTGTTCGGGCCAGTACTCGGCAAACTGTCCGGGCAAATGTGCAATCCACGACTGCGGGTCTACAACCCATGGGGCATCGGCAAACGTTACGCCATTGAGGTCGGCATTCGAGCGACCGTCCATCGAGTTGACGGAGGAGGTTGAATACACGGGCAGGTCGCCCGAGTAATGAAACTTGAGCTGCGATTTTAGCAATCGCCCCGTCGGAGCATCGCTGGCCAGGAAAATGATGTCGGCATCCTGGCGTCGACGTGGGTCGAACTGCAGTGCACCGCCGATATTGGCGCGCATGCGTCGATAGCGTTGCACGCTGCCGGTCAGGCCCATGAGGTTTTCGATTTCGTTGGAAAGATCCTGATTGCCCGGCGTGAAGCTGCGGTAGTCGAGCAGGGTGCCGCCGAGTCCTTCGAACTCGGTTGAGAAACTCGTGAGCAGGCGCCGGCCCCAATCGTTGTTTGGTACCAGGGCAACAGCTCTCGCATGGCCATCAGCGAGCGCGCGTACTGCCGCCGAAGCGGCCTCGTCCTCAGGGGCAAGCGCAAACTGATAGAGGCCCGGAGGTGCCAGCGTGTCTTCGGGCAGGTAGTTGAGCGTCAGTACCGGTACCGGCACGAGTATGTCGTTGGCGAGCTGGGCAACACTGTTCTTGAGTAGCGGGCCGACCACGAATTCGGCACCGTCCGCGACTGCGGCCGCATACGCTGCGCTCGCACCGCCTTCAGCATTCACGTCATAGATGCGCACGCTCTGACGATCGTCCAGACCCGCGGCCGTCGCGAAATAGGCGCCGAGGAAGCCATTTTGAACCGCCTTGCCGGCGCTGGCCGCACGACCGGACAGAGGTAACAGCAGCGCGATCTGGCGCGGATACTCGAGCAGCAGCAGCTCGGGCAACTCCATGTCGCCGATGATCGTCATAGCCGGATGGCCCGCATTGTCCTCGCGCCAGCGCACAACGCCGTTGCTCCAGCCCACGCCCTGCTGTCCCGTCGAGGCGGCCAGCGAGCCGATCGTCAGCCAGCCGCGTACTGTCGGATCGGGCGTGGTGTCGGCCGCGGTACGCAACACCAGCGGATTGCAGACGAGCAGTCCCTGCCACAGTCGTCTTCGATTCTGCTCGATGCCGCGGCTGTCATCGATCCAGGTTTCCCGCTGCATCATGAGCTGCACGGCGCGCGCCGGATCCTGCTTCTGTATCCAGGCATCGGCACGCAGCGCTTCGACGCGCAGCCGGTCGCGCCGGGACAGGGGCTGACGGCTCATCGGTTCCAGCATATTCAGCGCGTCGTCCGCTTCGCCCTCGTAAAGGTAAAATGCCGCGGTATTGGTGGTCCAGATCGGCAGCAGGTTCCCTGAGGTGGGCGGCACGACACTCGCAAATGCGTTACGCGCTCTCGGCAGGTCTCCTGCGTCAAGCCACTGCTCGACGGCGAGCAGCGTCAGGCGGTCGCGCTCTTCGCCCAGTGATTCGCTGGCCAGCACGATGTAGGCGCTGGCGGCTTCGGCATGCTGCCGGTCCTCGGCGAGTCGTGCAGCTCGTCCTTCGCCACTGCCGGTCAATCCGCCAGGCGTCTCGCATGCCGATATCGTCAGCAGCATAATCAGCAGCAGAAAGATGCTTGCCAGCGGGCGCCGTGCGCGGGCAGGATGGACCAGGAATTTCGTCATAGCTTTATTACCGCAAGCAGGTTTGAGTGCCACATGAGCGGCAACTTGTACGTCGTAGCAACGCCGATTGGCAACCTTGAAGATCTGACACCGCGAGCACGCCACCGGGCGATTGCTATTCTCTTTGGGGGTAAAAACACCGCTTTTGGCCTTACACGATCACAACGAGGAACAGGTCGTGTCGCGCATTATTGCGACCCTCGAAAAAGGCGAGTCCGTTGCGCTCGTCAGTGACGCCGGTACGCCGCTCGTCAGCGACCCCGGTTTTCGGCTCGTGCGGGCTGCGCATGAACATGGAATCCCGGTGTCGCCGATCGTGGGCGCCAGCGCCGTAACCGCAGCCCTGTCCGTCGCGGGCCTGCCGACCGACCGCTTCTGTTTCGAGGGCTTCCTGCCGGCGAAACAGGCGGCGAGACGCAGTGCACTCGACGCGCTGGCAGGCGAAACCCGGACGCTGGTGTTCTATGAATCAGTGCACCGGATCGCCGCAAGTCTGGACGACATGTGTCGTGTATTCGGCGAGGAACGTCTGGCCTTCCTTGGCCGTGAGTTGACCAAGATGCATGAGCAGTGTGTGCAACAGTCGCTGGGCCGCCTCAGGGACAGGGTCGATGACGGCAGCATCGTCGCGAAAGGTGAGTTCGTAATTGTCGTCGCGGGTGCCGAATCGGGCGAGGCTTCTATTGTCGATACCGACAGGTTGCTGCTGATGCTCTGCGAGAAGTTATCGGCCGGGGATGCGGCGAAGATCGCTGCAGAAATCAGCGGCAACAAGAAGAACCAGCTCTACGAGCGACTGATGGAACTAAAGGCCCAAAGTAAGGAGGAGTGATGAAGTCGACGACGACGGGCAAATGGAAAGACATCGCAGAAATCGTTGCGCTCTTCGCGCTTGTTGCGTCATTGCCAGCAACCCGAAGCTCGAGACCCTGTTCATGCAGAGTTGGGCGGACGACTTCGAGCCGGCGTCCCTGGGTGCGGTTGATCGAGCGGCCGGTGTTCGAGGCCGAGGTGGACAGGATACTGGCCGACCCGACGATCACGGGCTGGGATTGATCCGACGCGACCCGACAGCTTCCTGTAAAATGTGCCGTGAGAGAGCCGGAGTCGGCCAGGCAATCGCTGCGAGTCATCTCGCAGAGGAAAGTCCGGGCTCCTTCGGACAGGGCGCCAGGTAACGCCTGGGGGGCGTGAGCCCATGGAAAGTGCCACAGAAAATATACCGCCGATCTCTGGTCGGTAAGGGTGAAAAGGTGCGGTAAGAGCGCACCGCGCGACTGGTAACAGCTCGCGGCACGGTAAACCCCGCCCGGAGCAAGACCAAATAGGGGAATTGCGGGCTCCGGCTTTCTCACTCCCTCTTTTTCTTTTTAAAACAATAACTTATAATATATGCGCTCCGTTTCCCGTAGATAGACGCGGGCGCCGCGCAAATTGTCGCGATCAGCCGCCCCGATCGAGCGCTGTCGCCCAATCGCGACCCATTTTTGAGGTCTTGTCGAAGAAGTAGCTCTAAGCAACTGATTTAATTAGCGCGATTACTGCCACAATTCGCCCTTTTTGGGCCACGGAAAAGCCTCTAAGTCACTGTAGAACAACAACTAATTGCTAAGTCCTGTTGACGGTCGCGCTGGCGGCCACCTATAGTGTTGAAAAGTGGATAAAAGTGGGAGGAGATGGGCGGCCCGCCCATATTTCGCGCCAGAAGAGCGAAATCGGCGGACATCCGATAAGTCGTGTTTCGAGGGGCCACCAAAGTCAGTCTTGACGCCAAGGGGCGTATGGCAATACCGACCCGGTACCGGGAGCGGCTGTCTGCCCGTTGTGATGGCCAGATCATCGTTACCGTCGATAAGGATCACTGCCTCCTGGTTTATCCGTTGCCCGACTGGGAAGAACTCGAGCGCAAGCTCGTGAGGCTGCCCAGCATGAACAAGGCGGCTCGTCGAATTGTGCGCATTATGGTCGGTTACGCGACCGAGGTCGATATGGACGGCAACGGGCGAATCCTCGTGTCACGCGAACTCAGGGATTTCGCGGGGCTCGAGAAGAACGCGATGCTCATCGGGCAGGGAAACAAGTTTGAACTTTGGGATGAACCAACCTGGAACGAAAAACGCGATGCGTGGCTCAGCGAGGAGGATGACGGCGAACTGCCGGCCGACCTCGAGTCGATCTCGTTCTAGGTTGCTGTTTATCCCATGAGCAGCAACGCGCATGTGCCGGTGCTGCTGGGGCCGGTCCTTGAGGGACTGAAAATAAGACCAGACGGCTGTTATGTCGATGGAACGTTTGGACGCGGGGGGCACAGTAGGGAGATTCTGAAGCAGCTGAATGATGACGGACGCCTGATCGCCATCGATCGGGATCCGCAGGCCATCGCAGCGGCACCGAAATCCCTCACTGACGATCCGCGCTTCGAGTTAATCAGAGGCGAAAGTGCGCAACTTGAGAAATTCATTGATGAAAGAGGGCTCGTCGAAGCGGTGGATGGACTGCTCTTCGACCTGGGTGTCTCGTCACCGCAACTGGATGAGGCCGACCGTGGCTTCAGCTTCCTGCGCGACGGCCCGCTCGATATGCGAATGGACCCGGATTCCGGCGTGCCGGCCAGCCAGTGGCTGGCATCTGTGGACGAGAAAACCTTGAAGCAGATCTTGTGGAAATTTGGCGAAGAGACGCACGCTGGTCGCATCGCGCGAGCGATAGTCGACGCACGTGGCGAGGCGCCCGTATCGCGAACCGCGCAGCTCGCTCGCATCGTGGAGGAGGCGAAGCCCTCGCGCGGCGAAAAGAAGCACCCTGCTACCAAAACGTTTCAGGCGATTCGGATCGCGATCAACAAGGAACTCGAGCAGCTCGAGTCGCTGCTTTCACAGTCGGTCAATGTGCTCAGGCAGGGTGGTCGCCTGTGCGTGATCAGCTTCCACTCCCTCGAGGATCGCATCGTCAAGCGTTTCATGCGCGATGCGTCCCGCGAGTCGGTGCAGTATCGCGGCATGCCTGAGGTTCCGGAGGAGTTTCGGCCCAGGCTGAAGGTCATTGGTAAGCCGATCGTCGCGACGGCCGAAGAAATCGAAATCAACCGCCGTGCCCGTAGCGCACGACTGCGAATCGCGGAGCGGACCTGATGCTCGCCGGCAATCATCACCAGTCAATGCTGCTCGTCTTCGTTTTCGCTGTGGTCTGCGTCCTCGGCGGCATGGCACTGGTCTATACCAAGCACGAAGCCCGCAAGTTGTTCGTCGAACTCGAAGGTCTCACGCACGAACGTGACGAGCTCAACATTGAGTGGGGACAGTTGCAGATTGAGCAAAGCACCTGGGCCCAGCACGCGCGCATCGAACAGGTTGCGACCAAAGACCTGGCTCTGACGCGACCGGCGACATCGGACATTTTTGTAATTGAACGTCAATGAGACGCGGCGCAGAGACAAAACAGAAGGCTGCACGGAGATTCAAGGGCAGGGTGACGCTGGTGCTGGCGTTTTTCGCGCTCGTGGCATCGACGCTGGTGGCTCGTGCCGTGCACCTGCAGGTGCTCGACAAGGAATTTCTTAACCGCCAGGCGGACACGCGTCACCTGCGCACCGAGAGGATCTCGGCGCACCGTGGCACGATCACCGATCGTCACGGCGAGCCGCTCGCGATCAGCACCCCGGTAGACAGTATCTGGGCGAACCCGAAGGAATTTGCGGCTGCTGTCGACCGGATACCCGAGCTGGCCCGCGCGCTGGGCGTCGACTCGCAGATGCTCATACGCCGCGTTACGCGCAGTATGGACAAGGAGTTCCTTTACCTGAAGCGTCACCTGAGCCCGGAGCAGGCCCAGCGGGTACTCGCGCTCAAGCTGCCCGGCATCAACGTGCAGCGTGAGTATCGCCGTTACTACCCGGCGTCGGAAGTTACGGGGCACCTCGTCGGCTTTACGAACATCGATGATGAAGGTCAGGAGGGGCTCGAACTCGCTTTCAATCACTGGCTCGCCGGCGAGTCCGGCGCGAAGCGCGTGCTCAAGGACCGCCTGGGTCGGTCGATCGAAAATGTGGCCAGCATCCGCCCGCCGCATCATGGCAAAGAGCTGCGGACCAGTATTGACCTGCGCCTGCAGTATCTTGCCTACCGTACGCTGAAGTCCGCGATCAAATCGCACGAGGCGCGCTCGGGTTCGATCGTCGTGCTCGATGTGAAAACAGGTGAAGTGCTGGCGGTGGTTAATCAGCCCACCTACAACCCGAACGATCGTTCGCAGTTCGCCGCGGCGCGCTACCGCAATCGCGCCATCACCGACATCTTCGAGCCCGGTTCCAGCCTCAAGCCGCTGGTCGTTGCGGCGGCGCTCGAAAGCGGGCAATACCGGCCCTCCAGCATCGTCGACACGGCCCCGGGCTTTATCGACGTTGGGCCCAAGAGAATAGAAGACACGCGTAACCTGGGTCGCGTCAGCCTGACGACCATACTTGCGCGCTCATCGAACGTCGGAATTACGAAACTCGCCATGACGCTGCAGCCGGACCAGCTCTGGGACACGATGACACGATTCGGTTTCGGGGCTCTGACAAGCAGTGGGTTCCCGGGTGAGTCGGCCGGCATGCTGACGCACTACAGTCACTGGCAGCCCATCAGCCAGGCGACACTCGCCTACGGGTACGGCGTATCAGTCACGCCGTTGCAACTTGCGCAGGCGTATGCAGCGATCGGTGACCAGGGCAGCATGCGGCCGATTTCGCTGGTCGCGCTCGACCAGCCGAACGAAGCGCAGCAGGTCATCTCGGAAGATACGGCCGTCGCGGTGCGGCGCATGCTCGAGGAGGTCGTGCGTCCGGGTGGCACGGGCACGAAAGCCGCGGTGGACGGCTACCGCATCGCGGGCAAGACCGGCACGGCCTGGAAATTTGCATCCGGTGGCTACTCGGAAGACAAGTACATCTCGATTTTCGCCGGGCTCGCTCCGGCCAGCGAACCGCGTCTTGCAACCGTCGTCGTCATTGACGAACCGCGCGGTGAGCTCTACTACGGAAGCGACGTTGCTGCCCCGGTGTTCGCAGACGTCATGTCCGAGTCCCTGCGCCTGATGGCCGTGCCACCTGACGCGATGCCGGTCCGAGAACCCGGGAATGTAATGCAGGCAATGAGCGATCAGGCCGCGAGTCGATGAGTATGCCGGCCGAACATCTCAATACATTCCCGACCCTCGCCGAACTGTTGCGAGGTTTCGCGGATGCGCCGCCAATGCCGATCCACGGCATCGCCAGCGACAGTCGTCAACTCGGCGAAGGTTTCCTGTTTCTCGCCTGCCAGGGTGTTGGCAGTCACGGCCTCGACTACCTCGCCGAGGCAAAAGCTGCCGGTATCACTGCTGTGGCCTTCGATGCCTCGACGGCGTCGGCGCCGGACGGCGTTGGCGTGCCTGTTATTGCAGTCGAAGACCTTGCCGGGAAGCTGGGCGAAATCGCGAATCGATTTTACGGCCGGCCTTCGGAGCAGTTGCGAGTTGTCGGTGTTACGGGCACCAATGGCAAGACGACGGTCGCCTGGCTCATCGCGCAGTGCGCCGCGCTGCTTGGCGAGCGCTGCGGCTACCTGGGCACGCTCGGTTACGGTGTCGACGAGCTTTCCGGCAGCGAAGGCATGACAACGCCGGCCGCAGTCGAGTTGCATGGACGGCTCGCCGGGTTCGTCGAGCGTGATGCGGGCTACGCCGCGATAGAAGTTTCGTCGCACGCGCTGTCGCAGGGCCGAGTCGACGGCGTTCGCTTCGAGGCCGCGCTGTTTACGAACCTGACGCGCGACCACCTCGACTACCACCCGGACATGCAGGATTACTTCGAGAGCAAGGCGCGCCTGTTCCTCGACTGCGGTGCGCGCCACCGAATCGTCAACCTGGACTCGGAGTGGGGCACGCAACTGGCCGCGCGCTGTGGCCAGGACGTTGTAACCGTGTCCACGAATTTCGACCGCGTGGCGAATGGCAGACCTTATGTGTTCGTTCGCTCCGTCGTTGCGAGCGAACACGGGTCCGACATTGCGTTCACGAGCAGCTGGGGTGATGGCCGATTTACATCGCCACTGCCCGGCGACTTCAACGTCGCCAACGCGATCATCGTGCTTGCCCTGATGCTCGAACTCGGCGTCAGTCCGGAGGCCGCATGCGACGTATTGACCCGGGTTTCGGCCCCGCCGGGCCGCATGCAACGCGTGGACGGGGGCGGCACTTCAGCGTTCGTCGACTATGCGCATACGCCGAACGCTATTGAGGTCGCCCTGCGTGCCTTGCGCGCGCACTGTCGTGGCAAGCTCTGGTGCGTGCTTGGTTGCGGTGGCGATCGCGACAAGGGCAAGCGCCCGGTGATGGGGCGCACCGCCGAACGCCTCGCCGATCGCATCGTGATCACCAGCGACAATCCGCGCAACGAGCCAGCCGCAAAGATCATCGACGAGATTGTCGACGGCCTCGCGCATCCGGAACGGGCGACAGTGATCGAGGATCGTGCCGCGGCCATAGCCTGGGCCGTCGCCGAGGCTGCTGATGCGGATGTCGTGCTCATCGCGGGCAAAGGACATGAGACCTACCAGGAAATCGGCGCCGAACGGCGTCCGTTCTCGGACTACTCGATTGCCGAGGCAGTACTGGCCGCGCAAGGGGGCGAGCAATGATTGTGACCCTGACCGCCGCTGCGGACAACATGAACGGCGAATTGCACGGTGACAACGGCAACTTCGAAGGGGTCAGCATCGATACGCGAACCTTGCGTGGCGGCGAGTTGTTCTTCGCGTTGCAAGGCCCGAATTTCGACGGTAGCGACTACGTTGCCGTGGCGCGGCAAAACGGCGCAGCCGGTGCCGTCGTTCCAGGCCTCGTCGCCGACGACATCGCGCAGATAACTGTTGACGATACGCGGCAGGCCCTGGGCCGTTTCGCCGCTGCGTGGCGCGCCGGGCATGACGCCACCGTAATCGGTATTACGGGCAGCAACGGCAAAACGACGCTCAAGGAACTGATCAAGGCATGCCTGCAGCAGCAGGCGCCAACGCTTGCGACGCAGGGCAACCTGAACAACGACATCGGGATGCCGTTAATGCTGACGCGCATTGCACAGGAGCATCGTTATGCCGTGCTTGAAATGGGCGCAAATCACGCGGGCGAAATTGCATACCTGACGTCTCTTGCGAAGCCCGATGTTGTCGTCATAACGAATGCCGCAGCGGCACACCTCGAGGGATTTGGTTCGATGGACGGGGTGGCCAGGGCGAAGGGCGAGATTCTGCAAGGCGATGATCGACCCTCGGTCGCCGTGTTGAACGCCGACGACGAGTACTTTGACTACTGGTCTTCCCTGGTCGTCGACATTCGCGCATTGAGTTTCGGGTTCGGTCAGGAAGCCGATGTGCGTGCCGAGGACATCGACTCGGGTATCGAACATTCCCGATTTCGTCTGTGCCTGCCCGCGGAGAAAGTCGATATCAGGTTGCCGCTGGCAGGCGTTCACAACGTACGCAATGCTTGTGCCGCGGCCGCCGTCGCGCATGCGCTCGGTGTCGAAGCAGAGGAGATCAAGGCGGCGCTGGAAGGTGTCAGTCCGGTGAGCGGCCGTTTGCAGCCCCTTCGTGGCAGCAACGGTTCGACGCTGTTCGACGACACGTACAACGCCAACCCGCTTTCGGTGATGGCGGCCGCGGAATTCCTGGCACAGCTTTCCGGCGAAAGCTGGCTTGTGCTCGGGGACATGAAGGAACTCGGAGATGACGCAGCAGCGATGCATCGCGAGGTTGGAGAAGCAGCAAGGCAGCGCGGTATCGACCGCCTGTACGGGCTCGGAGAGTTGTCCCGTAACACGGTCGAAGGGTTCGGCGAGCATGGCAGCTGGTTCGGCAGTATCGACGCACTCGTCGACGAACTGTCTGCCACGCTCACGGATTCTGTCAACCTGCTGGTCAAAGGTTCGCGTTCGATGCGCATGGAACGCGTCGTCGACGCACTGCGTGAAGTCGACGCGATGAGAAGAGAGGCCTGACGATGCTGCTCTATCTCACCAACTACCTCGCGCAGTTCGAATCGGGTTTCAACGTCTTCAATTACCTGACGATGCGGGCCATCCTGGGCGCCCTCACGGCTCTCGCTCTCTGCTTTATCATCGGCCCGCGCATGATCAGGAAGCTGAGTGTCAATCAGCTCGGGCAGCCCGTGCGCGAGGAAGGGCCGGAAACGCACCTGCTCAAGGCTGGCACGCCGACGATGGGCGGCGCGCTGATTCTCGCGGCCATTGCGGTCAGCACAGTCCTCTGGGCCGACCTTGAGAATATCTACGTCTGGATCGTGTTGTTCGTCACCTTGTCATTCGGCGTCATCGGCTATGTCGATGACTACAAGAAACTCATCTTGCAGGACCCCGCCGGCATTTCGGCGAAGCAAAAGCTCTTCTGGCAGTCTAGTGCGGCACTTATCGCCGCCATTGCTCTGTACGTTACGGCAACCGACGAGGTGCAGACCTCGTTGTTGATTCCGTATTTCAAGGATCTGGCCCTCCCCCTGGGTGTGTTTCAGGTTGTCGTAACGTACTTTTTTATTGTTGGCTTCAGTAACGCCGTGAACCTTACTGATGGCCTCGACGGCCTGGCGATTATGCCGACCGTTCTCGTCGGGGGTGCGCTCGGCATATTCGCGTACGTCACCGGCAACGTGAATTTCTCGGGTTACCTCGGCATACCTTATGTCCCGGGCACTGGTGAGATCCTGGTCTTCTGCACCGCCCTGGCGGGCGCCGGGCTCGGGTTCCTGTGGTTTAACACCTACCCGGCGCAGGTTTTTATGGGAGACATTGGCGCGTTGTCGCTGGGTGCAGCGCTCGGCACCGTCGCTGTCGTCGTCCGACAGGAGATTGTCCTGGCGATCATGGGCGGTGTGTTTGTCGTCGAAACGCTGTCGGTCATGATCCAGGTGGCGTCCTTCAAGCTGACCGGCAAACGTGTTTTTCGCATGGCGCCGCTGCACCATCACTTCGAACTCAAGGGCTGGGCCGAACCCAAAGTCATCGTTCGATTCTGGATCATCACGGTCATCCTCGTGCTGATCGGTCTTGCGAGTTTGAAAATCCGATGAGTGCAGCGAGAGCGACAAGCCACAAGGACCTGGTCGTCGGCCTCGGCGCGACCGGCCTGTCGATCGCGCGCTACCTCAAGCGCTGGCCCGGTGCCGAGGTGCTGCCCGGCGATGCCAATTTACCGGGCGGTGTCGAGCGCATCATCGCGTCACCGGGCATTTCCGACAGCCATCCTCTGCTCGCGAAAGCGCGCAAGAAGAAGGTGGAGGTCGTCTCAGATATCGAAATATTCGCGCGCGAAGCCAAAGCGCCGTTCGTTGCTGTAACCGGATCCAACGGCAAGAGCACGGTGACGACGCTGCTTTACTACATGTGCCTGGCCGACGGTCGTGAGGCGCTGGCCGGTGGCAATCTCGGCGAACCGGCACTCGACCTGCTGGATCAGCCCACGCCGGATGTCTACGTGCTGGAGCTCTCAAGCTTCCAGCTGCAAAGAACGCAGTCCTTGCCGGCCGAAGTCGCCGTACTGCTCAACGTGTCGCCCGATCACCTCGACTGGCATACCGATGAAGCCGAGTATCGCGAATCCAAGTACCGCATATACCGGGAAGCGGAAGCCGCGGTAATTAACCGTGCCGACGAGGAAGCCGCGACACATACGGGTAATTGCAAGCGAGTCATCAGTTTCGGCGCGGATATCCCGGAGGACGAGCAGTACGGACTGCGCGAAGATGAGGGCAAGACTTACCTGGCACGCGGAGAGACCTTGCTTCTCGCCACTGACGAGATGGCGATGTTTGGCGCCCACAACCAGCTCAACGCGCTCGCGGCACTCGCGGCCGGCGACCTGCTCGGACTCAACCTGCCAGCCATGTTGCAGGTGCTTGCCGAATTCCCGGGGCTGCCCCACCGCATGCAATTCGCTGGCCGAATCGGCGGCGTCAACTACATCAATGATTCGAAGGCGACCAACGTCGCCGCCGCCGTGGCGTCCGTGAAGTCGGTTGAAGGCATGCTGGTTCTGGTAGCCGGCGGCGAGGGCAAAGGTGGCGACTTCACGGAGTTGTCGGAGGCCGTCGACGGCAAACTGCGCGCTGCTGTCCTGATCGGTACCGATGCCGAGCAGATCGCGCGCTCTCTGGATACCGTGATGCCCGTGCATTTCGCGGAGAACATGTCTGCGGCTGTCGCGATGGCCGCCGATTGTGCCGAGCGCGGAGACACGGTGCTTCTGGCGCCCGCTTGCGCAAGCTTCGATCAATTCAGCAACTACATGGCACGCGGCGATGCCTTCTGTGAGGCCGTGGGGGCGTTAAGACGATGACGACGGGCAGTGTGACAATGCCTTTCCCGGCGCGCCTCAGAACCGAGCTGCAGATCGACCCGGTGTTGTTGTCGATAGCAATGACTCTGCTGCTGGGTGGCTTCGTCATCCTGGCTTCGGCGTCGATCTCGATTTCCGACAACGCGGCCGGCAATCCTTTCTATTACGTGCAGCGACAGCTGCTTGCCGCAACGATTGGTGCCGTCGCCGGCGGTATCTGCCTGTTCGTGCCGATGAACGTCTGGCGCAGCCTCGGCCCGCTGCTGCTTTTCACCGGGCTCGCGCTGCTCGTCCTCGTGCTCGTACCCGGGGTTGGTCATGAAGTTAATGGCAGCACGCGCTGGGTTCGCATTGGCATCATGAATCTGCAGGTGTCGGAACCGGCGCGCCTTTGTTTCCTGCTGTACCTGGCCGGCTACCTGGTGCGTCGCAACAAGTCCCTGCGTGAAGAATTCATGGGTTTCCTGCGGCCGATGCTTGTGCTCACGCTGGCCTGTGTACTGCTGCTCAAGGAACCGGATTTCGGCGCCGCGATCGTCCTGCTTGCGACAGCGCTCGTCATGTTGTTCGTTGGCGGTGCGCGCATCCGCGACTTCCTCGTGTTCTTTTCGACGGCCGTCATCGCGATGGCAGCCCTTGCAATAACATCGCCTTATCGCATGAAGCGCCTGACCGGGTTCCTCGACCCGTGGTCGGATCCTTACGACTCCGGCTTCCAGCTCACGCAGTCGCTGATTGCCATCGGGCGCGGCGAATGGTTCGGGGTTGGCCTCGGCGACAGCGTGCAAAAACTCTTCTACCTTCCCGAGGCACACACGGACTTCGTGTTCGCTGTTTTTGCCGAGGAATTCGGGCTGGCCGGTTCGCTATTGCTGATCGGCCTGTTTCTCGCCCTGTTATGGCGCGTGTTCAGGCTGGGCATGCGCGCCGCCAGTGCCGAGCGCTTCTTCGAGGCCTATATCGCAATCGGTCTCGGAACCTGGCTGGGCCTGCAGGCATTTATCAACGTCGGCGTGAACATGGGCCTGCTGCCGACCAAGGGCCTGACGCTGCCGCTGATCAGCTACGGCCGCAGCAGCCTGATCATCACGATGATCTGCATTGGCCTGCTGCTACGAATTCACCACGAACTCGCCGTCGACGCCAAACCCGTGAATCGCCGCAATCGAGGTCGCAAGTCATGAACGCGCGACTGCAAAGACCGATACTCGTCATGGCCGGTGGTACGGGCGGCCACGTGTACCCGGCGCTGGCTGTTGCGCGTGCACTGCAGGCCGAGTCTCGCGACGTCGTCTGGCTAGGCACTCACCGCGGCCTCGAGTCCCGCGTCGTACCGGCGGCCGGTATCGATATCGAATGGATCAGCGTAAAGGGCTTGCGTCGCAAGGGCTTCGTGGCCCTGCTGATCGCGCCGTTTCAAATTGGCTGGGCACTGTTGCAGTCGCTCGGCGTCATCCTGCGTCGTCGCCCCGCGGCCGTGCTCGGCATGGGTGGTTTCGTCAGTGGTCCCGGCGGCGTCGCTGCCTGGCTGACCCGGCGTCCACTCGTGATTCACGAGCAAAATGCCGCAGCGGGCATGACCAACCGTCTTCTGGCGCGTCTTGCCCGGGTTGTGCTGCAAGCCTTCCCGGGCAGTTTTAATTCTTCGGTCGACGCTGAAACCGTCGGCAACCCGGTGCGCGAGGATATCGCGGCAATACCGGCACCACGCACTCGCTACAGCGATCGCAGCGGGCCATTGCGGCTGCTGGTCCTTGGCGGTAGCCAGGGGGCCCTGGCCCTGAACCGCACCGTCCCGGCGGCGCTCGCGCAGATTGCGGCCGACCTGCGTCCGATCGTTCGTCACCAGTGCGGCGAGCGCACGCTCGGTACTGCGAAGCAGGCTTACGCCGAGCACGGTGTTGACGTCGAACTGTCGCCGTTCATCGAAGACATGGCGGCTGCGTATGCCTGGGCGGACCTCGTCGTCTGTCGCGCCGGCGCGTTGACCGTTGCCGAACTTTGCGCGGCCGGTTTGCCCGCGCTGTTCGTGCCGTATCCGGCGGCCGTCGACGATCACCAGACAGCAAACGCTAGGCCGATGGCGGATGCCGGCGCTGCCCGGATTATCAAGGAAGCGGACCTCACACCGGCGCTGCTCGCAGGCCTGTTACGCGAGTGGCTGCAGTCGCGTGCCGAATTGCTGTTGCGCGCCGAAAAAGCGCGCTCGCTTGCGGCGCCAGATTCGTTGCACCGTATTACCGAGCTATGCCTCGAACAGGCGGGAATCGCAGCATGATCAAGCGTATGCGCCGCATTCATACTGTTCATTTCGTCGGAATCGGCGGCTCCGGCATGTCGGGCATCGCCGAAGTGATGCTGAGTCTCGGCTACGCCGTGCAGGGCTCCGACCTGAATCGCAACAAACAGACAAAACGCCTCGAAAAACAGGGGGCGACCATATTCATCGGCCACGCTGCCGACAACATTCGCGACGCAGACGCCGTAGTGGTCTCCAGCGCGGTCGATGAAACCAATCCCGAAGTCGCGGCTGCTCGCGATCAGCTGATGCCTGTTGTGAGTCGTGCGGAAATGCTCGCGGAACTCATGCGCTTTCGCTATTCGATCGCGGTCGCCGGCACGCACGGCAAGACCACGACGACGAGCCTGGTCGCGAGCGTCCTGGCCGAGGGCGGTCTCGACCCGACGTTCGTCATCGGCGGCCGCCTGAAGAGCGCCGACGCCAATGCCCGTCTTGGTCAGGGTGACTACCTCGTGGCCGAGGCCGACGAAAGCGACGCGTCATTCGTGCACCTCAAACCGATGCTGGCCGTCGTTACGAACATCGACGCTGACCACATGGCGACCTACGACGGTGATATCGAGAAGCTCAAAAACGGTTTCATCGAGTTCCTGCACAATTTGCCGTTCTACGGTTTGGCTGTCGTTTGCAACGACGATCCGGGCGTCAACGCGGTGCTCGGCGACATCGGTCGCTCGATAACGACATACGGCACGAATGAAAGCGCCGACATCCGTGCCGTGAACGTCGAGTTCAAGGAAAATATGACGGAGTTCGACGTCGTTCGGTCCAGCAAGGCCGAACAGGAACTGGGGGACACGCAAAGCGTGTACCAGCTGCTGCACGTAAAGCTGCGCCTGCCCGGCATGCACAACGTGCGCAATTCGCTTGCGGCGATTGCCGTGGCGGATGAGCTGCAGATAGGCGATAACGCCGTCGTCGCAGCGCTCGAGAAATTCGAAGGCATCGACAGGCGTTTCCAGAATCTCGGTGAAGTGAAAGCGGCGGCCGGCAGGGTGCTGGTTATCGATGACTACGGTCATCACCCGACTGAAATCGAGGCAACGCTCGCCGCGGCGAAATCAGGCTATCCCGAGCGTCGCGTCGTGCTCGTGTTCCAGCCGCACCGCTATACGCGCACGCACGACCTGATGGACGACTTCGCGACCGTACTGTCGGCAGCCGACGTGCTGGTCCTGCTCGACGTCTATGCGGCAGGCGAGGAGCCCATTGCCGGTGCAGACGGCCGTTCTATGGCACGCGCCGTACGGACTCGCGGAGCAGTGGAGCCCGTCTTCGTCGAGTCGCTCGACGACCTCAAGCCCGTGCTCGAGGATTTGCTGGCAGACGGCGATCTCGTGCTCACGATGGGCGCCGGGGACATCGGCGCCTACGCCGCCGGACTTCCGGCGCTGCTGTCCGTCGGGCCGTCCGTGAAGGTGCACTCATGATGGCTGCCGCGACGGAACTCGAAGTGCGGGGAGAGCTGCGTAGCAACGAGCCGATGAGCCGCCACACGTCATGGCGTGTGGGTGGCCCGGCCGAGACGTTCTTCGTGCCCGACAGCATCGCTGATCTATCCGCTTTTCTTGCCGGCCTCGACGCCGATACGCCGATTTTCTGGCATGGCGTCGGCAGCAACCTGCTCGTTCGCGACGGCGGGCTGCCAGGGGTGGTGATTTCGGCAACGAAGGTGCTCAGGAAGCTCGAGCGCAACAGCGACGATACCGTTACGGCTGGCGCCGGCGTTCCGTGCACGCAGCTTGCGCGACAGTGCGTTCGCTGGGGTCTCGGTCCGTCCGAGTTCTTCGCGGGTATACCCGGTACCGTGGGCGGTGCGCTGGCGATGAACGCCGGCGCACATGGCGGCGAAACCTGGGAGCGGGTTGCATCGGTCCATACTATCGACCGTGCCGGGCTGCTTCACGAGCGCTCTCCACAGGATTACACGGTCGGTTATCGCAGCGTGCGAGGGCCCGACAACGAGTGGTTCGTCGAAGCGACGTTCTACTTCGACCCCGATGTGACACCGAGCATGGACGCAATGAAGGACATGCTCGAACGACGCAAGACGACACAGCCCCTGGGCCTGCCCAGTTGTGGGTCCGTATTCCGCAATCCGCCCGGCGACTACTCGGCGCGCCTCATCGAAGCGGCTGGCCTCAAGGGGCACCGCATCGGCGGCGCCGAAGTCTCAACGAAGCATGCGAATTTCATCATCAATCGGGAGGATGCCACCGCCGGCGACATCGAAGCCCTGATTGAACACGTACGACTTACGGTGCTCGAAGTGCACGGCGTCAGTTTGCAGCACGAAGTTCGAATCGTCGGCGAGGCAACAGTATGAGCGGCGCAAATTTCGAACGACGCCACGTTGTAGCCGATGCCTCGGAATTCGGTCGCGTTGCCGTCATGCTGGGCGGCGACTCGAGCGAGCGCGAGGTATCTCTCGACACAGGCGCCGCGGTCCTCGAAGCGCTAACTGTGAAAGGCGTCGACGCTCATGCCTGGGATCCGGCCGAGAAAAGCATGGCGCAGTTCGCATCCGCCGGCTTCGACAGGGTGTGGATCGCGCTGCACGGCCCGGGCGGAGAGGACGGCGCCTTGCAGGGTGCGCTGCAGTGGCTGGATACACCGTACACAGGCAGCGGTGTCATGGCGTCTGCGATCGCGATGGACAAGGTCCGTAGCAAGCATCTGTTCCGGGCTGCTGATATTCCGACACCGGACTACGCGGTTGTACGTTGTCAGGCCGATGCGTCGGCGGCAGCCGAACGGCTCGGCTTCCCGCTGATCATCAAGCCGTCGGGGCAGGGATCGAGTGTCGGCATGTCGAAGATTTCCGAGCGTGCCGAGCTCGATGCGGCTGTCGATATGGCCTTGCAGTTTGGCGATACCGCATTGCTCGAGACCTGTATCACGGGCGACGAATTTACGGTTGCCGTATTGCAGGGCCGCACACTGCCGAGCATTCGTATCGTGACACCCCGTGTTTTCTATGATTACCGCGCCAAGTACGAATCGGATCGCACCGAGTACATATGTCGCGGCACGGCGAGCGATGCTGAGGAGCAGCGTTACGCAGACCTTGCGATCGCGGCATTCGACGAACTCGGTTGTACCGGGTGGGGCCGCGTCGACTTTATGACGGGCGCTGACGGCCAGCCGCTCGTGCTCGAGGTCAACACGGTGCCGGGTATGACAAGCCACAGTCTTGTGCCAATGGCCGCGCGAGAGGCCGGTATCGATTTCAACCAGCTCTGCTGGCGCATTCTCGAAACGAGTTTCGACGCCAGCGTTGTCAGCGACTACGCGGAGGTTGCAGCCAATGGCACGTAAGCAGGCGAAGCGGCGCAAGCAGAAGAAAACGCAACGTATGAAGATGCCGACGATTCGGGTTGGTCGCCTGATCGCGCCAGTCGCGGCCGCCGGCATCATATTCGCGACCTACCAGCTTAGTCTGGCCTTGCTCGATCGGCCGATCTCATCGATCGAGATCAGCGGGCCGTTCCAGCGTGTTTCGGCCTTGCAGATTGAGGAGGCTATCAGTGTCGAAATCGGCCAGGGCTTTGTCGGTGCCGACCTCGATCGCATCCACGCCGAAATAATCGCGCTGCCGTGGATTGACCAGGCGCGGGTCGCGCGCCGCTGGCCGAGCCGAATTTCAATTACGGTGACGGAACAGATCCCTGCGGCCGTCTGGGGAGAAAGCGGGCTACTGAATACGCGCGGCGAATTGTTCGTCAACGCAGCACGACACCCGCCGGCCGAGCTGCCGCGCCTGAGTGGGCCCGACAGCCGCTCCGCCGACGTCGCGACGCGTTACCTGGAGGTACGCGACCGCCTGATTCCGGTCGGCCTCGACCTGCGCAGGGTGCATCTGGATGCGCGCGGGTCCTGGGAGATGACCCTGCAGAACGGAATCGAGGTCCGATTGGGACGACGCGATGTCGCCGCACGCACCGAGCTGTTTCTCGATGTCGTCGCCAACATCATTACGAGTCGCGCCAAGGATATCGACCATGTCGATATGCGCTACAGCAACGGTTTCACGATTGGATGGAATGGCGGATCGCGGACCCCGGTCGGCGACCCGCAACGGAACGAGCAGGAAATGGTCGCGGCAAGAGGTGGGGAGTGAATGTCGAAGCGTCCTGACAAGAACCTGATTGTTGGAATGGATGTCGGAACGTCCAAGGTCGTTGCGATCGTCGGCGAGGTCAATGAAGACGGCAACATCGAGGTCGTCGGCATCGGCACGCACCCGTCGCGCGGCCTGAAGAAAGGCGTGGTGGTGAACATCGAGTCTACCGTGCATTCGATTCAGCGTGCGGTCGAGGAAGCCGAGCTCATGGCCGGCTGTGACATCCACTCGGTGTACACGGGAATCGCGGGCAGCCATGTGCGTAGCCTGAACTCGCACGGCATCGTTGCAATCCGTGACAAAGAGGTCAGCGCCGGAGACGTGGATCGTGTCATCGACGCGGCGCGTGCAGTGGCGATACCGGCCGACCAGAAAATCCTGCACATCCTGCCGCAGGAATTCGTCATCGATAACCAGGAAGGCATCCGCGAACCCGTGGGCATGTCGGGCGTCAGGCTGGAGGCGAAAGTGCACATGGTCACGGGCGCCGAAAGCGCCGCGCAGAATATCGTCAAGTGCGTGCAACGCTGCGGTCTCGAAGTCGATGACATCGTACTCGAGCAGCTTGCGTCCAGCTATGCGGTACTCACCGACGACGAGAAAGAACTCGGGTCCTGCATTGTCGACATCGGTGGAGGCACGACGGACATTGCGGTATTCCTCGGTGGTGCGATACAGCATACGGCTGTGATACCGATCGCGGGTGACCAGGTGACCAACGACATCGCGGTGTCGATGCGTACGCCAACGCAATACGCCGAAGAAATAAAGATCAAGTATGCCTGCGCGCTGTCGCAACTCGCGAATCCCGACGAAACAATCGAAGTACCGAGCGTCGGTGAGCGGCCGCCGCGTCGACTCGCGCGACAGACGCTGGCCGAAATCGTCGAGCCTCGATACGAAGAATTGTTCGGGCTCGTACGCGACGAACTGCGGCGCTCGGGCTTCGAAGAGCTAATCGCCGCGGGCGTCGTCATCACGGGCGGCAGCGCGAAGATGGAAGGCGCCGTCGAGCTGGCCGAAGAAGTATTTCACATGCCCGTGCGGCTAGGTGCTCCGCAGTACGTCGAAGGACTCATGGACGTGATTCGCAACCCGATTCACGCCACGGGCGTCGGCTTGCTGCTGTACGGCAATGAAAATCTCTCGCGGCGGGACCGCCGCAGCACGCCGATCGGCGGCAACATGGGAGAAGTCTGGGAGCGTATGAAGAGCTGGTTCCAGGGGCATTTCTGAGAATTTTTTGTAAACCGGGGTTCAGTGAGTACCCCACAGGGAAAGACAACAAGCGGAGGAAGACTCAATGTTTGAATTAATGGATGCGCATAGCTCAAGCGCGGTCATCAAGGTCATCGGTGTCGGTGGCGGCGGTGGCAACGCCGTCGGGCACATGGTGGAGACGGGTATCGAAGGTGTCGACTTCATCTGTACCAACACGGATTCGCAGGCGCTCAAGGGCTCGCGGGTGCGTACGTCGCTGCAGATCGGCTGCAATATTACCAAGGGACTCGGTGCCGGCGCCGATCCGGATATCGGCCGCCAGGCTGCGATGGAAGATCGCGATCGCATAGTCGAGGTTGTCGAAGGTGCCGACATGCTGTTTATTACGGCGGGCATGGGTGGTGGCACGGGAACGGGCGCCGCACCGATCGTCGCGCAGGTGGCCAAGGAGCTTGGCATCCTGACCGTCGCAGTTGTCACGAAGCCGTTCCTGATGGAGGGCGGCAAGCGCATGCAGATTGCTGAGCACGGCATCGGCGAGCTCGGCAAATACGTCGATTCTCTGATCACGATTCCAAACGAAAAGCTGTTGACCGTGCTGGGCGGTGAAACGACGTTGCTGGACGCTTTTCGTTCGGCAAACCAGGTCCTGCAGGGTGCCGTTCAGGGCATCGCGGAGCTCATTACGTGCCCGGGCCTGATCAACGTCGATTTCGCGGACGTTCGGACGGTCATGTCGGAAATGGGCATGGCAATGATGGGTACCGGCGTATCGTCCGGCGAGGACCGGGCACGCGAGGCTGCCGAAGCGGCGGTGTCGAGCCCGCTGCTCGAGGACATCAACCTGGCCGGCGCCAACGGCATACTCGTCAACGTAACGGCCGGCATGGACCTCTCGATCGGCGAATTCCAGGAAGTCGGTAACACGGTCAAGGAGTTTGCTTCGGACGATGCGACGGTCGTAGTCGGGACGGTCATCGACGCGGACATGACCGATCGAATTCGCGTTACCGTGGTTGCGACCGGACTGGGCCAGCATGCCGCCAATGCCGAGTCGCCGATGCGTATCGTTCGTCGTCCCGAGGCCCAGGCGGAGCCTAATTACCACACGCTGGACAAGCCGACCGTACAGCGCAAGCGTGCTGTCGGTGACGGTCTCGAAGGCGCCGGGCTGCAGGAAGAATTGCTGGATATCCCGGCATTCCTGAGACGGCAGGCCGACTGACCAAGAGAGATGCAGCCCGGGGTGCCACTCACACACCGCCGGGATCTCTCCTCCGCACTGCCGGCCCGGGATCGACCGGGCCGGCACCCTTCCTGCCCCACTTCGACGGACCCTCCCAAGCTGCCTCGTGGGAGTAGCCTAAGATACTGAATTCTTGAAGAGTTTTTCGTTTCCGTGCTAATCTTGCGCGCGTCATGCTAAGACAACGTACCCTCAAGACGACGATTCGTGCGACCGGCGTCGGCCTGCATACGGGCGACAAGGTCTACATGACGCTGCGTCCGGCCGCCGAGAATTCGGGAATCACGTTTCGCCGCGTCGACCTCGAAAATCCTGTCGACGTCCCGGCTGACCCGCGCCTGGTTGGCGAGACGATGCTGGGCACTACGCTGGTCAAGGATGGCGTCAAGGTCGCGACGGTCGAGCACCTGATGTCAGCGCTGGCCGGACTCGGCATTGACAATCTGCACGTCGACTTGTCGGCGCCCGAAGTTCCGATCATGGACGGCAGCGCCGGTCCTTTTGTATTCCTGTTGCAGTCCGCCGGTATCGAGGAACAAAACGCAGCCAAGAAATTCATCCGGATCAAGAAGAAGATCAGGGTCGAAGACGGTGACAAGTGGGCCGAACTCCTGCCCTTCAATGGTTTCAAGGTTAATTTCGAGGTGTATTTCAACCACCCCGTTTTCAACAAGCTGGCGCAGCGGGCGACGATCGATTTCTCATCGACTTCGTTCCTCAAAGAGGTCAGCCGTGCGCGGACATTCTGTTTCCTGCGGGACGTTGAGGCACTGCGAGAGCGCAACCTGACGCTTGGCGGTAGCATGGACAATGCCATCGTGCTCGACGACTACCGTATCCTCAACGAAGACGGGCTGCGCTACGCCAACGAATTTGTCATTCACAAGATTCTCGACGCCATCGGCGACGCCTACCTGCTGGGCCACAGCCTGATCGGCGAGCTGCGTGCCTACAAGTCGGGACACGATCTCAACAACAAGCTGTTATGCGCGATGCTCGATGATCCGTCGACCTGGGAAGAGGTTACTTTCGCCGACTCCAGGAAAGCGCCGATCTCCTACGCAACACCTTCCTACGCGTAACACCGACACTTCACGCAAACACGCACTGCATCAGATGCGAACGCCCGACATGCTTCGTTGGCGGACTGTCTCGCTGCGCTCGCTTTATGTCCTGCCAACGAACATCTCGTGCGCTCGCCTACAGCCCGTGACATGGATTGTCGGCGGTGAGCATGGAGATGTCACACCAAGCGAGTTATCGAAGATTGTCCGAGCGACTGGGACATCTCCGTGATCGCCGCGGATAACCCGGGTATCAGCATGCTACGTGCCCTTGGGGTATCGGGCGATCGCTTGTGTCTCATTACGCGGTCGTTAGGGCTGAACGCGGTTGTCAGGGCTGAGAAACGCGGATCCGGCAAGTATGGGCTTTCACGCCCACAGAGCGAGCCGCCTCGAGCAAAGCCTCGGTTTCGTAGCGTAGCCGCGAGGCCCAGGCCGGGGACGCCACTATTACGACAAGCTCGCCACCGTCTCGCAAGTTGGCCGCAACAATCCCTGCTGCCTGCTCGTCGGGCAAGGCTAGAACGATTCTATCCGTCAGCGCCCCCATATCGCGGGCGCGCCGGATCAGTTGGCCTAAATCCCCGTTATTGCTGGGATTTAGCAGATTTTTCAGCTCGTCCGCAGGCATAAAAGTGTGACGTAGTTGGCGATTTCGGCTCGATTCGGGTGACCCGCGTCACCGTTGGAGGGACATAACCTTGTAATAAAAACCGGCATTATGCATATTGTCGCACACGATAAAGGCAAACCCGCTGTGAGGCGGGGACGCAAAACCACCGGCCCTGGGCGAGAGCCAAGGGCAGCGGGGCTACCAAAGTGAGCAGGGACAGCAAGTTTATAATAACGCGAACAGGCGATTGCAGTGAGTTGTCCTGTGATTTCGCGACTTGCACGGTACACCTCACAATCACAAGAACATATTCGGGACGTGCTCGATGAATGTTGTAATTTTCGGCAAGGGGCTTGGAAAGCCCCGGCAAATGAGCCTGTCTGGCCTGACCGCCGGGCTTTGCATTGCCGTTGTTGCAGGCGTCGTGATCGGCGCCGGATTCGCGAGTGGCTACTGGTATTCGTCAAAGAACGGGTCAGGCGTCAGCAACAATGAGCTTGCCGGGCTGCTGGGCGAGATTGAGCGCCAGAAAGAAGATATAGCGACGATCCGCCAGGGTAACGAAGACACACTGGATGCCCTCGCAATTCGCATCGCGCAGATGAATGCCCGCATGATCCGGCTGGACGCGCTGGGCAGGCGGCTGACCGACATGGCGGACATAGACGACGGCGAGTTCGATTTTGATTCGGATCCGGCGCTTGGTGGCCCGGAAGAGCCAATGGCCGCGGGTTCCAATGTTGCCGTGCCTGAGGTCGTGGATGCAATGCAATCGCTTGGCACCCAGCTCAACAAGCAGGAAGCGCAGCTCAACGTACTGGAAAGCGTGCTGGCCAACCAGAACCTCAAAGAGCGCGTGTACCCGCAGGGACGGCCGGTCGGTTCAGGCTGGATCTCGTCGTATTTCGGCAAGCGCACCGATCCGTTCACGGGCAAGCCCGCCAACCATACGGGTATCGATTTCGCCGGCAAGTTCGGCGATCCGATAGCCGCGGTTGCCGACGGCGTCGTCACCTGGTCCGCCGACCGTTACGGCTACGGCATCATGGTCGAAATCAACCATGGCAACGGCTACTCGACGCGCTACGCACACAATTCCGAAAACCTCGTCGAAGTCGGTGACGAGGTCAAGAAAGGCCAGGTCGTCGCCCACATGGGCGAGACAGGCCGCGCAACGGGACCCAACCTGCATTTCGAGGTGCTCAAGAACGGTCGCCGTGTGAATCCCGTCAATTTTATCCGCGATTCCGGCAAGTAAGCCTGTCCCGCCCCCCGGGTCGATCCCCCCCGGGTTGATTTCCTAAGAATCGCCTTTATTTCGCGAGTTTGGATACAATAGCGGGCTTTGCGCGCCCGCAGAATCGCAGGAGCCCCCGTGGCTAAATTCTTTACCAGTATTTTCGGTAGTCGTAACCAGCGGCTGCTGCGCCAGTACGGCAAAACCGTCAAAAAGATCAATGCGCACGAGGAGAGCGTGCAGGCTCTCGATGACAGCGCCCTGCGCGCGAAGACCGACGAGTTCCGTCAACGCTACCAGGAAGGGGCAAGCCTTGACGCGCTGCTGCCGGAGGCCTTCGCCGTCGCCCGCGAGTCCGCCCGGCGGACGCTGGGGCTCCGGCCGTTTGACGTCCAGCTGATCGGCGGCATGGTCTTGAACGACGGCAATATTGCAGAAATGCGCACCGGTGAGGGCAAGACGCTGGTTGCAACCCTGCCGGCTTACCTGAACGCCCTGAGCGGCAACAGTGTGCACATTGTCACGGTCAACGAATACCTCGCACAACG
>CAMYOJ010000034.1 GCA_947259985.1 uncultured Woeseiaceae bacterium
GATACGTGTCAGGCGACCGAAGTCGTCGTGATCGCCCGATTCGACAAATATAACCGGGCGAAAGCGCCACTCGCCGTTGCCGGTCTCGTGATACTTGATCGACTTCTCCGCGTCGATATCGATCTGCAACAGCAAGGTCTCGCCTGCCGCGACCGAAAGCGGGCCACGGGGGTTCAGTTCGATCTTGCCGTTAGCCGGGATTTTCGGATGAATCTCCTCGAGGATTGTCGTGCCATCGGAATCGACGTCGACAAGAATAATGTCATCGACGTATAAGCGGACCTTGGAATAGGTGCCCGGTGGTACGTCGTCGCTAAGGCTCAGAAGTTCGCCGTTGTTCTCGAGCTGGCGCAGGTCCACCGTGACGTCGCCGTCGAAAACCGTCACCGGCGGGCCACTGCCCAGCAAAGCGACCTGTGATACCTGAACCAGAATCTTGTCGAAGCGGTCGGACGGCGAGTCGGTGAGAAAGATGCCAACGGTACCGGTTGGGGGCGGAGTCTGCTCTACCGGGTCGTCTGTGGTGCCGGCACTGCCTCCGCACGCCGCTAGCGAGGCGATAGCCGCAAATAGCAGGCCGCGTAACGTAATGTTTCGTATAGAAATATTCATGGCTATTTCCCTTTGGAATGCTCTTTTGTGTCAAGTCTTGTCGCCAAATTGCTGCGACGGCGGATTCACGATTTAGTTCTTACACGAACTCGGTGCGAAAAAGGTTCCACCGCCGTACCGTAAAGTGGGCACCTACTGAGCAGACGCTTCGTGCCAAGGTACTGTTACCCGGCCGCAGGGCGCTGGGCTTGCGGACGGCCTCTCAGCCCTTCGCAAACTGCCAGGGGTCCAGTTCGCCGCGCAGCTCTTCATCGTCGTGGTCGAGACGAACCCACAGCACCCTGGCGGCATCCGCCTTTTCCAAAGAAAGCTCAAACGTCGCCTCCCACGGAGACTCACCGTAGACCGGTTCAGTCAGGCTGGCCCGCGGGACCGGTTCGTCCTCAACCTCCACGGTCTCGGTCACCGGCTTCAGGTTGCGCCAATCACCATCCGGCTTCGATTTGTCGCGCGAGAGCCGGACGGAAAGCGTGATCCCGTCGACCGGGCCGTAGACGTTGTGCAGGATCAGGCGAAGCAGTCCGCCTGAACCCTCCTCTGGCCAATACTCCGTATTCAGTCCGGTTTCGCCTTCGAGCTCCCAGAATGTCGACGCCGCGAGCTTGCGCTTTTTCGGTGCCTTGGCGGCACCACCAGCACGCTGTTTTAGACGCGCCGCAACGTCACCCAGGTTCATCGCCTTGAGATCACCAAATGTTGAGAACTCCAGCTTCTTTCGCGCAAGGACGACGTCAATGCCTGCGTCAAACAGCACGTCGAGCAACGCGATCCGCTGCCTGATCACCTCGCGCTCCGCATCCGGCGCAATGGCCATCTCTTTGACCGTTTTCATCTGCGACTTTTGCTTGCGCTTGGCCTCGGCGAACAACTTGCCGAAGTTTGAACCGTCTTCGTTCAGTAAATCGTTGTCGAAGGAGACCGCGCTCGCACCGGGGTGGCCCATATGCTTGGTGTAGTGAAACGCCATCTCGAATCCGCCCGGTATCGCGTCGTCCCACAACATCGCTGACGTGCATGCTTCCCACAACGGATTGAGCTCGACCGTCACGCCTTTGTTGGGATCTTGTCCCTCCGCCAGCATGCTGCGCACCGCATCAATATCCAGCCATGCGCACCGATAACAAAACAGCAGGCGACGCGCGAACGCGTCGAGCTTGCCGACCGCAAGCAGCTGCGCCATCGTCTCGGGAAAGGAAAAAGTCTCCCTGAGCAGGCGCTTGCCCACGGGCAGCGTTGTCCGATTGCTGCGTTTGAACGCGGCAAGGAATTCGGTCAATCCCTTTTCGCCATGGGCATAGAAAGCCAGCTCCGGCGCGGTGAGACCGATCGCATCTTTGACATTGGTCTTCGCACCCGCGGCGAGCAGTGTTTGCATCGCGCTCACATTGCCGGCCCGGCACGCCGCATGTAGAGAAGTACGTCCGTAAGCGAGGTCCTCCCCAAAGGTTTTCTCCAGATAGGTCTCCAGCTTCGAGATGGGCACCTCGACCGCCATCATTGCAACGGCATGCTTGATCGACTCCTTGCTCTTCGCGTCAACCGGCGCAGAGAATTCGAGCGCATCCGGATCCGATGCCAGCACCGCAATCACCTCGGCATTATCGGAGAGGATTGCCACGTCAAACAGCGTCCGATTACGCGCATCGACCAGGCAGCGA
>CAMYOJ010000035.1 GCA_947259985.1 uncultured Woeseiaceae bacterium
CAGGTTTGATTGCGCCATGTTGATGCGCGGTGCAAAAAACCAGCGAGAGTCGAAGCTCAATGGCTGGTAGAACTCCGAGAACAGCTTTGGATCCGTACCGAGCTGCAGGTCGGTGCGCCATTCGGCGCCCAGGCGGTTCAAACCGGCGCGCGTCATGCGCGCCTTGATATTGAAACCCGTCGAACCTTCGAAATCGTCTTCCAGCGACACACCAAACTGCAGGAAATTGGGGCCCCAACTCTTCGTGGTTGCCCGATACTCCACGCCCGTTAGGCCGTCCTCCTCGACGAGACCGTAGCCGACCTGCTCGTACAACTGCAGCCCGTACAGCCTTTCGGCACCTGCCGCGAGCGCCTGCGGATCGATCGGGTCGCCGGCTTTGACGCTGAGCCTCGACTCGAGGACCGCCGGTGACAGTTTGCCCTCATGAACGACCCGGACGAATGCCAGCTCTGAGCTTGTTTCTTGTGGCGCTGCGCGGCGTGCCTGGTATTCGTCGTAGGTGGCCTGGTCGACCGCGAGCGATCGCAGCTTCTCAGATTGCGCTCGTGCCGCGACCGCCCCCGGTTCTATGGTCTCGGCAATGTTGCCGAAATCCGATGATCCGTAAACACCAAGTTCGGGACGGATCAAGACATCGCGGTCTTCCAGGCGATCGATTTGTCTGAGCGTTTCCTTGCGTATCAGGATCGTCAGCATCTGCTCGGAGATTGCCAGCGCGGAGCCCAGCTCCTCGCGACCGTAGAGGGGAAATTCGACGTCGACGGCGATGATGACGTCGACATTCATTTCCTGCATGGCTTCGACGGCGAGGTTCCCCATCAGGCCGCCATCAACCAGCAACCGGCCTCGGATTCGTACGGGTGAGAATACGCCGGGCACAGACATGCTCGCGCGCATCGACTTTGCGAGATCGCCGCTGCCCATTACGTAAGCTTCGCCGCGTTCGATGTCGGAAGCGACGGCACGGAACGGTATCGGCAGGTCATCGAAGTCGCGGATATGCGAGGTACGTATCGTGAGTTCGCGCAGCAACAGGTCGAGTTTTTGTCCATGAATCACGCCTTTCGGCAGCACCAGGTCGGTACCGCGGACGCCGAGTTCGAAGTCGATAGGGAACTGGGTGTCATCCTGCTTGCGTCGAAAGCTAAGATCCTCGCGGTCGGGTCTGTCGGTCAGCGCTGCGGCCCAGTCGAGCGAGCCAACCAGCTGTTCCAGTTCGCCGGCAGTCATGCCGCTGGCGTACAGCCCGCCAACGATTGCGCCCATGCTGGTGCCGGCGATGACGTCGACCGGTATCCGCAGGCGCTCCAGTTCTTTCAAAACGCCTATATGGGCGGCACCACGGGCGCCACCGCCACCGAGCACGAGTCCGACACGCAGCCGCGGGTGCTCCGCCCGTGCCTGACCATCGACAACCTGGGCTTTTGCGCCGCTTGCTGCGATGACAAGCAGCGTCAGCAATGCGGCCAGCCGCCACCCGGAGTGAATTGTATTCATCATGGAGAAGCTCTTTTGGTTACAGACAGTCGTAGCAAGGCGATTATAATGATCACGAACAGCTGAGGGTGAAATGATCGGATTTAGACAGCCAGGGATGATGGCCGGCATGCTGCTCGCGGCAATCTGTCTTGCGCCTGCGAGCTCTCTGCGGGCTGATCCTTCAGCCGACCGCGGCCAGGATACGAGAATCGAAGAGCTCGTCGTCACGAGCCGACGACGCGAGGAACCGCTCGCGCGCCACGCGGGCAACGTTGCGAACCTCGACTCTGAGAGCATCGCCGCGATCGGACATCAGCATATACACGAACTCATGACTCGCGTTCCAGGCGTATGGCTCGCCCGTGCCAGTGGGCAGGAACATTTGACCGCCATTCGTTCGCCGGTGCTGACAGGTGCCGGGTCCTGTGGCGATTTCCTGTTTCTCGAGGACGGTATTCCAATTCGCCCGTCCGGTTTCTGCAACGTCAACCAGATGTTCGAACTACACACCGAGCAAGCCAGTAATATTGAAGTCATCCGGGGTCCCGGCAGTGCCTTGTACGGCTCCAACGCATTGCATGGCATCGTCAATGTTGTGACAGCAGCGACCGGCGAACGACCGCCAGCCATGCTCGCGCTCGAGGCTGGCTCGAACGAGTTCCTGCGCTTTCGCACCGTGCTTTCGGGTGGTTCAAGCACTCCGTTGCTCGCGTCGCTGGTTTACGCCGACGACGGTGGCTTCCGCGATGACTCCGGTTACCGCCAGGGAAACAGTCTTCAGTGCCACCGACCTCGATCAGGAGACCGCCGGATATATTCTCGGCGAAAATGCTTACAAAGACCCGGGCCTCAATCGGGCTAACCTCAATCCCGAGGCCTTTCGCGACGCATCCAGCCAGCGCTTGTATGGCATCTGGAAAAAGCCTGCGATCCTGTTCGACGTCGATGTCGAAATCGATATCCGACCTTACATGCGGCATTCGGACATGCGCTTCCTGCAGCATTTCTTGCCGGGCCAGCCGCTGGAAGAAAATGGCCATGTCAGTGCCGGTGCTATCACGGCGTTCGCTTTCGGCGCAAAAAAACGGCGGTTCATTGCCGGCCTGGATGTTGAATGGAGCGATCTGTTTCTCAAAGAGACGCAATCAGGTCCTACGACAGGCTCCGATTTTCTGCGCGAGACGCGGCCTGAAGGGAAACACTATGACTTTGATGTTCGAAGTTTCGGTGTTGCACCCTACCTGCAAGCGGACTTCGCGATCAGCGAACGCCTGACGCTCAGTGGCGGCCTGCGCCTCGAATACGTGCACTACCAGTACGAAAACAAGATGCTCGTCGGCAACACCCGTGACGACGGTACCA
>CAMYOJ010000036.1 GCA_947259985.1 uncultured Woeseiaceae bacterium
GAACCTCGCGATGACGCTTTACGACCTGCTCGGCTACCACATCAAGGCAAACCCGAAGTACGGCTCGGAGAAGAAGGGCCAGCCAACCTCCTACTACCTGTCCGCGGCGCCCGAACCAATCCGCATCAACTGCGAGTATTTCTATGTTGACGTCGTGCTGTCGCCTGATCCGAACGTTTTCGGACATACCAACGCGCTGGCCGGCCTCAAGGAGGGCGGCGTGCTGGTAATGCAGAGCGACGCCGCCTCACCCGATGACTTCTGGCACTCGATCCCGATGCGCTACCGCAAGCAGATCGTCGAGAACGACATTCGCATTTTCTTCCTCGACGCTTTCAAGATTGCGCGCGACGAGGCGACGGACCCCGAATTGCAGCTGCGTATGCAGGGCATCGCTTTCCAGGGCGCGTTCTTTGCGACCTCGCCGCTGCTCGAAAAGCACGGCTTGAGCCAGGAGAAGCTGCTGGATGCAATTCGCGACCAGCTGCAGTACAAGTTCGGCTCGAAGGGTGTGCGCGTGGTTGAGGACAATATGCGCGTCGTACGCCGCGGCTTCGAGGAGATCACCGAGGTGACCGACAAAAACCTCGAGGAGCGCGCCGACGCGAAAGCCGTCGCTACTCTGCCGGTGCCGGTGATGGTCAAGCGCCTGCCGGAATCGGAATCGCCATCGTCCGACATTCACCGCTTCTGGGCCCAGACGGGCAGCATGTATGCCTCGGGACAGGGAGATCAGGTACCTGCCGATCCGTTCATGAGCATGAGCCTGATGCCCGCCGTGTCGTCACATTTCCGTGACATGACCGGTATTCGCTTCGAACATCCGGAATTCATACCCGAAAAATGCACGGGCTGCGGCGACTGCTACACGGTCTGCCCCGACACGGCGATCCCGGGGCTTGTGAACGAAGTCGGCCAGGTGCTGGACACTGTGGTCAAGCGCCTTAAGAAGAACGGTAAACCGGCCGAACTGCTGCCGCGCGCTGTGCGCAAGATGGAGTCGACGCTGCAGAAGAGCCTTGCCGACGCGGCCGAAACCGACTCGGTAGCCGATTTCGTTGACGTAGCGATAAAGGCAAGCATCGAGGCGGCGCCCGAAGGCTCGGACGAGCGCCAGCAGCTTTCGGACGAGTTCACGGGCTTCCGCGAGGAACTCGGTAGCTTCCAGTTTTCGCTGACGCGGCCGTATTTCACGACCCCGGAGAAGAAGCAGCCGGGCGGCGGTGGCCTGCTCAGCATCACAATCAACCCGTACACCTGCAAGGGCTGCATGGAATGCGTCGAAGTCTGCAAGGACGAGGCGCTGGTGCCGGTCACGCAGACGCGCGATTCGGTCGCCGACCTGCGCAAGAACTGGGATTTCTGGCTGGACCTGCCGAACACACCGGAGAAGTACATCCGCGTGGATGACCTGGAGGAGGGCATCGGCGCGTTGGAGACCATCCTGCTGAACAAGGACGCCTATCTGCCCTTTGCCAGCGGCGATGGTTCCTGCCACGGTTGCTCCGAGAAAACCGTCGTCCATCTGTTCGTCGCCACTGTAGAGTCCCTGATGCAGCCGCGCGTCAAGGCACAAGTGGCCAAGCTCGATGACCTGATCGCCAAGCTCAAAGAGCACATCAGGCTCGAGTTGGCTGGCGCGATCGATCCCGGTGACATCGCGGAGATGGCCGCGGTCCTGGGTGACGCAGGTGATGGAGAACTGACGCTCGCGAAGATAGCGGACCGCGTGGAGAAAACGCACGAGGCCGAGCTGGTCGATCGCGACTGGCTTAAAGCTGTCACCGACCTGGTCGCCAGGCTGCAGGATCTGCGCTGGCGCTACGAGAAGGGCACCACCGGCAAGGGCCGCTCGAGCATGGGTATCCTGAACGCTACGGGTTGCACTTCGGTCTGGGGCAGCACCTTCCCGTTCAACCCCTATCCGTTCCCGTGGTCCAACCATCTGTTCCAGGATCCTGCATCGATGGCCATGGGCGTGTACGAAGGCCACATGGCGAAGATGGCCGATGGCTTCAAAGCCGTGCGCATGGCCGAGGCGGTGCTCAAGGGTCAGTACAACCCCGAGGAGCAGGAGGAGAATCTTCGCTACTTCAACTGGCAAGACTTCACGGACGAGGAATACCACCTGTGTCCGCCGGTGGTCGCGGTTGGCGGTGATGGCGCGATGTACGACATCGGATTCCAGAACCTGTCGCGCGCGCTGATGTCGGGCAAACCGATCAAGGTGCTCATCGTCGACACGCGGCTTCTTCGGCCAGGTTTCCGACATGGCGCAGTTCGGCAAAGCCATCAAGGGCAAAGAAGAGACCCGCAAAGAGATGGGCCTGATCGCGATGGCGCATCGCACGACCTACTTCCTGCAGTCGACGATCGCTCATTCCAACCACATGATCGAAGGCTTCGTGCAAGGACTGATGACCCGGAGACCGGCGGTGTTCAACCTGTACTCGTCGTGCCAGCCGGAACACGGCATCGGGGACGACATGTCGCATCACCAGGCCAAGCTGGCCGTTGAATCGCGCGCCTACCCGTTGTTCCGGTACGATCCAGACGGCGGCCTCACGGTCGGCGAGTGCCTCGACCTGGACGGCAATCCGAACCCCGATCGTGACTGGCCCGTGACGAAGATTCAATATGTCGATAAGGGACGGGAGAAGGAGATGGAGCTTTCGACGACCTTCGTCGACTTCGCGGTCACCGAGGCGCGTTTCCGCAAACACTTCCGCAAGATTCCCCGCGACTCGTGGAACGAAGACATGGTGCAGGTCAGCGAGTACCTGGATCTCGACGAAGACGATCGCGAGGACAAGGTGCCATTCGTCTGGGCGCTGGATGCAAAACGCGAGCTCAGCCGACTGCTCGTTGCTCAGCCGATGATCGAGTCGGCCGAGGAGCGGCGCGCGTTCTGGATCATGTTGCGCGACCTTGGTGGCGTCCAGGAACCCGTCGCCGATGTGGACGAGGTGCAGATCGAGTCCAGAGTACGCCAGGAGGTGGTGCAGAAGCTCGCCTCCAGCCTGATGGGGCTGGTAAGTGGCAACCAGGCGCTGGACATGGGTGCGATGCTCGACGCCGTGTCGTCGGAGCCCGCGCAGCAACCGCAACTCAGGGCCGTGGAGTCGGTAGCACCGGCCGCCGACGGCGATTACATGGCCCCGTGGATCGATACCGAGGAATGCACCGAGTGCGACGAGTGCATCATCATCAATCCGCAGATATTTGAGTATAACGCTGACAAGAAGGCGATCATCAAGAATCCGTGGATAGATACCGAGGAATGCACCGAGTGCGACGAGTGCATCATCATCAATCCGCAGATATTTGAGTATAACGCTGACAAGAAGGCGATCATCAAGAATCCGAACGGCGGGCCGTACCGCGACCTCGTCAAGGCGGCCGAGAAATGCACGGCAGAGGTCATCCACCCTGGTCTGCCGCGCGACCGCAGCGCGAAGGACATCGACAAGTGGATCAAGCGCGCCGAAAAATTCAACTAGGCCCGGTGGATGAAGTAAGGATGACGGTCTCTTAAGATGCTGGAACGGTTGCGAAGAAACACCTTCAGGCACGGCGTGCACCCGCCCGAGATGAAGGACGACACGGCGGATCTCGAGATCCGCCAGTTCCCGTTCGCGCCGGTGCTGATCGTGCCACTTAGCCAGCACTTAGGGAAGCCGGCGAAGCCGGTTGTGCGCGAGGGCCAGGAGGTCATCCGCGGGCAGACTATCGCCGAGCCGGACGGCTTCATGTCGGTGGCCATGCATGCGCCGGCATCTGGCATCGTGCGGCGCATCACCCTGGCGCCCAGCATCACGGGCACCAAGGTCGAGAGCATCTTTATCGAGCCCTATCCGGCATCGACCCAGGAAATCGACGATGGCGAGCCCTGCGGTCTCGACGCTACGCCCGACGAAATCATCACGGCGATCCAGCACGCCGGCATCGTCGGCCTCGGCGGCGCGGCCTTTCCAACCCACGTCAAGCTGAAACCGCCGGAAGGCAAGCACCTGGACACGCTGTTCATCAACGGCGTGGAGTGCGAGCCGTACCTGACCACCGACTACCGCGTGATGCTGGAGCAAACCGACGACGTGTTCATGGGCATCCGTTACCTGCTTCGGGCCACCGGCACCTCCGAAGTGATTATCGCCGTCGAGGCGAACAAAGAGGACGCGGCGGAACGCTTTCGGTCGATGTGCCCCGACGACCTGCCTGTTACCGTAAAGGTGTCGCCCGTGAAGTACCCGCAGGGTGCGGAAAAAATGATCTTCAGCGCCCCCGCAGGGTGCGGAAAAAATGATCTTCAGCGCCTTGCTCGGCCGCGAGGTACCGTCCGGCGGCCTGCCGGCCGACATCAATGCGATCTGCTGCAACGTGGCGACCACCGCCGAAATCGGGCGCCTGCTGCCGCGTGGCCGCGGCATCCAGGAGCGCGTGATCACCATCGGCGGCCCCGGCGTGGAAAAGAAGGGCAACTACCGGATTCCGATCGGCACGCCGGTGCGCTTCGCGCTCGAGCAGTGCGCCCCCGCCGACGACATCTCGCGGGTCTTCATGGGCGGCCCGATGATGGGCCCGACTGTGTCCAACCTGGACATCCCGATCACCAAGGGCACCTCGGGGATCACGGCCTTCACGACCGCCGAGACGGGGGGATCCACGGGCCACAAGAAAGTCTACCCGTGCATCCACTGCGCGCGTTGCGTCGAGGCGTGCCCGGTGTTCCTGAACCCGTCGCAGCTCGGCATCCTGGCCAAAAACGAGGAATACGAGCAGATGGCGGAGTCCTGGCACCTGATGGACTGCTTCGAGTGCGGCGCCTGCGCGTACGTGTGCCCATCGCACAT
>CAMYOJ010000037.1 GCA_947259985.1 uncultured Woeseiaceae bacterium
GGCTCCTGCTCGAGGGCCTGGTTGATGTCGAAGATCGCTTTCTGAACCAGTTCGAGGTTCGTCTGGATCTCCGTTCGTGTCTCGGGTGGCAACCTTTGCAGCTCGAATTCGAACTCGGCGACGAGCGCGTTGCGGGCTTCCTGGAATCCGGGTCCTAAGTTGTAGCGACTACCGAACGCTGTCTGCTCGAAGATCAGGTCCTGCGCTACCGGCACAAGTACCGGCGTGGTGTCCTTGACCGCGAAATACGTGATGCCCGAGGACGCGCCAACCAGCAGCAGCACCGCCGCAGCCTGGGCAAACATCGGCGTCCAGCGCGGCCGCTTCGGCGCCGTAATGGCCTCGGCAATCCCGGGCCACAGGTCCCGCTCGGGGCTGATCCCTGTGGCAAGCTGTCTCGCCGCCCTGCTCAGTTTGTCGTCGTCTCGTTCCGTCATGCCTCAAATCCCTGTTCTTTCAGTTGCTGCGCCAGCAATCTGCGCGCCCGGTGCAATTGCGCCTTGCTCGTGCCCGCCGCTATGCCCAGCATGCTGCCCGCCTCTTCGTGGCTGTAGCCGTAAACAGCGTGCAGCAAAAAAACATGTCGCGCTCCCTCGGGAAGCCGGTCGATGGCCTCGGACAGGTCCCGGAGCTCGCCCGTATCGCCAGTCGAAATCCGTACCGGCGCTTCCAGTGCGACAGCCTCGATCCTGTCCTGCTCGCGCTTCGACTTCCTGATGCGCCCGAGAACGGCATTGACGGCGATGCGGTGCAGCCAGGTTGCAAAAGCGCTGTCGCCGCGGAACTTGTCGAGCTTGTTCCAGGCCTGGATGAAAGCCTCCTGCGCACAGTCTTCCGCTTCGCTGACATTTCCGGTCATCCTCAGACAAAGCCCATAGACCTTGTCTACATGGAGGCGATAAAGCGCCTCAAACGCCTGCGCGTCCGATCGCTGGGCCTGCCTTATCCAGGCAGCCTCATCAGCGGCTACATTCCGGGTCTCGTTGACCATCAGGTGACTATAGTCGCTGGTGTTCGCGGTCAAAAGCGCTGCCAAGTACCTTTTCTCCGTTTCTCTTGACCTTTTGATGCCTTATACAGGCAGATGGTTTGAATCCGGAGCCTGTCGTAAGTCAAAAAAATCGCTCAAGCGACTGTGTTTGCTCGGGATTCTGGTATTATTCGCGTGCCCCTCGGGGTCCCTCGGAAGCAACGAACAACGAAAAATATATGGCGCGTAAAAAAGCTTGTCCGTTTTCAGCGATAACCGATGAAACTGCGGGCAACGTGCCACCGGCGGGGAATTGATGTCGGGTCATTCAATCTTGTACCTGGGTCACTGCGAGTTTGCCGCAGACTATCTTGCGGAACTCGAGACCCTGCCTTTCTGCACCATGCTGACGCGCATGGCTTCGCTGGAGCTACCTGAAGACGCCTCTTCCGTCGTTGACCTGGTGCTGCTCGAGATCGGACCGGCCGTTGCGGACTCCGACCAGTCAATCGCATCGCTGATTCACTCCCTCGAGCCTTATCCCGTCATCGCCGTGACGCAGAAAGCGCAGGAGCATCGCGGCATAGCGGCCGTCAATGCGGGTGCGGACGCCTATATCTGCGTGGATGACATTACGGTCGAGGGCCAGGAAGCCGCTTTCGATCACGCCGTTCGCCGCAACCGCCTGCAGCGCAGGCTTTCCGATTCGGATATGACCGTGCTGTCGATCCTGAGGGACATCAATGACGGCGTCATCGTTGTCGACAGGGCCGGCCACGTGCTCGAGATCAATCCGGCGGCACGCTCGATCCTCGGTATCGGGCCACGCATGCAGCCCGACTCGGGCTGGGAGCAGACCTTCTGCTGCATCGACGAGAACGGTGAGAACTACAAGAACTCGGCGGACCTGCCGCTCGTGCGCGCACGCAGCGGTGACAAATTCTCTTCACAGGTCGCCATCTACCGGGCGCCCGAACAGCCCGACACGGTGCTCAGCATCAATGGCCAGGGGCTGTTTGACGGAAACCGCGACCTGATCGGCGGCGTGATTACGTTCCGCGATATCACCGAGCAGACGCGCAGGACCAACGAGCTCGAGAAACGAGCGCAGTACGACGAACTGACCGGGCTCGCGAATCGCAGCCTGTTCACTGAGCAGCTCGCTCGCGCGATCGGCCGCAGCCAGCGCAAGGGGGCGCCGCTCGCGACCTTGTTCGTCGATCTCGACCGTTTCAAATCCGTCAACGACACACTGGGTCACGACATCGGCGATGCAGTGCTGCGCGAGGTTGCGAAACGGCTCAGGAAAAATGTGCGCATTGGCGACTTCACGGGTCGCTGGGGCGGCGACGAATTCGTGGTTTGCCTCGAGGACTTCGGCGAAGCGGCCAATGCCGCGGCGGCGGCGCAGAAACTGCTGCTCGTGCTCTCGGAGAAGTACCAGCTTGGCAAGAGCGAAGTTTATGCAACGCCAAGCATCGGCATCGCGATGTACCCGGAGTCCGGCGACAACGCGACGCGGCTCATCAAGGCCGCCGACATCGCCATGTACGAGGCCAAGAAACGTGGCGGCGGTCGCTTTCAGTATTATTCGAGTTCGCTCAACACGAAGCTTGCGCAACGCGAGGAGCTCGAGGTCGGTCTGCGTCACGCGCTGGTCCGCAACGAGTTCTCGCTGCACTACCAGCCGCGCGTCGACGTTTCGTCAGGACGCCTGATCGGTCTCGAGGCCCTGCTGCGCTGGCAGCATCCGCGCTTCGGTCTGCTGACGCCGGCGCGCTTCCTGCCGATACTCGAGAGCAGCGGGCTCATACATTCAGCCGGTGAGTGGGTCATCGCGACAGCCTGCCGCCAGCTTGCGGGCTGGCAACGTCGATTCGAGCTGCCCGACTTGTCGATCGCCATTAACCTGTCGACGCAGCAACTCGTGCATCAGCGGCTCGTCGACGCCGTAGCCAAATCGCTGTCTGACACGGCACTCGATCCGGGTTGCATCGAACTCGAGATCGGCGATGGTGACATCGTGCGCAAGCGCAGCGCCGAACTCGATACCCTGCGCGGCCTGCGCAAACTCGGCGTGCGGCTGTCGCTCGATAACTTCGGCACACGCGACGTCTCGTTCGAGTCGCTCGACAATGGTTTTATCGACAGCTTCGTACTCGACCAGTCACTGATCGTCGACGTTGAAGAGAACGACAGTCACCAGCGCATCGTGCGTGCAGCCATCGCCATGGCGCAGGGACTCGACATCGAGGTCGCTGCCGAAGGCGTCGAAACCATGACGCAGCTCGAGTTCCTCAAGAGCTGCAATTGCGATCTCGCCCAGGGCTACCTGATCAGCCGACCCATGCAGCCCGAGAAAGTCTCGGCATTACTGCGCAGCGAAATCGCGGGCACGTCACTGCTTGCCCGCGGCATGCCCTGACCAGGCGCATCTTTTGACCGCAATACGCGCAGCCATCTTCGACATGGATGGCCTGCTCATCGACTCCGAACCACTCTGGCGCGAGGCGGAGGTTGATGTATTCGGTGCAGTCGGCGTGCCGCTTACCGAAGAGATGTGCCGCGAAACTACCGGCTTGCGTCACGACGTGGTGGTGCGCCACTGGCACGCTCGATACCCGTGGAACGAACCGGGCATCGATCAGCTAACGCAGCAACTGGCCGATGCGGCCCAGGCCCTGGTTGTAGCGCGCGGGGAGCTCATGGCCGGTGCACAGGAGGCGATCGAAAATCTGCATCAGCATGGTTTGCAACTGGCAATCGCTTCGTCATCGCCCAGGTCGCTCATCGAGGCCGTGGTGCGAAAATTCGGCCTGGACGAGTACTTCTCCGTGCTGCATTCGGCGGAGGATGAAGAAGCCGGCAAGCCGGATCCCGCGGTCTACCGGTCGACGATGTCCATGCTGAATGTCGAGCCAACCGACTGCGTAGCGCTCGAAGACTCGCTCTCAGGCCTACGCGCGGCAAAGGCGGCGGGCGCGAGAGTCGTTGCGGTTCCCGATCCCGAAGTCGCGCATGATCCCGGTTTCGGGGAAGCCGACATCGTCCTGTCCTCGCTCGAGGAGTTTTCGATCGAGCTCGTCGAGCGCTCTTAGCCTTTGAATTCGTAAAGCTTGTGGAGCTGCTTCACGCAGTGATCGACATGCGCGTTCATTTCCTCATCACTAATCTCGGTATGCGTGCCCAGTAACAGCCCGAGCCAGTACTCGCCACGCACAAGCGCGAGGAACTCGGACGTCGCCTGTGCCGCGACCTCCTCGGAAGAGCCTGGCAAATAATGCGCAAGCACCTGCGCGATGTTTGCCGCGGTCGTCACTGGGCCGGACTCGTGGAAGCTCTTGACCGTCGCCGCGTGCGTCTCAGCTTCCGAAACCATCAGCCGGAACATACGCACCACGCCTGGATCGCTGATCAGTGTCAGGTACGCTCGACCGATGTGCCGCAGAAATCGGTCTACGCCGTCGCCGGCCGGGATGCTCGACGGGTCCAGGCCGTAGGTCTCTACCTTTGTGGCCACGCAGGAACGGAACAGGTCGTCCTTGCAATTGAAGTGTGAATAGACGGTTTGCTTCGAGACGCCGGCCGCTGCAGCGATGGCGTCCATCGACGTCCTCTCCATGCCGTCGGCCATGAAAAGGTCGATAGCCGCATTACGAATGGCATCGGCTTTTTCGGCGGATTTCGGCCGGCCCGGCCGCTTTGTTACATTTTCTTGCATTTTCAGACTAGACAGTTCCGTATTTGTAATATAATCTCAAACTATACGGTCTAGTATATAGAAATTGACCACTTAAACAAGGCCCGGAGGCCGCCCCGATGACTACCGCAAAGTCCCTGAATGCATTGAAATTATTGGCTTTCCTGATGGCAGGCGCCGCCGTGATGGCGCTGCCTGGCTGCGAGGTCGGTAATAGTGCGCCCGTCGGCGAAGGCGAGAAATCCGCGCTGCTCGTGGACGTGGAGACGGCTGTACCGGTAGCGGGCTACTCGGTTCAGCGTGAGTTCGTCGGCCGGGTCGAGGCCACCCGGCAGAGCGAGGTCGGCTTCGAGCTCGGCGGAGAACTGATGACGGTTAGCGTCGATGAAGGCGACGAGGTCGCGGCCGGTGAAGTGCTCGCCATCCTCGATACCGCCCGCCTCGAGGCACGCCTCGCCGAAGCAGAAGCAGCGGTCGCCCAGGCGATTTCGGCCAGGGATCTCGCCAGCCGCAGTTACGATCGCGCTGCCGAGGCCAGCGCGGAAGGCGCGGTCGCCGGGCAGGAACTGGACATCGCGCTGGAAGGCGCCAACTCGGCTCGCGCCGGGGTTACGGCTGCCACCGCGCGCCTCAACACTGTGAGAGTCGACCTCGAGAAATCGCGGCTGCTCGCACCTTACGATGCCGTGGTCGTTGACCGCCGCGCCGACGAAGGCAATATCGTCGCTGCCGGCTTCCCGGTGCTGCACTTGCAGGAACTCGTCGCGCCCGAGATTCGGATCGGCGTTGCTGGCGTACTCGCAGACTCGATCGCCCCTGGTGATCCCAAAGTCGTGACGATCGGCGGCAAGGAACAGCAAGCGGTCGTTCGCGCCGTGCTCCCGGTTCGCGACCCCACGACGCGGACGGTTGATGTCATCCTGGCGCTGCAAGACTCGAGCACGGCCGTTCCCGGCGACCTTGCCCGTCTCAGCGTGGCGCAGGTCATCGACGAGGACGGCTACTGGCTGCCGACCAACGCCCTGGCCGAAGGCAGCCGGGGACTGTGGACCGCGAACATCGTGCGGCCGCTCGACGGCGTCGACATCGCCAGCAACGGTGCAACTCACATCGTCGAGCCGCGTGCGCTGGAAGTGCTCTACAAGAAGGGCGACAGTGTTTTCGTGCGCGGCGCGCTCAGCGCCGGCGAGCAATTCGTGACCACCGGCACGCAGCGCATTGTTCCTTACCAGCAGGTACGCGTCGCGACGGCGCTCGCACGCGGAGAGGGCGGAGCAAAGGGCCATGAATAGGGAACGATCGCAGGCCAGCGTGCTCGCGTTGCGCTTCTTCGAGAACCGTTACCTGCTGGTTCTCGGCCTCACCATCATTTTTCTCGCTGGTTACTCGGCGCTCAGCAACATGCCGCGCATCGAGGACCCGCGGATCACCAATCGCTACCCGCAAATCGTAACCGTGCTGCCCGGCGCGTCTGCCGAGCGCGTGGAAGCCTTGGTAACCGATCGCATCGAGGACAGCCTGCGCGAGTTGTCGGAGATCAAGGAGATCAAGTCCACTTCGCGAGCGGGTATTTCGATCATCGCGGTCGAGCTGCAGGACTATATCGGGCCCGACCAGAACCAGGCGACATTCTCCAAGATGCGCGATCGTCTCAACGACGTCACGCCTGATCTGCCTGAAGGGGCATCGACCCCGGACTTCAACGACAAGAACAGCGCGGTCGCTTTCAGCATGATCGTTTCGATCTCGTGGCTGCACGGTGACGTCCCCGAGTTCGGCGTCATGAATCGAATTGCCGACGATCTCGCGGATGAGTTTCGTGGCCTGCCGGGCACCGACAATGTACAGACGTTTGGTGCCCCGAACGAAGAAGTGTCTGTCACGGTCAGGGCTGCCGAGCTGTCGTCCCTCGGCCTCACGGCGACGCAGGTTGCCGAAAGCATTTCCCGCGCCGACACGAAGCTGCCGGCCGGTGCGTTGCGCAACGCCGAGCGCAATCTTTTTATTGAGGTCGATGGCGAAGTCAAAACCGTCGAACGTGTTCGCCGCGTGCCGCTTGTCACATCGGCGGATGGCAGCATCGTCACGGTCGGCGACGTCGCCGATGTGCGAAAGGACTGGCAGAACCCGCCGGCCGACATCGCCTACAGCGACGGCAAACGCAGCGTGCTCGTGGCCGTGCAAACGCGACGTGATATTCGGGTCGATGCCTGGGCCGAAAATTCGCGTGACATGGTAGAGCGCTTCACGGCTGCATCTGCAGCCGGTGTCGATGTCGATATCGTGTTCGACCAGAGCACCTACACCGAGGAACGCCTCTCGACGCTGAGCGGCAACCTGCTGGCCGGTGCCGGACTGGTCGCGCTGATCGTGTTCGTCGGCATGGGCTGGCGCGCCGCGATCATCGTTGGCTCCGCGTTACCGATATCGGCCTCGCTGACCGTATTCGGTCTGTCGCTTGCCGGGCAGCAAATTCACCAGATGTCCATCTTCGGCATGATCATCGCGATCGGCCTCTTGATCGACAACGCGATCGTCATGACCGACGAGGTCAAGAAGAAACTCGACGCCGGTCTCAATCGTGCCGAGGCCGTCCGCAGGTCGCTGTCGCACCTGTTCGTGCCGCTACTCGCATCGACGTTGACGACGATACTCGGCTTCATGCCCGTATTCCTGCTGCCCGGCGCCATGGGCGATTTTGTCGGCCCGATTGCCGTCTCGGTCGTGCTCGCGCTCAGTGCGTCATTCCTGATCGCGATCAGCATCATTCCGGCGCTGGCCGGGCTGTTCCTGCGCCGCAACGTGAGCGGCGAGAGGCAGGCCTGGTGGGTCGATGGCTTGTGCAGCGAACGGCTGAAGGCGACGTACGAGCGTTTGCTCACCGCGGCCGTGTCGCGGCCGCGCCGGACGATTGCAGCAACACTCGTGCTGCCGATCGCGGGTTTCATCCTGGCCGGCACCCTCGGTCAGCAGTTCTTTCCTCCCGCGGATCGGGACCAGTTCGAAATCGAACTCTGGCTGCCGGCCGATGCGGCGATCGAGAGGACCACGGCTGTAACGCGGGATATCGAGCGGACATTACGTGGCTACGATGAAGTCGAAGAGGTGCACTGGCTCGTGGGACGCAGCTTCCCGACGATCTACTACAACCGGGTCATGAAGCATGAAGGCAATAACTCTTACGCCCATGCCATGGTCTATACGGACACCGTGCAGGGCGCGAAGAAGCTGACGACGGCGCTACCGCGCGTGCTCGGCGACGCGTTTCCCGAGGCGCAGGTCGTCGTAAGCCCGTTCGCGCAGGGCCCGCCGGTCGATGCCCCGGTTGGTTTCCGCATCGAAGGCCCGAGCACGGCAGTACTCAAGTCTCTCGGTGATGAGCTACGCCGAATCATGCACCAGGAGCCGGAAATCGTGCAGACACGCGCCAGCATTTCCGGCGGCCAGGCAAAGTTGAACTTCGTCGCCGACGAGTTCGCGGCATCACAGACCGGGCTGTCGCTGACGCAGATTGCCGCGCAGATGCAGACAGATCTCGAAGGACAGGTTGGCGGGTCAATGCTCGAAGACCTCGAGGAACTGCCGGTTCGCGTGCGCGTCGACAGCAGCGATCGCGATTCGGCAGAGTCGATTGCCTCGCTGGCTTTCGTCGCGAAGAGCCGCTCGGGCGAATGGATACCGGCAAGCGGCATTGGCGAAGTCGAACTGGTTCCCGAAGCCGGCAGCATTTCGCGGCGCGACGGTGTCCGCAGCAACAACGTGCTCGGCTACATCACGCGCGACGCACTGGCGATCGACGTTACCAACGCGATCCTCGCTCGCGTCGAAGCGGAAGGCCTGGCGATGCCGCCTGGCTATTCACTGATCGTCGATGGCGACAGCGCCAACCAGTCCGACGCACTCGGTGATCTGCTGACTTATCTTCCGGTC
>CAMYOJ010000038.1:0-54554 GCA_947259985.1 uncultured Woeseiaceae bacterium
CGCCCGGCGGCATTCCTCGATGACCTTCTCGGCACTGCTGCCGCCGGCCGCAAGCGCCCGATTGAACTCGCGGAACCCCGACTCGAAGATACTCGCCATTCCCAGGCTGCCGCCTTTCGCGCGCCCGGCACTGCGGTACAGGGTATTGAGGTCGCCTCCTGACCAGAACGCGGCTTCGAATTCGTCGGACGCGTTTTTCGTACGCCGGATCAGGCGCCGCTTGGTGAAGATGATGCTCCAGGACACCAGCGATGCCCCTATCAGCAGCAGCATAACGATCTGCACTGGCACACTCGCGTTAATAAGGAGTCCGATGACGGACAGGTCTGCAGTCATGATCTGTGTTCCCCGAATAAGGACGATGGCATGCGCTTCGGCCGCATTGTGTCGGCGTCCAGGTACGCCGCTTTTACGTGGCTCGAGATGAGCAACTCACCGTCAATGTTGTCACGATAAATGTTCTGTTCGATGTCGAAAGCGACCCGGCTCAGGTTCGTGAGCCGGGCCGTAACAATAAGTTCGTCGCTGAGTCGCGCCGGCGCGTGAAACTTGGTTTGGATCTCGGCGACGACAAATATGCGGCGTTCGTTCTCCGCGAGCGCTACCATGTCCACACCGAGCGTGCGCAGCCACTCCGTGCGCGTGCGCTCCAGGAAACGAAAGTAGTTCGCGTAGTACACAACGCCCTGCGCGTCCGTGTCCTCGTAGTAAACGCGCACGGGCCATTGGAAGGGTTTGTTGTCAGCCATTATTAAATCGTAACTCCTGGGTGCCGGGCCCGGCGGGTGGCGTCAGCCCGAAGTGCAGGTAGGCGTTCTTCGTCGCCACGCGGCCGCGCGCCGTCCGCATCATGAAGCCCTGCTGGATCAGGTAAGGCTCGAGCACGTCCTCGATCGTGCCGCGCTCCTCGCCGATAGCGGCTGCCAGGCTTTCAATGCCCACGGGTCCGCCATCGAATTTCTCGATAATTGTCCTGAGCAGACGCCGGTCCATGGCGTCGAAACCGTGTGGGTCAACCTGCAGGATATCCATCGCGCCCTCGGCAACCTTGCCGGTCACGACACCGTCGCCTTCGACTTCGGCGAAGTCGCGCACCCGTCGCAGCAGCCGGTTCGCGATGCGCGGCGTCCCGCGCGCGCGCGTCGCGATGGCCGTCGCGCCTGCGTCCTCGATCGGCAGGTTGAGGATACCGGCCGAGCGCCGGGCGATAGATTCGAGATCCGCCTCGGTATAGAACTCGAGCCGCTGCACGATGCCGAACCGGTCACGCAAAGGCGACGTCAGCAGTCCGGCACGCGTCGTCGCGCCGACCAGCGTGAAAGGCTGCAGATCGAGCTTGATCGAGCGCGCCGCCGGTCCCTCGCCGATCATGATGTCGAGCTGGAAATCCTCCATCGCCGGGTACAGCACCTCCTCGACGACCGGGCTCAGCCGGTGGATCTCGTCGACGAACAAGACGTCGTTCGGCTCGAGATTGGTCAGGATCGCGGCCAGATCACCCGGGCGTTCGAGCACAGGACCCGACGTGTGGCGCATATTGACGCCCATCTCGTTGGCGACAATATGCGCCAGTGTGGTCTTGCCGAGCCCCGGCGGCCCGAAAATAAGGACATGATCCAGCGCTTCGCTGCGCCGCCTGGCGGCCTCGATGAAAACGCCCATCTGTTTCTTGACGCCGGGCTGGCCGACATACTCGTCGAGCTTCTGCGGACGAATGGCCCGGTCGAAGGCACGGTCGTCCGGGGCCGGCTCGGCGCTTGTCAGGCGATCATGTTCCACGCTGGCCATCTACTGGGCCGCCTGTCGCAAGGCCTGCCGGATGATTTCTTCGGCCGACTTGTCTTCGATATCGAGTTTGCTGATCAACTTGTTAACCTCGTTCGCCTTGTAGCCCAGCGCGACCAGCGCATCGAACGCCTCGCTGCGTGCGCTCGCCTCGACTTTTACGGCCGTGCCCCCACCCTGAGGTGACGTCACGGTATCTATGCGATCCCGCATCTCTATGATCAGGCGTTCCGCCGTCTTCTTGCCGACGCCAGGTATTTTCGACAGCGTCGTCGTGTCCTCGTACTCGACGCACCGCCGGAAGTCATTGGCCGTCATCGCCGACAACACGCCCAGGGCCATCTTGGCGCCGACGCGATTGACTTTTAAGAGTGTCCTGAAGAGCGTACGTTCCTCGTCGCTCGAAAAGCCGTACAGAATCTGCGCGTCCTCGCGCACGAGCAGATGTGTGTGCAGAAACAACTCGGCGCCAACATCCGGCAGGTCCAGAAACGTCGACATCGGCGTCTCGACCTCGTAACCCACGCCGCTGCACTCGACCACGATGTGCGGCGCCTGTTTGAAGGTCAGTCGACCTCGAAGCGAGCCAATCATCTCGAGCCCGCAATTGCGCTGCCGAGTTCCCTGTGCACGCGGCGCTGGTTGCCATGGCACAGCGCCGCCGCGAGAGCATCGGCCGCATCGGGGGCCGGCGTGCCCGCGAGATTCAGCATGGACACGATCATGTGCTGGACCTGATCCTTGGTTGCAGAGCCTGTACCGACGACGGCCTGCTTTATCTCGCGCGGCGCATATTCGACAACCTCGAGGTCGTACTCGAAGGTCGCGCACAGAGCGGCCGAACGCGCCTGCCCAAGCTTGAGCGCGCTGCCCGCGTTCTTGTGCATGAACACGCTCTCGATGGCCACGATATCGGGCCTGTACTCCGTGACGATATCTCTCACCGACTCGAATATCTGCCGCAGTCGGTCCGGGAAGTCGCCGTCCAGGCTCTTCACCGTGCCACTGGCCACATAAAGAGGGCTATCGCCCACGAAGTCGAGAATACCGAAGCCCGTCATTCGCGAACCTGGGTCAATACCGAGTATGCGTCGCTTGTCGCTCAAGTTTGTCTCAGATCTGCGCCAGCACGTCTTCGCCGATGTCAGCGTTGCTGTAAACTTCCTGCACGTCGTCAAGGTCCTCGAGCAACTCGAGCAGCTTGATCATCGAACTGGCTTCCTTGACCTCGAGCGACGCACTCGTAGACGCGCGCATCGTGATCTGTGCGGTCTCGGCTTCGAGCCCGGCGCCGACCAGTCCGTCCCGCACCTGTTCGAAATCATCGGGCTCGGTCAGCACTTCGATAGAGCCATCGTCTTCGACAATCACGTCTTCGGCGCCAGCTTCGATGGCCGCCTCCATGATTGTGTCTTCATTGGCTCCCGCGGGAAACAGGACCTGACCGACCTTGTTGAACAGGTAGTTCACCGAGCCGTCAGCGCCGAGATTGCCGCCAAACTTGGAAAATGCATGCCGAACCTCGGCCACGGTCCGATTGCGATTGTCAGTCAGGCAGTCGACCATGACGGCCGTGCCGCCCGGCCCGTAACCCTCGTAACGAATCTCCACGTAATCGGCGCCGTCAGTTTCACCGGCACCGCGCTTGATGGCGCGTTCGATGTTGTCCTTGGGCATGGACTGGCCCTTGGCCTTGTCAACGGCCAGGCGCAACCTGGGATTCGCGTCCAGATCGCTGCCACCCATTTTCGCGGCGACGGTTATTTCACGTATCAGCTTCGTGAATAATTTGCCGCGCTTCTTGTCCTGGGCGCCCTTGCGATGCTGAATATTGGCCCATTTACTGTGTCCTGCCATGTTGTCCTGCTTTTCATGCCCAACGAAACTGCGCGTATGATAACGGGTATTACCGCGACAGGCATACCTCGGAAGCCGCCAGAATGTCCGTAAGTACCGTAGAAAATCGCCAAGCCGACAGTGACCGGAGTGACGCCGTCGCGGCCGTACGGAATTACCTGGACGGCTTGCCGTCAAAAGACGGACTCGACAACGCGCTCGATGAAGGCCGCAGGATCGCGGAGATCGTCGCGCCGCTCGGCTTACCCGAAAGCCTGCTCGCGGCGGTACTCGTGTACCCGCTCTACAGGGACGGGTTTGTTAGCTCTAAATCCTTACAAAACAATGAATTAAATGATATTTCTAGATTTGTTATAGGATTGGAGCAACTTAACCAGTTCTCCCTGCCCGAGCACTGGCAGCCTGGCGAAGCGCTCGCGGTACAGCAATCCGAAGCACTCAGAAAGATGTTGCTGGCCGTCGTATCCGACGTGCGTCTCGTTCTCGTACGTATCGCCGAGCAGCTGTATCGCCTGCGTACGGCGAAGAAAGCACCGCGTGAGGTGCAACACGCACTCGCACTCGAGACGCGCGAGATATACGCCGCGCTCGCGAGCCGCCTCGGTGTCTGGCAACTCAAATGGGAACTCGAAGACCTGGCTTTTCGCTATCTGGAACCCGAGACCTACCTGGAGATCGCGCGCACGCTCAAGGAGAAACGCGGCGAGCGAGAGGGCTTCATCGAGAAATTCCAGCGAACCCTCAAGCGTGAACTCGAAAAACAAGGGATCGAATCCACGATTTCCGGACGGCCAAAGCACATCTATTCGATTTGGCGCAAAATGCAACGCAAGGATCGAGGCATCGAATCGCTGTACGACATTCGCGCCATGCGCATCATGGTCGATGACGTCGGCGCCTGCTACGCGGCGCTTGGTGTCGTGCACAACCTCTGGTCTTACATCCCGGGCGAGTTTGACGATTACATCGCCAACCCCAAGGAAAACAACTACCAGTCGCTGCATACGGCTGTCGTCGGGCCCGAAGGCAAGACGGTCGAGATACAGATCCGTACCTTCGAGATGCATCGCCACGCGGAGCTCGGCGTCGCAGCGCACTGGCGTTACAAGGAGGGAGGCGGCACGCCTGCGGCATTCGATCAGAAGATCACATTTCTGCGCCAGCTACTCGAACCGACGGACGATGGCGCCGACCTGCTCGACCAGATTCGTGAAGATTTTTTCGAGGACCGGGTGTATGCGGTCAGCCCCAAAGGCGACGTCGTCGAATTGCCGGCGGGCGCGACGCCGCTGGACTTTGCGTACCACGTGCACACGCAGGTCGGTCATCGCTGCCGCGGCGCCAAGGTGAACGGCCGCATCGTGCCCCTGACCTACCACGTCGAGAACGGTGACCAGATCGAGATCATCACGGGTAGCCAGGCAAGACCCAGCCGCGACTGGCTGAGTCCCAAGCTCGGCTACCTTGCGGGTGCCCGGGCACGAGCCAAGGTCCGTAACTGGTTTCGTCACCAGGACCGGGACCAGCATCAGCGCCAGGGTCGGGAAGTCCTCGAGCGCGAGCTGGCTCGGCTGAATGTCAGGGATGTAACGACTGACAGCATCGCCCGGCAGCTCAAGCACAAGAATACTGAGGCCTTGTGCGTAGCTTTGGGCGCGGGGGACCTGACCTCGGCATCGATCGCGACCGCACTGCAAAACCTGCGTGGAGACGAGCTCCCGGATCGCATACGCACACGCAGGCCTGCAAAAAAGAAAGACGGCAAATCGGATTCGATCGCCGTTACCGGCGTGGGCGATCTCATGTGCAACTTCGCGCGCTGCTGCCGCCCGGTGCCACCCGAAGCGATCGCCGGGTACATCACGCAGGGGCGCGGCGTCAGCATTCACCGCCAGGATTGCGGGAACTACCTGAGCCTGAACCAGCGACACCCGGAGCGGGTGGTTGAAATCAACTGGGGCGAGCAGGACGAAGGCGCCTACCCCGTCGACCTGACGCTGCACGCGTTTGACCGCAACGGCCTGATAAGAGACATCACGGCCGTGCTGGCAGACGACGATGCCAACGTGATGGACCTCAAGAGCCACACGGACAAGCGCTCCATGCAGGTCGTCATGGACATCAGTATAGAGATCAAGGATCTGCCGACTCTGAGCACGGCGATTACGCGGCTCGAGCAGGTCCCGAACGTGGTGTCGGTCAGGCGCAAGGCCTGACCGACATGCGCTTTGCTATCAGGTGACCGCGGGCTTGCCCTTGGCGATATCCGTCGCCAATGCCATCATCGAGGTCAGGTCGGCGAGGTTCGCCGGCACGACGTAGGTATTACCGGTCTTCGCCAGGTTGCCGAATTCACCGATGTACTGCTCGGCGATACGTAACTGCATGGCCTCGGCGCCGCCATCAGCGATGACCGAAGTCGCGACGCGACGCAGGCCCTCAGCGGTCGCAGTGGCAACTGCAAGAATCGCCTCGGCCTCACCCTGTGCTTCGTTGATCTGTTGCTGCTTGGCCGCTTCTGACTCCTTGATGACGCGCTGCTTTTCGCCCTCGGCCTCGTTGATCTTGGCGTCTCGCTCGCCTTCTGACGTCAGGATGACGGCGCGCTTTTCTCGCTCGGCGCGCATCTGCTTCTCCATCGCGCTCAGGACGTCTTGTGGCGGGTTGATGTTCTTGATCTCGTAACGCAGCACTTTTACACCCCAGGGATCACTGGCCTTGTCGAGTTCGGCCACTACGTTCTGGTTGATCGTGCTACGCTCTTCAAACGTTCGATCGAGATCGATCTTGCCGATCTCGCTACGCAATGTCGTCTGCGCAAGCTGCGAAATGGCGAACATGTAGTTACCGATTCCGTAGGAGGCACGGCCCGGATCCAGCACCTGCATGTAGAGGACGCCGTCGACGCCGACCTGCACGTTGTCATTGGTGATGCAAACCTGCTCCGCGATATCGACAGCCTGCTCCTTCAGCGTGTGCTTGTAGGCGACTCGTTCGAGGAACGGGATCAGGATATGAAATCCGGCATTGAGCGTCTTGGAGTATTTGCCGAGACGTTCGATGACGAAAGCGTTTTGCTGCGGGACGACGATGGCCGTCTTTATCAGGATGATAATGACGACAAATACGACGCCCAGCGAAACGAAAAGGGAGGTGTCCATAGGTGCTTCCTTTAATTAAGATCTAATCTGCTTCGATGTGTAATGTCAGGCCGTCGACCCTGACGACCGTCGCGCGCGAGCCGCCTGCGATCGGCGAGGATCCGGTATTGCGCACTGTCCATTTGCTGCCGCGGTATTCGAGGCGCGTCTCCGCGCCGGGTGCGAGCTCCTCTTTAACGTTCACGGTATTCCCGGACAGAGTCTCGTGAAATCCGACAGCGCCGCCGCGGATCTTCTCGTAGAGACTCTTTCTAAAAGTAAAGAATGAAATCAGGGAAAGTGCGGCAAATGCCATCCACTGAGCCCACTCAGGCATCGCGATGCCCAACAAACCGGCAAGGCCAACCAGTGCCGCCGAAACACCGAGGAACACCAGGTAGAACTGCGCGTCGATAGCAAACAGTTCCGCGCCGAGCAAGACAGCGCCAAGAATCATCCAACCCCACCACGTCATCGTTGAGCTCCTTTGTTTCCTTCTGTTCACTATATCTTGAATCACATACTGGCGGCAGCTTGAAAGACACTCGCACTGTCCCCATATGCGGTACCATTCTGTGCGCCGCAGACGAAAAACAATCAGGGGGACGGCATGCAGGATATCGTTGCGACCATTAATTCTTTTGTCTGGAGCCCGGCACTCATCTACTTGTGTCTCGGCGCCGGGCTGTTCTTCTCGATATTGACGCGCTTCGTCCAGGTACGGCTGTTCAAGGAGATGCTGCGCCTGCTGTTTTCGTCGAAGGAATCCGATCGCGGCATTTCGTCCTTCCAGGCCCTTGCCGTGTCACTGTCCGGTCGCGTAGGAACCGGCAATATCGCCGGCGTCGCTGCCGCCATCGGTTTCGGCGGCCCGGGCGCCGTCTTCTGGATGTGGGTTGTTGCGTTCCTTGGCGCCTCGACGGCCTACGTCGAATCAGCGCTCGGCCAGATCTACAAAGAAGAAGACGAAGGCCAGTACCGCGGTGGTCCTGCTTATTACATCGAGAAAGCGATGGGCCAGAAGTGGTACGCGTGGATATTCGCTATCTCGACGATTATTGCTGTCGGAATGCTACTCCCCGGCGTGCAGTCGAACAGCATCGGCAATGCGGCGCAGCTCGCAATCGGCGGCGAATCAACCCTGCAATTCTTCGGCGACAGCGTACCGGTAACAAAGATGGTGACAGCGATCGTCGTCGTCGCGATCCTCGGCTTCATCATTTTCGGCGGCGTGAAGCGAATAGCACACGTCACGCAGGTAGTCGTGCCGTTCATGGCCCTCGGCTATATCATCATGGCGCTCGGCATCATCGCTATGCATATTACCGAGCTGCCCGGAATCGTCGCATTGATCTTCACCGATGCGTTCACGCCGATGGCGGGTGTCGGGGCCGCAATCGGCTGGGGCGTGAAGCGCGGCGTCTATTCGAATGAGGCCGGACAGGGCACAGGGCCGCATGCGGCAGCCGCGTCCGAGGTGCAGCACCCCGCGCAGCAAGGCCTGGTTCAGGCGTTCTCTGTTTATGTCGACACCCTGTTCGTTTGTTCGGCGACGGCCTTCATGATCCTGATCACCAACCAGTACTACGTAACGGGTCTGGCCGAGGCAGTCAGCGGCGGCGCCCTGGGAAGCGAAGTGATCATCAGCAGCCCCGCATTCACGCAGCTGGCGCTCCAGAGCGTCATAGGTGGATTCGGCAAGACGTTTGTCGCAATCGCGTTGTTCTTCTTCGCCTTTACAACGCTCCTTGCCTACTACTACATCGCCGAAACCAACGTGGCTTATATCAGGCGCACGTTCAAATTCCCGTATGAACTGGTTTTGCTAAAGATCGTCCTGATGGGCTCGGTTTTCTATGGAACGATCCGGTCCGCCGACGTGGCCTGGGCGCTGGGTGACGTCGGCGTCGGGCTCATGGCCTGGCTCAACATCATCGGCATCCTGATCCTGTTCTTCATGGGCAGCCCGGCTTTACGCGCGCTTAAAGATTACGAATCTCAACGAAACGCCGGCGTGACTGAATACACCTTCGATCCGAAGAAGCTCGGTATCAAGAACGCCAAATTCTGGGAATAGGCACAGGCACGCAGCCGACATAATCGTTGGCGGACTGTCTCGCTTCGCTCGCTTTATGTCTCGCCAACGATTATCTCGTCCGCGCGCCCCTATCTGTTCGGGAAGTTCAGTGCCTTGTTGTCGACTGCGAGAGCGGCCTCATGAACAGCTTCCGCCAGACTCGGGTGTGCATGAATCGTGCGTTGGAGATCCTCGGTACTTGCAGAAAATTCCAGTGCCAGCACTGCTTCGGAGATAAGCTCGCCGGCCATCGGGCCGACGATGTGCACGCCGAGGATCTCATCGTCCTCATCTGACGAGATGATCTTCACCATGCCCGTGGTTTGCTCCATGGCCTTGGCACGGCCGCTTGCCATGAATGGAAAAGAGCCTGTCTTGTATGCACGGCCACTGGCTTTCACTTCGGCCTCGGTCTTGCCGGTCCAGGCGATTTCGGGATTCGTATAGAGCACCGACGGAATGATGTCGTAGTTCATTTCGGCCAGCTCGCCTGCGATCAGGTCAGCGACCATGACGCCCTCTTCCGAACCCTTGTGCGCAAGCATGGGGCCGCGCACGCAGTCTCCAATGGCGAACACGCCTTTGACACGCGTCCGGCACTCGTCGTCGACGACGACAAAACCGCGTTCATCGAGCTGGATGCCCGCGTCATCCGCGAACAGTCCGTCCGTGACGGGACGCCGGCCAACGGCCACGATCAGTTTGTCGACTTCGATCGACTGCGCGCCGTCCTTGTCTTCGTAATCCACCGAAACGCCCTTCTTGCCCACCGTGGCATTGGCCACCTTGGCGCCGAGTTTGACATCGAGTCCCTGCTTCTTGAAATCCTGAGACGCAACCTTGGCAACATCACGGTCGGCCATGAACAGGAAGTCTTCCATTGCCTCGAGAATCGTGACCTTCGATCCCAGCCGTGCCCAGACGCTGCCGAGTTCCAGACCGATAACGCCGGCACCGACAACGCCAAGCCGCCCGGGAACGGCATCGAGTTCAAGCGCGTCCCAGGAATCGATGATGTTTTCACCGTCGAACGGCGCGATGCCAAGCTCAATTGGCGCCGAGCCCGATGCAAGGATGACGTGCGTCGCTTCGATGATCTCTGCATCGCCGTCGACGGGCGTGAACTCTACTCTCTTGCCAGACAGCAATTTGCCGTGGCCGACGAGCCCCTCAACCTTGTTCGCCTTGAACAGGCCGCCGATACCGCCCGTTAACTGACGCACGATACTTGCGCGGCGCTTCTGCATCGCGGCGATGTCCATCTCGACACCGCCGGTCTTGATGCCGTGTTTCTTGAACTCATGCTCGGCGCGGTGGTAGAGCTCGGACGACTCGAGCAATGCCTTCGAGGGAATGCACCCGGCGTTCAGACAGGTACCGCCAAATGCGTTCTTGCCGTCCTTGTTCTTCCACTCATCGATACACGCAACACTCTTGCCATGTTGTGCCGCGCGAATGGCAGCGATATACCCGGCCGGACCGGCGCCGATAACCACAACGTCAAAACTTCTGCTCATTTGTTTCAATTATCCTTGCTGTGATGAAACGCTCAGACCTGTAGCAACAACCGGCTCGGATCTTCGAGCTGTTCCTTGATCGAAACGAGGAACTGCACGGCTTCCTTGCCGTCGATGATGCGGTGATCGTAGGTAAGGGCCAGGTACATCATTGGCCTTGCGACGATGTCGCCGTCAACAACCATCGGCCGCTGCTGAATTGTGTGCATGCCGAGAATCGCGCTTTGTGGCTGATTCAGTATCGGCGTTGACATCATCGAACCGAAAATACCGCCATTGGTGATCGTGAACGTGCCGCCTGTCAGATCCTCCATGCTGATGCTGCCATCCTGCGCTTTTTTCGCCATGGCGTTCAGCTCGGCTTCGAACTCGGCAAAACTCATCTGGTCGACGTCGCGAATCACCGGCACCATAAGACCACGATCGCTCGATACCGCGATGCCGACGTCGTAGTAATTGTGATAAATGATATCGGTGCCCTCTACCGATGCATTCACAACCGGGAACTTCTTGAGGGCTTCGACAGCGGCCTTGGTGAAGAACGACATGAAGCCAAGGCGCACACCGTGTTTCTTCTCGAACGCGTCGCGATATTTGCTGCGCAGCGACATGACCTCGGTCAGATCGACTTCGTTGAAGGTCGTCAACATGGCCGCCGTTTGTTGTGCATCGACGAGACGTTCCGCGATGCGCGCGCGAAGCCGGGTCATTGGCACCCGCTGCTCGTTCCTGGCTGGGCCTGCAACGACGGTTTCCTCGAGGACCGCGGGAGCCGGATCGCCAGGCGTGACGTTACTGCTGTCATCCGACTTGAGGAATGCCATGACATCACCCTTGGTGATACGGCCGTCTTTACCCGTGCCCATGACCATCGTTGCATCGAGATCGTGTTCCTCGAGAAGGCGACGAACCGCCGGGCTCGTCTTGATCGGGCCTGTGGCCTGCTTGGCAGCCGGTGCCTTCGCGGGTTCCTCTGCCTGCTTCTCGGGGGCCGCAGGCGCCGCCGCAACTTCGCCTTCCTCGAGAATCGCCAGCACGTCGCCAGCCTCGACGGTCGCTCCGTCTTCGGCGACGATCCTCGCTATCGTGCCGGATGCCGGTGCCGGCACCTCCAGTACAACCTTGTCCGTTTCGAGGTCGACGAGATTCTCATCGCGTGACACCGTATCACCGGCTTTCTTGTGCCAGCCAACCAGCGTAGCGTCGGTCACGGACTCGGGCAGCGGCGGCACCTTGATCTCAATTGTCATTTTGTCTTCCGTTTGGTTTTTTCAGGCTTTACGACCCTGGTAGCCTCGCTCTTGATGTCGAGAGCCGCTTCGACGAGTGCCTGTTGTTGCTGTAAGTGAATCTTGAATATGCCCGAGGCAGGCGCGGCCGCTCCAGGCCGCCCCGCGTAATACAGTTGCTGGTGCTTCTTCAACGGCTCCTGCAGCCGATGCTTGATCTGGTACCACGCGCCCTGGTTGAGAGGCTCTTCCTGGCACCAGACAATCTCTTCGACGTGTTCGTACTTACCGACGAGCTCTGCGTACTGAGGGATCGGGAACGGATAGAGCTGCTCGATGCGAACGATCGCAATGTCGTCGATACCGTGCACTTCCCTCGCCTCGAGCAAATCGAAAAACACCTTGCCGCTGCAGAGCACGAGGCGTCGCGTCTTGCCCGGCTCGATCGCCTCGATTTCGGGAATGATCAGCTCGAAGCAGCCGCTCGACAATTCGTCCAGCGGCGACACCGACATCTTGTGCCGCAACAGGCTCTTGGGCGTCATGACGATCAGCGGTTTACGGAACGGCCGGACCTGCTGGCGGCGCAGCATGTGAAACATCTGCGCGGGCGTCGACGGTATACAAACCTGGATATTGTGCTCGGCGCAAAGCTGCAGGAAGCGTTCGAGGCGGGCCGAAGAATGTTCGGGCCCCTGCCCTTCGTAGCCATGCGGCAGGAACATCGTCAGGCCGCACAGCCGTCCCCACTTTGCCTCGCCCGAGCTGATGAACTGGTCGATGACGACCTGCGCACCATTGGCGAAATCGCCGAACTGACCTTCCCAGATGATGAGCGTATTCGGCTCGGTGCTTGCGTAGCCGTATTCGAAGCCGAGCACCGCTTCCTCGGAAAGCAGCGAGTCGATGACCCGGAACGCGTCCGGCCTGTCAACGATGTGGTGCAACGGCAGATACTCGCGGTTGTTGAGCTGATTGTGCAGTACAGCATGCCGGTGAAAAAACGTCCCACGGCCGCTGTCCTGGCCGACGAGCCGTACGTTGTGCCCGTCCATCAGCAGCGATGCATACGCCATCGTCTCGGCGAAACCCCAATCCATGTCGGCCTCACCCCTGGCCATCCTGACCCGATCGTCCATGATGCGCTGCACGCGACCGTGCGGACGCACATCCGGCGGGATTGTCGTTATGGCTCGACCCAGTTCCGCGGCCAGCTTCGGGCTGATCGTCGTATCTACGGCGTCGTCCCACTGTGTGTCGAGGTACGGCCCCCAGTCGACCGTAAATTCGTTGCCGATCATGCCGAGCGACGACTTGGGCACGGGTTCGCCGCGGTCCAGTCGATCCCGGTAATTGTCCTGTAACGCCGCAGCATCGGTCGCCGCTATCAGCCGATTTTCGACGAGCCGGTTCGCATACAGCTCACGCGTCGTCTTGTGAGCACGAATTCGGCTGTACATGATCGGCTGCGTTGCCGACGGCTCGTCGGCCTCGTTGTGGCCGTGCCGGCGATAGCACACCAGGTCGATGACGACGTCCTTGCGATACTTCTGGCGGTACTGGAGCGCAAGTCTCGTCACAAATATGACGGCCTCCGGATCGTCGCCATTCACATGAAAGATCGGCGCTTCGATCATCTTGGCGACGTCGCTGCAGTAGTCGGTCGAGCGCGCGTCCGAAGGACGGCTGGTCGTGAATCCGATCTGGTTATTGATGACAATGTGTACGGTACCACCCGTGCGGAAACCGTTCGTTTGCGACATCTGGAAGGTCTCGGGCACTACGCCCTGACCGGCAAACGCCGCGTCGCCATGAATCAGCACGGGCAACACTTCCTGGCGCTCCGAATCGCCGCGACGTTGCTGGCGGGCTCGTACCGAACCTTCGACCACGGGATTCACGATCTCGAGATGCGACGGGTTGAATGCCAGCGCGATGTGCACGTTGCCACCGGGCGTTTTCATGTCGGCCGAGAAGCCCTTGTGATACTTGACGTCGCCCGAGCCTTTGAGCTCGTCGAGATCGTACTTGCCTTCAAATTCCTCGAACAGTTCCTCGGGTGACTTGCCGAGGATGTTCACCAGTACATTGATGCGGCCGCGATGGGCCATGCCGATGACGATCTCCCGTATGCCGGACGTGCCGCCCCGGTGGATCAGGTCGTCAAGCAATGGGATCAGGCTTTCGCCTCCCTCGAGGGAGAAACGCTTCTGGCCCACGTAGCGCGTGTGCAGGTAGCGCTCGATGCCCTCGGCGCTCGTCAGATGCTCGAGGATCCAGTGTCGCTCTTCGTTCGTCAGCGTATCCGAGGCTGCCCCCTGCTCGAAGCGCTTGCGCAACCAGAGACGCTCACGGGCTCGGGAAATATGGGCGAACTCGGCGCCGATCTTGCCGCAGTAAATACTCTTGAGCAGCGCCAGGATATCGCGCAGCTTCATGCGTTCATTGCCCGTGCCGGCAAGGCCACCCGTATAAAACTCGGTGTCCATGTCGGCGTCGTTCAGCCCGAGGTAATCGAGTTTGAGCACGCCCGGCATGCGGCGCTCCATGAGTCCGAGCGGGTCGATATCCGCGATCTGATGGCCGCGCAGACTGTACACCTGGATCAGGCGTGAAACGGCCGCCTGCTTGGCGCCCGACGTGGTCGGCTTGCCCCTGAGCCTTGTCGCCACCTGCCCGCTGCGTCGACTGCTTTGCGCTTCATGCAGCAATTCTTCACGAATGGCAGAGTGGACGATTTCCGTGTCAGCCTCGCCCATGGTCGCGAAATAATCACGCCAGCCGGCGGGCACCGAATCCGGATTTTCGAGGTATTGCTCGTAGAGTCGCTCGACGGCGCTCGCGTTGCCACCGAACAAGGGTGTCGACGCTAATTGTTCCTTGAGAGAATCGCTCATGATTTCAACAGCTTGAAGGACGCACGCGCGCCGGGGCATTGCGGCCAAAAAAAGGGTCGCCAGTTTATCCCAAGCGGAACAGACTCACCAGTTCGTAGCACACGAGGCAGGCGTAGGCGCTGAAGAATACGGTCAGGAAGAGACCGGTCCGGAATCGGTTCAGAAAATGCTGCTTTGCGAGGAACACGAGCACGAGGATCCCGAAAGCCGTCATCGCGAGCTTGGTGCCGACGAACAGCGTCGTGCTCTGTCCCATCGCGAGCCGCATGACGGGATTGGCCTCGATCATTCCCCGTTCGAGCAGCAGCAGGGTCAGGAATGCATCGGTGACCGACAGCAACATGATGCCGACCGACAGGAAGAACAGCCAGGGATGATGCCAGTCGAGAAAAATCACCTGGTCATCGCCGAAGCGTCGGTACACGTGCCGCCTCGATAACGCGAATCCAAACAGCACCGTCCTCCAGCTGAAGATCCGCCGCTCGCTGGCGTCGCGTTTGTCGGGAGTGATGGGATTTAGCTCCACAGTACTGTCAACACGAATCAGGTGCCCTCCGATGTAACCTGCAAAAGGTAGGCAATCAGGTCATTGCGGTCGCCTTCCCTGAGCACGCCGGCGAACGTCATGCGATTGCCTGGCAGGAATCGTCCCGGTTGCGCCAGCCACGCGTCGAGCGCCCTGGGCGTCCAGACAAAGGCGGCCTCTGCCAGTACGGGCGAATACTCGAAGCCCTCGCGCGAACCCGCCTCGGAACCGAAAAAACCGAACAAGGCGGGGCCAATCATGTTAGCTCCTCCCGCGTCGAGACTGTGGCACGCCCGACAGACCTGCGCCTGTCGTGCGCCGTTCGACTGGTCGGCATCCACGTACGGTGGTTGCGACAGGTATACCGCGGCGCTCAGCAGCTGTTGCTCACCGAGCGTTGCTGCCGTTAGCGCCGGGGGCGCCTGTGCCCCTCCGTCGCCGGACTTTTCGCCGCAACCCGCCGCAAGCAATGCGAAGGTCGCCGCTGCCGCCAGGAGTTTGAAGTGATTCCCCAATGCCAACCCTCAATTTTCCGGACTTGCTCCTAAATATAAAGCAAATACTGTTCCAGTGCCTCATCCCGCTGATATGTAAAGTAAATATCTGGACAGCGCAGCGGGGCCATCATTGCATCTGTACAGAATTCCGACAGTATCCGGCATTCGCGCTTTGGAGCGCCGGCACTTACAGGCCATAATCGGGACGTTCAGACAACAACAGGCTGCAGCAATGACCGGCTACACAGGTGTCACATCCTCGGGCGAAGCTATTCACTACGTCGATCGCAAGCGCTGGTTCTGGTTGCTGTCTGTCACGTATCCGTTGCAGCCGCTGCTCGCCATCGGCCTGCACTGGCAAACCGGCAACGAAGCCTGGTTCCTGCTGCCTTTCCTGATCAACTACGTAATCGCGCCGATCCTGGATTGGGCGATTGGCGAAGACACCAACAATCCGCCTGAAGAAGTCGTGATGCAACTCGATCAGGACCCTTATTACCACCGGCTCACGTTCGTCGTCGTCCCGGTGCATTACCTGACCTTGACCGTATCTGCCTGGTACGCAGCCACACAGCCCTTGAGCTGGTGGGGTTTCGTACTGCTCGCCGCCATCGCAGGCTTGGCGGCGGGCCTTGCGATCAATACGGGTCATGAGCTCGGCCACAAGAACTCGAGCCTCGAAAAACTGCTCGCGAAGATCGTGCTTGCCGTGCCGGCTTACGGGCATTTCACGGTCGAACACAACCGTGGCCATCATAAGGATGTATCGACACCTTCGGACCCGGCCAGTTCGCGCATGGGCGAGAGTATCTACAAGTTCGCACTGCGGGAAATCCCGGGAGGTTTCAGACGTGCCTGGCAGGTCGAGAAAGAGCATTTGACCGCGCGAGACAAGTCCGTGTGGCACCCGAGCAATCCGATACTGCAATCCTATGCAATCAGCCTGGCGATCGCTCTCGTGTTGCTGGCCTGGCTTGGCTGGCTCATGATTCCGTTCCTGCTCATTCACCATGCGTTTGGGTACTTCCAGCTGACGAGTGCCAACTACGTCGAGCACTACGGCCTGCTGCGCGAGCGCGATGTCCGGGGTCGCTACGAACGCTGTCAGCCGCATCACTCCTGGAACAGCAATCACGTGCTCAGCAACCTGGTCCTGTTTCATCTCGAGCGGCACTCGGACCACCACACGCATCCGCAGCGGCGCTACCAGTCGCTGCGTCACTACGACGACTTGCCGTCGCTGCCAAACGGCTATTTCGGCATGTACGTGCTCGCCTACCTGCCGTGGGCATGGTTCAAGGTCATGGATCCGCGCCTCATGGCGCTGTCGCATGTCCAGGGTGACCTCGACAAGGTCAACATCGACCCCGATGCCAGGCCCGGTCTCTTCCTAAAGTGGGGTCGCGACAAGATGGTGGAGCCCACGATCACTGATTTGACATAAAATGGCGCAAATCACGGTGCTGTGATGCGTCGCACAGTCAGTGTCGTGACGGCCGTATAGGCTCAGCCCCTGTTATCTCGTTTGGGCAGGGCAAGACATGAAATCCACTTATTTCAAGGCGGCGCTCGCGGCGTCTGCAATCATGACGTTCGGCACGGCCAGCGCCGACTTCGGCGTCGGCGTAAAGGCCGGGACCCTTGGACTCGGACTCGAGGGCCGCTGGAACCCGGTGCCGATGATCGATTTCCGCGTCGGTGCGAATGCCTACGACTACGACACTGATGAATCGACGTCCGGTATCGACTATGACGCGACGCTGGAACTCGACTCTTATTACATTACGGGCAACATCAATTTCCCGTTGAGTCCGCTCCGCCTTACGGCCGGTGTTTTCGCGAATAACAACGAAGTAGCGTTGACGAGCCAGGACACGGGCGGCCAGGACATCGAACTCGGCGGCATACCGTTGCCCGCCGACGTAGTTGGAACAGTCAGCGGCCGGACCTACTTCGAAGACGTCGCGCCCTACGCCGGCATCGGTATCGACTTCGAAATTTTCGACAAGGTTGGACTCAACTTCGACGTGGGCGTGCTGTGGCAGGGTGAACCCAAGGTTGGCCTGACTGCTGATGGCACGGGTTCCGGGCTGCTGCCATTCGAAGCCGCTCTCGAGCTCGAGCGCCAGCAACTCGAGGACGACCTCAGCGATTACAAGGCCTACCCGGTTGTGTCGCTGGCGTTCATCTACAACTTCTAGGGGCGAACGACCTGCTCATCAAGTCGACCCGGCCATCGCGCAATGGCGATGCCGGGCCACGACTTGTCGAATCGATACCGGTTCTCGTTCAAAGCCGCTTCACGACTCAGACTCCTGTATAAGCGCCGCACGGCGCTCAAGCAGCGGATCTTTGCGCACCGCCACGAGCGCGATACATATTGCGACCAGTATCGGAATCGGCACCAGCATCAGCGTGCGCCAGCCAAAGAAATGCATGACCGTACCTGCGAGCAACGATGCCGTCGCGGACGTCCCGAATACCAGGAACTCGTTCACCGCCTGTGCCCTGAATCTTTCCGTCATCGTGTAGGTGTAGGTCAACAGCGTCGTGCCACCAACGTACAGGAAGTTCCAGCCTACCCCGAGCAACACGAGGCCCCACCAGTAGTGCATGAAGCTGTGACCCTGCAGGCCGATGATTGACGTCGCGAGTAAGCCCAGGGCACCGATGAACATCAGGCGCGTCACACCGAGCTTCTCTATAAGGAACCCTGCCACGAGCGACGGCACGTACATGCCGAGCACGTGGGCACGGATTACCGAGGCCGTCGCTTCCAGGGAATAGCCGTCGTTGATGTGCATGCTCAATGGCGTAGCCGTCATGACCAGCGTCATCAGGCCGAAACCGACCGTGCCACCCAGCACGGCAACGACAAACAACGGTTGCCGCACGAGTTCCCCCAGCGATCGTTCGCTTACCTGCCCTTCGAATTCCGTGTGCTCGCGCGCTGCGCCCAGAAAAAGGAACAGCACGGACTGCAGCAGGAACAGCGCACAGAGGGCAAACATCGTGCCGGCGAACGGAATGGACTCGATCCAGTACTGCCCGCGCGTTGCCAACTCCGGCCCTGCGAACGCGCCGCCAATTGAACCGATCAGAACGAAGGAAACGGCACGCGCGACGTATCGGGGCGCCACACTTTCCGCCGCGGCGTAGCGGTACTGTTGCGTGAAGGCCATGTTGACGCCAAACATCATTGCGGCAAGCACGAACAACGCAAAGCTCGACTGACTGAGGGCAAGGACAGCGACAAGCACCGCCGCCGCAGCGCACAACGAGGACATCGCAAATCCCTTGCGCCGGCCGATCCTGCGCATGATTACTGTCGCGGGAATTGTCGTCGCTGCTACGGCGACCACCATCATCGACAGCGGCAGGGTCGAAAACGCCTTGTTCGCCACCAGTGTGGAGCCGATGATCCCGCCGAGCGTCACCATCACGATCGATCCTGTCGCAGAAATCAGCTGGCACACGACGAGGATAATGAGATTGCGAACTTGCATTGACGCCGCCGATCCGGAATATGAAGAGCGCATTCTCACACAATCATGTCATGCAGGCGCAGGGAGTCAGCTTGGACGCGCTCGAGATTACAGACGAGCTCAGTATTCCGATGTCGGAAATCGAGATGACGGCCGTGCGGTCGCAAGGGGCGGGTGGACAGAACGTCAACAAGGTGGCGACGGCGATTCACCTGCGATTCGATATTCGTGGCAGCGCGGCGCTGCCACAGGAATTAAAGAACAAATTGCTCGCCGCGGGCGACCAGCGCATCAGCTCCGAGGGTGTCCTGGTAATCAAGTCACAGGAATCCCGCAGCCAGGACCGCAATCGACAGGCGGCGCTGCAGCGGCTGGCTGACCTGTTACGCGCGGCAATGAAGAAGAAAAAGAAGCGTATTCCTACGCGCCCGGGAAAGAAGGCAAAACAAAAACGACTCGATGCGAAAAGCCGGCGCGGCGCGATCAAGAAAAGTCGCGGCAAAGTTCTCGACGACTAGTCAGCAGTGCAAACCGCTTTGTGCCCGTCGAAAGTGCATCCGGCCTGCTGCCAGTAGTCGACGACGCCCAGGCTTTCCAGGAGAGGCATAAATCCGGGATGTTCGCGCAGCGGCTGTAGTTCCGGAGTGAACAATAAGTCCATCTGGAAGGATTCACCTGGTTTCTCAAGTTCGGCGGCGATAGCCATTGCGCCGTCCACGTCGCCCAAAACGGTACGCGCCGTCACAAGAACCTCATTGGCCAGCACGTCTTCGGCGTCGTCGAGAGCACGCAGCCCGGCTTCGGCTTTTGAAGGGTCGCGGAATCCCTCGAACACGGGCGCGACCCACTGCGGATCGATACTCTCGGTTGTAGAGGCATCGACGGCAATTTTGGTCGCTTCTTCATAGCGGCCATCGCGCAGCAGCAACAGCGCATAAGGGAGGTCGTGCGTCGTGATACCTGATGCCCCCAGGCTGATCGCCCGCCTGAAGTACTTGGACGCTTCCTCGGAATTACCGAGCCATGTGTAGACGATCGCAACGCGGCTGTTATTGACGGCATTGTCAGGATCGATCGCTACAGCTGCCAATGACTGCGTCAAAGCATCGTCGAGCCGGCCGACACTGGCCAGCAGGCGCGAGTACCAGTTGAAAGCATTCGAATCAACGACATTCGCCGATATCGCACGTTGATAGGCGGCCTCCGACTCGGACCACATCTTCTGCTTGTGAAAAACGCTGCCGTAAACAGCGCCCGCCGCGTCTTCAATATTGCTGTCGACGGCCACGCCTTTTTCGACCGTCCGGATCGCCAGCCGACTCGTTTCATCCACAGGCGCATCGCGATAGTAAGACAATAGTGCGTACGCCGTTGCCAGCGACAGGTAGGCCGGCCCGTAATACTCATCCAGCCCGATCGACTCCTCGAACAAAGCGATGGCCTGCTCGAGATTATCGCCCACGCCACGATGCTCGAATGCATAGATGCCGCGCATATAGCTGTCATAGGCTTTCGAGTCGGGCGTGTACAGCGTTATGAGTTTCGGCGCCCCCTTGCCGACGAGATCGTCGCGTACCGCGTTGGCCAGCCGCTCCTGCAAAGCGAATATGCCGTCCAGGTCCCCGTTCACTTCGCCGGAGCCCACTGTCGCATTGTCGTCTCCCCTCAACACCAGGTAAGTGACCTTGAGCTTTGACCCTTGCAGCTGCACGGCCCCAGTCAGGACACTGTCGACCGCGAGACGAGCGGCAATTTCCGACGGTTCGAGTTCGTATCGCACCTGGGTGTTCTTTATCAACAACTCGGGTATTTCCGACAGCCGCCGCACGAGGACGTTCTTGATGCCATCAACGATGTACTGCTTGGCAGGGTCGCCGCTCAGGTTTTCGATCGGCAGCACGGCGATGGAACGAATGCCGGCCTGCAGCGGTCGTTCGACCATCGTCAGGACAATCGACAGTAAGAGACCAGCCGCCATGATGCCCGCAACTATCTTCCAGCGACGGATACCGGGCCCGGGGGTGACGTCGTCGTCGACCGTGGACGACCGGGCGTGCAACTGCACGGGCTGCATGAGCCGATAGCCGCGACGGTGCAGCGTTTCCACGTACTGGTGCGGTCTGGCCTTGTCATCGAGGTGACCCCGCAGCTGGGCGATACTGCGATTGATCGGATCGTCCGCCGTCGGCCTGCCATCCCAGGCGTCCTCGATCAGGTCATCGCGCGTCACACACTCGCCGTCGCGCATCGCGAGCGAATACAGCACCTTGAAGATCAGCGGTTCGGGGCGGACCTCATCGTCGCCGCGGCGAAACACGCCCTGCCCCGGGTGAATCTCCCAGTCCCCGATTGTGAAACCCTCGAGTAGCTCTTCTCGTGATGGCATCGGGTGACTGTATCGGGAATTTAGCGCTTGAACAGTTAATGCTACCATGTTACATTGTTACCCAAATAACGGAGGCACTACCATGTCCAGGACTGTTGTGAAGCGTACGCAGACGGGCGTGCGCATCGAATCGTCGCTGCTGAAGGTTCTGAAGGGTCTTGCCGAATACACGGACCTGACGCTGGGCGATCTTCTCGAAGGTATCGTGCTGCACGCGTTCGAGGGCAAGGCGCCCTTTTCGACCGAGACCCGCGAGGTCATTGAGCAGCTGAAGGCCGTTTACGGCTGCAAACTGACGGCTTCGGACAGCCACCAGATCGTGGAAGGTGAGCCATGAGTGCGGCACTCGAGCCACGGCTTAGCATCGAGCAATTCGAGGCCGGCGACGTCGACGCCGAGCGCTTCGACCACGAGGCACATGTATACGTGGGATGGTTGTACGTTCAGGCCTTCGATCTCGCCGATGCAGTGGCGCGTTTCGATTGTGCCTTGCGACGCCTGACGGCGCACCTGGGGGTCCCGGGCAAGTACCACGCAACGATAACCTGGCTGTTCCTCGTACTGATTAACGAGCGCGCCACGCGCGACGAGACCTGGGAAGAGTTTCGGTCGCGCAACGAGAGCCTCATACGCGACAGTAAGGCAACCATGCGGCGCTATTACAGCGATACGCTGCTATTCTCGGATGCGGCGCGACGGCACTTTGTGCTGCCCGACAAACTCGCGGTTTAGAACAGACCCTCGATACGGCCCTCTTCGTTGACGCGAATGTTGTTGGCCGCAGGAACACGCGGCAGTCCGGGCATGGTCATTATGTTGCCGCAGACCACGACGACGAACTCGGCCCCTGCCGCCAGACGGATCTCGCGAATCGGCACGACGTGGCCGGACGGCGCGCCCAGCAGGTTCGGATCCGTGGAAAAGCTGTACTGCGTCTTGGCCATGCAGATCGGGTACTTACCGAACCCCTCCCGTTCGTACTTCGCGAACTGCTCGCGCACTTTCTTGTCGGCGATGATGTCGTCGGCGGCATAGATTTCGCGCGCGATGGTCGCCGTCTTCTCCCACAGCGACATGTCATCGTTATAAAGGGTACGAAACTGCGCCGCACCGCTGTCGCAGAGTTCAACGACATGCTCGGCCAGTTCGGTTGCGCCGGCGCCACCGTCGGCCCAGAACGTGCAATCGATGGCCCGCACACCGTAGCCCTGGCAGAAGTCGCGCACGGCGGCGACCTCGGCGTCCGTGTCGGCCGTGTAACGGTTGATTGCGACCACGACCGGAACCCCGAACTTGCCGAGATTGCGAATATGTCGCTCGAGGTTCTTGCAGCCATCTTTGAGCGCGGCCACGTCTTCGCTGCCGAGCTCGTCCTTTGCAACGCCGCCCTGCATCTTGAGCGCCTTGATCGTAGCCACGAGCACGACGGCATCCGGCGTCAATCCTGCCTTGCGGCACTTGATATTGAAGAACTTCTCGGCGCCCAGGTCCGCACCGAAGCCGGCTTCCGTGACCACGTAGTCGGCCAGCTTGAGGCCGGTACGCGTAGCGACGACCGAGTTGCAGCCATGGGCAATATTGGCGAACGGACCACCGTGCATCAGCGACGGGTTGTTCTCCATTGTCTGCACCAGGTTCGGCTGGAAGGCATCACGCAGCAGGGCCGTCATCGCACCATGCGCATTGAGCTCGCGGACCGTGACGGGTTCGTTCTCGCGCGTATAGCCGAGGACGATGTTGCCGAGGCGTGTCTCGAGATCCTTGAGGTCGGTCGCAAGACAGAAGATCGCCATGATCTCGGAAGCAACCGTAATATCGAAGCCCGCTTCGCGAACCACTCCGTTGGTATAGCCACCGAGGCCCGAGGTAACTGTACGCAGGGCGCGGTCGTTCATATCGACGACTCGGCGCCACGTCACACGTCGAGGGTCGATATTCAACTGGTTTTCCCAGTGCATGTGGTTATCGATCAGGGCCGCCAACAGGTTGTTGGCCGCGCCAATCGCGTGAAAGTCGCCCGTAAAATGCAGGTTGATGTCGGCCATCGGCACGACCTGGGCATAACCGCCACCGGCGGCGCCGCCTTTCATGCCGAAGCAGGGCCCGAGACTGGGCTCGCGAAGGCACATCAGCGCGTTCTTGCCAATCAGGTTGAGCGCATCACCGAGGCCCACCGTCGTCGTCGTCTTGCCCTCACCGGCCGGCGTCGGTGACACGGCCGTCACGAGAATCAGCTTGCCATCCTTGTCGTTATTCCTGGACTCGATGAAGTCAGCGCCGATCTTGGCCTTGTCATGGCCATAGGGAATGAGCGCGTCGGCCGGAATGCCGAGTTTCCCGGCGATCTCCTGGATCGGCTTGATGTCGGCGGCCTGGGCAATTTCGATATCGGATTTGACGGCCACGGTAGCTCCTTTTCGGACGATGCTGTGGCTGCAAATTCTATATGAAACGCCTGTCTAAGGGGCTGCTTGCACCTCGTGGATTGTGCCTACACCGAAGTCGACGAGATACAGCTCGCCACCAACAGCCTCGCCGAAAGCCACGATCGAGATATTCGTGTCCAGCAAGACCTGGGCCACCGTGCCCGCGACGCTGTCCTCGGGGATCGCGAAAATACGTCCCGATCCGAAGTCGCCGAATACGTACCAGCCGACGAGATCCGGGACGGCCGAGCCGCGATAGACATAACCGCCCGTGACAGAAACGCCGAGGCTGCGACCGTACTCGGTGATCGGATCAGTCAGGCCGGTTTCGTCGCAGCCCGAGCCCGGTGGATAGCAGTGGGCGCCCTCGCGGATATTCCAGCCGTAATTCAGGCCGGCTTCGACAACGTCTATTTCTTCCCAGGCGCCCTGGCCAACGTCGCCGACCCACAGTTTCCCGGTCGCCGAGTCAAAGCTGAAGCGCCACGGGTTGCGTAAACCCCAGGCATAAATCTCGGGGCAAGGCGCCGCGCCAACACCCAGCACGCACATCGCGCTTCCCTCGAACGGGTTGCCAGCCGGAATTTCGTAAGGCGTATTGCCGTCGACGTCCACGCGCACCATGGAACCGTGCAATATGCTCGTGTTTTGTGCGTAGTCCCTGGGATCGCCCCCACCACCGCTGTCACCGAAGCCAACGTACAGATAGCCGTCCGGGCCGAAATGCACATCGCCCCCGTTGTGATTGGTCTGCTCCTGCGCCAGCGTGAGAATAATGTCTTCGACGGCCGGATCGGCAGTCAGGCCGCCATCCATGCTGTAGAAACGCGATACGTAGGACACGAGCGGAGTGCCCGAACCCGTTCTCGTATAGGAGACAAACACCTCGGGAGTTGCCGGGAAGCTCGGGTGGAACGCCATTCCCAGCAAGCCGCCCTCGCCGGCCGAATTGACGACGCCGCTGAGGTCCAGGAAGACGCTGCTACTTGCTACGTTTTCGTCGTTGGCGAACACTCGCACGACGCCGCTTTTCTCGAGTACAAACCAGCGCGTCGAGTCGCCGGGCGCCTGTAGCAGTGCGGTAGGCTGGTTGAATGTCGGTAGCTGAGTGAAGACCTGATCTGTCGTGATCGCCGGTGTCGCTGCTGGCGGATCGCCCGAGGGCGGCGGGTCGACGGCGGGCGGCGCGGCGCTGCCGCCGCTACCCCCGCAGGAAGCCAGCGCAGACGCAGCGACCAGCAGCGGCAGGCTGTATTTGAGTCGGATCATGACGATGCCTCCCAAAGGTCGGGTCATCCAGAGTAAACCCACCATCTTTGACTGTCACCATGTCCCAAAAGTGCGACTGGCATACACGAACCTGTCGAATCGATCGACATATACTCACGATCTGTCGAAATTCGGCGCAGAAATCGACACATCACTCCAACGTGTCGATAGAATCGACGCAACAGGATGATATGTCGACAGATACGCCTTTTATCGACATATTTGGAATACATGTCGATATGATCGACGCAACAGGATGATATGTCGATATATACAACTTTTATCGACATATCTGGAATACACGTCGATACGATCGACCTATCGGCCAGGACCCTGGGAGCAAGCATAAGTGACTGATTTCAATCCCTCTTTACCGTACAACGACCTCCCGGAATTGCCGCCGCCGCTGGAGCAGATCGAAACGACCGAAATCCTGAAGCGCTGTATCAACGCTCGCGTGGCCCTCGCCGAGCTCAAGCAGGCCGCTGAGCTGATCCCCAACTCGGCCGTGCTCGTCAATGCCCTGCCGTTGCTCGAAGCACGGGCCAGTTCGGAGATCGAGAACATCGTCACGACCACCGACAAATTGTTCGAATACGCCGATATCGCCGAAGACAAGGCCGACGCTGCCACCAAGGAGGCGTTGCGCTACCGCACGGCCCTGTACGAGGGCAGCAAGATGGTGCAACGTGGCATGCTAACGACCGATATGGCGATTCAAATATGTAGTACTATCAAAGGGATAGAGCTTGATATTCGAGCAAAATCTGGGACTACGCTGAAAAGCCGAATGACGGGTGAGGTCATTTACACGCCCCCCGCAGGCCAGCAACTCCTGATCCAGAAACTCGACAACTGGGCCGAATTCATGCACCGCCATGAGGACATCGACCCTCTCGTCCGCATGGCGATCCAGCACTACCAGTTCGAGGCCATCCACCCTTTTGCGGATGGCAACGGTCGCACCGGACGCATCCTGAATATCCTGTTCCTCGTCAAGCATGGGCTCCTCGATTCACCCATTCTTTACCTGAGTCGTTACATAATCCAGAACAAGGCGGCGTATTACCGGCTTCTGAAAAACGTGACGGTCGAGAAAGACTGGGCGGCATGGATTCTCTTCATCCTCGACGGCGTCGAGGAGACCTGCACCTGGACGACCGACAAGATCAAGGCCATCCGGGAACTCATGGAGCACACGGGCGAGTTTGTCAACAAAAGCCTGCCCAAGACCTACTCCTGGGAACTGGTCGAGGTTCTGTTCAAGCAGCCGTACTGCCGCATCGGCAATCTCGTCGACGCGGGCATCGCCAAACGACAGACCGCTTCGGTATACCTGAAGCAGCTCTGCGAAATCGGCGTGTTGCGCGAGGTGAAATCGGGCAGGGAAAATATTTTCGTGCACCCCAAGTACATCGAACTCCTGAACGGTGAAGAAAATGTCTGGGTTTACTACTCGGGCGTCGAAACGGATATGATCGACAACACTGCGGACGCTGTCTGAGACAAGCCGCAACGGTCGGAGGGAAGCGTTGTCGATCAACAGCAGTGTGCTGTACCAGTTTTTCAAGTACTTCGTCTACCTGATGTTGGCGATGAACGTCTATTGGTTTTTCGACGAGGAAATAACAGCCGCGGCCCTGCAATTCCCCGACGGCGTCGCACCGGGCGACCTCATCGAAGCTTTCTCCGCGACCATTGATACAGCCGCATGGGTCGTTCTGCTACTGATGTTCGAACTCGAGACTTATGTGCTCGAGGACCGACACTTCACGCGGGGCATAACCTGGTCGCTGCACGGCCTGCGCGCACTCTGTTACTTGTTTATCGTCTACGCGTTTTTCGGCTATGTAGAGAACCTGACGTTTCTCTACGAAGCAACGGTCCTCGATGGCGTGCGGAGCGCCTGCGGCTTGCTGCCCGAGCCCTGGTCCTGGGCGACGACGCTCGACGAATATGCCGAACTCACCCTCGCGAACTGCGCCAGCTTCGCCCCGGAGGGCACGCTATACCGATTCAGGGATATGCCGGCGGTCGTGGATCTGCAGGGTCTGACCGAGATACGTCGGCTGGCCTGGGTGGACGTGATCAATTCCGCTGTATGGCTGCTCGTCGTGCTTGTGCTCGAGATCGACGTGAGACTGCAGGAGCGCGGCCGCTTCGAGGGCGCTGCACTGGCAGCAAGCAATGCGGCCAAGTTCGTACTTTATTCGCTGTTGCTGCTGGCCGCTATCTATTGGGGCCTCAAGGGCGATTTCGTCGACTTCTGGGACGCTTTCCTGTGGCTGGTCGCGTTCGTCTTCATTGAGCTCAATATTTTCGAATGGCGTCAGGAAGAACTGGCCGACAGCAGTACCGTCATGGAATGATCAGGAAAGGATCAGCCCACCTTCAGTAGTTTCCGCCCGAACTGGCGCAACATTCAGTCTCGCATCGACAAAATGAGACTGAACAATGACTTACGACGAACGAAGACTGGAAATCGACGCCGCGATGGTCGTTATGGGACTGGGCTACGCAACCAGCCTGCTGGTACTCGTCGGCTGGCTCCTGACGATAATTCTTTGATCAGGGGCTAACCTCGAGTCGCGGATCCACTGCTGCCTGTTCGAGCAGAATTGGGTCCTGAACCTTGAGATGCGTCAGGGACAGCGTTTCGTCGAGTGTGACCAGGTAAGGGTGCCATCGATCCTGCTCGCCGCGCCGGTAATAACCGGACACGGCCCACCCGGGCGCCTCGGCATAAACGTAGACTTTGCCGGCCTTGCGGTTCGGCGCCAGCGGATCGACGATCTGCAGTTCACCGTCGCCGATCATCTCGACAAGCGCCGCCCGCGCGGACCGGACCGCCTCCTCCTGCGCGGCGCGTTCCGCGCGCGGCCCGGGATCCGTAACCCACCGGTAGGACGCGAAGAACACCACCAGGCCCACGACAAGAGCAAACACGATGCGACCGACGCGATGGTTCATGACTAGTCGATCCCCAGGTACTTGTGTGTCTGCAAGCTCAATCGCCATTTCGGGTGTTCGAGACAATAGCGCATGGCTTGCTGTGTGTTTCGTTCACGCGATTCGCAATCGAGCGGCTGCAGGAAGAAATTATCGAATTGCAGGGCCTCGAATTTTGCAGGCTGCGCCGCCGGCTCCGCCTGCGGGAAAACAAGCTTCAGTTCGTCACCGCTGGTCTGCACAACGGGCGCGTTGCCCTTCGGACTGACGCACAGCCAGTCGATGCCTTCAGGCGCCTGAAGGGTGCCATTGGTCTCCACCCCGACCTCGAAACCGGCTGCATGAAGCGCATCGATGGCCGCATGATCGAGCTGCAGCAGAGGTTCGCCACCCGTGCAGACCACGTACCGCGATTCCTGATCGGTGGGCCACGCGCGGCTGACAGCCGCAGCCAGCTCGGCCGCCGTTTCGATCTTGCCCCCGCCGGGGCCGTCAGTGCCCACGAATTCGGTATCGCAAAAACGGCACACGGCATCTTGTCGGTGCGCCTCGCGACCGGACCACAAGTTGCACCCTGCAAAGCGCAGGAATACGGCGGGTCGGCCCGTGTGTGCGCCCTCGCCCTGCAATGTGTAGTAGATTTCCTTTACCGAGTAAGTCATCAGGCTGTCAGCAGCGGGTCCTCGATACCTGCCTCGGCAAATCCCTTTGCGCGAAGTTCGCAGGCAGGACATTGTCCGCAGGGCGGTCGTTCGCCGTTGTAGCAGGTATGCGTCAGGGCCATCGCGTCGAGACCGCCCAGGTCCCTGGCCATCTCCACGGTTTGCTTCTTGGACAGGTGCATCAGGGGTGTATGAATGCACATGTCATATTCCATGCCGAGTCGAAGCGTTTCTTCGAGCGCCTTGATCGTTTCTTCTCGACAGTCCGGGTAGCCGCTGTAATCGGTCTGTGCGACGCCGGTCACGAGATGCCGGATGCCGCGTTTGTAGGCGAACGCCGCGGCAAACGTCAGGAAAATGATATTGCGCCCCGGCACGAACGTGTTCGGTAGCCCCGGCGATTGCGCCACGTCGACGGCAATGGCGGCGTCCGTGAGCGCGTCGCCACCCAGGGCGCTGAAGGTATCGATGGGCAGGCAATCGTTCTTCACGCCGGCGTGTGCCGCAACCCTGGCTGCACACTCGAGTTCGACGCGATGTCGCTGACCGTAGTCGAATGTGATCGTTTTGACGTTGTCGCGACCGAATCGGTCGATCGCCCAGTAAAGACAGGTTGTCGAATCCTGGCCGCCGGACAAGACCACAAGTGACCGCGCACGCCATTTTCGAATTCGCTCCAGTCCGGTCTTTCCTGTTCCACAAGGTAGGGAGCCGTCAGCTCCTCCGAGACTCGCATCAGCTCCTCAGCGAGCACCTGGTTGTGCAGATGAGACTCGGCAATGGTGACCGCATTGCAGTCCTCGAAAAACTGACCGCTCGTTGCGCCCAGCTGCGGATGCGTCGCGACGTAGCAGCTTGTGGCCGCGCCCTGCTCAGTCGTCTTGCCCCTCACCGCCGTCAACAGACCGAAACCGAAGCGCATGATCGCATTGAGGTTGCGATCGATTTCGGTATTGATAAGGCCGGGATGCAGAGCATTGCTCGTAATCCGGGTGCCACGCAGCAACTCCGACAGCCGCAGCGAAAACAGCGCATTCGCCAGTTTCGACTGGGCGTAAGCCAGCGCGTCGCTGTAAGCGCGCTTCATGCCCAGGTCATCGAGGTCGATGCCGTTCTCGCCGACGTCACGGTATGCGGCACGGCTCGATACCATGACGATACGCCCCTGCTGCGCCAGGAACAGGCGTTCGAGCAGCCGATTCACGAACACGAAGTGGCCGAGATGGTTCACGGCAAAGTGCCTCTCGACGCCGTTGACAAGCTCGCGACTGTTGCCACCGCCGCGATAGCCGGCGTTACAGATGAGCATGTCGATTGGCGTATTCAGGGAGCGAATTGCCTCGGCGCAGCGCACGACGGAGTCGAGATCGGAAAGCTCGAGCTCGACGGGGGTCGTCAGTCCGCGGACCCGCAGGCCCGCGGCTTCGGCTCTTTCCAGTGAGCGGCTTGTGCCAACGACATAGGCGCCTCGTTTCGCGAGCACGCGCATCGTCTCGAAACCGATCCCCGAGGTACAGCCGGTGACGACAGCGAGTTTGCCTGTGAGGTCGAGTCCCTTCGTGACCTCCTCAGCCGTGGAGTCCGGGCCGAATGCCGCCCACGGCACTCCGTCCGCCCGGGACTTGTCGACTCCGCCGCAAGCCGCGAGCGACGCCGGGCTCAACGCCGCGCCCGCGAGCTTGAGGAACTGCCGTCGGCTAACCGCCATCGTCATCACCGAACAGCGCTGCGAGCGCGTCTTTCGCTGCATCGGCGTCGGACTTCTGGTCAGGGTCGAATGCGGACTCCGACGGCTTGAACCAGTCACAGAAATTGGGGCGCTCCTTCTCGCTTACGTCTTCCGCACCATCTTCACGGCACTGCCGCGGTGCACTTGAGTCGAAGTGCATGCACATCCTGCAGACATGTAAGTCAGCGCTGCACGCCGGGCACTGGTCGCGTCGCGATAATGGCAGAGACAATGTCGCCAGCGACGCGCCACAGCGGAAACAGGCAATATCGTGAGGCACTCGAGCTCCCTCATGGTCCAGGAGCTCGCAGTATATCGCCTCAGTTAAGCAGGCGGCGCTCGAGTTCCTTCAAGACGGCTTGCGCATGCAAACGACTCCCTTGTTTCTATCAGATTGCTCCTGAGATGTACCCGGAACCGAAAAGGATTCAATCGCTTGCAGAAATCTTGAGTATCTTTGCGCCGCGCACGTGCCCGGCCCGCAAATCGCGCAACGCCTGGTTTGCCTGCTCGAGCTTGTAGGCCTGGAATTCCACACGAAGCGGTATGCGGGCTGCGATCGGCAGGAATTCCTCGAGGTCGCGGTGCGTCACGTTGGCAACCGACTTTACTTCCTTCTCCTGCCAGAGATGATCCTCGTAGCTGATATCCGCCATAAGCCCGCGATCGCCGGCTTCCTTGCGAATCGCATTGATGACCAGCCTGCCGCCCGGCCGCAGGCAAGCGAGCGCTGCAAGTACGGGCTTCCACGCTGGCGTCGTGTCGATGATTGCATGCGGGGCTTCAGGAGGTCTGTCAGATGTATCGCCGCTCCAGTCGGCACCCAGTTCGAGCGCAAAAGCCCTTTCCCGTTCGCTGCGGGCGAACACGTAGATTCTTGTATTGGGGTACAGGTGCCTGGCCAGCTGCAGCACCAGGTGACCCGAGCCACCGAAGCCCGTCAGGCCCAGAATATCGCCATCCTCTATTCCGGTCAGCCGCAGCGCCCGGTATCCGACGCCACCAGCACACAATAGCGGCGCGGCCTCTTCATCACTGAATACCTCGGGGACAGGATAAGCGTAGCGTTCGGGGACAACGACGAACTCTGCGTAACCGCCATTGACGTCGCGGCCGGTCGCCCGGAAAGCCGGACTGAGGTTCTCGTCCTCATCACCGCTCGATGAATATATCCAGCCAATTCCAACGCGCTGTCCTGGCTCGAAACGATGACAATCCTGGCCACACTCTGTGACCCGACCGACGATTTCGTGCCCCGGCACCACGGGCAGCTCGGGTGGCGGTGTCCGACCCTCGATTTCATCGAGTTCGGTATGACAAACGCCGCAAACAGAAACTTCGACCAACAGCTCCCCCGCCGATGGCTGCGGTCGTGGCAGGTCAACGGGCTGCAGCGGCTCTGCGTTTTCGTCAATGCCAGCCACCGAAGTCAGGATCATGGCACGCATCGTGTCGCTCCTTTACGCTTGCGCAATGACAGTATAAGGTGCGTGCAGTTCTCGCCGTTAGTCGCATTTATGGCTGTAACAAGACTCCCGCCCGTGGTGCTGGCCGCCGTGCTCAGCGCCTGTGCCACAGAGCCGGTTCTACTCAATAGCGAACGGATCCAGCGGAAGTTCGGCAGCTATGGCATTGACGTTCTTGCCAGCGAAGCCGGCCTGCGACGCTCCAGCCTGTACAGCCGCGACGGAGGCATCCAGACCTGCCGAACCTATGCTGTGGTGCGCTTCGCCGACCAGCTCGACGAGCGGTACGGAAAAGAACATGCGGAGGTGCTATCGGGAAACTCTATCGGCGCGACATTCCGCTCACACGGCTGGAATCTGCACAAGCAGACGATGCACATTGGATCGCTTGAATTCCCCGATGAACAGCACAGCATTGCCACGCTGATGCACGTCGATGGTCCGCATGCTGTCGCGCTGCATGTTTACCAGCTGCTTCTTGTCAGGGACGAGCAGGTATTCGACTACGCCATGATCATGGAAGTACATCACCCGGACTACCTCTCGACCACCGACCTGCACGCACTTTACGAATACGACACGACGAACGCCATAAGTCCTGACGAAGCGGACCAACTTTCGGCGCTGGTCCTGGGCAACGTTAACTAGCTGATTTGTGGCACCGCGACAATGCGACTAGACTCGTGTTATGTGGATTCGTCAGGGGAACGAATAATGAATTTTTTCAACGGACTCAGGTTGGCATTGGGGAGTTTCCTGATCGTCGCGGCAGGCATCTCATTGGCGCAGGAAACGGCCATGGATCCCGTAAGCGATCAGGCCGACGTGTGGTCGACCGTGGAACGACAATGGAATGCGCAGGAGAAAGGCGACAGGAAATGGGTGGACAGCCTGCTTACCGATGACTTTTCGGGCTGGGGCAAGCAATCGCCGGCACCTCGCGGCAAGGCATCGACAAAGATGTGGAATCGCTTTTCCGAACAGGTCAGCGACATGATCGCGCACGAGCTGTATCCACTGTCGATCAATGTGCATGGCGACATTGCGGTCGCCCATTATCTATACACGAGCGCGGCCAAGGACCAGGACGGGAAAATAGAAACCAGCAACGGCCGTTACACAGACGTCCTGTTACGAACCGACGACGGCTGGAAGTTCATCGCCTGGCACGGCGGCGAGGACGACTAGCGACGCCGCAATACCCGGCGACGCGCCGTGTCGTCGATACGAGCTGTCTTGTGGACCCCGGGATTGTCGTAGGGATTGTAGCCCTCGGCAAGCCCGGGCTCAGACGCCTGCGGTTCGCCCGTCTTTAAACTTAAGTCTCTGTTTTTCTGGCTTTTTTCTTCTAGTTCAGCCAGCAATTTCGCTCTGGAGTTCATCGCTCTACTCTTCTTGTTGTGCCCTTACTTTACACCAAATGGGCGAAACGCAAATCCCCCCGATTCCGCGGGGCCGCAATTAAGCCCCGGTTCAGCTAGCTCCGCATAAGATGGATCCAGACTCAGGACAAGTCCGCAGGGATTCACGGACCGGGAGGCAGTATGAACTACCGACAAATAGCCGAAACTGGATTGGCACGAAGACTCTTGGTATTGCTCGCACTGATGCCACTTTCGCTGCTGGCACAAGTACCCGTGGACGACAACGGCGAGGTCATTGGCACTTACGAAGAGCAGCCTCCCGAGACGGGCAACGAAGAAATCCCGTTGCTTTCGACTGCAGAACTCGAGGAACTCATCGGTCCGATTGCATTGTATCCCGATGATCTTCTGGCGATCGTCCTGCCGGCCGCCGCCTATCCCTTGCAGATTATCGATGCGGGCCGATTCCTCGAGGCGCTCGAGGACGATCCCACCTTGAAACCCGACCCCGATTGGGACGACTCGGTAGTCGCGTTGATCAACTACCCCGAAGTCGTTGAATTGCTCAACGATGACATCGACTGGACCTGGCGACTGGGTGAGGCTGTAGTCTCGCAACAGACGGACGTCGTGACGGCGATAGAGACCTTCCGCGACCGCGCTTACGCGGCCGGCAATCTCAAGAGCGACTCATACCAGAATGTCACCCGTGACGAAGGCGTCATCGAGATAACACCCATTACCGAAGACGTCATATACGTGCCGTATTACGAACCGGAGCGTGTCGTCGTCTACCAGCCGCGCCCGGTCTACTACTACTACCCGCGCGCGTACCCGGTCTACTACTATCCGTATTCGTCGGCGCATGCCTTTAACGACGGCTTTTTCTGGGGCGTAACGACGGCGTTCACGATTGGATGGTATACCGACAGTCTGAACGTGTTTCATCACAGCTACCACGGCCATCCCTATTACGGCCGCCATTACCGGGACCGCTGGTGGTATCGTCGGCCGTCCGTCAGCGTCTACAACACGACCTACGTAACGAGGAGCGCACCTGTTACCGTCAACCGCTACTACGGCGGTGACCGCTGGCGTCCGCGACATGATCGTCGTGAATACGTCAGGGACGTCCGTGTAACGCGTAATCGCTACACGCGAAACGAGCGCGACGGCAATTTGCAACGCAGGACGTCTGTGCGACGCGATGCCGATGTTCAACGGACTACGAGTGTGCAGCGATCTGCTGATCGTTCAGTCAACCAGCGCCGTGCTTCCCAGCAGAGCGACCGCAGGGAACGGCGTAATGCGAATACAGAGCGCCGCGAGGCGATCACGTTCCGCGAGCGTCCGCAAACCGTGGCAATGAACCGGCGCACAGGCAGCGATTACCGGGCAGAAAGTCGTGGCAGGCGTGAACACGCGCAGCCAACACCGAAAGTACGACAGGCGGCGCCTCGCGAGCGTCAGACAACCGAGCGTCGCCAGCAAGCGGCCGCACGCACGTCGCAACGGAACCATGAACCACGCCGAGTCGAGGGCCCGCGCAATGGCAACGTGCGCCGTAGTGAAACGCGTCGATCGGACAGTACGCGACAATCGACCGAGCGCAGACCGGAGCGGAGTTCAGCCCCGCGACAGGAGAAAAAGGCCGAGAGAAAGCAGGCACCGCGGCAGGAACGTAAATCAGACGGCGATCGGAAACGCAAATCGGACCGCGCTTCGGGCCGCGATTCGGACCGCAAATCGCGGCAGCGTCGCTAGTCGCCGTCTTCGCTCGAGTCGTCCGCTTCTCCTGCCGGATCTCCGGACGTCAACTCCCAGGCGATGTAGGCAATAGAGCCGGCGGCTATCAGTGCGAGCAGGACAGAGACGATTGCAACAATAGTTCCCATTAGCCGATGCTATCACTCTCTTCGCTACCACTGGGCTCGCCCGGTTTCGGCAATCGACCCGACTTGCGCATCGCGTCGCGCAAAACGAATTCGATCTGCGCATTGAGACTGCGCAGATCGTCTTTCGCCCAGCGTTGCATCGCTTCGAGGGTTTTCGCATCGATGCGCAACGCGAAGGATTTGCGGTTGGCCATGATTGCTGCCACCTGTTGATCAGGTATACAAGGACCCTGTATTCAGGACAGGCTGCGCCCCTTCCTCACCACACAGGACTACGAGCAGGTTGCTGACCATCGCCGCTTTGCGTTCTTCATCCAGGTCGACGACGGAGTGCTGTTGCAGTTCGTCCAGCGCCATTTCGACCATGCCGACGGCGCCGCGCACGATCTGGGTGCGCGCCGCGATGATGGCCGACGCCTGCTGACGCCGCAGCATTGCGTTCGCAATTTCGGGCGCATACGCGAGATGGCTGATTCGCGCTTCGATGACCGTAACACCTGCCTGTTCGAGCCTGTCCTGGATCTCATCGCGCAGCGCCGCGGCGATCTCAGTTGGATGACTCCTGAGCGCCGTGCCCTCACCCTCATGGGGCTCATAGGGAAATGTCGTGGTGAGATTCCTGAGTGCAGACTCGCTCTGAATTTGCACGAATTGCTCGTAGTCGTCGACCTCGAACATGGCCTCGGCCGTATCGAACACCTTCCATACAACGACGGCCGCAATTTCAATCGGGCTGCCCTGTGAATCATTCACTTTCAATTGACCACTCTCGAAATTCCTGACGCGCGTTGAAACTGCCGTCTTTTGGAAGAACGGATTGGCCCACTTGAGTCCGGGTTCATGTGTCGTGCCGACGTATTTGCCGAAAAGTTGAATCACCTTGGCCTCGTTCGGATGCACCATGAAAAGACCTACCCAGCACACGATGACCACAGCCGACGCGAGAATCGCTGCAATCGCACCACCGAATGCATAGGTGCGCAGCGAATTGAACACCAGGTAGCCGAACAACAACTGCGCTGCTGTCAGCAACACGATTGCCAGGTACCCCGAAGAAACTGTTTTGATCTGTTCACGAATCATGTCCCTCTCCTCTATACATCCATTTTGATATCATTTTGATATCTCTGAATCGAAAAGGCAAGTCAGGAACGACAGCATACGCATAAGCTACTGTTTTAAAACGATAAAAGGGAAGTGCGGTTTGGCTTATGTCAAATCGAGTGGTACGCGGCACTCGAAACACGCGCCATCCTGATCGGGATTCGTCAACCTCAGGGAGCCGCCGTGCGCCCTCGCGACGAGTGTCGCCAGGTAAAGCCCCAGTCCCGTTCCACCGGTATCGCGCGTACGCGACGGGTCGCCGCGATGAAATGGTTCTCCTATGTGCCTGGCTGCTTCAGCCGATAAGCCCGGGCCATTGTCGCGGACGATTAGCACCAGGTCGTTGCCGTCTCGCCCCGTGACGAGTTCGACCCTGCCCCGCTCGCCAGGAATGTAGCGCAAGGCGTTCGCGACGAGGTTCTTTAGCAGCAAGGTAATCCTGGCCTCGTCGATAGACGCCTCGAGATCCTCGTCGCCGTGCGTGACATCAATCCGCCCTGCATCACGCTTAAAGAAATCGTCGATGAGCTCTTCCACGAGCGCCGCGATTCGCACGGTCGTGCGGTTTAGCCTGACGTGCCGGGTACTCAGGCGTTCCGCCTCGAGCAACTCCACGACAATTTTCTCCATCTCCGCGAGTTCCGGTTTCAGCGTCTCCCGGTCGGCATCGCTTTCGATGAATTCCAGCGCCAGGCGCATGCGAGACAACGGTGTGCGTAACTCATGGCTGATTCCGAGTAACAGGGCCCGTTTGGCGTCCAGCATATGCTCTACGTCGCCGGCCAGCTGGTTGATGTCGGTCGCGAGGTCCCCGAGCTGGTCACGGCGAATATCATGAATGCGATGCTCGAAATTGCCGCGACCAATTGCAGCGGCGCCCTTGCGGATCGAACGGATCGGTTTGAACAACCAGCTGACGGCCGCAAAGCCGATCATGAGATAGAAAAGCCCGAGTCCCATGATAATGGTAATCAGGTCAGGACCCGTATCCACATCGGCAATGCGCGGCGTCGCGACGACAATCTGATAATCGTCCTGCTGCATCTTCAGAAAACGGTGCCGCTCTTTCACGGCAAACTCTACGCCCCGCAGTTCATCGACCCAGGCGTCGGGATCATCGCTGAACTTGGGACTGGTACCGAATTCCAGGTCCGCGAGAGCAGGAAAATTGTCGTCGGACGCCCAGTCCACGTCGGGGCCCAGAATTCGGATATCGACGGGCACTCTTTCGGTAATCGCCAGCGCCCGGTCGATGCGCGGCGGCGAGCCGAGGTCCGCTTTGACGTAGCTGACGTGCAGGGACAGGTGGCCGCTGATGAGCCCGCGGATTTCGTCGCTGTTGTAGACCCAGCGCAACGCCGTCAGCGTCCCGTAAACGAACATGACGGCAAGCACCAGGAAGATGCTCAGCAGGCGAAAGGACAGCGAGCGTGAAAGTCGTCTAAGCATCCGTTTGTGGAATGCCGACAAACGAATAGCCGCGCCCCCAGATCGTCTGGATGAAACGCGGTGGTTTCACCGAGTCTCCCAGCTTGTTGCGCAGTCGGCTGATCATGATGTCGACGGAACGCGTAAGGATTGCGGCATCGATGCCGCGCAGCTCGCTCAGGATATCGTCGCGCGACAGCTTCCTGCCATGTCGCCGGGCCAGAATCACCAGTAGCTCGAATTCCATTGACGTCAGTTCGACGGGCTTGCCATCAACCGTCACGGACCTGGTTTCGGTGTCGATTTCGAGGCCTTCGAAGGCCAGCTTGCCGCCGGCAGACCCGGTCGATTCCGCGCGCCGCAGAATGGCTTGCACCCTCGCAACGAGTTCGCGCGGCTCAAAGGGTTTGCCAATATAATCATCGGCACCGAGTTCAAGTCCCGATACACGGTCGATGACTTCGCCGCGCGCTGTCAGCATGATGATCGGAATATTGCTGGACTTCCGCACCTCGCGGCAGATTTCGAAACCGTCCTTTCCCGGCAGCATCACGTCGAGTAATAGCAGGTCGGGATCTTCGCGATTGAGCAGGCGAAAACCGCCCTCCGCCTCATAGGCGCAGATCAGGTTGATTCCGAAGCGCTTGAAGTAGGCCCGCAGCAGGTCCGAGTGCTTCTTGTCGTCATCGATGAGCAGTACTTTTGTCATGAGCGCTATGATAGCCCGGCTAGTCGGCCCAGTGTGTGACTCTGTGGCCAATGAAACAACTGGAAACAAACACGCTGCCGACCTTCGGTGCGCCCCGACTGGATCCTGAGGTTAATTCCGTTGTGTAACTTCCAGGGCCGCCTCGACCTTCGCCCTGACGCGCTCTGCAATCGGCGCATCGAGAATGCGTCGCAGGTCATCGGCTTCATGGCTCGTCTCATAGGCGAAGCGAAACAGATCGAGAACAGTGACGCTGGTCGAACCGCACTCCACCATCTCTGCCGAATCGCCTGCCGCGATCGCGCCCGGGTTCAGAACCCGAAAGTAGATTCCCGGGCGTTCGGCCTTCCTGAAGGCCATGCCGAAACCGCTGTCCTGAACACGCATAGCCAGAGTGCTGCATGGAATCCGCGCCGACGTGGCCTCGAGCACGACATCACCGATCAGGAGACGGTCGCCGACGACCATGTCGCCGGGCAGACCGCTGATCGTCAGATTTTCGCCAAACAGGCCCGGCTCGTAGTCGAGGCCGGCCTCGGATGACCACCACTCGTAGTCCTCTCGCCGGTAAGCATAAACCGCCTGATCTTTGCCGCCGTGATGTTCCGTATCGAGGATATGATCACCATGCAGGCCGAGTTCACCGACGCGGACCGGCCCGTGAGCGGGCCGTTTGCAAATGCCCGTCGTCATGGACCGATCGCCCGGCCCGATGGTTTCTGCCGCGCCGATATTGACGCTTATGATTTCGATAGCCGGGCGCAATGTCGATTCAGACTTTTACTTTGCCGAGCACGATCGCCAACAGCGTAAACGCGATGAGCGCAACGGACGCGACACCCAGAAACATGCAGATCATGAATATCGTCTGTTCGAGTTCCATGCCTTGCCTCCTCCAACACCGCGCCCCTCTGACGCGTCGAGTGTCGATTATAACCGTCATGCGACAGAGTCGCCTGAGGGGGTGCGAGGATAAGAAATGCGTTACATTTACGTTTTATTTTATATACAATGTAACGCATGGCAAAGACCAAGATTTCAACGCTGAACCTGCGTATCGAGCCCGGCATCAAGGATGCCGTGCGCGAAGCGGCTGCCAGGGAGCACCGCAGCGTGGCGAATATGGTCGAAATGCTGATCCGCCGTCACTGCGAACAGGCGGGTATCTCCATCCCAGAAAAATCTGAGCTTATGCCGGGGAATGTCAATGGATGAACGATTGTTGAAGGCGATGGTAGCCGCGGGTGCCATCAAGAACATCAACATCATTGCGAGCGGAGCGCGTTTCCACGTCGAGGCCAAGACGCCCAACGGACCCATCACGGCCGAAACCCGCAAGGGAAAAGTGCGTACCTGGGTGACGCTTGACGCAGCCGCTAAGTGGGTGCGCGGCCTGGGAGTGGGCGGCGCCCACGTCAACCTGACGCACTGGCAACCGGGCCAGCGCGAACTCTCTGTCTAGACGCCGCTCAGTCTGCGCTTCCCGATGGCCAGTCGCCGCCCAGTGGGAACGGCCGTTGATCCGTGTTGAAGGTCAGGTAGCGAACAATCTCGTAAACGTAAGCGGCGATGCTCTGCCCTACCTGGCGAATCTGTGGATTGACTTCGCCTGTAATCAGAAGCCAGAGGAAGCCGAGTACGACGACGAACGTGCCGACAAAGCTCGCGATACTGATGAGTATGTACGAGATCACCATGAACAACAGCCGCGTCCAGGTTGCTTTCGACTTGAGGTTTTCCTCGATCGGTTTATCGTTACCCGAGTCATCGACGAATGCATGATCAACAGGTGGATTCTGGTCACTCATAGCATTGCTCCTGTATGCGGAATTGCTAAATAGAACAACAAACGCACATGCCTATTGTTACAATCTTCGACCCTCTCGACCAGCGAAATATCCCTTTTATGAGCCACAAATTTATCTTCGCCGCGGTCGCCGTGGCGCTCCTGGCCGGTTGCAGCAAAGAGCCGGCACCGGACCTCGACCCCGCCGAAAAAGCCAAACAGATTGCCGCATCGAGCATCATCGTGGACACCCACGTGGACGTACCCTACCGGCTGGAAAGCCGGCCAGCCGACGTCACGATGGCGACCGAGGATGGAGACTTCGACTACCCGCGAGCTGTCGCCGGCGGCCTCAACGCGCCGTTCATGTCAATTTACACACCGGCATCACTCGAAGCAGAAGGCCGCAGTAAGGAAGTAGCTGATTCGCTGATCGACCTGGTCGAAGGCATCGTAGAGCAGGCGCCGGACAAGTTCGCAATCGCCCTGACGGCGGCCGATGTGCGCCGACACTTCGACTCTGGACTGATGTCATTGCCGCTGGGCATGGAGAACGGCTCGCCGATCGAGGGCGATCTCGCTAATCTGCAGCACTTCTACGACCGCGGAATACGCTACATCACGCCCGCGCATAGCCTCTCGAACCACATAGCGGACTCGTCATACGACGACAATCGCCAGTGGAACGGGCTCAGCGAATTCGGCGAAGAGGTCATCAGGGAGATGAATCGCCTCGGCATCATGATCGACGTGAGCCACGTTTCCGACGACGCGTTTTGGCAGATCATCGAAATTTCCTCGGCCCCGGTTATCGCGTCGCACTCCTCGGCTCGCCATTTCACGCCGGGCTTCGAGCGCAACATGAGCGACGAAATGATCGTGGCGCTCGCGAAAAACGGTGGCGTCATACAGATCAACTTCGGCTCGACCTTCATCTCGCAGGAATCGAGGGATTACGGCGACGCGCGCATGTCGGCCGGTCGCGAATACCTGGCTGCCAATCCGCAGCTGACCGAAGAGCACCTCTACCGGGAGTTTCCCGACATCTATGAACAGGAACACGGCCCGCTGCCGTTTGCGTCGCTCGATGACGTCCTGGATCATTTCGATCATGTCGTCGCCCTGACCGGCGGCGTCGACCATGTCGGAATCGGTTCTGATTACGATGGCGTTGGTGATTCACTGCCGATTGGACTGAAAGACGTTTCTGCTTACCCGAATCTCGTGCAGGGTTTTCTTGAGCGCGGCTACAGCGAAGCCGACATACAAAAGATCCTGGGCGAAAACCTGCTGCGCGTCTGGCAGGCGGTCGAGGATCAGGCAGCGAAATAGCGGTAGAAAATCAGGGCCGCGACCACAAGGCCGACTAAGGTCACTACTGGCCCCGAACAGCCCGTTTCTGCCGGCGGCAATCCCAGGGAGCGCTCGAGTTCTTCGACAGCATGTTTGGCCTCTTTCAGGCCCATGCCGGTCTCTGCCCTGAGCAATTTTATCGCTTCGATTTTTCGTCCCGAGGTGACGGCTTCTCTGACTTTGTCAGAGTAGGCGGTCACGCCGCGACGACATCGAGCAGGACGTAGCGCAGAAGTACTTCGTAACTCGTCCTGTCCAGCTTCATACCATCAGGGAGTTCAAGCGTATGGATATGCGTATCCTCGGGGTCACGCAACTCGAGGAAGTGCCTCTGCTCGTCGCGATACACCTGGTACTTGACGTCCTTGTGTTCGTCGAATTTCAAGAGCACAACGCTGTCTGTCCAATCCTGAATTGTTGCCCTCGCCATGGTCTTTCTCCGTGCTGCCTTTACTTATACGGAGTGCAAGCCCTGTGCCAAGCATTCAGTGACACTTGGCTTATGTTAATCGCTTTATTTTTCAATGATTTATGATCTCGACATGTGACCCGTGTCTCATTTCGCTGCGCGACGATTGTCACTTTTTGACGCGCCGTTCGGCGTTTTTGCGACAAGCGCTTGACATAAATTTACAGCGGCCAGACCAGCAGGATCATCGGCACGGCGACGACAATGACGAGAATCTCCAGCGGCAAACCCATGCGCCAGTAGTCGCCGAATCGATAGCCGCCCGGCCCCATGATCAGCGTGTTGTTCTTGTGCCCGATGGGCGTCAGAAAGGCACACGACGCTGCAACCGCAACACCCATGAGAAACGGATCCGGTGCGACGTTGAGCCGCGCTGCGATCTCGATCGCGATCGGCGCCGCGATCACTGCCGTGGCCGTGTTGTTCATGACGTCCGATAGCGTCATTGTCACGATGATGAGCAAGGTCAGTACGACGACGGGCGAATAGCCCGCAGACAGATCGACGATGCCGCCCGCAATAAGCGCCGTGCCGCCCGTCGATTGCAGTGCTCCGCCAATTGGAATCATCGAACCGAGGAGCACGATCACGGGCCACTCGACCGACGTATACACGTCACGAATCGGCACGATATTGAAAAACACATACAGGGCCGTAGCACAGCCGAGCGCAATCGGCAGGTACACTGCGCCGACGCTCGCAGCGAGGATTGCTGCGCCGAAAATTCCTACAGCAAGCCAGGCCTTGTCGCGCTGGATGACGCGCTGGCCCCTGTCCGCAAGTGGAAGCAATCGCAATTGTCCCGTCACGTCCTGCAGGCGTTCGTCGGCACCAATCAGCAGCAAAACGTCACCGGCGCGTAACTCCAGCTTACGCACATTGTCCTGGAATCTCCGGCCCTGCCGCGATACGCCTACCAGCGCAACCCGATATCGGTACAGCAAACGTATCGATATGGCGGAGCGTCCCGCGAGTCGTGACGATTCCTGCACGACAACCTCGTGCAGTACCAGGTCCTCGTCGCCGAGCTGCCCTTCCCCTTTGCCGATATACTCGAGCTTCAGCGCACCCAGCGCTTCTTCGAGGCTGTCAGGGCTCGCCTCGAGAATGAGGATGTCACCGGCCTTGATTTCGGCAATTCGCGCGAGCCCCGGCAGGCGGCGGCCGCGTCGGATGAGGCCAATGATCTCCACGTCCACTTTCCCGGCCGCGTCATCCAGGTCGCGAACGCGCTTGCCGATAATCGCGGAACCTTCCGGGACGCGCACTTCGACGATGTAGTCAGCCAGGTCAAACAACTCCTGCCCCGGATCTTCGGATTGCCTGTCGCGTGGCAACAGGCGCCATCCTATGACCGCGACATAAGCTACACCGACGATTGCGCAGGCGAGCCCCACCGGCGCAAAGTCGAACATACGGTACGGGTCGCCGAGGGCGTCGCCACGAAACTCGGCGACCACAATATTGGGCGGGGTTCCGATAAGCGTAATCATGCCACCGAGAATCGAGGCGAATGACACTGGCATCAGCGACAAGGCCGGACTGCGGCCGGCTTTTTTCGCCGCCTGCATATCGACAGGCATGAGCAAAGCGAGAGCGGCTACATTGTTCATGAGCGCCGACAGGCTGGCGGCAAGGCCCGACATTATAGTGATGTGTGTCGATAGTCTGCGCGAGGCATCCACCAGGTGCCTTGCGATGAGCTCGATCGCCCCCGAATTCGAAAGCCCGCGACTCACGATCAGTACCAGCGCGATGATCACGGTCGCTGGATGACCGAAACCCGAGAACGCCGCGTCGACAGGCACAAGCCCCGTCAGCAACGCGACGAGCAGCGCCACGAAGGCCACGAGGTCGTAGCGCCAGCGGCCCCAGATCAGGAACACGAACACGAAAAACAGCAGGGTGAACAAGGTCAGTTGATCCGGCGTCACGCGATACCTCGATGTGCAGGAATACAGGTCGTGGCGTCGGAGTATACTCCGCAAACCCTGGATTGATTCGTGAGGTTGCGATTGAAAACGATTGGCCTGCTCGGCGGCATGAGTTGGGAAAGCACCGAGCTCTACTACCGCCTGATTAACGAGGAGACCAGGCGCATTCGCGGTGGATTGCATTCGGCGCCGATCGCGATGGTCAGCGTGGATTTCCAGGAAATCGAACGGCTGCAACATGACGATGGCTGGGACTCGGCAGCGGAAGTGCTGGCCGAAAGCGCGCGTCGTGTGGAATCTGCCGGCGCCGATTTCCTGCTGATTTGCACAAACACGATGCATCGTGTCGCTGACACTATCGCAGCGGCCATCGATATCCCGCTGCTGCATCTCGCCGACGCGACCGCCAACGAGATTCGGGCCGCGGGCATTCGCACGGTCGGCCTGCTCGGCACGCGATTCACGATGGAACAGGATTTCTACACGGGACGTCTCGAGAAACACGGGCTGCGTGTTGTCGTGCCCCCGCAGGAGGACCGGGATATCGTGCACCGTGTCATTTACGAAGAGCTTTGCCTGGGCACCGTAAACGCCGCGTCTCGCGACGAGTTCCTGAGGATCATCGCGGAACTCGTCACAACAGGCGCAGAGGCTGTCATCGAGGGCTGCACCGAAATCGGACTGCTCGTGAAGCCCGAACATACAGACGTGACCTTGTTCGACACGACGGCGATTCATGCACGTCACGCGGTATTTCGGGCGCTGGGCGAGAACGGGCTGAACTAGGCCCGTGGCCATCGCAATCTTCGTACTGCTGCTGCTTGCGGCGATATTCGGTCCGGGCATCTGGGTGCAGCGTGTGTTGGCCCGCTACAGCGAGCCCACAGACCGCTATACGGGAACCGGCGCAGAGCTCGCGCGCCACCTGCTCGACAGGAACGGACTTTCGTCGGTCAAGGTCGAACAGACGGAAGCCGGCGACCACTACGACCCGGACGCCCGCGCCGTGCGGCTGACGCCCGACAAGTACGATGGTCGCTCGCTGACCGCGATCACGGTCGCAGCGCACGAGGTCGGCCATGCGCTGCAGGATCAGGGCAACTACGGACCGCTGCGCTGGCGTACGCGGCTCGTCAAGGCCACTCGTGGCATCGAGCGCATAGGAGCCGGCGTGCTGCTGCTTTCGCCATTCCTGGGACTCGTTACTCGCATGCCGTCGATCGGCCTTCTCACATTCGCGGCCGGGTTTGTCACGCTCGGCACCTCGGCACTCGTTCACTTCATCACTCTGCCGACCGAATTCGACGCGAGTTTCGCGCGCGCACTGCCGATGCTCGATGAACATCGCGTCCTCAAGACCGTCGATCGGCCGCATGCCCGCAAACTGCTCACGGCCGCGGCCCTGACTTACGTTTCGGCATCACTGATGAGCCTGCTCAATATCGCGCGTTGGCTGATGATCCTGAAACGCTAGAAAATTGGCCGTAAGCCCTTGATTCCAGAGCCCGGGGCCCTATATTTGCCTGCGCCGTGAAATGAGCGCGAATTTCGCTGGTTTAGGGGCGCTGGCACTGCTATTATCCGCGCCCGAAAGCCCGTCCCACCCGGATATCAGCGTCGCACCAGCTGCCGGCAGATTGTCAGGACCGGCAAGGATTTACGTGCACCCACCTCGTTCCATTTACCGCGCCAAGGCCGCACGCGCACCTGGCGAATAGTGGTCAGGGTCGGTGACAGGAAGCAACCTACAGAGCTGAAGTAGAGAAATGAAAGACCTTAGCGTTTACCGAAACATCGGAATTTTCGCGCACGTCGACGCGGGCAAGACCACGACGACGGAGCGCATTCTGAAGCTGACGGGCAAGATCCATCGGACGGGTGAAGTCCACGATGGCGAAGCCACGACCGACTTCATGGAACAGGAACAGGAACGCGGCATCACGATTCAGTCCGCCGCGACGAGCTGCGTCTGGGACGACCATACGCTGAACATCATCGACACGCCGGGACACGTCGACTTCACGATCGAGGTCTATCGCTCGCTGAAAGTACTCGACGGCGGCGTCGGCGTATTCTGCGGATCGGGTGGCGTGGAGCCGCAGTCCGAGACGAACTGGCGTTATGCCAACGAATCGGAAGTCGCACGCATCATATTCGTCAACAAGCTCGACCGAATCGGCGCCGACTTCTATAGCGTCGTCAAGCAGGTCAAGGACGTGCTGGGCGCCAACCCGCTGGTAATGGTTCTGCCGATCGGAGTCGAAGACAACTTCACGGGTATCGTCGATCTCCTGACGCAGAAGGCGTGGGTCTGGAGTGACTCGAATGATCCGGCGTCCTACGAAATCACCGACGTTCCCGAGGACATGCAGGACGCCGTTGAAGAGTGGCGCGAGAAACTCATCGAGACGGCCGTCGAGCAGGACGACGATTTGCTCGAAGCCTATCTCGAGGGCAACGAGCCGTCGATTGACGACATCAAACGCTGTGTACGCAAGGGCACAATCAACCTGGATTTCTTCCCGACCTACTGTGGTTCTGCCTTTAAAAACAAAGGAATACAGAATGTTCTTAATGCAGTAGTTGACTTTCTGCCGAACCCGACCGAAGTCAAGCCGCAGCCCGAGATGGACCTTGAAGGCCAGGAGACGGGCGGCTTCGCCGAAGTCGACCCGAAGAAGCCGCTGCGCGCGCTGGCATTCAAGATCATGGACGACCGATACGGCGCCCTGACCTTCACACGCATATACTCTGGCACGCTCAAGAAGGGCGATAACGTCCTGAATACCTTCACGGGCAAAACCGAACGCATCGGTCGCATCGTCGAGATGCATGCCGATTCACGCGAGGAACTGGAGACGGCCCAGGCCGGCGACATCGTCGCCCTGCTCGGCATGAAGAACACGCGCACGGGCCATACGCTGGCGGACGCCAACAACCCGGCGACGCTCGAGCCCATGGTATTCCCCGACCCGGTTATCTCGATCGCTATTTCGCCGAAAGACAAGGCGGGCACCGAGAAGATGGGTGTCGCACTCAACAAGATGGTCCAGGAAGATCCGTCCTTCCAGGTGGCAACCGACGAGGATTCGGGCGAAACGCTGATCAAGGGCATGGGCGAGCTGCACCTCGACATCAAGGTCGACATCCTGCGCCGTACGCACGGCGTCGACGTAGAGATGGGCAAGCCGCAGGTTGCCTACCGCGAGACGATCACGCAGCTGATCGAAGACTCGTACACCCATAAGAAGCAATCGGGTGGCTCCGGCCAGTATGGCAAGATCGAATACAAGATCGAGCCCGCCGAGAAAAACGTCGGATACGAGTTCGAGTCCCTCGTCACGGGCGGCAACGTGCCGCGCGAGTACTGGGGCGCCATTCAAAAGGCATTTGCAAGCTGCATGGGCGAAGGCACGCTCGCGGGCTACCCACTCCTCGACGTCAAGTTCACACTACTCGACGGTGGATTCCACGCGGTCGACTCGTCGGCGCTGGCATTCGAGATCGCGACGAAGGCGGCCTACAGGCAGTCGGTGCCGAAAGCCGCGCCGCAGCTGCTGGAGCCCATCATGAAGGTCGACGTGTTCACGCCCGATGGCAACGTCGGTGACGTTATCGGCGATCTCAACCGTCGCCGCGGCATGATCAAGTCCCAGGACGCCGGTGTAACCGGCGTGCGCGTCAAGGCGGATGCTCCTTTGGCAGACATGTTCGGCTACATCGGCCACCTGCGCACGCTGACTTCGGGTCGCGGCCAGTTCTCGATGGAGTTCTCGCACTATGCACCGTGTCCGCAGAACGTCGCCGAAGAGGTGATCAAGGAAGCGCAGGAGCGCCGGGCAGCCAAGTAAGAGCGGCCATAGCAGCGAAGGGTCGCCACTTACGAAGTAACGATCAAGCCTCTGCGGGTTTTGCCTGCAGGGGCTTTTCTCTGCCAGCGCGAAACGCATCGAAACTGAACACGATGACGGCGGTCCAGATAAATCCGAAACACACCAGGTGCGCGACAGTCAGCATCTCACCGTAGTAAACGCCCGTTCCGAACTGCAGTGTCGGGGCCAGGAACTGCATGAAGCCGATCGTGGTCAGCGGCAGTCGTCTCGCTGCGAGCGCAAAACACAGCAGGGGCAGCGCTGTAATCGGCCCGGCCATGACCAGCCAGAATGTCAGCGCGGCCCCACCGCTGCCGAACATGGCGTCTCCAGACAACATGATCCAGAAAAACCAGGCCACGGCAGCGGGCGCGAGCAGCACGGTCTCGACGAACAGCCCCGGCATCCCGCCGATAACGACCTTCTTGCGAATGACGGCGTAGACCGTAAACGTGAGCGCCAGGGCCAGCGCAATCCAGGGCACCTGCCCTCCACTGATCGTCAACACCAACACACCGATTGCGGCCAGCACGACAGCCAGCAACTGGAAACGCCGTAGACGCTCGCCCAGGAAAACGACGCCAACCAGCATGTTGGTCAGTGGGTTGATGTAGTAACCAAGACTGGTCTCGAATATACGTTCGTCCTGGATCGCCCAGATGTAGATGAACCAGTTCGTCGCGATGAACAACGCCGACAGGGACAGCCACCCGAGCATCGCGCGGTGCGTCAGCGCCCGTTTGACCTCGGGCCATTGGCTGCGCGCCGCCAGGATCAACGCGCCGAAAGGCACGGCCCAGATCACGCGCTGCGTCAGGACCTCGAGTGGATCGACTGAGCCGACCGTTTTGAAATAAATGGGCAGGAAGCCCCATATCAGGTAGGCGACGAGAGCGGCAATGACACCGTCGCGAGTCTCCGTGGAAGGAGTATGCAAATGGCTACAACCGATCGCTGCGATAGGCCTGGCCCTGCTGCTCCAGGCCTTCGGTGGAACCGCCCTTTACCCAGTTCCAGATGCGACGGGATCTCATAAACCCGTCCTCCTGCAACATGTACAGGCAAGGGATCAGGAACAAGGTGATGGCCGTCGCGAAGATGATGCCGAAGCTAAGCGAGACCGCCATCGGAATGACGAACTGAGCTTGAAGACTGCGCTCGGTCATTATCGGCATGAGACCAGCGGCCGTAGTAAACGACGTCAGAATTATTGCGCGAAAACGTTGGGTTCCCGACTGAATCACAGCCTGTTTGATCGGGATTCCTTCGTGGCGTGCCTTGTTGATGAAATCGATCATGATCAGGCTGTCATTGACGACCACACCCGCAAGCGCGACGAGCCCGAACAACGAGAACATACTGAGCGACATGCCCATGAAGATATGGCCCACCACCGCACCGATCATGCCGAAAGGAATGACCGACATGATGATCAGTGGCTGGCTGTAGGAATGCAGCGGAATTGCGATCAGCGCGTAAATCAGGAACAACGCCGCGATGGATGCCACCGAAAGGTTTCGTACCAGGTTGACTTCTTCCTGGCTCGCCCCTTCCAGGCCATAGTTGACGCCCGGGTGTTTCGCAAGTAATTCAGGAATGTACTCTTCGGAAATCTCCTTGACGATTTCCGCGGACTCGACGATCAAGGGGTCTCTGTCGGCGGATACCGTAATCGTTCGCTCGCGATTGAGCCGTGCAATGCTCGAATAACCCTTCCCGAATGACATCTCGGCCACTGAGTCGAAGGGCACCTCGTCGCCATCGGGTGTGCGAATTCGCATATTCCTGAGGTCTGCAACCGAGCGCCTTTCCTCGGGCGGGTAACGCACCATGACCTTGAGTTCATCCTTTCCACGTTGAATACGCTGCGCCTCTTCGCCATAGAACGCCTGCCGTACCTGCCGTCCCAGCGACGACATGCTGAGTCCGAGGGCTTCGGCCTCCGGCTTGATCTTCAGGCGAATTTCCTCGCCGCCGCTCGTAGACGTATTGCGTATGTCGAAAACCCCTTCGAATTCGGCAAGCTTGCTCTCGAGCTCGGCCGCGGCGGCCTCCAGCGCCTCGTAATTACTGCCGCTCAGACGGAAACTCAACGGCGCCCCGCCGCCGAGATGGTCGGCATCGACGAACGTCAGCTCCTTTACCCCGGCAAACTCGCCCGAGCGCTCGCGCCAACGGTTGCTGATTTCCTCGCCATTGAAGGGCCGATCCTCTGATTGCGGCATTTCAACGAACATGACTGCCGAAGTGTCGCTACGCGTGAATACACCGATATGCTGGATCATGGGCAGGGTATCGGGATTCTCGGCAACGTACTCCGCGTTCATGTCCAGCAATGTCCCCTCGAGAACGCCGAGTACCCGGTCACGCTCTTTCGACGCCGAACCGGCCTCCATATCGAGTTGCACCCGGATAAAGTCGCTCGGAGATTCCGGGAACAGCTCGAACTTGACGATGCCGCTGGCGAGCACGCCGCCCGTCAGGATCAGGACGGCGATGAAGATTGACGTCGTAATCCCTCTATTGTCGACGGCTTTCTCGACCATCGGCCGATACCAGTCGTGGATGGTGCGCTCGAGGCCGTGTTGCACGTGACGTTGAATTTTCAGGAAGAACCGCGGAATGCGCTCCCGCAACCTGATCTTTCGTTGCGGGTTGAACAGATCATCTTCGTCGACGGCTTCGATCTTCGTGTGCACCAGGTGCGCCGGCAGTATCAGCTTGGACTCGACCAGCGAGAACATCAGGCAAAGCACGACAACGACCGATATTGCTTCGAAAAACGGGCCGGCGATTCCGCCGACGAACAACAGCGGCGCGAATGCAGCGATGGTTGTCAGCACCCCGAATGTCGCAGGCACGGCAACACGATGCGCGCCGAGAATGACGTTGTCCAGCGAATGGCCGTCCGCACGAATCTTCGTATGAATGCTTTCGCCAATGATGATCGCATCGTCGACGACGATACCAAGCACGATAATGAAGCCGAACAGGCTCATCATGTTGATCGTGACAGGCCAGGGGCCGATGGGCATGAGCCACATCGCACCCAGGAACGTAATCGGAATGCCGACGACGACCCAACCGGCGACCTTCATACGCAGGAACAGCGACAGGACAATGAACACGAGCAAGGCGCCCTGCCACATGTTCTTCGTCATCATCTGCAACCGACCCTTCAGGTAGTGTGAGCGGTCGACCCAGGTATCCATCTTGACGCTGGCGGGCAAGGACTCGGACTTCTTCTCGATGTAATTTCGCACGGCCTCTGCGGTTGCGAGCTCGTTCTGCTCACCACTCGCCAGCACACGCAAGGTTGCGGTGGGCGCTCCATCGAAGCGCCCGTAAAAATCCGACTCGATAAACCCGTCGGTAATCGTCGCTATATCGCCGAGAGTCAGGCGGGTGCCGTCCGGGAAGGTCCGCAATACCAGCGAACCGTATTCCCGTCCCGTATAGACCTGCCCCTCGGTTCGCAGCAGGATGTCTCCGCCGTCCGACCTGATCGTGCCGCCAGGCAGATCTATCGATGAGTTTTTCACTGCCTGAGAGATCTCACCCATCGTCAGTCCGTACTGCCGCAGCACGTTTTCCGACACCTCGATACTGATTTCGTAAGGCCGGTCGCCGAGAAATTCGACCGACGACACGTCGGGCAACTGCATCAGTTCGTCACGTACTTCCTGCGCGAACGACTTGCGCGTGAAGTCATCGATCGCACCGTAGATGGCTACGAAGACGACATGAATCGGGATTTCTTCCTTGTAGATGACGGGTTTTTCGGTCAGGCCGGGAAACGTCGAAATCGCGTCGACGCGCGTCTTGATTTCGTTGAGCACCTCGTTGATATCGGCTCTCGCCCCGACTTCGGCCGTGACGCTGCCCATGCCTTCCCTGGCCCTTCCCGTGATCTTGGCAATCCCCTTGACGTCCTGGATCGCTTCTTCGATCTTGATGACGACGCCCTCTTCGACCTCCTGGGGCGCGGCGCCGAGGTACGCAACCCGAACCTGGATCGTGTTGAGCTCGAAGTCAGGGGTGGTCTGCTTGCGTATGTTGACCGCGGAGATTATGCCCGCGACGATAATGAACAACATGAGGAGGTTCGCAGCGACGTGATTCGCCGCAAACCACGCGATGATTCCCTTGAAGTCAGTGATGCCGGGTCGTCTCATTGCTGTTCACTGTCTTCGGCGATGGCCACCCGCGGTTCCGTCGCCTCGTCGTCTGCGGAAGTACGCACGGCCATGCCCTCAAACGGCGATTCGAGCGCAGAGACGACGGCCCGGTCGCCGTCGGTCAGGCCGGTAATGTAAGTGAATTGCGAATCGGCCCGAATAACGTCCACGGTGCGCATTCGAATCCTGCTTTCGGCGTCAACGAGCAACAACCTGTTGGAGCTGCGAATTGCCGTGTTCTGCACGCGGAAAATGTCGGCGACGGCCGCGCCCTGGATGGATGCCGTAACGAAAGTGCCCATCGGCAGTGCGTGCCCTTCGGTGTGCAGGCGATACGGATCCGCGATTCTCGCGACGGCGTAGGTAACGCGGCTCTTCTCGTCGACGACGCCCTCGCTGCGCACGATTGTCGCCGGCCATTCCTGACTCACACCTCTCTGCACGGCCGACAGAAGCACGGCCGGGCCTGCCGCACTTCCGGTCTCCGTCACGGCCGCAGCACCCGGCAAATCGACGAACGCGAGGTCGTGATCGGTCAGCGGCAGCCGAACCTCGGCGTACTCGGTCGAGAAGGTAATGCCAAGACGGGTACCCGGGTTGACGAACTGACCGATGTCCGCTTCCTTGGAACGCACGATGCCTTCATAGGGAAGACGGATGTAGGTCCGCTCGAGGTTCCGCCTGGCGCGGACCTGCTCGGCCTTCGCAGTGGCCAATGCCGCAGCCGCCGAGGCGTATTCCGATTCCGCGCGGTAACCCTGGCTGCGCAACTTCTTTGCACCCTCGTATTCAATCTCGCGCTGGACGACCAGCGCATTGGCCTGGTCGACAGCAACCTCGTAATTGGTGGGATCAATGCGCATCAGGACCTCATTGGCCCGAAATACTCCGCCTGCCAGGAATTTCGGTGAAATACGCGTGATGGTGCCGGATACCTCGGCGCTCAGGATGGTCTCCGTCTGTGGCCGAACGGTGCCCTGGCTGCGTACCTCGAAGTTCGTCGTCATTCTTTCGAGTTCGACGACTTCGACGAGCGGATCGAGTTCCACTCTTTCTTTCTTCTCCGGCTCTTGCTTGAGGCTCATCATCGCGCCAGCAGCGACGAGAGCCAGCACCGGGATTCCCAGGATTAAAAGGATACGCATCGGTCGATTTCTTATTTCTTGTCGGGATATTTGGAGGAGGAGCGCTATTCTGAAGGTTTCCGACAATAAATTCAGGGATTTGTTCGCTTGCCAGGGCTACAGACGGACCGCTGCCAGGCCCGTGCCGTGGGCCATTTTTGTGACATAACTCCATGAAATTGCGCCGATTTGAACCCAAACTGGCCCTCTATTGTGCCGACCATAGGGTTTTGGCTAATAAAAAGCTGATCGGAACGCCATGTACGAAGATTCATTCGGCCTCAAAAAGAGCCCCTTTCGCGACAAAGCGACCGGGCCAGACGTATTTGTCGGGCCCCTGACAGCGAGAACGATGGCGGGCTTCAGGAAGGCCCTCACGGCGCAGGACGCAGTCGTCACGGTCTCGGGGATCGCCGGCACAGGCAAAACCACGCTCGTCACGCGCTCGGTCGACGCATTCGACGTCAGAAAAAAAATTGTGCGCGTCAGCCGCGTGCGCATGGAAGCAGGCGACGTCCTCGAATCGCTACTCATCGTACTCGGCGTCCAGGACTACCCGGCTGGCACGATTCGACGCTTTACGGCCCTGCGCCGCAAGATGAAGGAGTTTGAGGACGCGGGTATCCGCGTGTTCGTCATTGTCGAGGACGCCCTCAGAACGGGTGTCGAGACACTGGCAGAGATAGAAGCGCTGACGGCGGCCGACGCTGGAGAATCCGATGGCGCCAGCATCGTGTTGATGGGCGACGAGCGCCTGGCGGAGTTCATGAAATCCCCGGAACTGGCTCAACTGCAGCAGCGTGTCAGGCAACGTCACCGCATCGAGCCTCTGAGCGCCCCGGAGCTGCGCGGCTACCTGCGCCATTGCTTTCGCCTGGCCGCCGGCGATTTCGACCTGATTTTCGACAGCAAGTCCTGTGAGTTGCTGCACCATCTGAGTGGTGGCGTCCCCCGTATTGCGAACAACATCGTCGAAGCCGCCTTGACCGCGGCCACAGCACAGGGCATTCGCCCGGTCACGGCAGAACTCGTCGCCAAGGTCGCGGCCGACGAATTCCAGCTCGACGCCGGCGATTTCGATTTCTCCGCCGACGAGGAGCCCGAACCTGTCGTGGCAAGCGCTCCCGAAGCGCTCGTGGACCCGCCACCCGAGCTCACGCCCGAGCCCGAGGCATTGCCAGAACTATCGCCGGAGCCCGAGGCATTGCCAGAACTAACGCCGGAGCCCGAGGCATTGCCAGAGCTCGTATCGGAGCCTGAGCCCGAAATCGACTCTGCGCTCGACGATGTTAAGGAAGCGGAACCCGTCATTGTCTTCGCGGATGAGGACGCAGAGGACGAAATTCCGGAGCTGATTCAGGACACCCTGCCGGATCTCGCGATCCTCGCGCCTGATCTCGCCGAGTCCGAACCTGCGCCGCCCGAAGAGGAGCCAACGGCG
>CAMYOJ010000038.1:54621-66543 GCA_947259985.1 uncultured Woeseiaceae bacterium
GAGCTGATTGCCGACGACATACCGGAACTCGAGCCCGAAGCAGCGCCTGAGCCGATGCCGGAGCCAGAGCCCTTGCCCGAGCTCCAGCTCGAACCCGATATCGCGCCGGAACCCGCCGATGAATCGAGTAGCGACGAGGTACCCGACTGGGACCGCGACCCGACACTTGCCGAACTCAAGCCCGACCTGGCCGCTCTCGAGCAAGCGATGGCGGTGGCCCACGGAGCCAATACACCTGACGACGAAGCTGACGACCAGGCGACGACCATCGTCGGCGAAGAGCCGATTGAGGAAATCCCCGAAATTACGCTGGACGCGTCCATCCGCACGAAAGTCGAGGAACGGCAGGCCGAGGATACGGCCGTCGAGCTGCCCAAACGCGAGCCCAGGCAAGCCGATGCCGAACTGGAAAAAATAGCCTCCGAACTCGCCAGGGCCAAGACGCTCGAGGACATCGACGACAAGATGGCTGAAACGCTGTTCGGTTCGGAGATCAGCATGATCGCGGCCCAGGTGATCGCCAATCCTCCCGTCGAAGAATCCGCCAATGACGAGCTATCGACTGCTGCACCGGAGGCGCCGGCGCCCGCTTCGCCGGAAGCCGTTCCCGAAGCTATCGAGGCTCGAGAATTCCCTCCCGCAGAGGAGGTCTCAATAGAGACCCATTCCTCAACGCCCCGCACTGGCATGGACCTGTCCGCATCGCAGCGTCTCAAGACAGTGCGCGCGCTCAATGCCGACCTGCACCCGTCACTGCGGGAACCCGGGAACGATTCTGCCGCGAACGGCAGCTCGGTTGCCGGCGAGACACCTGAATCGATCGAGGACCAGATCAACACTTCGATCACCGAGACGCTCAAGGCACTCAAGGTGCCGCCGTCTGTGGCCAACGAGGACCCGGAGGAAGAAACCGGCAAGAGCGGCTTCTTCGGCCGCTTCAAACGCTCATAAGTTATTGACCTATTGAACAATTTTGGCGCGTCAAGATTTTGACACGCCGGTCCGGTTCAGGCACCGTGCCTGCCATGCGAGATCTCAGATCGGGCCTGGATGCCTGGCGCTATATCGTTCGCTCCAATCCCGGACGCAAGAGACTGGAGACGTACCTGCCGCTGCTGCTCAGCATTACCGGCGGGCTCGGCGTACTGCCCTTTGCAGTGCTGCGCTACATGCAGGGCCAGTGGACTGCGGCAATCATCGACACCGCCATCATCGGCGGATTCCTGATCCTCGGTATCTACGTGTATAGAACGCGTCGAGTGCGCGTTGCGAGCATCGCGTTATCGGTACTCTGCGTTGGCGGTGTCATCGCGACGGTATATCTCATTGGCCCGCACCAGGTTTACTGGGCCTACCCTGCCCTGATGGCAATCTTCTACCTGATTCGGCCGCGCGTGGCGATCATCCTGGCCGCGTTCACTGTAGTGACGTTGTTGCCGGCGCTGCTGCCATTGACCGACACGCACATTACGACGACGGTCATCATCACGATCCTGGTCACGAGCGCCTTCGCGTTTGCTTTCGCGTTGATCACGAACCGGCAACGCGAACAGTTGCTGCATCTTGCGACCAAGGACTCGCTTACGGGCGCCGGCAACCGCCGCGCACTCGACACGAAAATTGCAGACCTGGTCAACTCGTTCAAGCGCGACAATGAGCCTTCGTCGATAATTCTGCTCGATCTGGATCACTTCAAGAGCGTCAATGACGTCTACGGACACGCCGCCGGTGACCAGATACTCAAGAGCCTGACCGAGATCATCAACCTGAGGATCCGCGTTACCGACAGCCTGTACCGGATCGGTGGCGAGGAGTTCGTCGTCGTTCTCGACGGCCAGGACCTGCACCAGGCCGCACATCTCGCCGAGCAGCTCAGGACGCTGGTCTACGCCAACGAACTGGTGCCGGACCAGTCCGTGACGATCTCGCTGGGCGTCGCGGAACTCAAAGCCGGCGAGAGCCCGAACGACTGGCTGCACAGGGCCGACGAAGCGCTGTACCGCGCCAAGGATGCCGGGCGCAATTCGACGAGTCTCTCCAGCTAGTCTGCGACAGCCTCCAGCGCCTGAAGGCGTGCAGCCTCGAACTCGTCGCCGGGATTCCATGCAGGCACTTCGTCGGCATTGGCAATCGCGAGTCCGGTCCAGAAGCCCAGCAGCGCGTCATCGACCATGCCGTCGAAGCTCCACGAGGGATCGTATTCGTCCGTCGGCTGGTGGTAGTTGACCTCGGTATAGTGATCCAGTTGCTGACGGCCCCACTCGGGCGGCCGGTCGACGAAATCGGTGCCCGTATCGAGGTACATGGCCGGCACGCCGATCTTCGCGAAGCTGAACTGGTCGGAGCGATAGAAATACCCCTTATCGGCGAACTGGTCGGGCTTGATGACCCGGCCCTGCTCCTCGGCAATCAGCGTAACGATGCTGTCGATCGAGGACTTGCCCAGGCCTATAAAAGTCACATCGTGCGTGTGGCCCCAGATGTTGCCGCCATCGTAATTGAGGTTGGCCGCGATCTTACCCGGGGCAAACGTCGGGTTGGCCGCGTAGTATTCGGAGCCGAGCAGGCCCTGCTCCTCGGCGCCGACCAGGTTGATCAGTACGGAGCGGCGCGGCGCCTCGGGCAAAGCCTTGATCGCCTTGGCGATCGCCATGACCTGGGCCACACCCGTAGCGTTGTCCATGGCGCCGTTGTAAATCGCGTCGCCGTCATCGTCAGGCGTTCCTATCCCGAGATGATCATGGTGCGCCGTGTAGATGACGACTTCTTCCTGCAGTTGGGGATCGCTGCCACGGATAAGACCCAGCAGGTTCGCCGACTGCACGCGATCGATGTCGATGTCCATGGCGATTGACGTCGTAATGCCGAGCGGCACGGGCTCGAAATCACGGTTGAAAGCCCGCTCACGCAATTCGTCGAGGTCGAGCCCCGCCATCGCGACCAGCTCGCGCGCCGAGTCCTCGGTTACCCAGGCGCTCACCTGGCTGCGCGGCTCGTCACCGGCCGGGAGCTCGAACTGAACACCCGTCCAGGACGTCTGCACGACCTGGAACGGATACCCGGCTGACGGCGCCGTATGGATGATGATCGCGCCGGCAGCGCCCTGGCGCGCGGCACTCATGTACTTGTAGTCCCAGCGGCCGTACCAGAGCCGCGTCTCACCCGCGAACAACTCCGGATCCCAATCCGGGTCGTTGTTCATCATCAGGAGGACCTTGCCTTTCAGATCCGCGCCCTTGTAGTCGTCCCAGTCATACTCGGGCGCCTGGATGCCATAGCCCACGAAAACCACTTCGGCATCTGCAATTTCGGCACGCTCCTGCTGCACGCCGCTACCCACGATGAACTGGTCCCACTGTTGCAGTATCAACGAACGATCATGACCGTCGAACGTCCACGTGTCCGGTTGCGTCGCATTGACGCCGACGAGATCGAATGCCTGCTCCCAGCTGCCGTCCGCGGCACCGGGCTCCAGGCCGAGCGCGGCCAGTTGCTCTGCGAGGTACTTTCTCGCGGCTTCGTCGCCATTGCTGCCCGGACCACGACCTTCATAGCGGTCGTCCGAAATTTCTTCGACGATCGCACGCATGTAGTCACCCTGGATCTCCAGAGCCGCCTTCTCCGCGGCCGGGTTACCACCGCTCGCCTCGACGGCGACGGGCGATGTAACGGCAGCCTCGTCGGACTCGGGCGTCTCATCCTTGTTGCCGCAAGCGGCCATCGCACTGGCAAAAAGAGCCAGCGCAAGAATATTCAGTCTGTTCACTCGTGATTTACTCCCGGGTAGATTACCCGTTGAAAATTTCCTCCAGAAAATTCTGCATCGACCGGGAGGATCGTCGGTCTGCGGTCGCATCATAGACGGTACCCATCTGCCTGTCATTGGCGGCAGGGTTCGTGAAGGCGTGCATCGTGTTGCCGTAGGCATGTAACTGCCAGTCCGCACCCATTGCCGTCAGTTCCTCTGACAGCGCCAGCACGTTTTCGGGCGTTGCCATGGGATCGTCCCAGCCGTGCAGCGCAAGCACTTTGGCCCGGATCGTATTGCCTTCGGTATTGCCAGCCGGGGCGAAAAGGCCATGGAAGCTGACCACGCCGTCCAGGTCCGCACCCGTGCGTGCGATATCGAGCACACAGAGTCCGCCGAAACAAATACCGATCGCCGCGACCTTGCCCGCGTCCACGGGATCCTGCTGGCGCATCGTGTCAAGCGATACCAGCAAACGTCGCTGCAGCATCACGCGATCGTCAAGAAACGGCTGCATCAGTGCGGCATTCTCCTCGGGTCCCGCTCCGCGCACGCCCTTGCCGTAAAGATCCAGAGCAAAAGCTGCATACCCGAACTCGGCCAGGACGTTCGCCTTGCCGTCCTCGAAATCACTGCGGCCACCCCAGGCATGCGAAACGAGGACGCCGGGTCTCGGTCCGTCCATCGCGTCGTCCCAGGCCAGCATGCCCTCGAGCACAACATCCCCGTCGTGATAGTCCACCAGTCGATTTTGAATAGTCACTGCTCAAGCTCACATCGTTGCTGATTAGTCGCGACGAATGACGAATACCTCGTAGCGCCCGTCGGGGCCGATGTACCAGGACGAAATTGTGCTCGTAATGCTGACAATAACGGCGCCGAACAGGGCAGACCAGAATCCGGCAACCGCAAAATTATCCAGAAAGGCCGCCACGAGTCCAAACATCGCCGCATTGAGGACAAGCAGGAACAGCCCCAGAGTCACTATCGTCAGCGGCAAGGTCAGGACAAACGCGATCGGCCGCACGATGGCATTGACGACGCCGAGCAAAATGGCGGCAAGAATAAAGGTCCCGGTACCCTCAATCGACACGCCGGGAAGCAAACTGGACGCCAGGAACAACCCCAGCATCGCAATAAGCATTCGAATTACGACTCCCTGCATTCCTACATTATGTAGCTTCGCGAGGTCTGAAACTAGCCCGTGATGTGCTTCGGCGGCCGCGCATCGGGCGCTATGGCGTGCAGCTGGACGTTGCCGATGGCGCGCTCAATGAAAGCGCCCTCGCAGTAGCACAGGTAGTACTCCCACATGCGAATGAACTCGTCGGAAAATCCCTGCGTTCTGACGTCGTCGAGCTTCGCGAAAAACCGTGCCCGCCAGTCGCCGAGGGTCCGGGCATAGTGCAGCCCGATGTCTTCCAGGCCGATCATCCTGAGAGTACTGACTCGCGTCATCGATCGGGTCATCGCGGTGACTGAAGGCAGGAACCCTCCGGGAAAAATATAGCGCTTGATGAAATCAACCGTCGTCTTCGCTTTCTCGTAACGCTGGTCGGCAATCGTGATCGCCTGGATCAGCATCTCTCCGTCCGGCTTCAGCAGCGAACCGCATTTTTGAAAAAACGTATCGAGAAATTCGTGGCCGACAGCCTCGATCATCTCGATCGATACGAGCTTGTCGAAGCGGCCCTCGAGATCGCGATAGTCTTGCTTTAGCAGCGTTATCCTGTCGGACAGACCTTCGGCTTCGATACGTGCGCGCGCATAGTCGTGCTGCTGCCCGGAGATCGTCGTGGTCGTTACGTGACAGCCGTAGTTTTTCGCGGCGTGAATCGCGAAACCGCCCCAGCCCGTGCCGATTTCTATCACCCTGTCCTTGTCAGACAGGTTCAGCTTCCTGCATATACGATCGAGCTTCGCCACCGCTGCGTCTTCGAGACTGGCGCCCGCGTCCGGATACCACGCCGCCGAGTACATCATCTGCGGATCCAGCCACAAGCTGTAAAACTCGTTACCGAGGTCGTAGTGAGCAGCAATATTCCGCCGGCTGCCACGCCGCGTATTCCTGTTCATCCAGTGAAAGACCTTGCGCAGCGGCAACATCAGCCGGGCCGATCCGGACTCCACGTTGTCCAGTACACTGCGGTTGCGTAGCAGGATGCGCACGAGGGAATCGAGCGCCTCGCATTCCCAGGTGCCATTCATATACGATTCCCCGGCACCCACCGAACCGCCGAACGCGATATCGCTGTAGAACGATGGAGCGTTAACACGAATCGTCGCGGCCGCGTCAAAACCATCGACGGCGCCGCCGAAAGTCTCGCTCCTGCCTTCTTCGACGACCGTCAGCTCCCCGACCTGCAGACTGGCCAGCCGGGCCCGAACAATGCGCCGCGCCAGCCTGTCGAGCCAGCTAACTCTGAAATCCCGATGCTGAGCCTCTGGACCGTAGATCAATTCCGATTTGGTATTCACTGCGTCACCATGGTCTTTTTCTTATCGGGGTGAACGAACAAGGGCACTCGCTTGAGCCAGAGCCGCAGAGCTTGCCAATAGATTGCGAGAATCACCTTTACCGTCATGAACGGAAACTTGAGTAACACGCGTGCCAGCGATGCCCCGGTGATTTCGCTTCGGCGCATCGTTATTGCTGCGTCAAAGAAGCGCGTGCCGTCTTTCGAATTCGCCATGTGCACGCTCGTGCGATCGGACGGCACCGTGAAACGCCAGTCATAGTCGATATCCATGGGGATAAACGGCGATACGTGCATTTTTTTTTCGGGCTGAAAACGCCAGGCCTTGTTCTTGCCAATGTTCTGCTTCGCCGGCAGCACGTAGGTGTCGCGCTCGCCCCAGGGCGTGTTATTGACTTCGGCGACAATCGTTTCGAGCGTGCTGCCATCTTTACCGAAGCAGTAGTAGAAGCTGACAGGGTTAAAGCAAAACCCGAAGTAGCTCAGGTTGGTCAGAAGCCTTATGGGTCCTGCCGGCCGCACGCCGGTCTCCCTGGCGACCAGGTCTCTCACCGATTGGTCAAGCGGCTGCTCGACGGGACCGATGTGATCGGAACGTCGAAAACGTGCCAGGGCCGTCCGCTTCGCTGACCAGAACCAGCGCTTCGCGAATATTCGCGGCAACTCGTCGAGATCCAGGTACATCATGAACACGCGGTAGCGAAAGCGGTGCAGTATCGGCCGCGTCCTCGTGTGCCTAACCTGCCCTTCGTAGATGCAGCTCTTCATTCTTGAGCGCCTCCTCGAAATGGCTGACGGCATTCAGTGCACTGACGACCCCGTCTTCATGGAATCCGTTTCGCCAGTACGCGCCGCAATAGAAAATCCGGTCGCTGTTGACTTCTGCATGACGTGCCTGTGCCGCGATCGCGTCGCGCGTGAAAACCGGGTGATGGTACTCGACGCGATGAAGAATTTTCCCGGGATCGATTCTCGTATCATCGTTGAGCGTGACGACGTAGGTCTGTGCTGAATCGAGACTTTGAAGAATGTTCATGTTGTATGAAACGGCGACATGGCCGTGCAATTCGTCCGGCACGAAGTAGTTCCAGGCTGCCCAGGCCCTGCGCCGCTTTGGCAGCACCGATACGTCGGTGTGCAACACGGCTTCGTTGCGCTGGTAGTCGATGGCACCAAGGACATCCGCCTCAACCCTGCTGGGCTCGGCCAGCATCGTCAGTGCCTGGTCGCTATGGCAGGCGACAAACGCGTAGTCGTACCACTCTCGACCACTCTCGGCCGTGCTTATTTCGATGCCATCTCCCGAGCGACGGATTTGCTGCACGGGGCTGTTCAGGCGAATCCTGTCGCGATGACCATTCACGAGGCGCCGCACGTACTCACGCGACCCGCCCTCGACCACTCTCCACTGCGGGCGATCCTTTAATTGCAGCAGCCCGTGATTCCTGAAAAACCGAACGAGGAACTCCGCCGGCATATCGAGCACGGCGCACGGTTCGGCGGACCAGATGGCAGCAATCATGGGCACCAGGTAGTCGTCGCGAAAGCGGTCACCGTATCCGCCATTGGCAAGGAAATCACCCAGCGATATCGCCCCGTCGCTCCTGCTGATCTCGGCCAGGGCAGTACGGTTGAATCGCAGGATATCCCTGACCATCGAGTGAAACGAAGGACGTAGCAGGTTGCGCCGCTGCGCGAACAGACCATTCAGCGACGAACCGTTGTACTCGAGGCTGCCGTCGGCCGCGTGCACGCTGAAGCTCATCTGACTTGCTTGCGATGGCTGGCCCAGCTCATCCAGAATCCTGATGAAGTTCGGATAGGTCCTGTCGTTGAAGACGATGAAACCCGTGTCTATTGCCAGGCTGCGCCCGTTTTCCCGGACCTCGACGGTGTTCGTATGTCCACCGACGTAGTCCGCCGCCTCGTAGACCGTGATGTCGTAGTTGTCGCGTAGCTGGTAAGCGGCAACATTGCCGGCGATTCCCGTTCCGATGATTGCGATGCGCATCAGTCTCTCCCTGGTAACTTACCCGAGCTTCACCATTGCTGCGGCACGCGCTCTATCTTGCTGACGTCATAGCCGATGGATTTAGCCAGGTCTACCAGGCGCTCGTAATCTTCTTCGCTGATCGAGGGCGTACGCGCCATGATCCAGATGAAGTCACGCTTCTGTCGTGCAATAACCGTCTGCGAGTATTCTTCATCCAGGTAGACGATTCGATAGTCGGCTTTTATCGGCCAGATGAAGCGCATGCCCCATGTCGCGTTGGATTGCGTGTCGCGCACAAAGCCTTTCGGGTTGTACTCCTTCGCTTCTCCGTCGAAACCGTCCTTCAGAAACGTAAAAGTCGTCTGGATGCTGCCGTCTTCATTGAGCTCGTAGGTCTCGACAGCATTGTGGGCGCCCTTTTCGAGAAACGTCGGGATATTGGCAATGACGTACCAGCTCCCCATGAATCGCTCGAGGTCGACATGATCAACGGTTTCCATTTCAGGTCCTTTGGATGCGCAGGCGCTCAAAAGGCCCGCCAGCAATACGATGAACAGCAGTGTGCGTAGCGTAGACATATCAGGTGAGCTCATAACGAAGGATGCGGCCGCCTTTTGCGACGGATTCGAGTGCGAGCCATTCGTTGTCCTCTGAGTACCACAACTTGAGCTCCAATTTCCTGGCCGTGATGCGATACACGGACGCAGGAACCTCCTCGCCCCGGACGACGATGGGCTCCTGCCCGACACGCTCAACCTCAACGTCGAGATACTCCCCTGACTGCGGATTCAGCAAACGCGGCTGGCTCAGGAAATCGGGATTCCAGTAAGCGAAGGTCATTACGCAGTTGTCCAGGGAGTTCTGCGCCTTGCCATCGTCCACGACGAAGCCTTCAGCGGCGCGCAGGCCCGTGACAGCGAGTTCTTTGCCGTTCGAACGGGTATTTGCCTCGATTCTCTCGAGGCAGCCGTCGGCCCAGATTTCGGTGTTGGTGTGCCGGTAGCGAAAGGCATTGATGAACAGGAAACGAACATCGAATTTCGCTTCGCTCGTCAGCCGTCGCTGTCCGTCGTCTTCCGTCAGCTGGAAGCGGTGGTAACCGATTTCCGAGCCGTCGAGCAGTACCGAAAAGTCCCAGCTCTTGTCCACCGGGCTCGCCACTGCGCTCGACGTCATCACAAGTCCGAACAGCAGCGCTATGTGCAGGGCTTTGGTCACGGTAGCCGCACCTCCGCGAATCGCACGCCCTCGGCAGAGCCGTCAAGTCGCTCGGCCAAATGCATGAGCAAGGGCATGAACACGGCCCAGCCAACAGCCAGCGCGATCATAGCCGGAAAGAACTCGAGAAACTGGATGCCGCCCAGCTTCTGGCCGGCATAGTACGACGAAGGGCCGCCGACCGCGCCCAGCACTGCGGCCAGGAAAGGCCTGCCTTTCATCCAGCCCATCGAGAGATTGAGGGTCGTGCCGAACAGCATCCACATCGTCACGATCCAGTAAGGAGCCATCAGTTCACTGAACAGCCCCGAGGGATAGGTCACCCATCCAGCCGCCACCAACAGGCTGTCGAAGAAGATCCCTATCACGCCACAGGCGATGACGAGCCCCAGCTCGGACTTCGGCCGGCTTGACTGGCGCAGGTGAATCGCAAGCACGACCAGGAAGGCCAGCGGACCGAGCCATGGCATTTGCTGGGCGGCACCGATCACCGAAGAAAACCAGCCAAACTGGAAGGCCGCAAAGTTGATGAGTACGTTCATGTCAGTTGCCCGCCTTTTTGAATCGATAGTGACTGACGAGCCACTCGTTGCCGCCGTTGTAGCGGAACAGCTCCTCGCAAGCCATGAAGAACATGCGCCAGCGCATCCACCAGCGGCCCGACTCCTTTTCGCCGTATGTCTCAGCGAGGATCGGCATGACATCGGCACGGCGTGCATCCATGCGTTCCAGCCAGGCGCGGCAGGTCTTCGCATAGTGCATGCCGTTCCAGTGCCAGCGACGCTCGATATTCAGGTGCTCGGGGAACATCAGCGGCAGGTCGGCGCTCGGCATGATGCCACCCGAAAAGAAGTGACGGCTCATCCAGTCGCTCGGCCCCTTGTCGATGTATTCATACGGTGTGCTTCTGTGCGTGAAAATATGCATGAAGAAGCGGCCGTCCGGCTCCAACCAGGAATCGATGCAACGGAACAGCTCATCATAGTTGCGCATGTGCTCGAACATTTCGATCGACACAATTCGGTCATACGTGTCGCCGGCATCGAATTCGTTCATGTCACAAACATGCACGTCGACGTTGCGGATATCGCGGCGCTCGGCCTCCGCGAGGATGAACTGCTGTTGCGACCTGGAATTCGATACCGAGGTAAGCGATGCGTTCGGAAAGTGCTCGGCCACCCAGAGTGACAACGATCCCCAGCCGCAGCCGAGATCAAGGACTTTCATACCGTCACGAATGCCGGCCCGTTCGACCGTGATGCGCAGCGCCTCGGCCTCGGCCTCGGCGAGCGTTCCAACGTCATTCGACCAGTGGCAACAACTGTATTTTCGGTTCTCACCGAGAACCTGTTCAAAAAACGCCGCCGGTACCTCGTAATGCTGCTCGTTGGCGAGTTCCGGTACCAGCGCGACCGGCGACTGGCGCATCATCGTCGTAAACTCGTACAGCGCGTTCGAAGCGAGTTCGACGTCGCCCGCATGGATCTCGATAAGTTTGCGTTCCAGCAGGCGTCGCATGCCACTGCGTATGACCGTATCGGGGACAAGCCCTGATTCGGTCCAGCTGATCGCTTTTGCCGCGACTCCAGTCATGTCGAGCCTCCGTTAAGTAGATGGACCTCAATATACGGACGGCCGTCCGGCGCAACAATGCGTTGGCGGACACTGTTACACTCGCTTACAAACAGACATATTTCGAGTTCGACGCATGAAGCATGAAACAACCCCTCTCTTCGCCTTACCACTGACGCTTATCAATATTGAACACGACGGAATTGCTGAGTTTTTTGATTCAACAGTGAAGCCGGCGGCTGGGAGAGCCAATACTGATGGCACTACCGGTTATAAGACCCCCCTGGTTCACTATCATAACGAGCAAAATGTATTTGAGATTTACGATGAACTGCAAGACCTGGGGCGCCGCATCCGGGACGCAGCAAACTTTGTCTATCGAGACGTGATGAACCATGAGACACAGCTACGGATAACCAATGCATGGTTCAATGAGTGCGAAGCCGGCGGCCGGCAGTATATGCACAACCATTGTAATAGCGTGATCAGTGGAACTTTGTACCTGCGCACCGATGAGCACTCTCACATCCAGTTCCAATCGCCTTATGGACTAAATGACTTTGGCAATCTATTGCTGGATGAGCCGAATATGAATCGACCCAATAGACTCGGATACAGGCATCATTTCAAGATCGTTGCTTACAAGGTTGATGCCGGCGCCTGTCTCTTCTGGCCTTCGCACTTGAGACACGGCTACGCCGAGAACCGCACTCCGGGGCGATTGTCGTTGTCGTTCAACTTTCTGCCCACGACCTTCAACTGCGTTTACAAGACTTGAAGGGCGGTTCGCGGCAGCGGCATGGCAGGTTTCTTTCGCGTGCCGCATGTTTCGAAATTTCGTCATCGAAAAGCGCTAGAATATTGAGAAAATTTAAGCCCCGGTAGCTCAGTCGGATAGAGCACCAGATTCCTAA
>CAMYOJ010000039.1 GCA_947259985.1 uncultured Woeseiaceae bacterium
CGATCACGCCGGCCGCGTGCGGCGCGGCAGGGAACGGCCGCCCGTCGTCCGGTTCGGATCGGAGTCGGGCACACCCGTTGACGTGCAGAACGGCTATTGCCTGGACTGCCATCTGGCCGACGCCGAACCAGGCTGGCATGGTGGCAGCCACGACCTGAATACGGTCGCCTGTGCCGACTGCCATACGAGCCATGCCGAGCGCGATGCCGTGCTGTTTACGTCATCGCAGGCCGAGGTCTGCTTTGACTGTCACCAGCAGCAGCGGACGCAGTCCATGAAGCCTTTTGCCCATCCCGTGCGCCAGGGAAAGATGGCCTGCGGTGATTGCCACAGCACACACGGCGACTTCAGCGGCTCGACGATCGCGCACCAGACCGAGAACGGTACCTGTTACGAATGCCACGCAGAGTATCGCGGACCCTACCTTTGGGAGCATGCACCGGCCGTCGAGGACTGTGGTAACTGCCACAATCCACATGGCTCGAATTACGCGGGCATGCTGAGCATGCGTGCGCCGACGCTTTGCCAGAGCTGCCATTCGCAGGCCGGTCACCCGAGCCTGCCGCAGGATGAACGCGGCCTGCCAGGAAACACGCCTTCGATCTACCTGCTGGGCCAGTCCTGCCTGAACTGCCACGACCAGGTCCACGGATCGAATCATCCGTCCGGCTCTAAGCTGATGCGCTAGGAGCGAGCTTTAATGTTGAAGAAGACAACAAGAATTTCTCGCGCTCTCATTCCGCCTTTGCTCGTCATTGCGCCAGGCCTTTGCTTCGCGCAGGTCGACACGAGCAAGTGGCTCTGCGAATCCTGCCCGTTCGAGGAAGGCTATCGCGCCGAGGTTGATGCAGGCGGTACTTACGTCAGCGACGACGCAGCACGCTTCGGCAATGGAACCGGATACGATGAAGACGGCGGCTATGTGAACGTAGACGGCCAGGGCCGCTATGCCAGCGACGGCTATCGACTCGACTGGTATGCCGAAGACTTGGGGTTAGACTCGCGTGTCTTCGAGATCGACGGCGGCAAGCAGGGCGTGTTCGGTTTCAACCTCGGCTATCGAAAGCTGCCCTACCGGCGATTCGACACTACCGAATCCGTGTTCCTCTCAACCGAGTCCGACACGATCACGCTTCCTGCAGGATGGGTGACGGCAGGAACGACCACCGCGATGACCGAGCTGGCGTCTTCATTACACGGCGAGGACGTCTACACGGACCGCGAGACCTTCGACGTGGGCGGCCATTGGAAACCCGGCGCCGGATTCCGCCTGTACGCGGATTACAAACATCGGACCCGCGAAGGCATCGATATCACGGGCGGATCGGGGTTCACACAGTCGACGCTGCTGCCGCGCTGGATCGACTACGAAACCGATCAGGTGGACGCCGGGATACAGTACAGCACGGATCGAGGCAGCGTAACGCTGGCCTACTACGGTTCGGATTTTTCGAACAACAACTCGTCGATGACCTGGGACACGCCATTCACTTCGGCGCCGGGCGCCGAGCAATTGCGCATGGCAATGGCCCCGGGCAACGAGTTCCAGCAAATTTCGCTGTCAGGCGCGTACCGGGTCAACACCTGGGACACGCTCGTCGCATTTACGCTGGCAGCAGGCAATGGTGATCAGGACGAGGCGTTCCTGCCCTATACGATCAACCCCAACGTCAACTCGATGTCACTGCCGCTGAGCAACCTGGACGGTGACGTCGACACTACGAACTATTCGCTGACGGTTACTTCCCGCCCGATCCCCAAAGGACGCGTCAAGTTTTCGTATCGCCATGACGAGCGCGACAACAATACTCGACAGTCGGACTGGAATCGTGTGATTGTCGATCTCCTCAACTCCGGAGAAATCGAGCAAAACCTGCCTTACAGCTACGAGCGCGACACATTCAACCTGAGCGGCGAACTGCTTCTGTGGGATGGCGTTCGACTCTCGGCCGGCTGGGATCACAAGGAATTGGATCGCGACTTCCAGGAGGTCGCAGAACACGAGATCGACGACGGCTGGGGCCAGGTGCGCTGGCGCCCGACCAACTGGCTCGACCTGCGTGTAAAAGGCGGCGCTGAAGAGCGCGACATCGACCGTTACGACGAGTCGGTGGCAGTCAACCTCGGGCAGAATCCGCTCATGAGGAAGTATTACCTCGCGTACCGCTATCGCAGCTACGGTGAACTTGTCGCTTCAATAACGCCGGTCGATACGCCATGGTCATTGAATACGACAATGCTGATCGCGGATGACCGCTACAACAAGTCGCAGCTCGGCCTGACTGACAGCGAGGAAGTGCGCGTGACGCTGGACGCCAACTGGGCGATATCGAGCAACGCTTCGTTGTACGTCCTGCTGGGTCAGGAAAGAATCGATGCTTTCCAGCTCGGCAGTGAACAGTTCGATGTGTGGGACTGGAGCGCCAAGCACAATGACGATTTCGACCATTACGGCACGGGTTTCGTCTGGCGCCAGGCCGACGGCAAGTACGAACTGCGTTTCGACTATTCACGCGGCGAAGGTGAAACGCGTATCGATTATTTCAGCCTGAGCGGCGGCCAGAGCAGGATGCCAAAGCTCGAGTCCACGCTCGACTCGGCAATGCTCGAAGCCGTCTACCGCTGGAACGAAAGACTCGATGCGACATTCGACGTGCGCTATGAGAGTTTCGAACTCGACGACTACACGCTGATCTCGCAGACGACATTGCCGACACTGCTGACACTTGACGCAAGGCCATACGACTATGATGTCTGGGCAGTAGGAATCGGCTTCCGATACAGTTTCGGCGGCGGAGAGATCACGCTCGCCGACTGAAAGGCCTCAACCCCCGAGGCCGACCTCGCTTGCCCGGTGCTGGTCACCGGGCAATTTTTTGAGCTGCTCCCTCAGGAACCGGCGAAATTCCAGCTTGGTGCTCGGATCAATAATGTTGATGCCGTGCAATCCGGACAGCTTGCGCACGAGCTCGACGGCGGCCGATGTCGTCGTCGCGGGGCCGGTTACGAGATCCGGAGTCAGGCCGAATGCCTTTTGCACACCAACGACGGCGTACGGGTCCGACGCACAGAGTATCGTGCAAACGATGTTGTCTCCCAGTTCGTCCATGAGCGCGGCACCGTTATAGGGTTCGAGTGGCGACGCGCCGGCTTCGGCCACGAGCAGGTCCGGGTGCCGATTATTGATGTGATTCAGCAGCGGGCGAATGGCTTTCCGAAAGGCCGCTTCCGGCACGACGGTCGACGGCAGGCCCACGTCGACGAAATCGTAGATTTCGCTCGCGCCGGTCTTGAGGTAGCTCAGTATGTCGCGGTAACGCCCGGCACCGGTCAGCTTGGTGCCAATCACATTGAGGCCTGCGCGGTCGAGTTCCTTGCAGACGCGACGACCTGTGGTCGTCTTTCCGGCGGACATCGAGGTGCCGACCAGCAGCAGCGTGGGCGTCGAGAATTCATGACTGTCGGCACGCATGGCGAAGTCCGACATGCGCACCTTGCGCCCGTCGCGACGCAGGTGCCCGCGATATTTCAGGACCAGTGGTTCGGGAATCATTGTCGATATCGACGTGTAACGCCCCATCAGGCCGGCAGCCGTCAGCGCGTGCATGAGGCCGTCGTCGCCGATATCGCCCCAGCCGCCGACGCCCTCCAGGGTCGCAGCCCGGTCGCCCAGTGCCCCGACAACCCAGTCGCCGGGTTCCACCTTGACCATGTGACCCATGCGATCCTCGATCCGGTACAGCATGGTCGGTACACCTGTAACCTCGCCCTCGACATAATCGCCCGTCGCCCATTGCGAGCGATCGAAAGGCACAACATCAAAATTGCTGTTGCCGAAATCGGCAATTCGCGCGAGCGATCCGTAAACCCTGGTACTCATCGTGACCTAGCTGTTCGCCATCGGTGGAGCCATGAGCAACAACGTGAGCAAAGCAGCCCGTTCTATTGTCTTGTCGATCAACAGATGTTCATGAATGGCGTGTGCACCGGCGCCGACGGCTCCCAAACCGTCCAGCGTCGCCGTGTACTGGCTCGTCGTGTTGCCGTCGGACCCACCGCCTGCGCGGACGCCATGCAAGTCGAGCCCGAGCTCCTTGCCGGCGCTCTTCGCTATCGCCCACAATGCGCGATTGCGTGGCGTCGCTTCCATCGAAGGCCGACCGATACGGCCTTCGATGTGCAGGCGCACTTCGGGATTTTCCGGTTTGATGGCATGGATCGTGCGCTCGATCTCGTCACCGTCCGCAATGGTGGGTACACGTACGTCTACGACAGCCTTGCTGTGCGGCGCGATGACGTTTGGCTGTATGCCGCCGTCCACCGTACCAACATTGACCGTGATGCCGCGCTCGACGTCGTTGAGCGCGAACAGCGTCTGTATGACATGTGCCAGCTCGAGGATGGCGCTGGCACCGCCTTCGGGATCGAGGCCGGCATGGGCCGCTTTGCCGTGCACCGTGATCGTGAAACGCCCGATGCCCTTGCGTTCGGTCTTTAGGTCGCCCCTCTCACCGAGTGCCGGCTCCATGACCAGCGCGCGGTCCGCATGTTCGGCCAGCCAACGGATGTAGCGCGTCGAACTGCGGCTGCCGATTTCCTCGTCGGCATTGATGAACACGACCGGAACGACCGACGTATCGAGATCAAGTTCACGTATCGCGCTCAAGGCCAGCACGATTTGCGCGAGTCCACCTTTCATATCGAAGGAGCCCGGGCCGTGCATGACGTTGCCATCTATCGAGAACGGCCGCTCATTGAGCGTGCCCACGGGCCACACCGTGTCGTAATGGCCGATCAGGAGTTGCGACGGCTTCCTCCTGGGTCGATCGACTGGTCTTGCAAATACATGACGCGGCTTTTCCGGGACGCCGGTTTCGCGCGAATCGTAACCGACGTCGGCCAGCGCCAGCCGCAGGACGCGCCGTACTTCATCGTGTGTTTCAGGATGGGACGACGGCGACTCGGCTTCGACGAGGTCCCGTATGAGCTCGATCATCGCCGCTTCCTGCCCCCTGACGTAATCGAGAACTCTTGCCGCGTTGACTGCGCACATGGCTACTTCTTCATGGACTCCGGAAACGGAAACGCGTTCGAACGGTCTATCTCGGCAAACCGGCCCGGCGCAAGATAGGCAATTAGCGGTCGGTGGTGGATGGTCTCCGAATCGTCGCCTTCAGGATGACGCAGAAAAGAGTCATCCCCGTAGGCGGCGACGATCTCACCCGTGATCAGGCAGTTCTCGCCGAACCCGCCAATTGTCTTGTAATGACGGCATTCGAAGAAGAGGTAACCGTCCTCGATGAACTGCCCTTCGATTTCGCGAGCCGGAAACGTCTTGAAATAGTCGATGACGGGCTTACCGGCCTCGCCCTGGCGCGGCGAGGCCGCGAGGCTCGTGATCAGGACCTGCGACGGTTTCGGATAACTCACCGTGAAGACGCCCGTTCGATCGATGTTGCTGCAGGTGGCGTGGCGCGGCGTGCAGACGAATCCGAAGTAGTTCTGCCATCCCATCGGCGTCACCATGTGCTTCGGCGCAAGATCGAGTGATCCATCCTCGTCCATGGTACCGATAAGCACCAGCGGTGCCACCGTGAAAAACTGGTCCCAGACCGGCACCGTCGTGTCGATCTCGACGACATTCCTGACGGTTGACGATTCGTTCATAGCACCACCTGCCGTACGCAGCTCCCCAGTCTCAAATTAGACCCGGGCTGTCGTGATTCAAATAGGTAGTTGCCCCAGTCCGGCATCACGATTCTGCTATAGTCGCGTGTCAGTAACGGAGACAAATATGACTCAGGCCAAATCCGGCGACACGGTACGAATACACTACACCGGCACACTCGACGACGGCACCCAGTTCGACAGTTCCGCAGGCCGCGAGCCACTGGAATTTGCGCTGGGCGGCGGACAGGTCATTCCGGGATTCGACAGCGCCGTCGACGGAATGAGTGTCGGCGAAAACAAGACCGTGACCATCGCGCCCGACGACGCCTACGGCCAGCGCCACGAACAGCTTGTTCAGGAAGTGTCGCGCGATGCGCTACCCGACGACATGGAACCGGCTGTCGGTATGCAGCTGCAAAGCCAGAGCCCTGACGGACAGATCATGAACCTGGTCGTGACCGAAGTTGCCGATGATTCGATCACCGTTGATGCGAACCACCCCTTGTCGGGCCAGGCGTTGACGTTCGATATCGAGCTCGTCGAAATCGTGTGAATGCACGAGCTCTCGGTTTGCATGTCGCTTCTTGAACAGGTCGCGGCGATAGCAGCTGAACGCTCTGCCGTCAGCGTTGTGAAGATCGAACTCGATATCGGGCCACTATCCGGGGTCGAAGCCGACCTCCTGAGAAATGCGTACCCGATCGCCGCAGCCGGGACAATCGCCGAGACGGCCGAACTCATTATTCACGAAGCCGACATCGTCGTCCGATGCACAGACTGCGGCGCCGAGACACCCGCAGTACCGAATCGCCTGGTTTGCGGCGCCTGCGGCGATTATCGCACCCAGGTTGTCAGCGGCGATGCGATGATCCTGAAAAGCCTGGAGCTCGAGGCCTAGCAAATCCTCGGCAGCGGATCGTCCTCGAGTTCTTCGAGGAAGCGTTCGCCACCCAACGGGGTTTCGAGAATCACCCGCTCTGCAGCGGCCGTGATGCGCCCGATCCGCGCGGCGTCCCGGCCCGCAGGAATGTCGCGCCAGATGCCGAGCGCGGCATCGACCTGGTCCTCCGCAATGACCGCGACGACACGACCTTCACAGGCCAGGTAATAGGGATCGTAGCCAAGCATTTCGCAGACGGACTGCACGGGCTCACGCACGGGAATCGTTGCTTCGAATCGCACGCCGAGGCCGGTCGCCTTGACGATCTCGTGACCGATCGACGCGATCCCGCCTCGCGTCGGGTCGCGCATGAAACGCAGCCCATCGAGGGCCAGCAAGGGTTCGGTCAACTGCATGACAGGGCCCGCGTCGGAGACGAGATCGCCGCGAAGGCCGAATTCCTCGCGCGCCAGCATGACGGCCGTGCCGTGATCCCCGACCGGCCCGCTTACGATCATGACGTCGCCATCCTGGATCAGGCTCATCGATGGCCTGACGCCGGGCAAGCGCACACCTACGCCCGTGGTTGCGAGGTAGAGACCACCACCCTCGCCGCGCCGCACGACCTTGGTGTCGCCGGCGCTGATGCGAACGCCGGACTCGAGTGCCGCCTCTGCCAGGCTGCCGACGATACGTTCGAGCCGCGCAGTCTCGAACCCTTCTTCGATGAACGCGTTCAGGGTCAGGTACATCGGCTTTGCGCCCGACACGGCCAGGTCATTGGTCGTGCCGTGCACGGCGAGTGATCCGATGTCGCCACCCGGAAACTCGAGCGGCTGGACCGTGAAGCCATCGGTCGTAATCATTACCTCGCCTTCGCCCAACTCGATGGCGACCGCATCGGCCTGTACGTCGAGCTCGCTCGCGGCCAATTGCCGGGCGAACACGTCCTCGATCAGTTCGCGCATGAAGCGGCCGCCGTTACCGTGCGCCAGTGAGATGCGTTTGTCGTCCATCATGTTCCTCGCGCCGCTATTTCGGCGGCCTGGCCAAAACTCAATGCCGCATCATTGCACGGCAATTCGGTGGGGAGCCAGACCTCGAAGCCCTGCCGCCGCAGCAGATCCATCGCCTGCTCCGTCAGCACTCGATTCTGGAACACGCCCCCACACAAGCCGACCTGGTCAACCGCCTGCCGCTCGCGAATAGCGCCAGCCTGCCGGCCGATCGCTGTCGCAATGCTCGTGTGAAACGTCTCCGCGCGCTCGCGCTGGCTGCGCTTCTTGTCACCGATCACCTGCGACAACGGCCGCCAGTCACTGCGCAAAATGCCGTCGCCGCTATCGACAAGCGGCAATTCGACAACTTCGCCGGCTTCACGGCACAGGCTTTCGAGCATCATCGGGCCCTGTGCTTCGAAACTCGTGACGGGCACCTCGCAAATCAGCGCGGCGGCCGCGTCGAACAGGCGGCCGACGGCGCTCGTCACAGGCGCGTTCATCTGTCGCCGCCAGGCCGCGTGCGCCAGGCCGTCGGTGTCCGGGCAATCTGGCCAGGACAGGTCGCATTCCCAGTGCAGCGCAGCCGCGCTGCGCCAGGGCTCCCTGCCGGCACGTTCGCCTCCCGGCAGCCGGAATGTCCTCATGCTGGCAACCCTTTCCCAGCAGCCCGCGTTCCCCGTCAATGCTTCTCCGCCCCAGAGGGTCTCATCCTGTCCGAGGCCGACTCCGTCCCAGGTGAACACGAGCCACTGGCCCTGCGCGCCGATTTCGGCAGCGAGCGCACTGGCGTGGGCCTCGTGATGCCAGACCTTGTCGACGGCCACGCCTTGCTGCCGACGCGCCCACTTGTGCGTCGTGTAGCCCGGGTGCGCGTCGCACACGATGCGTTCGGCGCGCACGCCGTACAGCGCTTGCAGGTCGGTGGCAACCTGCTCGAATACCTCGAGGCTGCGCGGGCTGTCCATCTCGCCGATATGCGGTGAAACGACAACGCGGCGGTCCCAGCTCAGGGCGACGGTGCCTTTCATGTGTCCGCCGACGGCCAGCAGCGGCCGCTCCTGGGACCACGGCAATTCGAATTCAACGGGTGCGCAACCTCGACCGAGCCGCAAGGGCCGCATTGCGCCATCGATATGCCTGAAGACAGGGTCGTCCGCCGGCCGAACAATCGGCCGATCGTGCTGCAAATAGCTGTCGGCAATACTCCCGAGCCTGGCCGTGGCCTCTTCGTTGTCGGTGAGTACGGGCTCCCCGCTGATATTGCCGGACGTAGCGACCAGCGGGCCGCCGAATCGATCCAGCAGCATCTGGTGCAGCGGGCTGTACGGCAGGAACACGCCGATTTCGCCAAGACCCGGGGCAATGTTGTCGGCAAGCGCGCAATCGGACTTTCTGCCCGCCAGCGCTATGGGTCGGATCGGGCTGCTGACGAGCTGTGCTTCGGTATCGCGAAACTCCACAAAGCGACGCGCCGCCGCCAGCCCATCCTCTCCCGCGACCGGGAACATGACGGCGAGCGGCTTGTCAGGCCGGTGCTTTCGTTGCCGCAGCTTGTTGACGACCTCTGCATCGCACGCATCACAAACCAGGTGGTAGCCACCGATGCCTTTGATAGCCACGACCTTGCCCTCGCGCAGTGCGACGACAGCAGCTTCGAGTGCCGACGGGTTGTCGGCGATGCCAGGCTGACCATCCACCTCGAATCGCAGGCCCGGGCCACACTGCTCGCAGGCAACGGGCTCGGCATGGAAGCGCCGGTCCGACGGATCGAGGTATTCCTTTTCGCATTCGGCACACAGCGGAAAGCCCGACATGCTCGTATTCGGCCGGTCGTAGGGCAGCGCCTCGATCAGCGTGTAGCGGGGTCCGCACTGCGTACAGTTGATGAACGGGTACTGATAGCGACGATCGGCCGCATCGTCGAGTTCCTGCCGACAGTCATCGCACATGAAGTAGTCGGGCGGCACGAACACCTGCGCATCGGTGCCGGCCGAACTCGAGATAATCTCGAAACGGGTCGCCGTAGTCTCGTCCGTCAGATCGTCGATCGGGCCATCGATAGCTTCCGCGCCACTGATCTCAGGTCGCGACAACGGCGGTGCGCGCTCGACCAGGTCGGCCTGGAACGCGCGCAGTACCGCGGGACTTGCGACAGCGATGACCTCGACTTCGCCAACGCGATTCTGTACCGAGCCGCGCACCCCGTGTTCGTGCGCGAGCCGGTATACGAACGGTCGAAATCCGACACCCTGAACGTGACCGACGAGCGTAATGCGAATGGCTGCCAGCGAATCTGCCAGCCCTGGCGCGCTGCTAGCCACCGGCCTCGCGCCGCCCTTCCCAGACATTGTCACGATAGCCGGCCGACCACCAGATTCTGCAGGCGCCCTCGTCCGAGACCATGCAGGGACCGATCGGTTTGCGCGGCGTGCAGGCCTGACCGTAAAGGCGGCACTCGTTGGGGTAGATCTTGCCCAGCACGACCTGCGCGCAATCGCAGCCCGGCGGCATCTCGCCAACCCGCTTTCTCGACTCGTCGGCATAGGACCTGAATCGCCTGCGCGCATCGTGTGCCGCAAATTCCTCGCGCAACGCGAATCCGGACCTGGGGATGATGCCTATGCCACGCCAGTTGGCATCGACCACCTCCATGACGCGCTCGAGCTGCTTCCGCGCTTCCCTGTTACCGCCTTCGCGTACGGCCTGCGAATAGCAGTTATCGAGGAAATGCCGGTCGTCGCGCAGCTGTCGCAGCACCGAGTACATGGCAGCCAACAGAGACTCAGGCGTGAAGCCGGCAACAGCAGCCGGTATGTCGTGCTTGTCGACGACAAACTGCCACTCCTCCGGGCCCATGACGGTCGCCACGTGACCCGGCGCCACGAGCGCGTCGAAGCCTGGCGTGCCGGAATCCAGCAGCATTGCGACGGCCGGCCAGGTCAGGCGACCGGACAGCAGTACGAGGAGGTTTTCGGGCGCGCCTTCCGCGAGCATGGCCGCCACGGGCGCGGTCGTGGTCTCAAAACCGGCCGCGAAGAACACCACCGTTCGGTCGGGGTCTTCACGCGCAATGCGCACGGCCTCGGTGGGCGATGCGATCGGCCGAATATCGCCGCCGGCGGCCTTCGCCTGTTCGAGCGAGCGCGGTTCTCGCTTGGGCGCATTGACGGGGACCCGCAGCATGTCCCCGAATGCCACCAGCGTGATGTCCTCATTGAGCGCAAGCTGTATGGCCTCGTAGACATCCTCCTCGGGGCAGATGCATGGCCGCCGCACACGTTCATGATACGCACGGGCTCTCCGTCGCCGAGTTCCTTGAGCGCGGCGAGCCACTCCGCAGCGCTGCGGCTCACGCGCTGTCCCCGCTAGAGCGCATGACCTTATGTTGACGAATCTTGCCGAGTTCGTCCTGCACCCAGTCGAGCCAGTTCGACATGCCATCGCCGGTCTTCGCTGAGACCTCGATGACGGGCGCCTCGTTGGCAAGTTGCCGGACACAGTCGGTGGCATAGCACGGGTCGAAATCGTCGAGCACACGCAGCAAATCGGCCTTGCTGATCACGACGAGCTGGGCACCTCGGAACATGACCGGGTACTTGGCGGGCTTGTCATGGCCTTCGGGTGTCGACAGCAACGCGACGTTTGCATGCTGGCCAAGATCGAAACTTGCCGGACAAACGAGGTTGCCGACGTTCTCGATGAACAGGACGTCTACGCCGTCGAGATCCAGCTCGTGCAATGCCGTATGCACCATGTGTGCGTCGAGATGACAGGCGCTGCCCGTACTGATCTGCACGGCGGCTACGCCCTTGTCGCGGATGCGCTCGGCGTCGTTCTCGGTCTCGAGATCGCCCTCGACGACCGCGACCCGAAGGCCGTCACCCAACGCATCGATCGTCGCTTCGAGAAGCGCCGTCTTGCCGGCTCCGGGCGACGACATCAGGTTGATCGCGAGCACATCATGGCGCTGGAAATGTTCGCGGTTGTGCGCCGCCTGGTGATCGTTGGCGTCGAGCAGGCCCTTGAGCACTTCGACGGACTCGTTGCCGGCCGCCGTCTGCGCGAGATGGCCACCGGCAGCCACGAGGTGTTCGTTTCCGGGCGTAATATTGCATCCACAAGTATCACACATCGTCTGGTCCTCTATTGGAACGGCTAGATCTCGGCGGCCAGCATGTCGTCGAACAGGGCCCAGGTCTCGGCCGCATCTTCGTCGGAGACTTTCTGAATAGCATAGCCGACGTGCACGAGAACGTTGTCACCGGGCGTCAGGGCCTCATCCTGCAGCATGAACAGGCTGACTTCGCGCTCGATCCCCCTGGCCTCGCAGGTGCATTGAAAGCCGTCTATTTTTGTAATTTTCATCGGTACCGCGAGGCACATACGTGTACTCCGAGATTGCGTATGACGCGCTTCTAATATACTAAACCATAGTGTGACGCGAGATCCCGATATTCAGCTGATTTGTAAGTATTAACGCCTACACCGGGCTTAGAGAGGACGCTATGCGAACAATTTCGACGATACACCGGTACTCCTTTGTGGCGCTGTGCGTTCTGCTGCCCGGACTGGCCGCCTCAGAGCCTGCCCTGACCACGGGTTGCCAGGACTGTCACGGCGTCGACGGCCTTGCCGCGGAGAACCTCGATGCCCCGGTAATTGCGGGGATGCCTGCCGTGCACATCGAGGAAGCCATCTATGCATACAGGGACGGTGCCCGCCAGTGTCGTTATGAGCCATTGATGTGCGAGACGGTTCTGCATACGAGCGACGAGCGCATCGCGAACCTGGCCGAACACTACGCTGCCCAGAAACGCGACTCGTCCAAAGAGGACTACGATGAAGCGCTCGCGGCCAGGGGTGAAAAGATCCACGCGAAGCTCTGCAGCCAGTGCCACCTCAAACCCGACGATCCCGCGGTTGCTGACGCTCTGGGCATTCCGTTGCATGGACAGCGCGGCGTCTATCTTCGTTACGCGTTGCAGTCCTACCAGGACGGCCGCCGCGAGAACCTGCTCGACGCTATGGCCGAGAAACTGAAACAAGTAGACTCCGACGACATCGAAGCGTTAGTCAACTACTACGCGAGCTACTGAGGAGCGTCACATGCAGTACCGATTGATTGCCGTTGTCGCGGCAACGCTGGCTATTGCCCCGAATGTGTGGGCCGCCGGCAGCGTCACCCTGATTCATGCCGGTGAACTGCTGGCCGTGCCCGGCCAGGCGCCTGCACGTAACAAGACCATTGTCGTCGAGGACGACAGAATCGTCGCGGTACGCGACGGATTCGTCAGCGCCGACAGCATCGACGGCGACGCCACGGTAATCGATCTCAGCGAGCAGTTCGTGTTACCGGGGCTCATGGACATGCACGTTCACCTGCAGGGCGAGATGGGGCCACATCGTGATCGCGATGCTCTCAGGATGTCGGACCAGCTCATGCAGATGCGCAGCATCTACTACGCAATGAACACGCTCGAGGCCGGGTTCACAACGGTCAGGGATGTCGGCTCTTCGCCGCAGGAGATGTACGCGCTGCGTGACGCTATCAACAACGGCTGGATCGACGGGCCGCGCATCATCGCGGCGGGCGGCGTCGGCATTACAGGCGGCCACGCCGACGTCAGCGGCGTCAGCCCCGACCTGATGGATATCTACACGTCACCGAACGTTTGTGACGGGCCATACGACTGCCGACGCGCAGCTCGAAACGTCATCAAGTACGGCGCGGACCTCGTCAAGATCACCTCGACGGGCGGTGTCATGACGGACCGCAGGACAGGTACGGGCCAACAAATGGAGATGGACGAGCTCAGGGAAATCGTCCTGGCCGCAGCACGCATGGGGCGCAAGGTCGCCTCGCATGCGCATGAAGAGGATGGCATCGTCGCGGCGCTCGACGCCGGCGTCGCCAGCATCGAACACGGCACCTACACGGGGCCGCGGGCGATAAAGCGGTTCAGGGAAACCGGTGCCTACCTGGTCCCCACGCTGCTCGCCGGCAAGACCGTTGCGGCCGCAGCCGTTGAAGCCGACTACATGAGCGATGCCGTCAAGGAAAAGGCGATTCGCGTGGGCAACGACATGGCCGGCAATTTCGAGAAAGCGCACAAGGCCGGGGTCAATGTCGCGTACGGCACGGATAGTGGCATCTCGCCGCACGGCACCAACGCCGAAGAAGCCGTGCTCATGGTCGAAGCCGGTATGTCCGAGATGGACGTCATCGTGACCGCGACTATCAACGCTGCCGATCTCATCGACATGTCCGATTCCATCGGCACGATCGAGGCCGGCAAATTTGCCGACATCATCGCTGTGGAACGTTCGCCGCTGGAATCGATAGAGGCGCTGCTCGAGGTCGACTTCGTCATGAAAGGCGGAAAAATATATAAGCATTAGCTTATGGTTTTGATAAAAACTTATTAGTTTTAATTATTCATGTAGATGCTAATTTGAGCCCCATATAAAAAGAGGGGTAGCACACCATGTCAAAGCAACATCCAGTCGTCGCAGTAACAGGCTCGTCTGGCGCCGGTACAACCACGGTGAAGACAGCGTTCGAGCATATTTTTCGTCGCCTCGATGCGACCGCCAGCATCATCGAAGGCGACAGCTTCCATCGCTATTCGCGCGCGGCCATGCGTGCTGCGGTTGCCGATGCCGCCAGTCGCGGCGAGAATGTCAGTCACTTCGGACCCGAAGCCAACCTGCTTTGCGAACTGGCGAGCCTGTTCAAGGAGTTCGGCGAAACGGGCGGCGGTAAACGCCGTTACTACGTGCATAACGAAGAAGAAGCCGCACAGCACGGCGTGCCGGCCGGGAACTTCACGCCCTGGGAAGAACTCCCGCGCGACACCGACCTGCTGCTTTATGAAGGACTGCACGGCGCGATAGACACGGGCGAATGCGATGTTGGCCAGTTCGCCGACCTGCTGATCGGCGTCGTTCCCATCGTCAACCTCGAGTGGATTCAGAAGATCCACCGCGACACGCTGGACCGCGGCTACGACGAGCGCGACGTCACGACGACGATCCTGCGGCGCATGGAGGACTACGTAACGCACATCACGCCACAGTTTTCTCGTACGGACATCAATTTTCAGCGCGTGCCGACCGTCGACACGTCGAACCCGTTCATCGCGCGCGATATTCCGACGGCCGATGAGAGCTTCGTCGTCATCCGTTTCCGTGATCCAGCCAAGTTCGATATCGACTTTCCGTACCTGCTCGCGATGGTCAATAACTCGTTCATCTCGCGACGCAACACGATAGTGGTTCCGGGTGGCAAGATGCTGCTGGCGATGGAATTGATTCTGATGCCGATCCTGAAGCAGATGCTGGCCGCCAGGAAGCAAGACACACGGCTGGTCGCATGATGAACACGCCGGTACCCGCAGTCGTATTCGATCTCGACGGCACGCTCGTGGATTCCGCCGCGGACGTGCAACGTGCACTCAATCGCACGCTGGCGAGCGAAGAGCTACCGCCACTCGAAGTGGACCTCGTACGTTACATGATCGGAGGTGGACCGCGGCTGCTTGTCCTGCGGGCCCTGGCCGAATTGCGCGTCAAGAAGAGCCGCTACGTCGTCGACAAGCTCACCGAGCTGTTCCACGATGAGTACCTGCGGCAGGAAAACACCCAGAGCTACCTCTACAAAGGCGCTGAGGATTGCCTGAAGCGGCTACGCGAATCGGGCACCCGGATCGGCATTTGCAGCAACAAGCCCGACGATCTGTGCCACAAGCTCATCGATGATCTTGGTGTGCCGCAGTATTTCGACGTGATTCTCGGCTCCGGTTCGGGACTGCCGCGCAAACCCGATCCCGCGCCGCTCCTCGAAGTCATCGAGCGCCTCGAGTCGCTACCCGAAGCGGCGCTGTACATCGGCGACAGCGAGACCGACGTCAAGACGGCGCGCGCGGCAGGCGTCGACGTCGTGCTCGTCAGCTACGGATACACGGCCCGCCCTGCGGCCGAACTTGGCGCTGACAAGGTCTACGATTCACTCGCAGATATCGTGCTGCCGGCGTCGCGGGCCGTTTAGCCGCTCAGCAGCTCGACGGCCTCGTCTGTCAGCAGAGACTTGAATTCCTCGGCTGCGACCGACAGCCGTTTGCCCTTGTGCAACACGACGTACCAGTGCCGCTGGATTGGCAGCCCTTTCACCTTGAGCTCGACCAGGTTGCCGAGCCCGAGCTCGACCTGCACGGCGCCGCGCGGCAGCAGCCCGAGACCGAGGCCGGCCTGAACGCCCTGCTTGATACCTGACAGGCTGCCCATCTCCATGCCGGTCGTAAGCTTCAGCTTCTGCTCGCGGAAAAAGCGCCGCATGGCCCCTCGTGTTCCTGAACCCGGCTCGCGGATCAGGAATATCTCTTTTTCGAGCTCCTTAAGCGCGATGCGCTTGCGCGCGGAAAGCCGGTGACCGGGGGGCGCGACGATGACCAGCGGATTATCCATGAACTCCAGCGCCTCGAGATGCGCCTCACCGGGTGGCTGCCCCATGATCGCCATGTCGACCTCGTTTTCCGAGACGAGCTTCACAACGGCGGCCTGGTTGGTCGTTTCGATACTGACATTGACGTCGGGAAAGCGCTGGTGAAACGTGCCCAGCAAGCGCGGTGCGAAGTAGTTGGCCGAGGATATGGCCGCGATACGCAGCCGGCCGCCAGCGAAGCCTTTGAGCTTGTCGAGCACGTGGTCCATCTCGTCGACCTGCTGCAGAATCGAGCGCGCGTAGCGGAACACCTCTTCGCCAGCCTCTGTCAGGTGTACCTGCTTGCCTAGCTGCTCGGTCAGTGCGAGCCCCGCCTGCTGCTCGAGCTGGCGGATCTGCATGGATACGGCGGGCTGGGTCAGATGCAGTTCATCGGCGGCCTTCGTATAGCTCAGGTTGCGCGCAACAGCCGAAAAACACTGCAACTGCCGTAGCGTTAGATGCATAAGTAAGCCTTATGAAATAAATGATAATTATTCAATATTCTTATGTTAGTTCATCGCTCAGGGTGCCTGTCAACAGAAACTCGCCAAGAGCGCCTGATTTCGATTACGCTGCGAGGGATGGCAGCGATGAAACCCAGCACCCTGCGAATCGGCTACCGATATCGCCCTTCACGCCTTGCGCCCGACTATGACGCTATCGTCATTGGCTCGGGCATGGGTGGCCTGACAACGGCCGCGCTACTGAGCGAGCTGGGCTCGAAAGTCTGCGTGCTCGAGCAGCATTACACGGCCGGCGGTTTCACTCATTCCTACGAACGCAGTGGCTACGAGTGGGACGTTGGTGTGCATTACATTGGCGACGTCGGCACAAAGACGCGCACGCGGCGTATGTTCGACTTCCTCTCCGACGGCAAGCTCGAGTGGGCGCCAATGGCCGACGAGTACGATCGCTTCTATGTCGGCGACAAGGTCTTTACTGCCCATGCCGGCAAGCAGGAGTTTCGCGCCAACCTGGTCCGGCAGTTTCCGGGCGAGGAACACGCGATCGACGAGTACCTCAAGCTGTTGTCGAGCACGGGGGGCGCGCTATCGGCCTTCGCGATGGGACGCGCGCTGAAACCCTGGCAGCAATCGCTTGCGAAGCCTTACCTCAAGTGGAAGACACCGAAGGTATTCTTCCGCAACACCTACGATGTACTCAGCGAGTTGACCGACAACCAGGACCTGATCGCAGTGCTGTGCGGCCAGTGGGGCGACATGGGCCTGCCGCCGAAACGGTCCACGTTCATGGTGCACGCGATGATCGCACGTCATTACCTCTACGGCGGTTATTACCCGGTGGGCGGCGCCTGGAAGATCGCGGACAGCATCATCCCGAAGATCCGGGAGGCCGGCGGCGAGGTATTTACTTATGCGCGGGTCAGGGAAATTCTCGTCGAGGGCGGCCGCGTTGCGGGCGTCGAGATGCAGGACGGTCATCGCATTGCCTGCGAGCGCGTCATATCCTCTGCCGGCGTCGACAATACGTTTCGCCACCTGCTGCCGAAATCGATCGTGGAGCAGAGCGGCTACGAGCAGGCGCTCGAACACGTGGAGCCGAGCTTTGCACATCTCGGCGTCTATATCGGTCTCAACGCCACGGCCGAAGAGCTCGGGCTGCCGAAGACCAACTACTGGATCTACCCGGGCAGTGACTACGACGCCGCTGTCGACGCTTTCATGGAAGACCGCACGGCACCGTTCCCGGTCGTCTATATCTCGTTTCCTTCCGCCAAGGACCCGGACTATCTCAACCGGCACCCGGGCACGGCGACGATCGAGATCGTGGCGCCCGCGCCTTACGAATGGTTTGCCCGCTGGCGCGACAAGACCTGGGGCAAGCGCGGCGAAGACTACGATGCCTTCAAGGCGGAACTGGGCGACAGGCTCATGCAAACCCTGTATGACAAGGTTCCCGAGGTCCGCGGCAAGGTCGATTACTTCGAGGTGTCAACGCCGTTGTCGACCGACTGGTTTGGCGGCTACCAGCACGGTGAACTCTACGGCCTCGCGCATACGCCCGAGCGCATGCAGCAGGACTGGCTGAGGCCCGAGACCCGCATACCCGGGCTCTGGCTGACGGGCCAGGACATACTGACCTGCGGCGTCACGGGAGCCATGATGGCCGGGCTACTGACGACAATGAGCATGGTCGGCAGCCGCAAGATGGCGCCGATCATGAAGCAGATCTACGGATAGGCGTGGACGATCAGCACGTCACAGGGCAAGTGATCGAGAACCTGTGCCGCCGTACTGCCTACACGCCTCTTGAGCCGCGATCGCGCGACGCCTCCCATGACGACGAGGTCCGACCCGTTTGACCGCGCAAACATCGGCAGTATCTCGTGCGCACGGCCGGGCAGCTGGTGTACTGCCTCCTCATCGATGCTGCATTTCGCAGCGAACGTCTCGAGCGCCTTGTGATGCTCCTCGGTTATCTTCCTGTCGATTTCGTCTATCGGCAGCTTCACGGGCTTGAAGGCCCATGTCGCGCGCGTGCCGATTTCTTCGAGACGCTGGTACGTATGTAGCAGCAGGACCTTGCCGTCACACTTTTCGGCTAATTCCTGTGCCGTATTGACAATCGCGTGGTCCACCTTGTGCTCAGGATCCTTGGCGTGGGTCGGGTCGACCGCGGCGATAATGACGGGCTTCTCGCGCCACTCGACGGGTTTGACGAACCACAACGGACGCTCGAGACGCCGAATCAGGCGCCAGTCCGTGTACGCAAACGACGCGCGTTCAGACGGCGTGTGCCAGTGCGTTCCCTTGACGACGAGGATGGCATCGCATTCCTCGGCCTTGTCGATGACCATGTCGGCTTCGGGCCTTTCGTGCGAAATGCTCGTGCGTACGGTGACGCCACCCTTCCCTGCGGAGTCAGCCAGCTCCTGTAAGCGGCCTTCCTGTTCCGCCGTCACCGAATCCTGCAGCATCTGCAGTTCGGCAAAAACTACGAAACTCTCGCCCAGGTAGTTCATGGCGGGATCGCTCAGGACGAGCTCGAGATCGCAGTCATGGAGTTTAGCGAGCCAGGCGGCGCGGGCGACGACCTGCTCCGGATAGTTGTCGAGTTCGACAACACAAAGAACCGTGCGACTCATGAATCACCTCTTCGCAGTTGCGCATTTCTAGCGTACCCAGTAGAAACACAGTTCGCACTTCGTACATCTACGAATTGATAGCGCATGACAGCTACTCGACACGACATTTTCGCCGCAATTATGGCTGCAGGCCGCTCGACCCGGTTCGGGTCCACGAAGCAGGTGGCCGAGGTAGGCGGCGCGCCGTTGGTACGCCGGGCTACGGCGGCAGCGCAGCGAGTCTGCGGGAAAAAAGTGCTTACCGTGATTGGCCACGATATGGCCAGGGTGCTGGCGGTGCTCGCAGATGACTCAGGCTTTGTCGTCGTCAACGACGACTATGAGACCGGCCTGGCGAGCAGCATCGCTCGCGCTGTCAGTGCCTGCCGCAGCGACGCTGCCGCTCTCCTCGTTCTGATGGCGGACCAGGCTCTCGTGAGCGCCGAACACTTGCAGGGTCTGCTCGAAGAATGGTCGGGTAGTGATGATGAAATCGTTGCGACAGCCTATGCCGGCACGGCGGGTCCACCGGTACTGTTTGCCCGCGGGACATTTGCGGATCTGATAGCACTGCATGGCGACACCGGCGCTCGCGCGTTGTTTGACGATGAGCGTTTCGTGCTGAAGACCGTATTATTCGAACCGGCAGCGATTGACGTCGATACTACGGCCGACCTAAACACGATCGGCTAGGTATTGCTGCATTTCGGCGACGATCTCGAGAGCGATCGGCCCAGGCCCGCGGCCGCCAAGGACAATACCGGCCGGACCCCGCAGGCGATCACGCAGATTCGTGGCCAGGTCACCAAGTTCAGCAAGGAGCCGGTCGCGCCGCCCCGGGGGGCCAAGCAGGCCGACATAGCCGACCCTGGAACGCGCAAGCCGTTCGAGATAGCTTCGGTCGCTCACGAGATGGTGACTCATCACTATCGCCATGTCGCAGGCATTGAGATCGACGTGGGTATCAAGCTCATCGGTGTTACAGCACAGGCTCTGTGTGTGCGGCGGATAATTTCTAGCTTCGATGTATGCCGGGCGGTGATCGATGACGGTGCAACGCCAGCCCAGCTCTGCGGCAAATCGTGCGACAGGCTCCGAGTCCAGGCCGGCACCGAGGATCAGCAAGGCGGGTGCCGGCGACAGTTTCGATACCAGCACGCGACAGCTGCCGTTCGGATACTCGATGTTCCTGGTCACGGCAACACCATCGAAGGACGTCTCACGGGCAATCCTTCCGACAATGTCGTCATCGATGCCGAAACTATTCGATTCGTCTTCCCGAAATACGACGGCCGCGCCAGGTTCGGCGGTACCCGACTCTGAGGCAATGACGGTTGCGATTATCGCTGGCGCAGCGCCGTTCAGCACCTCGGCGACAGCGGCGAACGGCTGATAGTCGTCTTCCTTTGACAGGGGCTGCAACAGGACCCGCATGGTGCCATCGCAGCCGACGCCAAGCCCCCAGAGTTCATCGTCGGCGCCGAGGTCGTAGGTCGCTGTCTGTGCCTCGCCCGATTCGATGACCGTGCGCGAGCGTTCGACGAGATCGCCCTCCAGGCAGCCGCCCGACAGCATGCCGCAGAAGTTGCCGTCGGTATCGATGAGCATTTGCCCGCCCGCCTTACTGTACGTCGAACCGTCCGTCTCGAATACGGTAACGAGCACCAGCGACTGGCCGCGCAACTCCCTTTCCTTGAAGAACTGGTACAACGCCATGACTACTCGAAGACACCCACATAAAGCAGGCGCACAGCCGTGACGGTCACAAGCACCCTGAACACGGTGCGAAACAATGCCTCGGATATTCGGTCGATCACGAGCTTGCCAGCGTACGTACCGACCAGCGCCGCGGCGATAGAGAATAAGATAATTTGCAGGAACGGTGTGTAGTCGAATCCATTGGTAACGTAGCCCGTGATCTTGAAAATACTCATGCCCGTCAGGCAGGCCGCCATCGTACCAACGATTTGTCGTTTGTTGAGGCCCGTGTGCAGGATCACGGCATGAAATACTGCTCCGTACGCGAACAGCGTCGACAACAACGAGTGAATGAATCCCACGACTGCCCAGGGTTGCCTGATTCTCGGACGCCAGCGAATTTCGGGCAGCCATATCGCGATGAGCATGACGACACTGATGGCCGCGGCAATGATCGTATCCGGCAATTCGAAATAGACCCGGGCACCAATCGCTACCGCGACGACGCTTCCCACGAGAAACGGAGCCGCGATTTTCCAGTCGATATGGCGCCAGAAGAACATCGCGCGGGCCGACGTCGATCCAATCAGCAGCGTGGAGTGGATCGGAACGATGGCAGCAACCGGCAACACCGTGCTGGTTGCGGCCAGGATTATCATGGCACCGCCGGCGGAGAATGCGGCGTTAAAGAACGCGGCGAGAAAGCTGCCGCCGACAATGATGTAGAACGTCGCGTCTAGCTCCGCCACACGCTACTCGGTACCCCACTTGGTCTCGACATGAATACCTATCGTGCGCAGGAAGGCGCTCGGGAGAATACCGCCGGCAGATACGACGACTGCGTCGTTGGGTATGTCTTCCGTTGCATCCTCGACTGCGACTTCGACAACCCCCTCTCGAATGGCTTTGACATTGGAGTTGAACAGTACACGAAGTCGGCCCACGGATGCCATCTGCTCCACGAGTTCGCGGTTCTTCGGCTTGGCCCTTGAGAAAGCGCCGGACCGGTATGAAAGCGTGACCGTCGTACCCGATTCTCCCGCAATACTCGTCGCTGCCTCCAGCGCGCTGTCGCCGCCGCCGACAACCAGCACATGTTGGCCGCGATACTGCTGGGGATCGATGACCCTGTATACGACCTTGTCCATCTCCTCGCCGGGCACTCCGAGTTTTCTTGGCGTGCCGCGTCTCCCGATGGCAAGCAGCACGGCCCGGGTATCGTAGTTCCGCTTACTGGTCCTGACGACAAACCCGCCGTTGGGCGACGGCTCGATCGCCTGCACGTTCTCATTGTAGTTGACCTTTATGCCGGTCTTTTGCTCGACCTTGCGCCAGTAGTCGATCAGCGTTTCCTTTTGCACTTCCTTGAAACGCATCTTGCCGACAATCGGCAGCACCGCCGGCTGCGTCATGACGAGCTTGCGCCGTGGGAAATGCGCCACCGTTCCACCAAGTTCTTCCTGCTCGACGGTGGCGTATCGAAGTTTCGACTCGGTCGCCGCCAGCGTCGCGCACAACCCCGCCGGGCCTGCGCCGACTATCACGATGTCCAGATTGTTGTTGTGTGGGGCTCTGACGAGTTTCCTTGCGGATTCCATGGCCTGCCGCCCCTGCTCAATCGCATTCCTGATCAGGCCCATGCCGCCGAGCTCGCCGGCAATGAACACACCAGGAACATTGGTCTGGAAATCGGGCTGCACGAGCGGAATATCGACCCCGCGCGTTGCGGTACCGAAGACCAGCGTTATCGCATCTTCCGGACAAACGGCCCTGCAGGCGCCGTGCCCAATACAGTTGGTCGGACCAACCAGGTGCGCCTTCTTGCGGATCATGCCGAGTACCTGGTGCGAGCCCTGTTCCGGGCAGGCAGCAACGCAGTTGGTACAGCCAATACATTTTTTCGGATCGATCTCCGGGTGCAGGGTCGGTGGCTCTGTCATCCCCTCCTCGACCGACGTCTTTAGGGCATTAAGGCCCGTCGACTCGCGATGAGCATGACTTCGCATGTACCACCCGAGTATCAGAATGATCGGTACGGCATAGAGCAAGATCTGGATCGTACTATCCAAGACTTTTTCTTCTTTGTGGCAATTCCCAGGCAAGCATATCGTCGACGTACACGACCAGTGTGACACGCGTCACGTAATTCGCCGAACGACGAAGATATTGGCCGAGTTCTGTCGGTTTTCGGCGACAGCGGACGGAGTTCACGGTCAAAAAAGATGGAACCTTATAAGCTGATATCTCGTGTTGATAATAATGTGTTTTCGACACCAACACTGAGACAAAGAGCAGGAATGGATATGGATTCGTCCGCTGTATTCTGGATCATCACGCTACTGATGTCGGTGATTGCTTTGAGCTTCATTGCGACACCGCTAATAAGACGTGGCCACCGTAACGAAATTGTCGGCTTCGGCACCGCAATCCCGGTATTCGCAGCCGGTGTGTACCTGTTCGTGGGCTCGCCGCAAGCGGCCAGCCTGGAAAAAAACAGTCACGCGGGCTATACCGTTGATCGTAATTCACCGGCGGAAGACCGCAAGCCGATCGCGTCGGTTGCGAGTCTCGTCGACGGGCTTGCGGAGCGCTTGAGCGACAATGGTCATAGTGGCTCCGACGGCAAGAGCTGGTTGTTGCTCGCACGATCCTACAAACACCTTGGTCGAGTGACTGAGGCCAGAGAAGCTTACGACCGAGCCGCCGCGCTGGGCGAATACGACGAGGGGCTGGCGACGCTCGCAGATGAATCTACAGCCGTCTCGGGCGCACAGCTAAAGGGCAGCGTAAGCCTGTCGTCAAGCGCGCAAGAAATCGTATTGCCCACGGACACCGTTTTCGTTTTTGCTCGCGCCAGTGAAGGGCCGCCTATGCCGGTTGCGGCGTTGCAACGTTCTGCATCGGAGCTACCCTTCGACTTTGTCTTGAGCGACAGCCAGTCGATATCGGCCGACGTAATGCTCTCCAGCGTCGACGCGGTCACCGTCACGGCACGCATATCGCGCTCGGGCGTTGCCACGGATGCACTGAAAAACCTCGAAGCAAAATCCCCAAACATCGCCGTCGCCGACGGTGAGCACCTCAATCTGATCGTAGAATAAAAAGGCCCATCCGCATGCTCGAAACTGCAATGGACATACCAGCGACCTCCACGGCGACCCGGGAGAGAGGGAAATCGCTGGCCCGAAAACCACGCCGCTCTTTCTACGGCTATTCCGCACTGCTCGCCGCGTTATGTGTCGGATGGTTGCTCAGGGACCGTGGCCTCGTCGACCCTGCAGAAGGCCTCGGCTACTGGCTCGGCATCATCGGTGGTTCACTGATGCTCTTGCTGCTGCTCTACCCTGCCGGCAAGAAGTCATCCCTGTTACGCCGACTCGGACTCGTCAAACACTGGTTCCGCATCCACATGGTATTCGGGCTGGTCGGGCCAGCGCTCGTGCTCTATCACTGCAACTTCAGCGTCGATTCCATGAACAGCAAGGTGGCCCTTTACAGCATGCTCGCGGTCGCCCTGAGCGGCATCATCGGCAAGCACTTTTACTCCCGCATTCATCGTGGTCTCTACGGAAAGCGTGCAGGCATCGAGGAACTGCGCTGTGACATTTCGGAGTCGCTCGAAAACAGTCGTGGGCTCGCGGCCATCCTGCCGACATTCATCAGGGAATTGCACGATATTTCGGCCGAACTCATGGGCAATCAGTATACGAAATCGATCGGCCTGCGCCGCAGCCTGTCATGGACATTCAGGTACTACATCGTTCGAGCTCGTCTCTATTTTCTTATCCATCGCGAGCTTCGGGCACGCGCGATGGTTTCCGAAACCCTGCAGGCAAAATCCAAAAACCTGCGCAGGACGGCAAATGCGTATGCCGCGGTGCAGGTCGGCCGCATGCGGCAGGTCGCACAACTGTCCTTCTACGAGCGGCTGTTCTCTTTGTGGCACGTGTTTCACATGCCGCTTTTCCTTTTGCTCGTTATTTCCGCTCTCGTTCATGTACTGGCCGTGCATATGTACTAGTGACCGAGAGCAATGACCAATCGGAGAAACATACTCGTCGGACTCGTTATGACACTAGCCGTTTTCACATCTGCAGCAGCGCAGGAGATCGAAACGCTCGTCATGCCTGGCGAAGTCATTTCGGGACACGCCGACATCGAGGCCGACTGTTCGTCCTGCCACAAGATGTTTGATAAAGGCGCACAGCGTGAGCTTTGCATGGATTGTCATGAAGAAGTCGCGCTCGACGTTAACGCACCGTCGGGTTACCACGGCCTGTACCCGGAGGCCGTCAACGTCCAGTGCTCCGTCTGCCATACGGACCACGCGGGTCGGGATGCAGATATCGTGATTCTCGACGAGAACAACTTCGACCACTCATTCACCGATTTCGAACTGGCCGGAGCCCATCGCGAAAACGAATGCTCGGACTGCCATGCCGCCGGAGAAAAGCACCGTGAAGCTCCCGGTGACTGCGTGGCTTGCCACGATACCGAGTCGCCTCATGAAGAAACCATGGGCGGCGATTGCGCGTCTTGCCACGAGCCGACCGACTGGGCCGACGGGCAATTCGATCACGGCACTACAGATTACCCGTTAATCGGCAAACATGATGAGGCCGCATGCCTCGACTGCCATGCCGACCACACGTTTCCGGCGCCGCCGACAGATTGCTATTCGTGTCACAAGGAAGACGATGCACACGATGGGCGCAGCGGCCAGCAGTGCGGAAATTGTCACAATCCCGGCGACTGGAATGACTCGAGCTTCGACCACGTACGAGACACGGATTTTCCGCTCGAAGGCACGCATGCGACGCTGGCTTGCGGCGACTGTCACTCGGACAATCCGTTCGAGGACGAGATGAACACGGATTGCGTCGCGTGTCACCTCGAGGATGATGCCCATGAAGGCAATCACGGGGACAAGTGCGACACCTGCCACGAGAGCACGGAGTGGACGGCAGCGATCTTTGATCATGGACGGGACACGAATTTCCAGCTGGCCGGCGGACACGCGGAGATCGCTTGTGCGGACTGTCACGTCGAACCCGTCTTCGAGGTCAAGCCGTCAACAAGCTGTGACTCGTGCCATCTAGATGACGACCCTCATGAAGGCACTTCGAGCATGCAGTGCGAAAGTTGCCATACCGAGGTCAACTGGCAAGACCCGGTGTTCTTCGATCACGGCCTGACGCGGTTCCCGTTGCATGGCGTACATGCCGAGAACGAGTGCGAGGATTGTCATACAACGAAGGCGTTCGCTACAACGGAGCGCAACTGCACAGCGTGTCACCAGGACGACGACCCACACAGGGGTTATTTCCCGGAGCGCTGCGATTCCTGCCATACCCCTGTCGCCTGGGACCTTTGGACGTTCGACCATAATCTGCAAACGGATTTCCTACTCGAGGGAGCGCACATCGACGTCGCCTGCGAGGACTGTCATCGAGGTCCGCTCGAGAAGATGCAAATCCTGAACGGCAACTGCGGCAGTTGCCACAAGACCGACGACGATCACGATGGTGAGTTCGGATCGGACTGTGGTCGCTGCCATACCGCCGACTCATTCAAGGAAGTGAGGTCACTGCAATGAAAAACCTCCGGCTTATCCTCGTCGCAATAATCGCGCTGCTGGCAAGCGCCGCGGCTTCATCACAGCAGACTTTCGATCATTTCAGCACGGGCTTTGTCCTGGACGGCGCCCATGATGCGCTTACCTGCGACTCTTGCCACGCCGGCGGCGTGTTCGGGCCGACTAACTCCGCCTGCTCGAGCTGCCACGTACGGGGTGGCCTGCTGCGTGCCTCTTTCAAACCCGCCGACCATATCGCAACGACCGGCGAGTGCTCGGACTGCCACATAACGGCTAGCTGGTCGGCTGTCATTTTCGTGGATCATTCCTCCATCATCGGAAGCTGCAACAGCTGCCATAACGGCGTGCAAGCGACCGGCAAGTCGCCGACCCATATCTCATCGGGCGATCAGTGCGACGACTGCCACAATTCCACGGCCTGGATACCGGCCGTATTCGATCACAGTGGGATCGTCGACAACTGCGTCGGCTGCCACAACGGCGTGACGGCGACGGGTAAGAGCCCGCTGCATATTCAGACAACCAACGTCTGCGAAGACTGTCACAGCACCGTCGGCTTCGAACCGGCCACCACCGTAGACCATACCCACGTACTCGGCGCCTGCAGCTCATGCCATGACGGCATCACGGCCGTCGGCAAGCACCCAACACACATTGCCAGTGGCAACAATTGCGATGACTGCCACTCCACAACCGGCTGGGTTCCTGCCAACTTCGACCACGTCAATATCACGGGCAACTGTGTCAGCTGCCACAACGGCGTCGAAGCAACGGGGAAGAACCCGACACACATCCAGACCAGTGACGTCTGCGAGGACTGCCACAACCCGAATGTATGGGTTCCGGCGTTCACGGTGGACCACACACAGGTAATCGGCGCCTGCGGGTCCTGCCACGACGGGGTCACGGCAACCGGCAAGCACCCGACGCACCTGGACACGAGCAACAATTGCGATGACTGTCATGCCACGACAGGTTGGGTACCCGCGAACTTCAATCACACGGATATCCTTGGCAATTGCGGTAGCTGCCATAACGGCACCGACGCAACCGGCAAGAACGCAACGCACATCCAGACCACCGATATTTGCGAGGACTGTCACTCCACGAATGCATTTTCTCCGGTAACCACGGTAGACCACACACAGGTCGTCGGCGTCTGCAGTTCCTGTCACGACGGAATCACCGCTTCCGGCAAGAATCCGACACATATTACGAGCGGCGATACCTGCGATGACTGCCACTCGACTACGGGCTGGGTGCCGGCCAACTTCGACCACGTAAATATCACGGGCGACTGCTTCAGTTGCCACAATGGCGTGGATGCAACCGGCAAGAACCAGACCCATATCCAGAGCAGCAACATCTGCGAGGACTGCCACAATACCAATGTATTTGTGCCGGTATTCACGGTAGATCACACCCAGGTCATCGGCACCTGCAGCTCCTGTCATGACGGTGTTACGGCAACGGGCAAACATCCCACTCACATCGATAGCGGCGACACCTGCGACGACTGCCACACGACGAATGCCTGGCGCCCGGCCAACTTCGATCACGTCAATATCGTCGGCAACTGCTTCAGTTGCCACAACGGCACTGAAGCGACCGGAAAGAGTCCGGCACACATACAGACGACGAACGTCTGCGAGGACTGCCACAACAGCAACGTGTGGGCGCCGGCAGACACGGTCGATCACACACAGGTAACAGGCACCTGCGGTTCGTGCCACGACGGCGTCACGGCCACTGGCAAGCACCCGACCCACATCGCCAGCGGCAATAATTGCGACGACTGCCATTCGACGGTCGCCTGGCTGCCGGCCAACTTCGACCACGTCAACATCACGGGCGACTGCGCGAGCTGCCACAACGGCGTTGAGGCGACGGGCAAGGGACCTACTCACATACAGACCAGCAACATCTGCGAGGACTGCCACTCGTCCAACGTCTGGTCCCCGGTACTTACCGTCGACCACACGCAGGTACTCGGCACCTGCGGTTCCTGTCATGACGGCGTCACGGCGACCGGCAAACACCCGACGCATATCAACAGCGGCAACAACTGCGAGGACTGCCACTCAACGGTCGCCTGGCTGCCCGCCAATTTCGACCACGTCAACATCACGGGCAATTGTGTCAGTTGCCATAACGGGACCGACGCAACAGGCAAGGGGCCGGCACACATCCAGACGAGTGATGTTTGTGAGGACTGCCATACCTCCAATGTATGGTCGCCCGTATTCACAGTGGATCATATCCAGGTGATCGGCGCCTGCAGCTCCTGCCATGACGGCGTGACCGCGACGGGCAAACATCCTACTCATATAAGCAGCGGCAACAACTGCGACGACTGCCACACGACCGTGGCCTGGACCCCGGCGAATTTCGACCACGCCAACATCGTCGACAACTGCTTCAGCTGCCATAACGGCACTGATGCGACCGGGAAGAGCCCGCTGCACGTTCAGACGACCAACGTCTGCGAGGACTGCCACAGCCCCAACATGTGGTCGCCTGTTACGACGGTGGATCACAACCAGGTGCTCGGCTCCTGCTCGTCCTGCCACAACGGCACGACGGCGACCGGACAGAACCCGGGCCATTTCAATACGACGCAGGACTGCGGCCGTTGCCACAGTCCGATTGCGTGGACTCCGGTTGACTACAGTCATACGGGGCTCCCCTATGAGCCGCTCGACCATCGCGGCAACTTTGCGTGCACCGTTTGCCACGAGAGCAATACCGAAGCCGTAAACTGGCGTTTCCCGGCCTTCCAGCCCGATTGCGCAGGCTGCCACGGCGGCGACTACGAGTCGGGGCCGCACAAGAAGCACGAAAACCCGGACGCCCGATACACGGCCAGCGAACTCAGAGACTGCTCCGGCGCTTGTCATGTCTATACCGACTCTTCCCTGACACGAATCAAGGAGAATCGTCCGGGTCCCGAGCATCGAATATCAGGCGGTGAATTTTGACGAACCGCCGCACAAATTGGGGTCGCCGGGTCGTTTGCGTGCTGCTCATCCTGACTGCTTCGCTGGCTTCCGCCGGACCCGGGTTCGTCGAGAGCTCGCGGGTCAGCGGCGACTTGTCAGCCGCAGAGGTCCTGGTGCGTTTCAACTGCAAGGCCGAGTACCTCAGGCATGAACCTCATGGAGGCGGCGACCGCCTGCGCATCTATCTCGAGCCGACCGGCATCTGCAACGGCGTATCGCCGCTCGTCGCCGAGACGCGCAGCCGTCTGAGACCGTTCAATTCCGACCTTGCGAATCTTGTCGACCTCGAATACGACGGCGACGCCGCGACAGGACCCGTGCTTACGCTGAGTTTCAGCAAGAGGGTCGACTTCGACGTCGATATGACCAACGTCGCATTCGGGCTGCGCGTAAACGTAAAACCGTCGTCCGGCACGGTTGCCGAAGCCGCAGTCGAGCCAATCCTGCCGCGCAGGATGGTTGCGCGGCCTCCGCAGGCGGAGCCGGTGCTGGCCATTACCCTGGCTTCGTTTCGGCGCGTGCCAACTGCCGCGGACGCCGCAGGCTTAACCCGGGAATCGAATCATCGACTGTACTATTCCGAAGTCACTGTCGAAGGCGAAACCTGGTACCGCTTGCAGCTGGGCAACTTCTCCTCGGGTGAAGAAGCGAAGCGCGCCCTCGACGAGCTTCAGGGCAAATTCCCGGGCGCGTGGATCGGCAACGCGGCAGCACGCGGTGGTGTCGCGCTGTTCTCGGAACCGGCGGACTCTTCTGTCGCCGAGACGATCCAGGTGGACGGCGGAGACAGCCTCAAAGTAGACCTGCTCATGGAGGATGCTCGCCGTTCGATGGCAGCCGGCGACATTTCGCGAGCCGTACAGATCTATACCAAGGTAATGCAATTGCCGAAAAACGCGCGGCAACCCGAAGCGCAGGAATATCTCGCCGTCGCGCGGGAAAGGAAAGGCCAGCTTGCTCACGCCAAGGCTGAGTACCAACGATACCTTTCGCTATACCCACAGGGTGAGGGCGCAGCCAGGGTCAGCCAGCGGCTCGCCGCGTTGCTCGCGTCTGACCGCCGTGCCCGGCCAACTGTCGCTGCGGCCACGCCCGGCAGCAAGCCGCGCGTCCTGCGAGACAGCGACTGGCGCATTCAGTCATACGTCTCCCAGTATTACAGGCGTGACGCGAATCAACTCAACGACGAGGACGAGATCGTCAGCCAATCGGCAGTGTATTCCGACGTAAACCTCGATATTCGCCGTCGTGGTGAGCGTTTCGACTTCAGCAGTCGCCTGTCCGCCGGCTATCGCAGCGACCTTCTCGACGGCGACGAGGGATCGGGTGACGAGACCCGCGTGTCATACGCTTACCTCGACCTTGCCGACGCCGTAAGTGGTTTGCGGGGACGGATTGGTCGCCAGTCTCGCAATACGGGCGGCGTGCTCGGTCGATTCGATGGCCTCAATATCGGCTACGAGGCCAGCGAGCGAATACTGCTGAACGCTGTCGTCGGCAAACCCGCCTACTCGGCCTCCGACGGCATCGACGATGAACGCAGCTTTGTCGGCGCGAGCGTTACTTACGGACCTGTCCTGGAAAATCTCGAAGTCGGCGCGTACGTCATTCAACAGGACATCGAAGGTCTTGACGACCGTCAGGCCGTCGGCGCCGAATTCCGCTACTTCGGAACCAGGCAGAGTCTCTGGGGCCTCGTCGATTACGACACGCTGTACGACGAGCTCGGCAGCGCGTTCCTGCAGGGTAGCTGGCGATTTGATTCGCGCCTTACGCTGCACGGTTCAATCGACCGCCGCCACAGCCCATTCCTGAGTACGGGCAATGCGCTTATCGGCCAGCCCGTGCTCGAATTCTCGCAGTTGCTCGAGCTGCTGCCGGTCGAAGAAATCGTGCAGCTTGCGCTCGATCGAAGCCCGGTGTCGACAACTTACACGCTGGGTGCTTCTCAATCGCTGACACCGAGGCTGCAGCTCAACGCGGACGTGAGCCACACGAGCGTCGACGAGACGCCCGAATCGGGTGGGATCGCGGCGACGCCCTCTTACACTTATGACTACTACTCGGCCAATATCGTCGCGAGCAGCCTGCTCCGCGAAGGCGACGTCACGATCCTCGGCGCACGCTACTCCGATTCCGGTACGGCCAAAGTCATCTCGTTGACTTTCGACAGCCGCTACCCGTTTGGCCGGGCATGGCGAATCAATCCGCGATTGCGTATCGATCGGCGCGAGCGCCTCAACGAGTCCGAGTATGAGTGGCTCTATACGCCGGGCGTGCGCATCCAATATCGTCGTAGCCAGCGATTTCGCCTCGAACTCGAGGCTGGCAGGCAGTTCTCGGAGCGCGACATGAACGGCACCGACCTCGATCGCGAGTCCTACTATGTGAATCTCGGATACCAGGCATTTTTCTAGTCATGACGCATCGAATCTCACTGCTGCCTGTGCTGCTATACCTGTCGGCTTGTGCCACCGGTTCCGGTCTCGTACAGGAAAAACTCGACCCGGTGACCAGCACGACGATCAGCTACAGCTCTGCACCGCTGGTGTTCTACCGCGATGTCCCCGGGCGCGCGGCGCATGCGCGTGACTTCGTGCACGTCGCGCCGCTGGAGGTCAATCGCAGTGGCAATTACGAGTATTACCTGTGGCTGGGAATCTGGAGCACGATGCGGGATGCAGGTGCTGATCGAGATGGCTTCGATTCAGTGGTTATCTTCGTCGACGGCGAGCCGCTGCCGCTCGATATATCCGGCTGGACTCCGGCAACGATTGGCGCAAGTGAGCCGGTGTTCCTTAAACCCGTAGCGTCAGCAACCGATGCCTACTACAGGATCAACATCGACCAGCTACGCATGATTGCCGAGGCGGCCGATGTGCGTCTGCAATCCACCGGGCCGGGAAGCCTCTCATACGAACCCTGGGACACCCAGGGCGCCGCAAGAACCGGCTTGCAGCAATTTCTCGATATCTCAGTCTATTGACGGGACACCGCCGCGGGCGGCCAGCGGTCGCGACCAATCCGCAATCGCCGAACGGCCCGCGCGGCAACTATGTATAATCCCGCGGTACGAAATACAGGCAGACGGAGCAATCATACCGTTAGCTGACGAATAACAATCGCCACCCATCGTACCGTTCTCCGCGATAGCACAAATCGATAGCTTTGAAGTACCTGTCACCTTTCATTCTGGGCCTGCTCGCACCAGTGGTCGCCTCCGCGCAGTCGACGGACCGTCCGACATCGCCGCCTCAAATGCATGCAACACCTTTGAGTTCGGCACCCCAGGTAGACGGACAGGTACGCGGCGACGATGCCTGGCTCGATGCCGTCCCGGCAACCGGTTTCTGGCAGGTTCAGCCGAACGACGGGGCGCGATCCACGCAGAAGACCGAGGTGTATATCGGCTACACCGACACCGCGGTTTACGTCGGCATCGTCGCTTATGACGATGACCCGGCCGGCATCATCGTTTCAGACAGCCGCAGGGACTCGAGCCTCGATGATACGGACGCCTTCCTTATGGTCATCGACGGACTGCTCGACCGTCAGAATGGATACGTGTTCGGCACCAATGCCGCGGGTATCGAATACGACGGCCAGGTCACCAAGGAAGGTTCGGGCGACAATTTCGGCTCGGGTGGCGGCGGGTTCAACCTGAACTGGGACGGCACCTGGTCGGTCGCCTCGAAAATAAGTGACATTGGGTGGAGTGCCGAGTTCGAGATACCGTTCCATACCCTGCGATACGGTGACGGCGAACAGTGGGGTATCAACTTCCAGCGCAACATCCGCCGTAACAACGAAATCGCCTACTGGGCGCCGCTGGAACTCAACAGGAACCTCTACCGCGTGTCCGAGGCGGGCACGCTCAACGGCGTGTCGCCGCCATCGCAGCGCAACCTGCAAATCACTCCCTACGTACTCGGCAAGACACGCGACGGTGGGGAACTCGATGGCAGTGACTCCGACGGAGAGTTCGGGGTCGATATCAAGTATTCGGTTACGCCGAGCCTTACGCTCGACCTGACCTACAATACCGACTTCGCCCAGGTCGAGGCCGACGAAGTGCAGGTCAACCTCGACCGCTTCAACCTGTTCTTTCCCGAGAAGCGGCCATTCTTCCTGGAAAACGCCGGCCAGTTTGCCGTGGGCAACGGCCAGGAAGTCGAGCTGTTCTTCAGCCGCCGCATCGGCATCGGCGATGACGGCGAGATCATTCCCGTGAACGGCGGTGCGCGCCTTTCGGGTAAAGTCGGCGAGCGTACCAACGTCGGCTTCCTGTACATGAGTACCGAAGCGTTCGGTGGCGCGGCACCACAGAACGACTTCGCGGTGGCCCGTGTCAACCAGGAACTACCGAATCGATCCTCGATCGGTGCGATTTTCGTGAACAGGGACGGCGATGGTTCTTACCTCTTGCCAAAGAGCGACGATTACAATCGCACGTACGGCGTCGACGGTCGCTGGGGCATCGGCGACAACCTGTTGTTCCAGGGCTGGCTGGCCAGAACCGACACTCCGGGCCGCGACGGCAAGGACCACGCCTTCTCGGTCAAAGGCGACTACAGCTCGGCCGAGTGGAGCATCGGCGGCAGTTACACCGAGGTGCGCGAAGACTTCAATCCCGAGGTCGGCTTCCTCGCCCGCGAGGAGTATCGCAAAGGTCGGTTCGCCATCCTGCGGCGCATACGTCCCGACGACATGTGGGGTCTGCTCGAGATCCGGCCACACATGTCTTACACCGGCTACTGGAAGTTCGACGGCTTCCAGGAAACCGGCTTTTTGCATCTCGACACACATTGGGAATTCAAGACAGGCACGGAATTCCACACGGGCTACAACGTTACCAGGGACGGCGTCCTCGAAGCCTTCGAGATCGTCGACGGCGTCGTCGTGGACCCTGGCACCTATGACGAATCCGAAGTGCAGCTCGTCTACTTCACGGACCGATCACAGCCACTCAGCTTCAGCACGCGCGTGACGGTCGGCGGGCGCTTCGGCGGTGACCGCGTGTCACTCACACCTACGCTGTACTACCGGATCGGCGATACCTTCCGTTCCGAGTTCTCCTTCAACTACAATGACTTCGATCTCCCGAATGGCGACTTCACGGCAAACCTCGCGCGGGTCAGGCTGTCATACTCGTTCACGCCGAAGATGCAGATCGAGACGCTGGTGCAGTACAACGAAACCGACGACGAGATCGGCACCAACCTGCGCTTCTCGTGGCTGCGTACGGCGAGCTCGGGTCTGTATCTCGTCTACAACGAGGTGGACGAACGGGCCGACGACGGCCTGCCGACGGGCCGCGAATTCATCGTGAAGTACAGCTACATCTTCGACGTATTCAACTAAAGGCAGGCACATGGCCAATTCCGACTTGAGCAGCACTACAACCGTAAGGGACGTCAAGCAGCTCGGCATCTGGGCCGCGCTCGGCTCCTTAAGCTACGTATTCTGGGTCTGCGGCGGCATGGAGATGGTCGAACGCCTCGCTTATTACGGCGTGCGCCAGGTCTCCAGCCTGTATGCGACCGACGCCCGGTCTAACGGCGGTCTGGGGCTCGAGGGCGCCGAGATAGGCATGATCTTCGCCGTCTGGGCACTGATGCAGTCCTTCGTGCCTGTACTGACGGGCGGCATCTCGGACCGAGTGGGCTACAAGGAGACCATCTTCGCGTCGACGGTCTTCAAGATCCTCGGCTACCTGCTCATGGCCTGGTTCCCGACCTACTGGGGCTTCATGGCGGGCGCCATCGTCCTTGCCTTCGGCACGGGTATTTTCAAACCGGGTATCCAGGCGACCATCGTCAAATCGACGAGTCGCGAGAACAGTTCGATGGCCTGGGGCGTCTTCTACCAGACCGTGAACATCGGTGGCTTCCTCGGACCGCTGCTCGCAGCGCAGCTCAGGCAGCTCGAGTGGGCCTACGTGTTCTATGCCTGTGCCGGCATCATCTCGCTGAATTTCCTGCTGCTGCTGACGTACAAGGAACAGGACAAGGAAGCTCGCCTCGAACATCGCCGCAAGGTCCAAGCCGGCGAAGTCAAGGAAAAGAGCCTGTGGCTCGACAGCCTGAGGGAAATCGGGCGCCCCATCATGATCTGGTACATGGTGCTGTTCTCGGGATTCTGGTTCATGCTCATGGCCTTCTGGGACGTTGGGCCTCTGTACTTTCGCGACTGGGTAGACACCTCGGTCATGGTGCGCCACATGTTCGGCGAGGATGGCACAAGCAACCCGTTTTTCCGGTTCTTCTTCGGCATGACCCGGGACGGCAAGAGCATCCAGCCCGAAGGCCTCGTCAACCTCAACGCAATGCTGATCATGTTCGTGTGTTTCATCGTCGCGGGCTGGAGCGCGCTCATGAAAGCGACGAACTCGATGGCGCTCGGCACCTTTCTTGCCGCCGGCACCCTGATGCTGTTCGGCGGCTTCAACTATGTCTGGATCATCGTTTTGGGCATCGTCTGTTTCTCGATTGGCGAGATGCTGTCCAGCCCGAAGTGCTCGGAGTATCTCGGCAATATCGCGCCGCCGCAGAAGAAAGCGATGTACCTGGGATTCAGCCAGTTGCCGCTCGGCATCGGCTGGGTTCTCGAGGGCTATTTCGGCCAGGTGCTGTACGCGGAGTTCGGCGCCAAGGATACGGTTGCCCGGCAGACCTTACTCGACGGCGGCATGTTGCAGGCGGACGTCGACGCCGTGCCGATCGGTGAAGCGTTCCAGAAGCTCGTCGAGGTGACCGGCCTGAACGCTGACGCCCTGACCGCGCAGCTTTACGCCGCCAACAATGTCGGCGTGGCCTGGTACATCATGGGTTCTGTTGGGGTCGTCGCGGCAGCGGGCATGTACGTCTATGGCCGCTGGACGTATCGGCTCAAGGACTAGCCGATTCAGTCGGTCGGCGACTCGTCGGTATCGACCTTCGTGCGACTGTTTTTGTGCTTGCTGCGCCAGATCGATACGGTAATGGACGCGAGTATCGACACGGCGCCCATGCCCAAGTAGAAGGAGGCCAGTGGCGCGTCGGGACCAGCGTATAGCACGCCCAGGATGAACGCTAAGCCGATTGCGGCGTAGGCAGTGGGCAGTGCTTTGTAAACGGGCGTCGGCAACCACATAAGTCGATACTCTTAGATTCAGGCCAGATGTACCATAATACTGCTTTCACCCGCAAGTCGCTGCCGTGACAGAGGTCACGCAACGAGAATTATTGTCATTTCGCCTAGGCAAGCCCCTCAGCGGCCTCGTCGACCGACTCAACGGCACGAATTGCGCCGTCTTCAGCCAGCTGCCCCGGGTCCGACTTGATTGACCGGTAGAGTTCGTCGCCACTTCCCTGCCATTCGATACCTTCGATACCCAGCCACGCATTGCGATTTTGCTTGGCCTCGTACATGGCGGCATCTGCAACACCGAGAACCTCTTCCCAGGATAGCAAGTCTGGACGGTCCTTAAGAAACGGGTAAGAGGCGTAGCCGATTGACGAGGTAATGCGCGCAACCTGGCCATCGCCGACCGGAAATACCCGGTCCGAGAGGCTGCTGCGGACGCGCTCCGCGAGGTTGGCCGCATACTTGCGATTCGCTTCGCGCGCGACAATAAGGAACTCATCGCCGCCCCAGCGGATTACGTCATCCGAGGTCCGGCATGCCTCGAGCAGTACGTCACGCACCTGCAGCAACAGCCTGTCGCCGGCTTCGTGACCGCAGTTATCATTGACGGGTTTGAAGTTGTCGAGGTCGACCATCAGGAACAGCAGGTCGTTGTTGCCGCCCGGACGCATCGTTTCGGTTCCGTCACGATAGTGGCGTAATACCAGGTCGACGTCCTTGTTGACCTGCTGGAACAGGTATCGGCGGTTTCTGAGGCCCGTCAGCGCGTCTGTCGTGCTCGCTTCCACGAGCTTCGAGTTGACGATCTTGAGATCCTTGTTGCGATTGTTGAGCTCCCGCGTGCGCTCGTGCACTTCGCGCTCGAGCCGCCGACTGTAATCGGACTCGCGCTGCAACTTGTTCTCCTGGTGGCGCCAGGACATGAACACGGCCCCAACAGCGGCGAGCAGGTAGAGCGTGTACGCCCACCAGGTCTTCCATGGCGGGTCGGCAACCATCAATGGAATCTCGACACCGGACTCGTTCCAGACACCATCGCTGTTGGAGGCACGGACTTTTAACACGTAGTTGCCGCCGTCCAGGTTGGTGTAGGTGATGCGGCGCTCGTTGCCCGCATCGACCCACGTATCGTCGAAACCCTCGAGCATGTACGAGTAATGGTTCTGCTCCGGCGCCGTAAAATCGAGCGCCGACAGGCCGAAAGTGACTACGTGATCGCTGTAGTTGAGATCGAGTGAACGTATCCGCTCGTAAGGCGTATCCGAGACAACGGGTTCGTTGATGATCGACAGGGAAGTCAGTGCGACAGGCGGCGGGCTCGTGTTGATTTCCAGTTCCGCCGGGTCAAACGCGTTGAAGCCATTCGTGCCACCGAAGTACAGCTTGCCATCGGGGCTCGCGTAGCTGGCGCCGAAGTTGAACTCCTCGCCTTGCAGGCCCTGGCTCTCATGGAAGGTCCGGATGTCGCCCGTATCGGGGTTATAGCTCAGCAGGCCCTGGCTCGACGAGAGCCACAGATTGCCACGCATGTCGGATTGGATGCCGAATACGTTGCCGCGATTCATGCCCTCGGGGGCCGATATGTCGAGAACCCGGGCGCCATTACCCGACAACGGCCAGGCGGAAACGCGGTCGAGGCCTTCTCTCGAACCGACCCAGAGGCGACCTCGCGGATCCACGTGCAAAGAGTAGATCGTGTTGGCGCTCAGACTGGCCGGATCGTCCGGGTCGTGCTCGAGCTGGTGCCAATTGCCGGTCCTCGAGTTGAGGTAGTTCAGGCCGCCGCCGTCCGTGCCCACCCAGATCACACCATCCCGGCCCTGCGCGATCGCCGTGGCCCTCGGACTCGACAAGGTCGTTTCATCCTCGGGATCATGCAAAAAGTTCGTGAATCTGCCGCTCTGCGAGTCGAAGCGACTGACGCCTCCGCCGAACGTCCCGACCCAGATGTTGCCGGAATTGTCCTGCAACAACGACATGACGCCGTTGGCGGCGAGGCTGTCGGGATCGGACGGGTCGTGCCTGTAAGTGACGGCCGCGCCGGTCGTCGGATCGATGCGGCTCAGACCGCCGCGCATCGTGCCAGCCCAGATCTTGCCGTGCCGGTCAGTGATCATTGCCATTACCCGATCGCCGCCGATGCTGTCGCTCGCCGCCGCATCGTGTCGGAACTGCCGGACGACATTTCCGCCACGATCAATCACGTTGATGCCGCCACCAAAGGTCCCAATCCAGGAATTGCCATCGTAGTCTTCGGTAAACGCAGTGATGCTCATGCTGCTGAAGCTGTTCGGGCCGATGGATGCCGGTTTGTAATGACCGAAAGACCAGGAGCGCGGGTTCCATTTGCTGACGCCAGCCGTGAGCGTTCCAAACCAGAGCAGCCCGCCCTG
>CAMYOJ010000040.1 GCA_947259985.1 uncultured Woeseiaceae bacterium
GGCACTATCGAGCGGCCGGATTGGTGGGGCTGGTCTCGACGTAACGGCACCGGAGCCGCTGCCCTCGCAGCATCCCCTGTGGCAGATGGCGAACGTGATCATTACCCCGCATGTCGCCGCACGTGGAGGCGGGCGCGAACGGCACATCGTGTTGCGTAGAGAAAACCTGCGACGTTACGCTGCTGGCGAGCCGCTCCTTAACGTTGTCGACCCTGCACGAGGCTACTGACTATTGGGAGGTGCGATGCACAGTCACCCGACCGGCGAGCGCAGAAAGGCACTTGATGGCGCCAATCGGCGGCGCCTGTACCTGTTTCGCCATGGCGCCGTCGACTACATCGACGACTCGGGAAACTGGGTTCCGGATCCCGACGTGGTCGATCTCAATGAGCGCGGGCGCGAACAGGCTGCCTCGATGGCCAGGCTGTTCGCCGGCGTGCACGTCGACAAGGCGCTCTGCTCGGGACTGCCGCGTACGAGGCAAACCGGCGAGACCGTGTTGGGCGATCGCGAGATTGAACTCGAGGTGTGTTCGGAACTCGAGGAAATTCGCCCCGTGACAGGTACCACGGCCGGCGGCTACGATGTTTACGCCGATATCGCGTTTTCCCACTGGCGGGCCGTACACGAAGAGGCCCGTTTTTTGGGCGGCGAGCGTTACCATGATTTTTATGCGCGCATCTGCAAGGCAATGGACGCGCTGCTGGCCGATCCATCCTGGCACAACCTCGCCGTATTCGCTCATGGCGGAACCAATGCGGCGGCGCTTGGTTGGGCGACCGGGGTAGGCCTGCAGGCCTTCGGCTTGCTGGACCAGTCCATGTGTTGCCTGAATATCATCGACTTCGATGTAGACGACGCAGGACACTTGATACGGAAAACCGTTCGCGGCATGAATATCACGGCCGACGATCCCGTGATGCGCGAAAGACACGCGGGCGACATGGAAATGCTCGCGCGTCGAATTCTCAAGTGGCAGCAATAGTCGTCACGTCGGATGGTTTCCCGCCGATCGAGGCGAGCGACGCGCGCGCCCTCGTGCTTGGCAGCCTGCCGGGCCAGCGTTCCATCGCCGAGCAACAGTATTACGCGCATCCGCAAAATGCGTTCTGGCCCATAATGGAGGCCCTTTTCGATATCAAGGGCAGTTACGAACAACGCTGCGTGCAGCTCCGCGAACGACGTATTGCAGTTTGGGATGTGCTTGCAAGCTCTGTAAGGCCCGGCAGCCTGGACGCGGACATCGACATCGAGAGTGCGGAGATCAACGATTTTCGGTCGTTTCTTGCCGGGCACGAGCAGCTGCGCTTAATCGCGTTCAACGGTAAAAAAGCCGAACAGCTATTCCGCCGCTTCGTGAACCTCGGGTCGCTCGAAAGCCGCATCGAGTTCATGGGCTTGCCTTCGACAAGTCCCGCTTATGCAGCGATGCCGTTCTCGGGTAAGGTGGCAGCCTGGCGCAGGGCCCTTGGCCAGTGCCAATAGAACAGAGAGGAGAACAATATGATCGGATACGTAACGCTCGGCACCAACAGGCTCGCCGAGGCCGCTTCCTGTTGCATGGTCGAGGGACAATCGTCGTGAATGCTGAGCTGATTCTGCAACCCGTCATCGGCATGATGTTGCTGACAGCGCTGGTGTGGGTCGTCCTGTTCTTCAAGCGTATTCCGGCCATGCAAGAGGCCGGATTACCCACGCAAACCTGGACCACGCCCGACAAGACTGTCGAATTGCTGCCCGAGGCGGTCAACAATCCGGCAAACAATTTCAAGAACCTGTTCGAACTGCCCGTGGTGTTCTACGCGTTGTGCCTGGTGCTGTTCGTCACGAACGGCGTCGACGCGATTCATGTCACAGCGGCGTGGACGTTTGTTGGATTCCGCGTGCTGCACAGCCTGATTCATTGCACCGTGAACATCGTCATGGCGCGATTCCTGTGCTACCTCGCGGCATCGCTGGCGCTGTGGTTCATGCTGGCGAGAACCGCGATCGATATCCTGTTCTAGAGGGCGCTGTCGCCGGTTTCCCCGGTGCGAATGCGCCAGACCTGGTCGAGATTGGTAACGAATATCTTGCCGTCGCCGACCTTGCCGGTCTTTGACGCTTCAATAATTGCTTCGACGACACGCTCGACCATGTCATCCGAAACGGCGATTTCCACCTTGGCTTTTGGAAGGAAATCAACGACATACTCGGCACCCCGGTAGAGCTCCGTATGGCCGCGCTGGCGCCCGAAGCCCTTGACCTCGCTGACGGTCATTCCCTGTACGCCGACTTCACTCAGGGCATTTCGAACATCATCGAGACGAAAGGGTTTTACAATAGCTGTAACGAGCTTCATACGGGGTTTCTCCGGTTCCGCCTGGATCCGTATGCTAGCAATAGGACTTGCCTATGTGTACAAAAAGACTAATTCTTCAGGCGATGCGATATGAGTAAGTCCGGACTCAGGCTGAAACACCCGCAGGCTTTGCTTTATTACGGTGGCACGGTCGCCTACGTCATGCTCGGCTACGTGGTCGGCTTCGCCGGCTTGTTTGCAGATTCCTGGGCCGTGAATTTCGCGGCAATGCTGCTGCTGGCTCACTCGATGATTATCGCCGCATACATGATTCACGAGTGCGGACACAACCTCGTGTTCGAGCACAGTCGCCACAACGCCGTCCTCGGACGATTCATGAGCTGGCTCTGCGGGGCAGCCTACGGCACGTACGAGGACATGCGCTACAAGCATTTTCGCCACCATGTGGATAACGACGATGTTGTGTGGTTCGACTACGACGCATTCTTCGAGCGTCATCCGGGAATAACGGCGGCAACGCGGCTCCTCGAATGGTTCTACATACCTGCGCACGACCTCATCATGCATGCCGTGATGGTATTCACGTCGTTCGTCATTCCACAGCGGCGCCAGCAGCGTATGCGCAATGTTGCGGTCATCCTCGTGCGTGGCGGCATCTTCCTGGTGCTGCTGGTCGTTGTTCCAAAGGTGGCGTTGCTGTATGTCGCGGCTTACCTGATCATGATGCACGTGCTGCGATTCATGGACAGCGTGCAGCACGATTATCCCTACAACACGACCCTGTTCGAGTACAAAACGCCGCCGCACAAGGGAGACCTCGAGTGGGAGCAGGAACATACGTTTAGCAACCCGATCAGCCTGCGCTTCCCGAAGCTCAACTGGTTGACGCTGAATTTCGGCTACCACAATGCCCACCACGCGGATATGAATATTCCCTGGTACCGATTGCCGCAGCTGCATTTCGAACTGACCGGTGGCGCGCCCGATCGCGTCATTCCGTTCGCCTCGCAGCTCAGGCTGTATCATCGCAATCGAGTCAGTCGCGTCTACAACCCGCAGCCAGGCGATTATCCAAAGGGCATCGAGTACCTGAAAACGGCACAGTCCGGGGCAGGACCGATCGGCGGCAATGCCGCGTCATTCCTGACTTCGTTTTAGAACGCCCACACAATAAGCACAGGCGGGGGAAGTGATGTCGAACGAAATCGGAAGAATCGGCTGGATGGATATTACGGTCGACGACGCGGATGGCATGCGCGATTTCTACAGTAGAGTCGTCGGTTGGCAAGTGGAAGAGGTCGGCATGGGCGACTACTCAGATTACTCGATGACGATGCCCGCGAGTGGCGAGGCGGTGGCGGGCATTTGCCATGCTCGTGGCAGCAATGCTGACCTGCCGGGCGGCTGGCTCATGTACATCGTCGTCGCTGATGTCAATGCCAGCGCGCAGGCGTGTAAAGACAACGGCGGCAGGATAATTTTAGAGCCACGCGGCCTGGCCGGTGGTCAGTTCTGCATTATCGAAGATCCGAGCGGCGCAACGGCTGCGCTGTATCAGCCCTGATTGTCCAGCCGCGTGCGATGAACAGGCGATTCGCATCTCCCGAGTGGCACACTGCCGTTGCTGCGCTGATCGCCGCAACGGATGCCCAGGGTATTGCCGATGCCCTGGGCAGGGTCGTCGGCGCAGCCGTTGAATATGACGCAAGCTGCCTGCTGGCTTTTCACAAGGATGCGCCTCCTGACGTATTGCATCACACGATGAACGAGCGCAGGACGCAACACTACCTGGATCGCTACCTTGCGGGACCCTACCTGCTCGATCCGCTTTACCAACTCGCTCTGCGCGAGAAGAAACCTGCGATGTGCCGCTGCCGCGATGAAACGCCGGACCGATTTCGATCGAGTGAGTACTACCGGCAATATTACGAACGCACTCACCTCGCGGACGAGATGGATTTCCTGCTCGACATCAACGATACCACCGCGCTCGTTCTGGTCATCGGTAACTGGGACAAGCGTTTTTCGAGATCGGACGTCGCGTCGCTGCGGCTGATCGAGCCGATCGTGAGAGCGGCGATGCACGGCGTCTGGAAAGCCTGGGCCGCTCAGCACTCGGGCCAGGTGCGTGACCTCAGCATGCACCAGCGACTTACACAGTGTTTCGAACAGTTCGGCGAGTCTTCGCTAACTCAACGCGAACGGGAAATAACGCAGCTGTTGCTGCGCGGCCATTCCTCGAAGTCGGTCGCAAGAGAACTCGACATCGCGCCGGGTACCGTAATGGTGCACAAACGCAACCTGTTCTCGAAACTCGGCATCACGTCCCAATACGAGTTGTTCTCGCTTTTTATCGACCGCTTGTCGGCGCTCTAAGCGACGCGTACCCCGCGAATGGTATTCAGCCGGACGACGCCGGCGCCGACAATGAAAAGCCCACCAGATTTAACGACGAGGATCGCATGTTTGAGTTCGATTTCGGGCACGGCGAGGACCTGGACCTGCTGCGCGACACCGTGCGCAGTTTTGCCAATGACCGCATCGCGCCGCGTGCCGCCGAGATCGACGCAAGCAACGAGTTTCCGCGCGACCTTTGGCCCGAACTGGGCGATCTCGGCCTGCTGGGCGTCACTGTCGAAAGCGAATTTGGCGGATCCGAGCTGGGTTACCTCGCACATGTTATCGCAATGGAAGAGATCAGCCGCGCGTCGGGCGCCGTAGGGCTGTCCTATGGCGCGCATTCGAACTTGTGCGTCAACCAGCTGCGCCGCTGGGGCAGCGCCGAGCAGAAAGCGAAATGCCTGCCGAAGCTCGTTTCGGGTGAGTATCTCGGCGCCCTCGCGATGAGCGAGCCGGGCGCCGGGTCCGATGTCATGAGCATGCGTACGACCGCCGTCCGTGATGGGGACGATTACATCCTTAACGGGTCGAAAATGTGGATCACGAATGCACCCGGTGCTGACGTTTTGATCGTCTATGCCAAGACCGACCCTGCTGCCGGGTCTCAGGGGATCAGTGCGTTTCTCGTCGAACGTGGCGCGAGGGGGATGTCGACCCCCGGAAAACTCAACAAACTCGGCATGCGCGGTTCAGACACGAGCGAGGTTGTATTCGAGGATTGTCGCATCCCGGCAGGGAACCGGCTTGCCGAGGAAGGCAAGGGCGCGGCCATTCTCATGAGCGGGCTGGACTACGAACGTGTCGTGTTGTCGGGCGGCTCGCTCGGCATCATGGCTGCCTGTATGGATCTCGTCATGCCCTATATCCACGATCGCACGCAGTTCGGTCAGGCCATCGGCGAATTTCAGCTCATGCAGGGAAAGATCGCCGATATGTACACGACGATGAATGCAAGCCGGGCGTACGTCTACTCGGTCGCGAAGGCCTGCGACGAGGGCCGAACGACGCGTTTCGATGCGGCGGGTTGCATTCTTTTTGCGGCCGAGAAAGCGACCTGGATGGCCGGTGAGGCGATACAGGCGCTCGGCGGTAACGGCTATATCAATGACTTCCCGGCAGGACGCTTGTGGCGCGACGCGAAGTTGTACGAGATCGGCGCCGGCACCAGCGAAATCCGGCGCATGCTGATCGGCCGGGAATTGTTCAACGCGAGCAAATAGCGGCTATAGTTCAGGTTCTATGCCTGTCATCAAAACAAAAATCGATCGCGCGTCGGACGACTTCAAGAAGAACAGCGAGTCACACAAGGCACTGGCCGACAACCTGCGCGAGATAAACGAGTATGTCATGCGGGGTGGCGCCGAGCGCTCACGAGAGCGGCATCTGGCGCGCGGCAAACTGTTGCCGCGGGATCGTATTCGTGCGCTGCTCGATGACGGCGCCGATTTTCTCGAAGTCGGGCGCCAGGCGGCCTGGCAGGTATACAGCGACGACGTGCCGTCGGCCGGGCTGGTTGCCGGCATCGGCCGAATTCACGGCGTCGAATGCATGGTCGTGGCAAATGACGCCACGGTCAAAGGCGGCACCTACTACCCGCTGACGGTCAAGAAGCACCTCCGGGCGCAGGAAATTGCAGAACAGAACGGCTTGCCCTGTATCTATCTCGTCGATTCGGGCGGCGCGTTTCTGCCGCGCCAGGACGAGGTGTTTCCCGATCGCGACCACTTTGGACGCATCTTCTACAACCAGGCGAGGTTGTCTGCCAAGGCTATTCCGCAGATTGCGGTGGTCATGGGCTCGTGTACGGCAGGTGGCGCCTATGTGCCGGCAATGTGTGACGAGTCGATCATCGTACGCAACCAGGGCACGATATTTCTCGGCGGCCCTCCACTCGTGAAAGCAGCCACGGGTGAAGTCGTCGATGCGGAAACGCTCGGCGGCGGCAGCGTGCATTCGCGGGTATCAGGCGTGACCGATCACCTGGCCGAGGACGACGAAGACGCGCTGAGGATCGCCAGGGACATCGTCGCTAATCTCAACCTCAGGCGCGATGCGAGCGTTGCCAGAAGCGCACCCGAAGAACCGATCTACCCGGCTGATGACATTTACGGCATCGTGTCGCGCGAGTACCGATATCCTTATGACGTTCGCGAGGTCATCGCCAGGATCGTCGACGCATCCGAATTCCAGGAGTTCAAGAAACTCTATGGCGCTACCCTGGTTTGCGGTTTTGCTCGCATTGACGGCTACCCGGTCGGCATCGTGGCCAACAATGGCATCCTGTTTCCGGAGTCTGCACAAAAAGGGTCACACTTCATCCAGTTGTGCAATCGTCGCGGCATTCCGCTCGTCTTCCTGCAAAACATAACGGGATTCATGGTGGGCAAGCGTGTCGAGCATGCCGGAATCGCCAAGGACGGTGCGAAAATGGTCAATGCCGTGGCGACCGCGACAGTGCCGAAGTTCACGGTGGTGATCGGCGGTTCGTTCGGCGCCGGCAACTATGCCATGTGTGGTCGTGCCTACGGTCCTCGTCTCATGTGGATGTGGCCAAACGCACGCATATCCGTCATGGGCGGCGAACAGGCGTCACTGGTGCTTTCTTCCGTCAAGAGCGACGGCCTGGAAGCGCGTGGCGAGCAATGGTCGGAGAAAGACAAGTCCGACTACGAAGAGATGATTCGCCAGCAGTACGAAACCCAGGGGCATCCGTATTATGCGAGCGCACGCCTCTGGGACGACGGCGTGATCGATCCCGTCGACACGCGCGCCGTCCTGGCGCACGGCCTGTCAGCTGCGGCGCTTGGCCCGGTTGACGAGGAATCGCCGTTCGGCATCTTCCGTATGTAGGGTACACTCCCCAACCAACACGCAAACAGTAACGGCAATATCGTGCCCGTAGAGATGGAAAATGGCGCTTAATTACGAAGAGCTGATGGCGAGATCGGAATCCGATATCCCGTTCAGCTACTCCGACACCGATACCATGCTCTACGCGCTATGCGTCGGCATGGGTCGTGATCCACTGCACAGGAAGGAGCTCCCCTATGTCTACGAACAGGGCGGGGAACCCGGCACAGTGCCGACGCTCGCAACGGTGCTCGTGCCAGACATGTTTCCGCAGGACCTCGGCTGGGACTACAGCCAGGTGCTGCATTCCGAGCAACGCATGTACCTTTACCGGCCGTTGCCTGCGGCCGCCGATCTCCTGATCAACAAGCGGGTCGTCGATGCTATTGATCGTGGTCCTACCCGAGGCGCCCTGGTGCTTCTCGAAGCCGAAGGCAGGCTCGCCAGCGATGATACGGTGTTATTTACGCTTGGTTGCACGGTAGTCGCACGCGGTGATGGCGGCTTCGGCGGTCCTTCCGGCAAGGGCCCGGCTCCGCACCGCGCGCCGCGCCGCGAACCCGACCTCAGCTGTGACATCGGCACCCGTAGTGATCAGGCCCTGTTTTACAGGTTGATGGGCGACCGCAACCCGCTGCACGCGGATCCCGCTGCCGCTGGCGCCGTCGGATTCGAGCGGCCGATCCTGCATGGCCTTTGCACGTTCGGCGTTGCCTGCAAAGCCGTGCTGCAAACGATTTGCGATTACGATTACACGCTGATCGAGCAGTTCGATGGCCGCTTCTCGTCGCCGGTCCTGCCCGGAGATACGATAACTACAGACATGTGGCAGGACGGCAACGTCGTGTCGTTCCAGTGCACGGCCAGGGAACGCGGAGTCGTCGTGCTTCGCAACGGCAAGTGCACGCTCAGGGCCTGATATACGGAGAACAGGGATGAACGATCGCGTAACGATCACTATCGACGGACATGTCGCCAACGTGATGCTCAACAGGGCTGACAAGTTCAATGCGCTGGACCTGAAGATGTTCGGGGCGCTCGGCGATGCGGCCGACAGCGTTCGACAGAATCCGGCGGTTCGCGCAGTCGTGCTGCATGGCGACGGCGACAACTTCTGTGCCGGTATCGACACGAGCATGTTTGCCGACCCGAATGTCAGACTCGACGTTGCGCTGATGGAACCCGTCAAGCCGTCGATAGCCAATCTGTTTCAACGAGCGGCCTATGCGTGGCGTGAATTGCCGATGCCCGTGATTTGCGCGCTGCGCGGCATCACCTATGGCGGCGGGCTGCAGATAGCACTTGGTGCTGATCTGCGCGTTGCGGCACCCGATACCCGGTTCTCGATAATGGAGACGAAGTGGGGCCTGGTCCCGGACATGGCGATGAGCACCACGCTGCGCGGCATCGTTGCGGCTGACCGCGTCAAGGAGCTTGCCTGGTCGGCTCGCATCTTTGGAGCAGACGAAGCGCTCAGTCTTGGCATTGTGACCTGTATTGAAAACGACCCGCTAGCGGCGGCCACCGCCATGGCGGCGGAATACGCGGCAAGATCGCCCGAGGCAATCAAGGGAATCAAGCGGCTGGTCAACGAAGCCTGGCAGCTGTCGGAAGTCGAGGCGCTGGAGATGGAGGCGCGGCTGCAGCTCGGTGTGATAGGGTCTCCGAACCAGGTCGAAGCCGTTACGGCCAATCTCGAGAAGCGTCCGCCGAAATTCGAAGATTGACAGGCTTTTTTGCGTGGGACGCAGGAACTTGTCTACGGGCACTGACTCAAAGATTGTAGTTGATGACGGGGCAACGGTACGGTTAGCAAATGCGAGACTTACGTAAAACGCTTTTCGCAGCGCTGTTCATTTCGCTACTCGGGACGGCGCAGGCAGAGGGCTCACCGGCCGCATCCGCCGAATTACCCGATTTCCGCACGGTGTCGGTGCAGAGCAAGGTTGATAAACTGTTCGAAAGCGGCGAATTCGAGCGCGCTTACTTCATCTACAGAAACGAGCTTGCGCCAATAGGCGACAAGTACGCCCAATACATGGTCGGCTACATGCACCTGATGGGTATGGGCGTCGAGGAAGACGAGGTGCGTGCGTCGGCCTGGTACCGGCTTGCCGCGGAGCGCGGGTATCCTGAATTTGTGGCGATCCGTAAGCAGGTGCTCAAGTCACTTGACGACGAGGGCCTGCAGCGCTCGGATGCCAAATACATCGAGTTGCGACAGCAATACAGTGACCTCGTCCTGTCGATGCGGCAGTTGCTTCGTGACTACGACGAGTTGTCGGAGCCGAAAACCGGCTCGAGGCTGCCGGGTCGAGGCAGCCCGGTGATGATCATCGATCCGACGAGGCGCGTCGGTATGACCGGGGAGAGCTATTACCGCAAGACGGAACTACGATTCCGGACTCGCCTCGACTACGTGACGGATACTCTGGGCATCGAACGGGTCACGGGGCAGGTCACCGAGAAGAATCTTCGCGAGTTGCAGGACCGGGTCGAAGAGCACGTATCCCGGATCGACGACCGCTAGTGCCCGACCGCTAGTTATCCGGTCGCAGGCCCGCACTCAGAATGTGCGGAAACTCGGCAACGACCTGTTGCGCGACGCTCGCGTCACCGTGAAACCACTTCGGCACCCAGTTGAGGGCGCCCATGATCGCGTTGCCGGTCATGCGTACATCGCAGGGCGCGATGCTGCCATCGGCGATGCCTTGCTCCAGGATGCGCTCGAAAAGCGCCCCGTGTTCCCTGGACACAGCAAGAATTTCCTCGCGGTGCTCCGGCTTGAGCGAAGGGATTTCGCTCATGATCGCGACGGGCCCGCGTTCGCCGACCATGGCCTCGACGTGATAGCGAATATAGCGCGCGACGATATCCAGCCCGTCGCGGCCTTCGGCAATTGCCCGGTGTAGCGACTCGCGGCCGACCTCGGCAGCGCGCACGTAACACAGGTAGACGAGTTCTTCCTTGTTGCGCACGTAGTAGTAAAGGGCCGCATCGGTGAGGCCGAGAATATTGGCCACGTCCCTCAGCGATGAGCCGCTGTAGCCTTTCTCGTTAAAGCAACGCGCGGCAGCGCGCAGCATGCGGCCCTTCTGCAGCTGAAAGCGCGTCTCTTCGGTCTGTTGAGCGAGTCGTTTCCCCATAATCTCGGGCCGTACTTGAGTTCTGTGCGAATCTCGATTATTTTAATCTAGATTAAAATTTTTGCAACAACAAAACTGATTGATTTCTAAGAACTTTCCACCTCCCAGGTGGTCTGTTCTGCTGTGTTTTTGCGCAGGAGCCTGCCTATGAGTACTGCAGCCACCGACTTGCCCGCCGCCAGGCACGATGCGGCTCCGTTGCGCTTCGTGACAGCGGCTTCGCTGTTCGACGGCCACGATGCGGCGATCAATATCATGCGCCGCCTGATCCAGGCGCAGGGCGCGGAGGTCATCCACCTGGGTCACAATCGCAGCGTCGACGACATTGTGCGGGCCGCGATCCAGGAAGACGCCGATGCCATCGCGGTCAGTTCCTACCAGGGAGGGCACAACGAGTTCTTCCGCTACATGGTTGATCGTTTGCGTGAGCTCGATGCCGGGCACATCAGGGTTTTCGGTGGCGGTGGCGGCACGATAACCCCCGAAGAAATTAGCGACCTCATGGAGTACGGCGTCGAGCGAATCTACCATCCCCACGACGGCATGGAGCTGGGTCTCGAGGCAATGATCAGCGATCTCGTCGAACGCACCAACGCCGCGCGGCAAGCGACGATCGCGCCGTCCAGGACCGAATCCGTTATCGATATAGCGGCGACGATCTCGGCGATCGAGGAAGGCGTCTTCGACGACGGTGCACTCTCGCGCCTGCGCAAGGAATGGCAGATGCAGGCGGGCGAGGCCCCGGTAGTGGGCATCACGGGTACGGGTGGGGCCGGCAAGAGCAGCGTTACCGACGAGATACTGAATCGCTTCCTGGCCTGTTTCGGGGATATGCGCATCGCGGTCCTGGCCGTGGACCCGACACGCCGGCGAACCGGTGGCGCCTTGCTCGGCGACCGGATTCGTATGAACTCACTGCGTTCCGAGCGCATTTACATGCGCTCGATCGCCACACGGCGTCAGCACCTGGCGACGAGCGAGATGCTCGCCGATCACATCCTGTTTCTGAAGTCGCAGGGCTTCGACCTCGTGATTGTCGAAACAGCGGGTATCGGTCAGAGCGACAGTGAGATCGTCGATATGGTCGATTACTCGGTGTACGTCATGACCTCCGAGTACGGTGCTGCGAGCCAGCTCGAGAAGATCGACATGCTCGATTTTGCGGACCTCGTCGTGCTCAACAAGTACGACAAGCGCGGCGCCGAAGATGCGCTGCGTGATATTCGCAAGCAATGGAAGCGAAATCACAGGGCATTCGACATCGCCGACGAAGACATCCCGGTCTATCCTACGATCGCGAGCCAGTTCAACGATCCGGGTGTCAGCTGGATGTTCGCGGAGCTGTGTCGGCGTGTCGCCGAGAAAGTCGGGCTGGAGAAGGCCGGCTGGATGCCGCAGATCGATACGTCGGTGCGTGAACCCAGGTCGACGGCGACAATCCCCGGTTCCCGGATACGCTATCTGGCTGAGATCGCCGAACAGGGACGCGCAATCAACACCGAGGTTGAGAAGCAGGCCGCGACCGCGAGTCTCGCGCAGCACGCCTACGAGGCATTGAAACTCCTGGATGATGCGGAGTTGCCCGCCGAATTCGAGCGCTACCCCGCGGCAGCGCTGACCGATGGTGATGACCGCAGCCTGCTGGTGCTCAGACAACGTTACCAGGAAGCGATCGGCGACCTGAGCGCTGATTCGCTCGAGCTTCTTCGTGAATGGCCCGCGCGCAAAGCCGGCGTGAGGTCGGAGACACACAGTTACACCGTGCGAGGCAGGGAGATTTCGGGCAACAACTACCGGGAGTCTCTGAGTCATCAGAAGATTCCAAAAATCGCGGCGCCCGATTTCAGCGATTGGGGGGAACTGTTGAGATTCCTCGGTCGGGAAAATCTTCCGGGTGCATATCCCTATACCGGTGGCGTGTATCCCTACCGCAGGCTCGGTGAAGATCCGACGCGGATGTTTGCGGGCGAAGGCACCCCCGAAAGAACCAACCGCCGCTTTCATTACCTGTCGCTCGGCCAGGAGGCCGCCAGGCTTTCGACCGCCTTCGACTCGGTCACGCTCTACGGCGAAGATCCGCACGAGCGGCCCGACATTTACGGCAAAGTCGGTAACTCGGGCGTATCCATCGCGACCGTTGATGACATGAAGAAGCTGTATTCGGGTTTCGATCTCTGTGCACCGACGACGTCGGTATCAATGACGATCAATGGACCCGCGCCGATGATCCTCGCATTTTTCATGAACACGGCGATCGATCAGCAGGTGGAAAAGCACCTGCGTGAAACCGGCGGCTGGGAGGCGGCGCAGAAAAAAATTGACAAGTACTTCGAGAAGCGGCCGCGACCGCGGTACGTCGGTGACCTGCCAGAAGGCAATGACGGCCTCGGGCTGGGGTTGCTCGGTGTGTCGGGCGAACTCGTTGTCGATGCCGCAACCTATGCGCGCATTCGTAAGGACACGATGGCAACCGTGCGCGGCACGGTTCAGGCCGATATTCTCAAGGAAGACCAGGCGCAGAATACCTGCATTTTCTCGACCGAATTTGCGATGAAGATGATGGGCGACGTGCAGCAGTTTTTCATCGACAACAGTGTGCGTAACTACTACAGCATTTCGATCAGCGGTTATCACATCGCCGAGGCCGGCGCGAACCCGATCAGCCAGCTTGCGTTCACGCTCTCGAACGGTTTCACGATCGTCGAGTACTACCTGGCGCGTGGCATGGACATCGATGAATTTGCGCCAAACCTGAGCTTCTTCTTTTCGAACGGCATGGATCCCGAGTACTCGGTCATCGGCCGGGTCGCGCGCCGTATCTGGGCGCGCGCCATGAAGGAGCGCTACGACGCCAGCGCACGTTCGCAGATGCTCAAGTACCACGTGCAGACATCGGGGCGTAGCCTGCACGCGCAGGAGATCAGCTTCAACGATATCCGCACGACCTTGCAGGCGCTCTATGCGCTATTCGATAACTGCAACAGCCTGCACACGAATGCGTTCGATGAAGCGATTACGACGCCCACCGAACAGTCTGTGCGCCGCGCCGTTGCGATTCAGCTCATCATATCGCGGGAACTCGGCCTCAACTTCTGCGAAAACCCCTGGCAGGGCTCCTTCATCATCAACGAGCTCACCGACCTCGTAGAAGAGGCTGTCTACCAGGAATTCGAGCGTATCTCCGAGCGCGGCGGCGTGCTCGGCGCCATGGATACGATGTACCAGCGCGGCAAGATCCAGGATGAGAGTCTCTACTACGAGAGCAAGAAGCACGACGGCTCATTGCCGCTGATCGGCGTAAATACCTTCTTGCCCAAAGAGGGGCAGGAAGACGAGGTGCATGAGCTCGAGCTGATTCGTTCGAGCGAGAGCGAGAAACAGGACCAGATCCGTCACGTGCGGGAGTTTCAGCAGCTGCACAGCGATCAGGGCGCGGCCGCGTTACAAAGGCTGCAGGCGGTCGCCCGGGAGCGCGGCAACGTTTTCGCCGAACTCATGGAGACAGTGAAGTCGAATTCCCTGAGTCAGATCTCGGGCGCGTTGTACGAAGTCGGCGGAGAATACCGCCGCAACATGTAGTCGTTCCGCTGGCTGAAGGAGCAACAATGAGCGATCTCGTAAAGTACGAACAAAGTGGCGCCGTTGCCGTCATTACCCTGAATCGACCCGACTCGATGAATGCGTTTACCACCGAGTTGTCGCTCGAGCTACAGCTGGCACTCGAACGCGCGGCTGGCGACGAGAGCGTGCGTGCGCTTGTTCTCACGGGCGAGGGTCGTTGCTTCAGTGCCGGGGCCGATCTCAAGGCCGGTTTTGAGGGGCGCAGCGTGTTTGGCAAGCTGCAATACGAGTACCGGCCCGTGCTGTCGGCAATCGCGACAATGAGCAAGCCCGTGATCGCCGCGGTCCCCGGGTCGGCAGCCGGCATCGGCATGTCGACGGCGTTGCACTGTGACCTCATGATCATGGCGGACAATGCGTTCCTGCTTTCCCCGTTTACGAGCATATCCCTGGTTCCTGACGGTGGCCTGAACTGGTTGCTGGTGAGGCAGCTCGGCTACCGCCGGGCTTTCCAGCTCAGCGTCGAGTCAGAGCGCATTCCCGCGGAGCGCTGTGTCGAGCTGGGGCTCGCCAACAAGGCCGTGCCGGCCGAGGAACTGCAGGACGCGGCGCTCGAATGGGCAGAGGCGCTGGCGAAACGCGCGCCGTTGTCGCTTGAAGCGACCAAGAAGACGATGCGTCACGCGATCGACAACGACTGGGCAAGTACTTTCAACATGGAGTCCGACTGGCAACAGGCGCTCGTCGGCAGCGAGGACAACCTCGAAGGCGTGCAGGCCTTTTTCGACAAACGCGCGCCGGAATTCAAAGGTAAGTGACGATGGACAGAAATATTTTCGAAGAAGAGCATGAGATGTTTCGCGACTCGGTGCGAAGCTTTCTTATCAACGAGATTCAACCGCATGCCGACCGCTGGGCCGAACAGGAAATCGTGGATCGAGACGCTTTCCTGAAAGCCGGGGAGCAAGGCCTGTTGTGCATGTGGGCCGACGAAAAGTACGGCGGCGCCGGCGTCAGCGACTTTCGATTCGAGCAGATAATGCTCGAGGAAAATGCTCGGTATGGCGATGTTGGTTTTTTCATGTTCCTGCACAATCGGCTGGTTGGTCCGTATATCGGCGAGTTGGGTACTGAGGAGCAGAAGGCGCGCTGGCTGCCCAAGTGCGTTTCAGGCGAGAACATCCTGGCGATCGCGATGACGGAGCCGGGCGCCGGCAGCGATGTATCCGGGATCAAGACCAAGGCGGAAGACAAGGGTGACCACTACTTGTTGAACGGTTCGAAGACCTACATCTCGAACGGCATACTGGCAGATCTGGTGATCGTGGCTGCGCGAACTGATCCCAACAACAGTCACGCGCTCAGCCTGCTGGTCGTAGAACGCGGCATGGAGGGGTTCGAGCGTGGCCGTAATCTGAAGAAGATGGGCATGCACAGTCAGGACACGGCCGAGCTGTTCTTCAACAACGTCAAAGTGCCGAAAGAAAACCTGCTGGGCGAGTGGAATCGAGGTTTCTATCATCTCATGCATTTTCTGGCCGAGGAAAGACTGTTGAGCGCGGTCGGCTCGCTGGCGAATGCAGAAGCCGCGTATGCTGTAACGCTCGATTACGCGAGCGAACGCAAGGCTTTCGGCCGAAGCATCGCGGACTTCCAGGTGAACCGCTTCAAGTTCGCCGATATGCGCACCGAAATGGACGTGTGCCAGGCGTTTGTCGATCGCTGCGTCATGGTGCATAACGACGGCAAGCTGAGCGCCGAAGATGCTGCGAAGGCGAAGCTGTTTGCCACCGAGCTCGAGGATCGGGTGACCGATAACTGCGTGCAGCTACATGGCGGCGCGGGCTACATGGATGAATATCCGATCAGTCGCATGTACACGGCGGCGCGAGTCTCGCGCATTTACGCTGGGAGCTCAGAGATCATGCGCGAGATCGTTGCTCGTTCCATAGGCCTGGATCCGCGCCAGCGCCAGAAGGCGGCTAAAGCCGCCGACGCGGCCTGACCCGGGCTCGTGAAAACAGCCTTCATCGGCCTCGGAGTCATGGGCTATCCCATGGCAGGGTTTCTCGTCAGCGCGGGCCACGAGGTCACCGTTTTCAACCGGACACAATCGAAGGCCGATGAATGGTGCAAGACCTACGGTGGCAGCAGCGCTGCGACGCCCGCCGCCGCCGCCACGGGTGCCGACGTCGTGTTCAGCTGCGTTGGCAACGATGACGATGTACGCGCAGTCATGCTGGGTGGCCATGGCATCCTCGCCGGTATTCCGAAGGGCGGCATCGTCGTCGATCACACGACTGCGTCTGCAACGCTCGCCAGGGAAATACATGCGCTGGCCGGGGAACGGTCGGTAGGCTTTCTCGATGCGCCCGTGTCGGGCGGGCAGGCCGGCGCGGAAAGCGGCCAGCTGACCGTGATGGTCGGTGGAGACGCCGATGTTTTCGAACGCGCCGCTCCGGTCATTGGCAGCTATGCGAAAGCCATCACGCACATCGGCCCCGTCGGGTCGGGCCAGCTTGCGAAGATGGTCAACCAGATCTGTATTGCGGGCGTCGTCCAGGGGCTGTCAGAGGGGCTGGACTTCGCAGTGCGCGCGGGTCTCGATCCGGCCAAAGTGATCGAATCGATTTCGAAAGGAGCAGCGCAGTCGTGGCAGATGGAGAATCGCTGGCAGACGATGGTCGACGGCGAGTTCGAATTCGGTTTTGCCGTCGACTGGATGCGCAAGGACCTCGGAATTGCGCTCGAAGAAGCGCGCCGTAATGGTGCGCGGCTCGAAATGACAGAGCTCGTCGATCGCTACTACGCCGAAGTCCAGGCGATGGGCGGCAATCGCTGGGATACGTCGAGCCTCATCGCGCGCCTCAAAAAGTAGTAGACTCAGTTCGTCACAGGGGTGGTCTTCTGACCTGAGATCCGCGACCCGGCCGGTGCCGGGAACCGCGGGAACCCTTAGAACCTGATCCGGTTAATGCCGGCGTAGGGAGGGAGTAATGAACACAAAATCCTGCTTGCGGCGATTCGCCGTTCTCATCATCTTGTTGTCCGCAGTCTCTGCAGGGGCTGAGGAAGACAGCGTCGTCGACGAGATCGTCGTTACGGCCGATTTCAGGGAGCGGCCGGTGCGGCAGCTACCTGCCAGCGTCAGCGTGCTCGACGCCGGGTTCATCGAGTCCAGCGCTGTGCAGCACTTCGAAGAACTCGTCAATGTCGTACCGAACCTGAACTGGTCGGGAGACGGCCACCGCGCACGTTACTTCCAGATTCGCGGTGTCGGGGAGCTCGAACAGTACCAGGGTGCGCCGAATCCCTCGATCGGGTTCCTGATCGACGACATCGATTTCAGCGGCATCGCTACAATTGCCACGTTGTTTGACGTTGGCTCTATCGATGTCCTGCGCGGCTCGCAGGGAAGCCGCTTTGGCGCCAATGCGCTGGGCGGCCTTATTTACATGCAGAGCAAACGACCTTCGGCGCAGCGAGACGGTCGGCTGCAGCTCACAGTCGGCGATGATGATGCCGTGTCTGCAGGCCTCGCGTTCGGGGGCGCGCTCGATGATGAGGAGACACTGACGTTTCGCCTGAGCGCACAGGTACATGAGAGCGATGGCTACCGCGACAACAGCTACCTCGGTCGCGAGGACACCAACGGACGCGACGAAACGACAGTGCGGCTGCGCCTCAATTATGCGCCTTCGGATGTCCTCGTCGCCGATGTCGCGCTGCTTTATAGCGACATCGATGATGGTTACGACGCATTCGCGCTCGACAACAGCTATGCGATGCTGTCGGACAAGCCCGGCGAGGATGCGCAGCGGAGTAAAGGTGCATCCCTGCGACTCGAGTGGCTCGGTCCCGGCGCCCTGACCATGACGTCGATCTCGGCATTCGCCGACTCCGATATCGACTTCAGCTTTGACGCCGACTGGGGCAACGAGACCAGCTGGGCGCCGGTGACGTACGACTACGTGTCGCTCAATGACCGCGAACGCCGGACTCTGAGCCAGGAACTGCGCGTCGGCTCCGACGACAACTGGCTTGCAGGCTTGTACGTCCAAAAACTCGAAGACGAGTTGGTGACGATCAATCGCGGCGACTACTACGATCCTTTCTATGACTTCGCGGACAGTCTCGACGATTCGTTTGCGAGCGACTACGAGGCGACGAGTTCGGCGCTGTTTGTGCAGCTGGACAAGGAGCTGGCTGATGCCACGCGACTTGGCTTCGGGTTGCGCGTCGAGCACCGTTCGACCGATTATTCGGATTCGGCGGGACTGGAGGCAGGACCGTCCGAGACGATGTGGGGCGGCGAGCTGAGCCTGAGTCACGATCACTCGAGTCAGCTGACCAGCTTTATCACCCTGTCCAGGGGATTCAAGGCCGGAGGCTTCAACCTCGGTATTGTTCCTGACGGGCGACGCGACTTCGGCGAGGAGACGCTCTGGACGCTGGAGGCGGGCATCAAGTCATCGCTGGCCGACGACACGCTGACCCTGAATGCTTCCGTGTTCGTCAGTGAGCGCGACGACCAGCAGGTACGCACGTCCGTGCAGCTCGTTGCGGGCGATCCGGCCTCGTTCGTCTTTTTTACCGACAACGCAGCCCGGGGCGACACGTTGGGGCTCGAAGCGGACGTGCGCTGGTTCCCGTCCGAGTCCTGGGAGCTATACGCCAACATCGGCCTGCTCGATGCGAGTTTCGACGAGTTCCTTGCGCCGGAGGGCGATCTCAGCGGCCGTGACCAGGCACACGCTCCGCGCTACACATTTGCGGGCGGCGCAGCGTACAGGAATCAGTCGGGTTATTTCGCGCGTCTCGACCTGACCGCGCGCGACGAGTTCTACTTCGACGTAAGCCATGATCAGAAGTCATCCTCGTACGCCTTGCTTAATGCTCGCGTGGGCTATGAGGGCGATTCCTGGCTCGTGCAACTGTGGGGCCGGAACCTGTTCGACAAAGAGTACGCAGTGCGCGGTTTTTACTTCGGCAACGAGCCGCCCGATTTTCCGAACACGCTGTACACGCGCCTCGGTGACCCGCGGCAGGTCGGCGTAACCATCGAGAAGAGGTTTGACTAATGAAAGTAGCAGTCGATATCAGTTTGTACCCGCTTGACGCAGACTTCATTCCGCCCATCAAGGATGTGATCGCACGCCTCAACGCCCACGAAGGCCTGGACGTCTGGACCAACGCGATGAGCACACAGATAGTCGGCGAATTCGACGCCGTCATGAGCACGTTGCGAGACGAAATCGGCGCGACCTTCGAGCAGTTGCCGAAGGCCGTGTTCGCGATCAAGATTTTGAATAACCCGATGCTGGACCGGGATTGACGGCACTCCTTGACCAGCTCATCGAGCAGGCGCTCGTCTTTGCGCCGCTCGAAGTCGTGGCCGTGCTGCTGGCGATTGCCTACCTGGTGCTCGCGATACGCCAGAATATCTGGTGCTGGGCGTGTGCGGGCATCAGCACGGCGATCTATGTATGGCTGTTCATCGATGCAAAGCTGTATATGGAGTCCGTGCTGAACGGCTTCTATTTCGTCATGGCGATCTACGGCTGGACGGTATGGAACAGCGGGCGCACGAACGATCACGAGAAGCCTGTCGTGGTCTGGCCGCCACGAACGCATGCGTTTGCGGTTGCGGCCATCGCCATCGCCAGTCTCGTAAATGGATACCTGTTAACCCGCTACAGCGATGCCGCGTATCCCTACGTCGACTCGCTCACGACGTGGTCGGCCATATGGGCGACCTTCCTGGTCGCGCGCAAGGTGCTCGAGAACTGGTGGTACTGGTTACTCATCGACGTCGCCTCGATCTTCATCTACTGGTCGCGCGACCTGCACCTGACGGCACTGTTGTTCGTGATTTACGTGGTCATGATTCCGTTCGGCCTGATTGCCTGGACTCGTTCCATGCGGGAGGAGCTCGCATGAATGTCCCGAAAGTACCCACCGATGTCCTGGATCGTGTGCCGGGCTGGCAGGTAGCCGACTCGAGCGTGCTGGACGGGGGATTCAGTAATAACACCTGGCTGCTCGAGAAAGGCGGTCGCAAAGCTGTGCTGAAATTCGATCGCGTATTACGAGGAGCCCCTTACAACACCCGTTACGAAGAGGCACGTGTGCAGTCCGCGGCGGCCGAGGTCGGTCTCGCGAACCCGGTGCTGTTTGTCGATGATCGCATTTTGCTCAGCGAATATGCCGATGGTGACGTCTGGGCGCCTGCGTCTTTCAGTGACCCACAGAATCTCGAACGACTTGCCGGAGCCCTGCTGCGCCTGCATGCCTTGCCGCCGACAGGGCGGTCATTCGATGCGGCCGCTGCCGCGGCGATCTATGCGCGGGATATCAATCGCGATCATGATCTGGTCGCGATGAGCATGGATATCGCGTCGGATTCCGGGAAGCCTGCAAGGGCCTGCTGCTGTCACAACGACCTGGTCGCCGAAAATATCATCAGCATTCCGTCCTTGCGCTTCCTCGACTGGGAATATGCCTGCGACAACGATCCTCTTTTCGATCTCGCGACACTCGTCGAACACCACGGCTTGAGCGAAGAAAGTACGGTTCACCTGCTGGACGCCTATTTCGACGGCAATGGCGAACGCTGGCAACCCGGTCTGCGACTTCAGCAGCGCCTGTACCAGGCCCTGCTGTGGCTGTGGCTGGCGTCACGGCCGGCCGCGCAACATGCCGACCTCGAGCGCGCGGCCGGGCGACTCGTTACCAGCTGTTCCTGAGTTCCCGAAGTTTCAGAAAGACGGCGCGTGCATCGGGGTTGTCACCCATCTCGGGAAATTCCTCGACGAGCTTTGCGACCACTTCCGGGTTTTGCAGGCGAAAGAACGTGTTGATGTCGCGCTCCTGGGCCATCGTGGTTACGAGCGCGTCCGCAGGGTCCTGGTTTTCGTAATCGCGGATCATCTTCGCGGCGATGGCATTGTCCGGCTCGCGGTCCAGCGTGAACGCCAGGTTGTTGAGCAGGTAATCGTGGCCGGGATAAATCAGCGTGTCGTCGCCGAGCGCTTCGAGCTGCTGTTCGAAAGTCTCAAACAGTTCCTCGGGATGGCCGCCGTTATGGCAGTTCCCGGCGCCGGCGTTAAACAGCGTGTCGCCACTGAAAAGGGCAGGCTGGTCTGTCTGCGACAACAGGCAGATGTGGCTCATCGTGTGACCCGGCGTGTCCAGGCATTGCAGTTCGACAGTGTTGCCCACTTTTATGACGTCGCCGGCCCCGACCCCGACACTCATGCCCGGAATGCGACCTTCTGCATTACGGTGTGCGATGACCTTGGCCCTCGTGGCGCTGATGATGCCCTTGTTGCCGCCCGTGTGGTCGCCGTGTTCATGCGTGTTCAGCACCTGCGAAATATGCCAGCCGCGCTTCCGCGCGACGTCCAGGCAGCGTCGGAAATCGAGCGGGTCGATGGCCAATGCGTCGCCCGTTTCGGAGCAGGCGATCAGGTAGTTGAAGTTGCGATAGGCGTTAGCGGTCCAGATCTGTTCGACGATCATGTGTCATCCTCCGCCGTGGCGGCATCGTAGACTTTCCTGCCTCCAACCCAGGTCTCGAGCACCAGGATATCGTCGATCTCGGAGTCGGGTACCGTGAAATAATCGCGGTCGATAAGTATGAAGTCGGCCCATTTTCCGGGTTCGAGACTGCCAAGGCGATCCTCCTGGCTCGCCGCGTACGCCGCGGCCAGGGTGAAAGAGTGCAGCGCCTCGGCGCGCGTCAACGCCTGGTCGGCGTACCAGCCGTCTTTCGGCTCACCGTCGCGCCGCTGGCGCGTCACGGCCGCGTACAGGCCGTGGAAGGGGTTGGATAGTTCCACCGGGAAATCAGAGCCGCTCGCGATCACGGCGCCCGAATCGAGCAGCCGTCGCCAGGCATAGCCGCCAAGAATGCGCTCGGGCCCGACCCGGTCTTCAGCCATGTTCATGTCGCTCGTCGCATGCGTGGGCTGCATCGAGGCGATCACGCCGAGTTCGGCGAAACGCGGGATATCCTGCAGTGTGATGATCTGCGAATGCTCGATGCGATTGCGCAGCGGCGATGGCTTGCCGCCCTGCGCCAGCTCGAAAGCGTCGAGGGACATGCGGTTGCCAAGGTCGCCAATGGCATGAATGCCGACCTGGAAGCCCATGCCGTTGGCTTTTCTCACGAAGCCGTTGAGTTCGTCCTGGGTCCAGAATGGCAGCCCGCGATTCTCGGCATCATCGGAGTAGGGCTCGATCATCGCGGCACCGCGACTGCCCAGCGCGCCGTCGGAGTAGAGTTTTACCGAGGCGATATCGAGGTGATCGTTGCCGTAAGCGCGGATGGGCTTGCCGATTGCATCGAGCACCTCGCCGGCATCGCTGATCATCGCGTATATGCGCATGTCGAGTTCGCCGTTATCGGCCATGGACAGGTAAACCTCGGCATTCATGATCCCGATCCCGGCATCGTGAACGCTCGTCATTCCCTGTGCGACCAGCACGTCGACGGCGCCGTGCAACGCTTCGCGGTAGTCGTCCTTGCCGGGTTCCGGCACATGCTTCGCAATGAGGCCCATGGCCTTGTCGATGAATATCCCGGTCGCGTGACCATTGGCGTCACGGACAATTTTGCCGCCGACCGGATCGGACGTCTCGTCGTCGATACCGGCAAGACGCATGGCCGCCGAATTGGCCCAGCCCGCATGTCCGTCGATGCGCCGCAGCCACACGGGTCGGTCACTTACGACCCTGTCGATTTGATCGGCGGTCGGAAACTTCCTGACGGGCCATAACACCTGGTTCCAGCCACGGCCGAGAATCCATTCCGCGTGCGGGTTTGCGCTCGCGTAGTTCTCGATACCCTGTACCGCGGCTTCGACACTCTCTACACCGGCCAAATTCAGCTCCGTCTGCAGCAGGCCGAGGCCGAATACGTGCGCGTGAGCATCGATGAGGCCCGGTAGCATAGTCATTCCTTTGCCGTCGATCATTTCGGCGGGATCGAGATCTTCGAGCAGGGCCTCATCGCCCGTTGCGGTCACCCGGCCGTCGTCATCGATGACGAGCACCGAAAAGCGCTGCAGGCCGTCCGTACTCGATGTGTAAGCGTTGATATTGTGAATTACCGTGCCGGCATTGGCGCCGAAAGACACCAGGAATAGGCTGCAAATTACTAATTTATAAAAAGTTTTACTCACATCAACCTCGCGATGGATACGTTGCCCCGGTGTTCCGCCTGCGGCTTGCCACGATGCAGAACAGAGCATGACACGATAACATTGACCTCTTTGAATTGCGGCATGTCGAATCCTGCCGAACCCACCCTGGAGCAAAATGATGAATAGGCTGTTTTCCAGCTTGTCCCTGCTGTTTGTAGCACTGATCCTGGTCGCAGGTTGCGGCCAGAAGGAAGAGATTGTCGAAACCGCTGACAAGGCGGCAAAGATTTTCGATATGCCATACCTGATGCGCGACCTCGATAACGGCCTGCGCGTCATCGTCGTGCCAACCGACTACCCGGACATCGTCTCTATTCAGATTCCCGTGCAGACCGGCTCGCGGAACGAAGTCGAGCCGGGCAAGTCGGGTTTCGCGCATTTTTTCGAGCACATGATGTTCCGCGGCACCGAGGCTTACCCGCCCGAAGTCTACGGCGATATCCTGAAGAAAGCGGGTGCCGACCAGAATGCCTACACGACGGCCGACTATACCAATTACCACATCACGTTCACCAAGGCCGATCTCGAGAAAGTCATCGAGCTCGAAGCCGATCGTTTTCAGAACCTGAAGTACTCCGAAGAGCAGTTCCGGACCGAGGCGCTGGCCGTCAAGGGCGAGTACCTGAAGAACTTCTCCAACCCGGTCCAGAAGTTCTTCGAGCGCACTAGCGACCTGATGTATACGCAACACACCTACAAGCATACGACGATGGGCTTTATCGAAGACATCGAGGTCATGCCCGATCAGATGGAATATGCCAATGTTTTCTTCGATCGCTGGTATCGCCCTGAAAAGACCGTGGTGATCCTGGTCGGCGACGTTGATGCTGAACAGACATTTGCGCTGGTCGAGAAGTACTGGGGTGGCTGGGAGCGCGGCGACTACGATGCCGAGATTCCCGTCGACCCGCCACTGGACGGGCCAAAGTACGAGCACATGGCTTGGGAAGGCCCCACGCAGCCGTGGCTCGTCATGACGTATCGCGGTCCCGCGTTCGTGCCGACTGAAAAGGACATGCCGGCGCTGGACCTGATTTCCTCGATCTACCTGTCGGAGTCGTCAGACCTGTACCGTGATCTTGTCATCAAGGAACAATGGGTGGATCAGCTGTGGGGCTATTTCCCGAACAGGAAAGACCCCGGGATGCTGATGATCGCTGCGCGTCTTACTGATGTGGACAATGCCGTCAGCGTTCGGGATGCAATCAAAGCCACGCTCGTCGATGCACGAACCCGGCTGGTTGCGGAGAGCAAGGTCGAAGAAACGAAGTCTCGACTGCGTTACGGATTCACGTCACAGCTCGACAATTCCTCCGGCATCGCCCAGATGCTCGCCAGTACCGTGCAGCACTCGCGCACTCCGGAGACCGTCAACGAGGTCTATGCGACTTACGACTCGCTGACAGCCGCCGACCTGCGGGATGTCGCGAACAAGTATTTCGTGGATAGCCAGAGAGTCACGTACACCTTGTCCAATGACGAGAGTATCGACGGCATAGACGGCACGGCATCGGTCGACGAGCTTGTCGCGGCCGCCGGAATGGCAGGAGCTACGGAAGAAGTGGCGGCCGAGGAAGCCGTCGCAGAGTTGACGGTTGCTGGTCGTGACGATGCAGCACCCGTCTCGTTCATAACGAATCAGTCGGCTACCTCGCCGCTCGTAGATGTGGCGTTCATTGTGCACACGGGCGCCGGCTTCGACCCCGACGGCAAGAAGGGGCTGGCAGCCATGACGGCCGCCATGATCTCGGATGGCGGCTCGGCAGCGCTGTCGATTGAACAGATCAACGAAGCCATGTACCCGATCGCGTCAGGCTTCAATGCGCAGGTCGACAAGGAAATGACGCGCCTCTCGGGCCAGGTGCACAAGGACAACCTCGACACCTGGTATGGGCTCGTACGCGGACAGCTGCTGTTTCCGGCATGGTCCGAGAGCGATTTTGATCGCGTCAAGACGCAGCTGATCAATGGTATACGTACGGACCTCGTTGGCAACAACGACGAAGAACTCGGCAAGGAATTCCTGTACGCGTCGATCTATGGCGACGATCATCCATACGGTTCGTTCAACCTGGGTAAAGTCGCGGATCTGGAGTCGATTACGCTCGAGGACGTGCAGGCGTTCTACCGTGACAATTACACCGTATCGAACATTACGGTGGGGCTTGCCGGTGGCTATCCGGATGAGCTCGCGACTCGCATCAGCGACGACCTGCAACAGCTCGCAGCGGGCAAGCGAATGGCGCTCGAGGTTCCGGCGGCACGCATTCCGGACGGCCGCGAGGCCATGTTGATACAGAAAGAGACGCCTGCTGTTGCGGTTTCCTTCGGTTTCCCGATCGAACTCAAGCGTGGCGATCCCGACTGGGTCGCGCTGTGGCTCGTACGCAGCTACCTCGGCGAACATCGCAGTTCCAACAGTCACCTGTACAAGCGCATTCGCGAGACGCGTGGTATGAATTACGGTGACTACGCGTATATCGAGTACTTCCCGCGCGGCATGTTCCAGTTCCATCCCGACACCAACCTGGCGCGCCAGCAGCAGATATTCCAGGTGTGGCTGCGACCACTAAGGGACAACAACGACGCGCACTTCGCGACGCGCACGGCGATGTTCGAACTCGACAAGATGATCCGGGAGGGCCTGAGCGAGTCTGACTTCGAGACGACGCGTGCCTTTCTATCCAAGTATGTGAGCTTGCTGATGGATGGCCAGTCGCGGCAGCTGGGCTATGCGGCGGACAGCCAGTACTACCAGACCGACGATTTCGCCGACTATGTGCGGGATGGCCTGGCTGAACTGACCCTGGACGACGTCAATCGCGTCATCAGGGAGAACCTCAGTACCGAAGATATCCAGTACGTGTTCGTGACGCGTGACGCCGACGACCTGCGTGAGCGGCTCGTGTCGGACCAGGTCTCGCCGATCAGCTACGACGCCGAGAAACCGCAGTCGCTACTCGACGAGGATGCCGGGATTGCAGAGCTCTCCCTCGGTTTCGCCGATGAAAAGGTAACAATCGTCAGTTCCGAAGAGGTGTTCCGCTAGGCGATGGATGAGCGGTCGTGAAACTCGCGAGCTTCAGGATCGCGGACAGGGACAGCTACGGCGCCATCATGGAGGACGGCGTCGCTGAAGCGAGCGCGAACTTTCGGCGGGAGTTCGCCAATCTGGGCGCGGTGCTCGAGGCCGGAGCCGCGATCGAACTCGGCGAAAATCTCGCGGACGAACGCTTGAATGCAGCCGAGTTCGAATTCCTGCCGCCCGTAACCCGGCCTGACAAGATACTCTGCGTCGGCGTCAATTACCGTCCGCACATCGCGGAGATGGGCCGGGAGGTGCCCGACTACCCGGTCGTGTTTGTCCGATTCCCGGGCAGCCTGGTCGGTCATGACCGGCCGATAACGCGTCCGGAAGTTTCTGTGCAGTTCGATTTCGAAGGCGAACTGGCCGTAGTCATCGGCAAGCGCGCGCGGCATGTGCCGCGAGGTGAGGCGCTCGACCATGTCGGCGGCTACTGCTGTTTTATGGACGGTTCCGTGCGCGACTGGCAACGGCATACGATGCAGTTCACACCCGGTAAGAACTTCGAACAGAGCGGTGCAATGGGGCCCTGTATCGTGACGAGCGACGAAATCCCTGATCCGTCAGTGCTGGAACTGACGACGCGCGTCAATGGCAAGGTCATGCAGCGCGGCATGCTGGCTGACCTCGTTTTCGATATCCCGAGGCTCATCGAGTATTGCTCCACGTTTGCGGAACTGCTGCCCGGGGACATCATTGCGACGGGCACGCCGGGTGGAGTCGGCGCGGCGCGCACGCCACCAGCCTGGCTAAAGGAGGGCGACGTCGTTGAAGTCGATATTGCCAAGGTTGGCTTGCTCAGGTGCACGGTGAGGGACGAACGCCCTGCAATTCGCGCTTAGGTCTTGATTTTGCTGGCAAAGCCAAATCGAGTATCTTGTTGCTTTTGTACCACAAAAACAACAGCGTGCCCGACATTGCTTTTGGTCATGGTCTAAAGGATTGACAAACAGCGATATTTCTGCGAATTTCACCCCTAGCAAACGTAGCCTTTCAGCAACAACTTGGCTGCGCTGCGGGTTAAGAACACCTTCAGGTACGACTTGGCGGGGGACTCAGGGGGCCAGGAACCACGTGCTTACGTAGGTTTGGAAAAGCGGTTTCTTTCGGGAAACCGCTTTTTTTTGTGCGCACTCAATGATAAAGAACATCCTGTGCCTCACCGTGCTGCTCCTGTCGCTTCCCGCTGCAGCGTTTGACGATACCGAACGGCACATGGTTGAGTGGATCGACTCGCACAGCGAGCAAGCCATTGCCTTGCTCGAGGAAACCGTCAACATTTCCAGCGGGACGATGAACCACGAAGGTGTCCGCGATGTCGGTCGTGTCATGCGGCGCGAACTGGATGCTCTCGGCCTCGAAACCGAGTGGATCGAAATGCCGGCCGAGGTCAATCGCGCCGGCCACCTGTTTGGTCGCAAGCCGACAGGATCGGGCAGGAAATTGTTGCTCATCGGGCACCTGGACACGGTCTTCGAAGCCGACGATGACTTCCAGGCATTCACACGCGACGGGAACGAAGCCACCGGGCCCGGCGTGGATGACATGAAGTCTGGCAACGTCATTATTGTGTATGCACTGAAAGCCCTGCAGGCGGCCGGCTTACTCGAGGATATCCCGGTTGTCGTCGCCTACACCGGTGACGAAGAAAAAATGGGTAAACCGTTGGCCATATCCCGCAAGGAACTGCTCGAGGCCGGGAAATGGGCGGACATTGCACTCGGTTTCGAATCTGCCGTCCATTATGACGACAGCGACTGGGTGACCGTCGCACGCCGCAGTTCTACGCGCTGGACACTCACCGTCGAGGGCAAGCGGGCACATTCTTCCGGGATTTTCTCGGAGCGCGTCGGGGCTGGCGCTATTTTCGAGGCGGCTCGCATACTCGACAGGTTTTACGAAGAACTCAGTTCCGAAAAGTACCTGACCTTCAACGCAGGCACGATCCAGGGCGGCAGCGAAGTCACTTACGATCCGCAGCAGAATCGCGGCACTACCTTCGGCAAGAACAACGTCGTACCGAGCACGGTCGTCGTGCAAGGCGGCATGCGCACGATTTCGACGCAACAACTCGAGCGCACTCGGGAAGCAATGCGGGCAATCGTTGCCGACAGCCTGCCGCATACCAACGGCAGCATAGAATTCGGCGAAGGCTACCCGCCGATGTTTCCAACAGAAGGAAACCGGTCCCTGGCGGCAGTATTGTCGAATATCAATGAATCGCTGGGGCGCGGCCCGATGCGGGAACTGGATCCGGGACGACGCGGCGCCGCGGACGTATCATTCGTGGCGCCTTACACGGACGCGCTGGCCGGACTCGGGGCGCTCGGAAATGGCGGTCATACGCCGAATGAGAACCTCGACCTGACTTCGTTGTCACTGGCCATCAAACGTGCTGCAATCCTGATTTACCGGCTGAGCGACACAGCGGGAACGGACCGATAATGGGGCACGACCATAATCACGGTCATGAGCACGGACACCATGCGCACGGGAGCAATCTTCGCCGCGTCATGATCGCGCTCGTGCTGACCGGCACGTTCATGGTCGTGGAGATCATCGGCGGCATTATCTCGGGCTCGCTGGCGCTGCTCGCCGACGCCGGTCATATGCTGACCGACACGATGGCCCTGGCCCTGGCCGCGATGGCATTTCATGTCAGTAAACGACCGCCTGACGGCAAGCTGACCTATGGCTACCAGCGCTTCCAGATTCTCGCCGCCTTCGTCAACGGACTCAGCCTGCTGGCGATCGTCGGCTGGATCCTGTTCGAGGCTGTAAGCCGCTTTATCAATCCCAGGGACATACTCGGCGAAACCATGCTCGTGGTCGCCGCCGCGGGGCTCGTCGTCAACCTGATCTCTTTTGCTGTGTTGCATACGGGCGACCGGGAGAACCTCAATATTAGCGGTGCGGCCCTGCATGTTGCGGGCGATCTTCTCGGATCGGTTGCCGCGATCGTTGCTGCAATCGTTATTATTTACACCGGCTGGACGCTGATCGATCCGTTGCTTTCTATCGCCGTTGCAGGGCTGATACTCAGGAGTGCATGGTCGCTCGTCAAACGCAGCGCCCATGTCCTGCTCGAGGGCGCGCCCGAGTGGCTCGATGTCGACGCGATGCAGCAGCGCATCGTCGCGAATGTGCCCGGTGTCGGCGAGATTCACCACGTCCATATCTGGGGCCTGACGCCGCAACAGCTGATGCTGACCATGCATATGTCGCTGGGCGGCCCCGTCGACAGTCAGTCGGACGTTATTCGCCGCGTCAAGAGCTTTCTCCAGCAAGAGTACGGCATCGGGCATTCAACCATCGAACTTGAAGTCGACGGCTGTTCTGACCACTAGTCCGTTGGCGTTATCGTGCCGATGTAGGGCAGGGTACGGTTCTGCTCGGCGTAGTCGAGCCCATAGCCGACGACCCATTTATCAGGTATGTCAAAGCCCAAGTAATCGACATCGACATCCACTTCGGCGCGCTCGGCTTTGCGCACCAGCGCACAGGTCTTTACCGACGCCGGTTTGTGCGACTCGAGCATGCCGATCAGGTAGTTCAGCGTGTGGCCGGTGTCGACGATGTCTTCGACGATCAGTACGTGCCGGTTTTCGATATTGCCGCGCACGTCCATGACGAGGCGCACGGCGCCGCTTGACTGGCTGCCGCTGCCGTAGCTCGATACAGCGATGAATTCGATGACGCGCGGGATCGTCATCCGGCGTGACAAGTCGGCGAGAAATATGAACGAACCTTTCAAAACGCCGACCAGAACGAGCTGCTCGCGATCGGCGTAATCCTGAGAGATCTGCTCGGCTAATTCCACTACACGGGCCTGGATATCGGCTTCGCTGATCAGGACGGTTGGGTCGGTTTGCTCCACAATGCTCTCACGTAGAAAACGTCAGGCGAGCATAGGTGATCTTCGGGGTGGATGCCAGATGGGAATGCGGTATGGTAGCCCCGGTATGAAACGGACGATCGCAATAGCGGGCAACATGGGTACGGGCAAGTCGACGCTCGTCGAGTTCCTGCACAAGACCTACAATGTTTCGCCTTTCTATGAGCCGAACGATGAGAACCCTTATCTGGCGGATTTCTACAAGGACATGAAGCGCTGGGCGTTCCAGTCGCAGCTGTACTTCCTGAGCAACAAGTTTCGCCTGCACCAGGAACTGGACCGACAACCCGGGGTGGTCGCGCTCGATCGCACGATATTCGAAGATGCCGAGGTATTTGCGACGGCTTTGCACCAGATGCGCAAGATCTCGAAACGCGACTGGGATACCTACCGCGGCTTTTACCACGCAATTCTCGACGCGATCCGGCCGCCCGACCTCATGATTTATCTGCGCTGCTCGATGCGCACGCTGCGGCAGCGAATTCGCCTGCGAGGGCGCAGGATGGAGCGGGATGTGCCGCTGTCGTACCTCAAGCGCCTGGAGCGATTGTACGAAGGCTGGATCGGCAGCTACGACATGAGCGAAGTGCTCGTGCTCGAGACGGACCGGCTCGACTATATCCACGACCTCGTGCATCGGCTCGATGTCATGGAACGCATCGAGTCAGTGCTGCCCGACGAGATTGGCAGGCCGAGCTGCTAGTCGAGACGAAAGCCGGCGCTCGCCAGGTGCCGGGCGCTCGTATCGAATTCCTCGCGATCGGCATAGGTCAGGACGACCTCGAATTCGCCGGTGCCGCGCCGGAACCAGTCGAGTTTCAGGCCGGGCGACTGTTTCTCGAGGCGCTCGATGAAGGCCTCCGCCCTGTAGGGTTCACCGAACGTCAACAGCGTTGACTGCCCGATGTCGGAGTACAGCGTATCCGGCACGGGCTTCGTTATCGAGCCGCTGCCGATGACGTAATTGAGGTGACGGTAAATGTATCCCGAATACCATTCAGCGCCCGAGGGTATGCCGTAGCCGTTCTTGTTGATGCGCCCCGGCCCGTAATTGTAGGCGGCCAGTGCGAGATGCAGGTTGCCGTCGTAGCGTGACAAAAGCTCCTTGAGATAGCGTGTACCGGCATCGATGTTGGTGCAGGGATCGTAAAGGTCGCTCAGGCGATGAATGCCGAGGTGCTTCGCCGTATCGGGCCACAGGATCTGCATGACGCCGTGCGCATTGGCGCGAGAGCGGGCTGTCGCCTCGAAGTCGCTTTCGCCGCGCGCAACCGCCAGCAGCAGCGACTCAGGCAGCCCGTATGCGAGCGAGGCAGCACGGAAACAGGTGGCGTGGGGAAAGGAATAGGCCGGCTGTAGCGACGCCTGGTTGGTACTGTAATCCTGCCAGGCGGCGTCGAGGTCGGGGCGCGACGCGTCGGCCGTCAGGGCAAGCACCATGAAGACGATGCCAACGACGACGATTACGAGTTTTTGCAGCCGATCGTTCACCTCAGCCCCCCGACATGTCGAGGCCCGTGGCCGTGGAGATGCGCATGAGCTTGTCCTCGATGTCGGTGTCGTCGGTATATGAAACTGCCACCTCGTAGACGCCAGGCTTCAGTTTGACTACGCGATAGTCGAGCCCCGTTGTTCGCGACAGCTCCGAGACAAATCCTTCGGCGGCAATCTTGCTTTTGAAGGGGCTCCAGAACGCATACCAGTTCTGCGTGACGGCCGCTTCCTCGGCAACTGTGTTCGGAGTGATCGCATTCGGCACAAGGCGCGGATCGGCAAGCGCGGCCGGCTCGGGCGCCGGTGCCGCTTCAGCCACGGCTTCGGGTTCGGGTTCAGCCAAAGGCTCCGGATCGGACTCCGCTACGGGTTCGGAATCGGATTTCGGCACAAGCGCAGGCGCTGGGTTCGGCTGTGGCTCGGGCGGCGCTTCAGATTCGGGCGGTGCTTCGGCCGGGGTCGCTGAGGCGGCTGCAACAGTCGAATTCCGGCTGTCGATATCCGACGGTCCGGCGAGTTCCGGCACGCCGAGCACGAGCAACAGAAGCCCAACTGCGAGTGCTGCACCGGTGAGAACGCCGACCAGTCGAATCATGCCCGACCCCTAGAGAACGTCTTTGACGCGAATGGCGCGCCAGTCCACATGTCGCGACGACTTCGCGGTCATCATCGCGAAGTCGCCGAGCCAGTCGCGCAACTCGTCGCCTTCGAGACCCGGCCGAATCGCATCGGTGCAGCGCAGCGGCAGCGCATCCATATGATTGGCCAGGCGTCTCGCGACCCTCGCATCGGTTACGACAACCGCGTAGTAGGTATCGAGATCCGGGTCGGGCAGCCACTCGTAGGTCTCGCTCCAGTTGTATTTCGCGGTCGTCGTCTTGGCGATCGGAAAACTCAGCATCTCACCGCGACGGGCAATTCGCGCGGTCGTGCGGGCGCGGCACTCGTTACCACCCAGCCTCACGAGGCCATGACCGGCCTGGTGCTCGAGGAAAAATACCACCGAATCGCTTGTGGCGTCCGTCTGCAGTAACGAGCAATTCCGTGCGCCTGCCAGGTAGGATGCCTCGCGGATGCCCAGGTCGCCGCCGGAACATTCGGTCGATGACTTCGGCGCGCTGATCCTCAGCGGCGTGATCAACGCGTCTTTGCCCGCGTTGGGGATCGACACCGGCCGAGCCGTCTCGACTGCGTGGCTCGAGACCTGGCTGACGGTCGCAGGCTGAGGCTCTGGCTGGACCTCGGCGAATGATTCGACATTGCGCTCAGCATCAGGCAGCACGATGTATGCGCTGGCGCTCAGCGCCGTCACGTCATCTGTTTCGCTTTGCGGCGTGACCGTGAGCCAGTACTGAAACAATACGCCATCGATCTGGTGCGCCTTGCCACTCAGAATGGCATTGGATCGTGTAGCGTCGCTGCTGAGCGTCAATGCCTGCCGATTGGCAAGGTTGTTGCTGATGAGTTCGACGGTGCCCTGCAGTCCGCTGGCCGTTGGTTCGTTGACGTCCGTTGCCACGACGTATTCATCGGCTACGCGCTTTTGCATCGTACAGGACAGCTTGTGGGCGAGGTGCGCGGCCAGCAGGTCGGTCTGTGCAAGCGTAAACGGCACATCGCGTCCGCCCAGGAACGTCTCATCGATACGTGCCTGGCGCATCGCCTGTCGTTGGGTCGTGCTCAGGCGTCCTTGCCAGTGCTTGCCGAAGCCCGTCACCCAGTTTCGGTCTTCGAGGTCCAGCGCGCGCACGTCGACGGCGTAGCTGCTGTCGAGCTTCTGCGTCAGCTCGACGCCAATGTAGTAATGAACGTCGTCATGCCTGCAGTCCTGCGGCTGCGACTCGGGAGAATTGCCGCTGCGTCCCTGCTGCCATCCGACAGCTACCCCGTGAGTAGCAACGGCTGCATCAAGCAGGCGATCACGAATCGACAATGCCAGCGCATTGCTTGCGGAGGCGGGCGCGTTGTCTCGCAACACGACGAACATCACGGTTTCATTTCGGAATCGTGGATGCTTTTGCAGTTGCTGCTGCACATAAGGAATCAGCTCGTTATCCAGCCAGCGGTCGAGATCTTTCTCGCGTGACTCGGCAACGGCCGGGATTGCCTGCGCAACGACTACGGTTAACAGGATCAGCAAACGTCGCATTATGATGCCTCCCAGTGGATGTCGCCGCCCGCGCTGATGATCAGCGATCCTCCCTGATGCGCTTCCATCAGTGCATCGAGTCTCGTCTTCAACTTGCCGGGCAGGGTCACTCCCCAGCTCACTGAGCCGGCGTCGGCCCCGGTGCGGGACAGCGCCTCGATGACGGCACCCGGCACAGTGGCGGATTCCATCTCGTGAAAAGTGTTCGGGGTCGATGCGTCCCAAAAACTGACGCGGCTTTCGCTGACGGTCATGCGCCGGGCTCTTGTGTCCTCGATCGCGTACAGGCCGACATGACTTGCGGCAACGGCCCGCATTAACGCAGCGTCCGACTCGAAGCGCAGCACGAATCCGGCCGGTTCTTCGCTGGGCAATGGCTCTGCCACCGGCTCCTCGACGGCCGTTATCTCAGACGGCTGGTTTATGGCCGGCACGAACTTCGGCTCCCACTTCGGTCGCGTCAGCGTTACAGCCTGCTCGGCGGCAGCGGGTTGCGGCGCACTCGGTCTTGCCAGCACCGGCTCGGCTTCGACAGGCGTCGGTTCGACGGGCTGCAGGGGCTCGGGTTCCGGCGCTGCGGGTTCGGGCTTGACGGCTGCGGGTTCCACCGTCACCGCTTCGGGTTCGACAGCTTCGGGCGCTGCGGGCTCCGTTGGAGTGAGCGGCAGGCTTTGCACCAGGGCGAAGATGGCCACGAGGCATAGCGACAGTATGGCCATGAAACGCATGATGTCCGTTTGCAGATCGGCAGCCCCGCCGACATCCATGTCAGCCGAGCGATTCAGGGGATAAGCGAGCGGGGAGCGGCTCATGACGGCCTCAGATGTTGTTCTATTCGTTGCAGGCTTTCGCGCATTTCCGAGGTATCGGCGCGTGCGGCCACGTCGTACTGTTGTTGCAGCTCCGCGCCCAGTGTGATGGTCTTGTAAACGCGCATCACGTAGCCGCCAACGCCGCCAAATATCGTCGTTGACAGTGCCAGCAGAATGCCTCCGTCGATCATGCGTTCCAGCATCGCGAACGCGCCTTGTTGCAGAGCAGCGTCGCGATCGCCGAGCGCGAAAATCAGCGCGCTGCGCATACCGATGGCCGTCCAGATGACGCCTGTGCCGAAGAACAGGGTCGTCCAGATGTCGGTAAGGTGGTCGAGTTGCACTATCTGGTTGATCGGCCGTGAGTCGTGTACCGCACTTTTCAGGCGACCGAGCGTCACGAAATAGGCGAGTAACAGCAGCGCGAAAACCGGGATCGAGGAGCCGAGGTTAAGGTAGGCCCAGTGCAACCACTCGCCTGGCCGGCTAATCGCCGTATCGCTGAACCGAATCAGCTGCATGCGACTCAGCAGGTAGAGTAGCGCAGCGCCACCTGTCAGCGTGCCGAGCCCACCAGCGGCAACTCCCTTGGCAAAATTCAGGCTGCGGCTCATGCGTACACCGTGTGTCAGCGGCTTGCCGCGCAGGCCGTGCAGGTTGCTTCGAGCACCAGTTCCACTTCCTGGAACAACTGGTCGGCACGGTAGTAGCCGTCGTTATCGAGACTGACCTTCAGAAGGCCACGCTCCTTGTCGCTGAGTTCGCGTTCCATGTCGAACAACACTTTCTGCTTGTTCGGGCAGGTATGCGAACAGTTGTTGTAATCGCTTTTGAGCGACATGAACTTCACGTTGAAGTAGCGGTTGTAGTATTCCTGCGCCTGGCGGGTGCTCAGGAGACCCTGGTCGCTCGACCAGACGAGGAATTCACTGAACTCGCGTTTGTTCTCGGGTTTGGGGTCGCCTTCAGCGATCGACAGCAGATCGTCGTAGTAACGATCGAAGTGCGCCTGGCAGCCTTCCATCAGCGACGCCTCGACGTTGTCAATGGCCGCACTCAGGTTCTTCGTCTGTGGACTACTGCAAGTGGGCGTTGTCGATGCGCACGAAGACAGGATCATGAGGCCCGCTATCACGAGCAGCGCTCTGTTGGTCAATTTGAAATTCACTGTATTACTCCTCATCAATCCTTAGCTCACTGTTCCAACGGGCTGCGATAGGCCTGCTCGACGCTTCCGGGCGGCGGCCCGGCGACAATGGTCTGTGCAGTTTCGTCGCCGAACAAAATCGTCTTGACGCCGCCCACGACTTCGATCATCTCGGGCGTGATGATGCCGAACGACTGGTTGAGCTGTTCCATCAGGGTCGCGCGCGCAATCTCCTGGCGCGTGCGCTGGATCAGCAGGCTCGTCTCCTCCATGTCGAGGTAGATGTCCGACGCCAGCACCGCAAGCGACTGGTCGCCTTTGGCGCCGGACGTAGCGACCAGTTGATAATATTGCTTGAAGCGCTCCGAGAGACGCATGCCGGAGCGTCCGCGCAACGTCGGCGACGCTTGTGCAGTGGCCTGTTCGGCCTTGCTGCCCAGCAGGGTCTCCTGCAGCGTCCAGGACGTCATCTTCCTGCCCAGTTCGTTACGCAGCCCTTTCTCGAGGCTCTGCCGCGTGTTGTTTACGGTGTGTTCCATGTCAGGCAGTCGCTCCTCCATGATCGTCAGCATCTCGAGATAGGTCGCACCAATCTGGCGGGCGAGGCGCTGGCAGCCGGGATCATCTTCGGCGCCGTCGCACTTGCTCTGCTGGTAGAGTTCCTGCTGCTGGTCGAGTCTGCCGATGACTTCCTGCAGACCGGTTTCCATGTCGCGGGCGACGTTGCCAGTCTGCTTGAGATCCTCGACGACCGTCGTAGGGAAGAGTCGGATGGTGGGCGCGCTGGCTTTGGCGTCGTACGCTGCGAGCGTCGTCAGGGCGGCCAGGAACAGGGGAAAGACCAGTCGGGCAGGCGTTTTCATTGCGCGATCCTCGCGGTTGCTTATTGCTGTCTAAGCTACGCGCAGGTCAATGAATGCAAGCTGAACACCGCTTATGTGAAGTATCCGTACAATTCCCTATTGCGCATAGTAATGCGAATCATTATCATTTCAGCCATACTCAGCAGAGTCTCTGAAAACTCAGTATTTATAAGCGCTTATGGCAATCAACGGTAACACCCTGGCGTCCCTGAAACGCGGTCAGAAGGGCATCATCAAGTTCGTCGACGCGGTTGATCCCCAGGTTCAGCGGCTCATGGTGCTGGGTTTGGTCGAAGGTGCCGAGGTCGAGCACAGGAGTTCGGCGATCGGCGGCGATCCCATGGAGTTTCGCTTGTTTGGTTGTGGTATTTCCTTGCGCCAGGAACATGCAAGGCACTTCCATATATTGCCTGTAGCGGCTGGTGACTAAGTCCGCAGAAATCCGCATTCCCCCCAATGAAATAACCCTTAGCCGACGCGCAGACGTCAGCGTAGTGGTTGTTGGAAATCCCAATTCCGGCAAGAGCACACTGTTCAATCGGTTGACGGGCCTCAAACAACGCATTGGCAACTACCCGGGTGTAACGGTCGAGCGTCATATCGGCACACTCAGGGTCGACGACAAGGTCACCGAACTCGTCGACCTTCCGGGCACACATTCCCTGAGTGCGCACTCGCTCGAAGAACACATTGCTGTCGACGTCATCTTCGGGCGCATGCCGGGCACGCGCGAACCCGACGGCGTCCTCGCGGTCCTCGATGCGACCAATCTTTACCAGGGCCTTTTTCTCGTGCAGCAGCTCATCGACCTCGAGTTGCCGGTCGTCGTCGCCCTGACCATGACTGACGCTGCCGAGGAGAACGGTATCGGCATAGATTTCGAGACCCTGAGCCGAACACTGGGCGGCGTGCCAATCTATCCTGTCGTGGCGACTACAGGCGCGGGTCTCGACAAGCTGCGTCATGCTATTGCCGACATCAGAAGCGTGCCGGTGCCGGACCGCATCGTCGTCTGGCCGGAACTTACCGATGCGGCGGCCCAGTTGACGGAAGGCGCAAACGAGCCAATTCGATTTGCGGAACTCGAACGGCTGCTGATCGATGGTCCGATCGACGCAAACCAGGCGATCCTCGCAAAACTCGGCGACGCGGCAAGCGAGAGGCTCGAGCCCATTCGCGACGAGCTTTTCGGACTCGAGCCGCCGATTGCGCGCGACGCGCGCATTCGTTACGCCTGGGTTCGCGACGTTCTTGCCACTGTGCAGCGCTCTGCACCAAGGTTCTATTCCTGGCGCCACCGGGTTACGGGCTTCCTGAACCGGCCGGTTCCCGGGACGGTCGGCTTGTTCATTGTCATGGCAATCGTATTTCAGGCCGTGTTCGCCTGGGCGACTCCGATCATGGATCTTATCGACACGGCGACCGCTTCACTGGGCGCGAGCATCATCGAGAGTTTTGGCGAGGGCGCGATGTCGAGCCTGATCGCCGATGGCATCATCGCCGGCGTCGGCAGCGTCGTCATCTTCCTGCCGCAGATCCTGATCCTGTTCCTGTTTATCATCCTGCTCGAGGATTCGGGATACCTGGCGCGCGCCGCCTATCTCATGGATCGCGCGATGCGTTCGGTCGGTCTGTCGGGCCAGTCGATCATCCCGATGATCTCGAGTTTCGCCTGCGCGGTTCCGGGCATCATGGCGACGCGTGTTATTCCGAATCGCCGCGACCGCATTGCCACGATTCTTGCTGCGCCGTTCATGACCTGTTCGGCCAGGCTACCTGTCTACGCATTGTTGATTGCCGCCTTCGTGCCGGCAAACAAGGTCGGCTTCATGAACCTGCAGGGCCTGGTGTTGTTCGGCCTTTACCTTTTCGGCATCGTCGCGGGCATCCTGACGGCGCTCTTGATGCGCAAGACCGCATTGCGTGGCCCGAAGCCGCCGTTCGCGCTGATGTTGCCCGAGTTTCGCCGGCCGAATCTCCAGACTGTTTTCATCCAGCTGCTCGGGCGTGCAAAGGTCTTCCTGTATCGGGCAGGCACCGTGATCTTCGCGGTTGCGGTCATCGTGTGGGCACTCGCGTACTACCCGCGGTCGGACGAGATTGGCCCCGAAGTCGAACGGCAAAAAACGCAGGCCGCGTATTCGCTGTCCGGAGAGGCACTCGACGACGCATATCAACGCATCGAGAACCTGGCTGCTGCCGCGCAGATGGAGCAAAGCTGGCTGGGTCGGGCCGGTCATTTTGTAGAGCCTGTTTTTGCGCCGTTGGGTTGGGACTGGCGCGTCTCTTCGGCCGTGATCGCCGGATTCCCGGCGCGCGAAGTCGTGATCGCGGTGCTGGGGACGGTTTATGCCGTCGGTGACGATGCGGACGAGGGCACGTTGTCAGGCAGGCTCAAGGCGTCTGCCTGGCCCGACGGCCGACGCGTTTTTACCTTGCCTATGGTCATAGGCCTGTTGATTTTCTACGCATGCTGCCTGCAATGTGCGGCCACGCTGGCTGTGATCCGGCGCGAAACCAACACCTGGCGCTGGCCCGTATTTGCGTGGGCCTACATGACTGCTATCGGCTACCTCGGCGCATTGCTGGCCTTCCAGCTCGGAAGCGCCTAGAGCGACCGTAGTCGCCGCGCCGCTTCTTCGAGCGTCGCATCGTCTTTGGCGAAACAGAAGCGCAAGCGCGAGCCCGTGAACGGCGTTTCGCAAAAAACAGACAACGGAATCGACGCGACACCGATATCCTGCGTCCATCGTTTGCACAGTGACAGGTCATCAGCATCGCTGATGTCAGCATAGTCCATGATCTGGAAAAAGGTGCTGCGCGCCGGTTTCAGGCGGAAACGCGACCCCTCCAGCAGATCGCAGAACTGGTCGCGTTTCTCCTGGTAAAAGGCCGGCAGCCGCAGGTAGAAATCGGGATCGCTATCGAGAAAATCCGCGATACCGTATTGCATGGGCGTGCTCACCGAAAATGTCGTGAACTGGTGAACTTTGCGAAATTCGGTCGACAGTGTCTGCGGCGCGATGCAGTAGCCGAGTTTCCAGCCCGTCGCGTGAAAAGTTTTGCCAAATGACGAAACGACGAGCGTTCGCTCCCAGAGCTCGTCGTGACGGAGGAGGCTTAGATGTGCTGCGCCGTCGAACACGATGTGTTCGTAGACCTCGTCGGAGAGCAGCAATATGTCGGTGCCGCGTAACAGGTCGGCGAGACCGTCGAGGTCAGCCGCAGACAGGATGGCGCCTGTCGGATTGTGCGGAAAATTAAGAATGATGAGCCGCGTCTTCGTGTTCAGCGTTTCCTCGAGTCGCTGCAAGTCGAGCTCGAAATCGTGGCCATCGTCGGCAATCCGTAATGGCACATGGCGCGTGATGCCCCCGGCCAGCCTGACCGCAGGTTCGTAAGAATCGTAAGCCGGGTCGATGACGATGACTTCGTCACCGGCATGCACGACGGCCTGGATAGCGCTGAACAGACCCTCGGTGGCGCCCGTGCACACGGTAATCTCTGTCTCAACGTCCACCTCGCGACCCTGCAGTCGCAGAGTCTTCTCGGCGATGGCTCTGCGCAATGCCGGAATTCCGGTCATCGGCGCGTACTGGTTGGCGCCATGATCCAGGTGCCAGGCGATACGCTCGGTAAGGCCCTTCGGTGGTTCGAAGGAGGGGAATCCCTGCGCCAGGTTTATCGCTCCGGTCTCGTGCGCCAGCTGGCTCATGACCGTGAAAATCGTGGTGCCGACGTCAGGGAGTTTGCTTGTTACCGCACGGCCGCTGTCCATGCGCACCGAGTCTATTCGATACGGACACGCAAAGTAATATCGAAGCCCGGGATATTGCCGCCGCTCGCACCGTTCATCGACCCCGTCGGCGCGACGCGGTAGCCCGTCACGGCCGGATCGAAACCCTGCGGATCGGCAACGGGCGTGTAGTCGTAAGGCGGCCCGCCGCCTGGCTGGTTGCTGAAGCTCACGTCGGTGACGTAGTTGTAAGCGAGGCCGCTGGGCGTGGCGCCGTCGGTAAACGAAATTGGGTCGCCGCTGACCGTGGATACGTACAGCGCTGTGTCGGAAGGGAGGGGGTCGGTGATGACCAGTGAATCGGCGTCGACAGGCCCGGAGCCCTGGTTCACGAGCGCGATTGTGTATTGAACGATCGCGCCCGGAATTGCTTTCGGCCCACTCGTGCCGTTTATCGGATCGGACAGCGTCTGAGCGAGTTTCGCAATCTGCAACTGCGGAATGACGAGCTGGTCAAAGCATACGTCGTCGACGTGCCAGAAGTCCCAGTCGACGCCGGACCCGCCTGTCATTCGAAAACGCAGTCGAAAACCGGCATGCCGGCCTGCGGCCGGCAGGTTGTAGGTTCGCACGAACGTCTGGCCCGGGCCACCGCTGCCCGAAAATGTCTCGAGCGCGAGCCAGTTGTTGACATCGTCGAGGTACTCGACGACGAGATCCTCCCCGCCGTCCGGGTCCTCGCTGAAATTGTCGGAACCACGTCGTATCCACATCGTCAGATCCGAAAGCGACACGTCGCTTGTATCGATGATGTTCGACCGCACGTCGACGATGCCGCCATTGAGAAACATCGAGCTTGAGGGCGAAGACGACGTTGCTCCGCTGACACCGGCGAATCCCGATGTCGCGTTGATGTTCCAGTTCGTCGACAGGCCGCTCTCGAAGTCATCGCAGCTACCGACACCGATGCCGGGCGCGGGTGCGATCTCGGAGACGCGCACATTGTCAAAATGCCAGTAGTCATAGTCGAAGCCGCTGCCGCCCGTCTGTCGCAGTCGCAAGGACAGGGCGCCATGGCGCGCGTCGGCTGGCAGTACGAAGGTTTCCTGGTAAACCTGGCCCTTGGTGCCGGAGCCAAGATAGCTCGCGAGCTGCGCCCAGGAGTTGTCACTGCGCCGATATTCGAGGACCAGGTTTTCGCCCGAGTCGGTGTCTTCGCTGAACGTATCGGAACCGCGCCGGATCCAGATCTCCACCCGGGCTTCCGGTACGGCGGCGTTGAAAAACGGGCTCGTGACTGTAACCGCCTGGTTGCTCGTGTAGGCACCGAAAACGCCCGAGCCAGCGTAGCCAGCGCTGTTGCTCACTCCCGAGACTGAACCGTTACTCGTGGACCAGGGGGCGAGCGAGCCATCCTCGAAATCGTCACTGAATAGCGTATCGCCCGGGGCTGCGAGCAGCAGTCCCGGTGCCAGTAACAGCGCCGTCGATAGCATCCTAACTATCTGTTTTATATAATAAAAGGCATTCATTGCCCTGTCTTCTATCAGAATTGGTCCAATTTGACTTAATTTTATGCAAGGCAGGCGGGTCCCCGGAACCTACGAGGTCACAGATTTGGGTGTATCCTCTGGCGTAATAACAACAACGAAAATGGGGGCAATAATGAACAGAAGGCTCTTCTTGCGCTCTGCGGTTGCGGCCGGCGTGGCCACTGCCGCGGCGCCAGCGCTCGCGACCCAGTTCAGGGCGTTGACCGCGGTAACGGGCAGCGTCGCGGCGGTTAGCGGGGATCGCGCAGCGATCGAAATCGAGAAAGCGGCGGTCGAAGAACTCGCAGCCAGCCTCCGTGGCAACCTGTTAATGCCGGGCAACGCGGCCTACGAAAAAGCACGCAGGGTCCTAAATCCCGGCATCGACAGACATCCGGCACTCGTCGTGCAGCCGAGTGGCGCCACCGACATTCGAAATGCCGTGACGTTCGCACGTGAGCGCGACATGCTGCTCGCGGTGAAGTGCGGCGGCCACAGCTATGCCGGCAAGTCCACCTGCGATGGCGGTATGCAGATCGATCTGTCCACATTGCGTTACGCACGTGTCGATGCGAAGTCGCGTACGGCGTACGTGGCGGGAGGCAGCCTGCTCGGTGAGCTTGATCGCGAATCCATGGCCGTCGGACTTGTTACGACTGCCGGTACCGTTTCACACACGGGGGTCGGCGGTTTGACCACAGCGGCAGGTTTCGGCCGCGTAGGTCGTCGCTTCGGCCTGGCGCTCGATAACGTCAAGGGCGTCGACATCGTTACGGCGGACGGACGCTTGTTGCATGCCAGTGCCGAAGAGAACGAAGACCTGTATTGGGGCGTTCGTGGAGGTGGCGGAAACTTCGGCGTTGTTACGAACTTCGAGTTCGCGCTACATCCAATGCAGCGAACAGTCGTAGGCGGCGAGATACTGTTTCCATACGCGATGGTTCGAGACGTCATGAACGTATATCGGGATTACGCGCTGGACGGACCCGATGAGCTGTATTGCGATCTCATGGTTGCTTCCGAAATCGAGGGGGCAGATGCGGTTGCCGGGATGCATGTGTGTTACTCGGGGCCCGAACATAAAGCCGAAAAAGCACTGGCGCCGATTTATGCATTGGGCACTCCGATTGTCGATTCCGTCGTCAAGCGAGACTATGTCGAGATTCAAAGAAGCTGGGACAACACGGACCCACGCAACAATGCGGAGTATCTGAAGAGCGGCTTTGTGAACGACATTCCCGATTCGTTAATGCATGCGCTGATCGAGGGTTTTGAGCCGGCAGACGGCCGCTCGGTCACGATATACTTCCAGCATTCCGGCGGCGCGATCGGACGTGTCGCCGCGGATGCCACGGCGTTTGCGCAGCGCGATTCGAAGGCCAATATGCTGGTTTTTGTTGGCTGGCCGCTGCAAAACGAAGCGGAGCCGCATGTCAGCTATATACGGCGCTACTGGGACACGCTGGCGCCTTATACGGATGGATACTACACGGTCGAGACATTTGACGAATCGCGCGAGGTGCGGCACGGCAACTACCAGGGGAATTTCGAACGATTGCTCGCGGTCAAGAAGAAATTCGACCCGACCAACCTGTTCCGCCTGAACGCGAACATCAATCCCGACGCCTGAGATTTGAGACCCTGGCCGCGGTACCGGTCGTCCAGGCCGATGCCAACGGCGTTCTTGCCTTGCCAGTTACTTGCGTTGGCGATGTAGTCTTCGACAGATCTTGCGCGCCGCATCAGCAGTTATCCTCGGCGTCGAGATAAGTATACCTGCCATCTGGTTGCACACTTCCCGGAGGAGTAAAGTAACCGGCAACCCGAAAAGGAATCGAGTATGAATTTTCCCCACAAGATCCTGGAAGATGCCGATGTGCTGAGCGAGTTCAAGGGATGGGAGCGCGAAGTATATGAAGACTTTCTCGCGATACAGCGCGGACAACTGGGCGAGAATGACTTCTGGGACAAGTACAAGTACCGGCGAGCAATCCTGTCGCTGGACATGACCGGTTTTACCAATGCGACGATGCGCGACGGGGAGCTGCAGAGCCTGCTGAGGATTCTCGACGCGCAGAAGGTTTGCGCACCTGTACTGCAGGAATTCGGCGCCGACCTGGTACGCTTCTTTGCCGATGACATTGTTGCGCTGTTCGAGGATCCGGAAGTGGCCCTCGATGCGTCCTTTGAAATTCACCGCAGAATTCAGCTATTCAACCAGTCGGAACTTGCCTCGGACTGTGCGACAGAATGTTGCATAGGCATCGGCTTCGGCGAGGTGCTTGCTATCGGTCCCAACCTGTCGCAAGGGAGCGAGATGGTGCAGGCTTCGAAGCTGGGAGAGGACATCGCGAGGGCCAACGAGGTGCTCCTGACACTGAGCGCCTACGATGCGTTGTCTCATCGACATGACCTGACATTCGAGCGGCAGGCTTTTGACGACCAGTTGTTTCCGTTCTACCGCGCGATCCTGAAAAGCGGTTGATCTTTCAGTCTCGACTTTGCCTCGCAGTCAAATAGCCACAGGGGCACAGTTCGACGCACTTGCCACAGCCTTCGCACACATCCAGGGCAAGTTCGAAGTAATGTCCGGTTGTTGTATTTTCGAGGCGTGAAAAACCACCTGCATTGCAGTACATGACGCATTGCTGACAATCGAAACACAGGCCACAGGACATGCATCGCGATGCCTCTTCGCTTGCCTGTCGTGAATCGATCGTCCGATCGACTTCATCCTCGGGGCGTTCCAGCCTTTCCTTGGGTGGCAACCTGGAACGCGCATGCCTGCGCCGCTCGTCGTAGAAGTCGGTCCTTACCTTGCCGGTATCGACATCAACCGCGACAGAAGGTGCTCCGAGCGGTGTTTCGCCGCGTAGCTGGGCGTGCGCACTTTGTGCCGCAAGGCGTCCCTGGGCGACCGCACGACTCGCAATGCCCGGGCCTGTGTCATCGCCGCCAGCCCACAGGTCATTCGCAAGCCTGCCGTCCTCGCGCGTTTTCAGCCAACCGTCGTCGTGCCAGTCCGGCTGCTGCGAAATAGCGACAATAATCGAGTCTGCCGCGAGGCGGCCCGTTTCGCCCTTGACAGGCGTCGGCCGACGGCGACCCTGTTCATCGGGGGCTCCAAGCCGCATGTGCTGATAATCCAGTCCCGTTACCTTCTTGCCATCTCCGAGCACTTCTGTCGGGGCGACGAGGAACAAGAAGCGCACGCCTTCGTCAATTGCGTCATCCACCTCGGCTGCCGCCGCAGGCATCTCCTGCCTGCTGCGTCGGTATAGCAACGTAACGGCTGCCCCGTCACGCCTGGCGGTGCGCGCTGCATCGATCGCCGTATTCCCACCACCGATAACAAGGACACTCGCGCCAAGTTTTGTACTCTTACCTTGTTTCCGCCGGGCGAGATAGTCGATTCCGGAAACTACGCCCACAAGGGAGTCACCGGGAATATCCAGCCGACGCGGTCGCTGGGCACCCAGACCGAGGAACAACAGGCTATGGCGTTCGCGGAGATCCTGCATATCCTCCGACAGGTTCACACCGTCTTGCAACGAAACCCCGAGATCGAACACGCGCTGGATTTCCGCTTCGACGACGCTGCGTGGCAGGCGGTATTCGGGTATGGCGTGACGTAACATGCCGCCGGGCGTTGCGTTCTTTTCGTACACACTTACGCGGTAGCCGCGGCGGGCCATCTGGTAGGCGAACGACAGGCCGGCAGGCCCCGATCCGATCACGCCGATCGACTCAACGCAGCGTCGGTCCCTTGAATGCGGCAACGCCAATTCGTGCGCGATTGCCCAGTCGCCCAGGAAACGTTCGAGATCGTTGATAGCGACGGCACCGTCCTTGCTGGCACGAGTACAACGGCTCTCGCAGGGATGTGGGCAGATGCGACCGATGGTGGCGGGGAACGGGTTGAGCTCAACCAGTTGATTCCAGGCCGCGCTGTAAGCCTGTTCGAGACTCAGTCCGTGCTTGCGGCGTTGCGCGATAATACCCAGCCAACCGCGCACGTCGCCGCTGTTGGGGCATCCGACCTGGCACGGTGGCCGCTGTTCCAGCTGCTGGGCACGCGTCAGGAACGATTGCTCGCTTGCGGTGGGCCGGTCAGTGCGTGCCATGGCGTCTCTCCACGGCTGGAGGGTGGGAGCGGTCGACATTGCCGGCAACCAGGTTCCAGACCAGGTCCTTGATGTAAGCCGGATGCAAGGTGCGCATGAATACCTCGCGATATCGTGCGCTGCCTGAAAACAGGTCCCAGAGCACTCCTGACATGCGCTTCGGCTTGCCGGGATGCCGTTGCTCGGTGATAGTCATGCGCAACACCCCACGCCGCGCGAAGCGCGCTTTCTGAATGAGCCCTGCTACTGCAAACAACAGCTTGCCGAAACGGTTGTCGACCTGCACGCTCCTGCACATCGGCCAGTAGTGTGCTTCGAAGTCCTCCGCTGCCACACCGTGAAACACGGCCGCTCGCGCTGCCGCTTTGGCCGCGCGGTAGGCCGCTCCAATGCCATCCTTGAACAGGCGGGTTGTTCCGCAGTCGCCGATCATCACCATTCGATCGGCGTACGGAGGCCTGGCGCCGCTGATGTTCATGCGCGGATAGCAATGACAGACGTGATCGGGGATTTTCCCTCCCGGGAAGCAGTTCTTCACCTCGGGCGAGGTGAAGAAGCGCTGCATCAATTCCTCATCGATGTCGTCGCCGAGCAGCGCGAGGGTGGTGTACTCCCCCTTGGGAATCAGTGCCGCAAACTCGAGGCGCGGGATATCGAGCAAGAACACGTGCATCGAAGGACCCAGTGTCTCCCGGATCACTTCCCGGCCAAGTTTGAACTCGCAGATAAAGGCCTTGGTGGGAGCGGGTTTCCTGAATCCACCGGCACGTTCCTCGAGATCCGCCGTCAGCCTGCTATTGATACCGCTCGCCAGTACGACCAGTTCATACTCGTCGTGAAATCCGTCGGCGCATTCCAGGCGCATTCGATCGCCTTCGCGCGAGACGTCGGTAACCAGTCGCTGAACCAGGTTGGCGCCCTTGTCAACGGCCAGCCGCTGCAGGTAGCCGTCGAAGCTCTCGCTTTCCATTGGTTCTGAATCCCTGGGCCCATTGCCGCGGTACACGGCGGCTATACGGCGCTCTTCGAGCGGCGTGCAAATTTCGACGTCACCGATATCCATATGCAGTGTGTATGACTCGATGCCGCGCTGCACGACCTCGTCGGGCAGAACAATACCCTCGGTCGCCAGACGCTGTACCAGGGATTCGGAGATCACGCCTCCACAGTGATTGCAGCCGGCTGGTCCACGGTGGCAGAAACGCCTGGGCTCAAAGAGATCCACATTCAGTTGCAGCGAAGTCGCCTCGGCCATGTTGAGCAAAAAGTAGCTGAACATGGAGCCCGACGGGCCCGCGCCGACGACGGCGATACGGGATCCGTCACGAAGCGTCTTAGCCGATTCGGGTTCCGCGGCGAGCTGCTGGAATGAGCCGTGCGCGGAGCCCATCTAGCCAGACTCCTCGTACCTGGCCAGTCGATCCGTGAGATCCCGAATTCGATGCGACATCGTTTGCACCAGCCGGAATGCCAGCGAAGGATCTTCATGGATGCCACCCAGAAAGCTCTTCCTGTCGATGGTCAGGACCCGCGTGGTCCCCTTGCTGCGTATGGTCGCCGTGCGCGTCGCTTCCTCGAAAAGAGCCATTTCGCCGAAGAAGTCGTCAGCTCCGAGGTCGCGCAAGTGCAGTTCCTTGCCATCCCTGATGGCCAGGACTTCGACTGTGCCATCCTGGATGACGTACATGCAATTCCCTGGCTCTCCCTGGCGAACGATGATTTCGCCGTCGCTATATTGCTTGCCCAGTCTGGCCATTGGCGCGCCTCCCCGTTCCAGCGCGAACCTTTCGTTATTCTAGCGACGGGAAGAATCCCGAGATATAGCGATATCTACCCATACGGACCTGCTCGACGCGTTGGTGCACGGGGGCTTGGCCGCGGCTCGGATCTTGCTGTAATATGCGCCTCCCACGGTCGGGGCGTGGCGCAGCCTGGTAGCGCACTTCGTTCGGGACGAAGGGGTCGGAGGTTCAAATCCTCTCGCCCCGACCACTAATTCAGGATCGTCGTTGTACGGCAAATTCGGCGATCGAGATCAGCGCTTGTTTGTGGTCGGATTCGGGTAGCGGTGCCAGCGCGGCGATAGCCCTGTCGGCTGCTTCATGGGCGCGTTGAGGTCGTCGCCCAGGTTCTTGCCCAGTTCCTCGGGCGACGCGTCGAAATCGAGCGCATCGTCCACGAGCTGAAACGCCGTGCCGAGATTCCGGCCGTAGTCGACCATGGCGCCCTCGACATCCGGGTTTCGGGCTGCCAGCACGGCCGCGATCTGCGCACCAGCCTCGAACAAGCGCGCCGTCTTGCGGTAAATCACCTGCTGGTAGTCTTCTTCCGAAGTGTCGGGGTCATGCACGTTCATGAGTTGCATAACCTCGCCGGCGGCGATGGTATTCGTCGCATCGGCGAGTATCCGCATTACGCGCATGTCGCCGATGTCGACCATCATCTGGAAGGATCGAGAGTAGAGGAAATCGCCAACCAGCACGCTGGCCTGGTTGCCGAACACCGTATTTGCCGAGTCCATGCCACGGCGACGTTCCGACGAATCGACGACATCGTCGTGCAGCAACGTCGCAGTATGAATGAATTCGATGATCGCCGCGGCCCGCACGTGCTCATCGCCCTGGTACCCGAGTGCCCGTGCCGCCAGCAACACGATAACAGGGCGCAGGCGTTTGCCGCCGCTCATAACAATATACTGGGAGACTTGCGAGACGAGCGCGACATCGCTCTTCAGGCTGGACTCGATCAGGCGGTTGACCGCCTGCATGTCGTCTTCCGCAAGCGCCGCGATGGCATCAAACGAGACGGATTCGGGGGATTTTTCGGCGACTTGCATAATTGCCGTGATAATGCCTGAAAGCGTTGCCATTGGCGAGATCGGGGGGCCAGGCGGTACTCCCGGAACTGCTGTGCAAGCCGTTGAAATGCGTATCAATTTGGCGCCACTCTGACGTTGACCCGGGGCAGAGGAATCTATAGAATTCCCGCTCTTTTGTGGCGCCCGCCAGATCGCGTCCTGCGCGGCCTCTCGAGGGCCCCACAAAAAATCCTTTATTCTCAGTAAGTTGCATTGATCGCGGCTTACTCAACGGAGCAAACATAATGTATGCGGTTTTTCGCAGCGGCGGCAAACAGTACCGCGCGGCTAAAGGTGATGTCCTGCGCCTCGAGAAAATAGAGGCCGACGAGGGTGCGTCGGTTCAATTTGACGACGTCCTGTTGATCGGCGAAGGCAGCGACATCAAGGTGGGCAACCCGATTCTCGTCGGAAGTTCGGTTAGTGCGAAGGTGTTGCGCCAGGGCAAGAGCAAGAAGGTCCCGGTCGTGAAGTTCAAGCGCCGCCAGAACTACCTGCGCCAGGGCACGCATCGCCAGTTCTTCACTGAGGTCGAAATCACAGCGATCAGCGGCTCGGGCGCAAAGAAAGCGGCAACTGCGGATGCCGACAAGCCGGCCGCCAAGAAAGCCGCGACCAAGAAAAAGGCTGCCAAGAAGCCGGCCGCGAAGAAGGCAGCGAAACCGGCGGCCAAGAAAAAGGCCGCCAAGAAGCCCGCTGCCAAGAAAAAGGCCGCGAAAAAGGCCAGCGAGTAACAGGTATTGATTAACGAGGCCCTGGTGGCACCGGGGCCATGCAACAGACAGGTAAAGCACAATGGCACATAAGAAAGCAGGCGGTAGCAGTAAGAACGGTCGCGATTCGGAGAGTAAGCGCTTAGGCGTCAAGATCTACGGTGGCCAGAAAGTCGTTGCGGGCAACATCATCGTTCGCCAGCGCGGCACGCGCTTCCACGCCGGGGTAAACGTCGGCATCGGCCGTGATCACACGCTGTTTGCGAAGAAGGACGGACACGTCAAGTTCGAGAAGAAGGGTCCCCGCAACCGCCAGTTCGTCAGCATCGTCGACGCGTCGTAGAGCGGGCCGCGCCCGCGAGCAATACTGCGTCGCGGCAGCGTCATCGGTCACGCGGTGACCGACTGCGACTCGATTTATTGGAATGACCCCGCGCAAGCGGGGTTTTTCGTGTCAGATCCCATAGAATGACCCCCCATGAAATTCGTCGATGAAGCAACGATTCGCGTTCTGGCGGGCAACGGTGGTCACGGTTGCCTGAGCTTTCGTCGTGAGAAATTCGTCGAGCGTGGCGGTCCCGATGGTGGCGATGGCGGTCATGGTGGCAGCGTCTACCTCGTGGCCGATCCGGGCTTGAATACGCTTGCGGATTTTCGCGTTGCTCGCAAGTTCAAGGCAGAGATCGGTCAGGGCGGGGCGGGTCGCAACAAGACCGGTCGCTCGGGCGAGGACCTCGACGTCATGATTCCGCAGGGCACGGTTGTTTACGACGTTGATACCGGGGAACTGATTTGCGACCTGACAGAGCCCGGCCAGCGCCAGAAAGTAGCGGAGGGCGGTCGTGGCGGTCTCGGCAATACGCGCTTCAAGAGCAGCACGAATCGCGCGCCCCGCAAGACCACGAACGGCACGCAGGGCGAGGCACGGCACCTGCGCCTCGAACTCAAAGTCCTCGCCGACGTCGGCTTGCTGGGCATGCCGAATGCGGGTAAATCGACGCTGATCACGGCAATGTCGGAGGCAAAGCCGCGGATCGCCGATTATCCATTTACGACACTGCACCCGAATCTTGGCGTCGTGCGTGTCGGTCGCCTGCAAAGTTTTGTCATGGCGGATATCCCCGGCCTCATTGAAGGCGCGTCCGAAGGCGCAGGGCTCGGCATTCGTTTTCTGAAGCACCTGCAGCGAACCCGATTGCTGTTACACCTCGTCGATATTGCACCGATCGATCCTGACGTCGAGCCGGCCAAAGAGGTTCGGGCGATTCAGAAAGAGCTGTCGAATTTCTCGACCGAACTGGCGGATAAGACACGCTGGCTCGTCATCAACAAGATCGATCTGCTGAGCGACGATGACCTGGCGGTTGCTCGCGAGATGCTGCTCGAGGAACTGGACTGGGACGGGCCCGTATTCGAGGTCAGCGCTGCGACGGGAGAGGGCACAACCGAGTTGGGGCAGGCGGTTATCAAGGCGCTCGAACTCATTGACCAGGACCGACAGTCAGACGATGAGTACGATCCGGCGGCGAGCTAGTTATCCAGGAACGCCATGCACAAAAAAACCGGGCACGCGTGCGCGCCCGGCTTCCCGACTGCGGTTGCGATAATTACGCGGAGAGCGCTTTGACTCTCGCGTTCAGACGACTTTTGTGACGCGCAGCCTTGTTCTTGGTAACGATGCCCTTGTTTATCATGCTGTCGATTACGGGCACGGCCTCTTTATAGGCGGCCGAGGCTGCGTCCTTGTCGCCCGCATCACACGCGTTGACGACCTTCTTGATCTTGGTGCGCATCAGGGAACGCAGGCCCATGTTGTGCTTGCGGGTCTTCTCCGCCTGCCGGGCGCGCTTCCTGGCTTGTCTAATGTTTGCCACTGGTTTTTCCGTGTGCTGCTCTCAAAGAGCCGCGTATTATTCGTGCCCTGAAGGGGATTGTCAATGACTACTCGCGCACTCCCTTGCGACTTCCGTAAAGGCAGTCTAAATGACTGATTTTAAGACTTTTTTGGGCTAAACTGCGCTTCCAGATGACGACCAAGAAACGCACCTCCGGACTCAAGCTGGCCATAAAGACCTCGGTCGTCAGCGGCATGACCCTGATTTCCCGAATCCTCGGCCTGCTTCGGGACATCGTGTTTGCACGCTACTTTGGCGCGTCGCTGGTCATGGACGCGTTCCTGGTCGCCAATCGCATCCCCAACATGCTGCGGCGCTTTTTCGCCGAGGGGGCGTTCTCGGCGGGCTTTGTGCCGGTCATGGCGAGATATCGTGAAAAACACAATCACGAGGAGGCTCGGGAGTTCGTCGATGCCGTCGCCGGGACCTTTGGCATACTTCTGTTTCTCGTCACGTTGGCCGGCGTCATCGCGGCACCGCTACTCGTGGCGATTGTCGCGCCGGGCTTCATTGGCGACAACGGGCGCTTCGAACTGTCCGCATTGATGTTGCGGTTCACATTCCCGTACCTGTTCTTCGTATCGCTGACGGCGTTCGCAGGAGGCGTCCTGAATACCTACGGGCGATTCGGCGTGCCGGCGTTTACGCCCGTTATTCTCAATATCGTGCTGATAGCGGCCGCCGTGTGGCTGTCACCGATGCTCGAGGAACCGGGCATGGCCCTGGCATACGCCGTATTCGTGGCCGGCTTGCTGCAATTGTTGTTTCAGCTTCCGTTTCTCGCGCAGATCCACGCGTTGCCGCGACCCAAATGGGCCATCGGCCACGAAGGCGTGAGACGCGCCATGAAACTCATGCTGCCCGCCATTTTCGGTTCGTCGGTCGCACAGGTGAACGTCCTGCTGGGCGGCATCATTGCCTCGTTACTGGGTGTCGGCAAGATCAGCCTGCTGTATTACTCCGATCGCCTCATGGAGTTTCCGCTCGGTCTGTTTGGTATTGCCCTGGCGACCGTTACGCTGCCTTATCTGTCACGCCAACATGCCAGCGAATCGCACGAGGAATTCTCCGCGACGCTGGACTGGTCCATGCGCCTCGTGACGCTGATCGCCGTGCCGGCTGCGATTGGACTCATTGTGCTTGCCGATCCGCTCGTTGCGACGATCTTCTACGGGGGCGTTTTCACGGCCGATGACGTGAGCATGACCGCGCTGGCATTGCAGGCTTTCGCCACTGGGCTCATCGGTTTCTCGTTCGTCAAGATCCTGGCGCCGGCCTATTTTGCGCGCGAGGACACGCGCACGCCCGTCAAGATCGGACTCATCGCCCTGGCCGTCAATTTCGGACTCAGCGTGACACTTGCCTGGTACCTGACATCGATCGGGTTCAAGGGCAGCCATGCAGGACTGGCGCTGGCGATCTCTGTGGCCGCGTTACTGAACGCCTGGTTGCTCTACCGCGGTCTGCGGAAGGCCGGAGTCGTGCGGCACGCGTCAGGATGGCTGGCATTGCTTTTACGCATAGCCGTGGCCAACACCGCGATGTGCATTGTGCTGTTCCAGCTGCATCGTTCGGTCGACTGGTGGATCACGGCGTCTTCCGGTGCACGAGTCTATTGGCTCGGCGTATCCGTCGTCGGAGGTGCGGCCGTTTATTTCGTGGCACTGCTGCTGTGCGGCATGCGACTATCGCAGTTCAGAATGAGGGTCAGGTGACATGCGTCTCGTCAGACATCTTGATGACCTGCCTTTTGACGCACTTGCCGATGGTAGCGTCGTTACGATCGGCGCTTATGACGGGCTGCACCTTGGTCACGAACAACTTCTGCAGCGCGTGCTCAAGGAAGCGCGTTCGTCAGGTCGTCCCGCCGTAGTGATGAGTTTTGAACCCACACCCAGGGAGTTCTTTTCGGTTGAACGGCCCCCCGCCAGGTTGATGCGGTTTCGCGAGAAATATGAGGCCCTGGCTGACCACGGCGTCGATATCTTCTATTGCCCGCGCTTCGATCCGACGATGCGCAGCATTGCGGCCGACGCGTTCATCCGCCGTGTCCTCGTTCATGGCCTCAATGCCAGGCATATTGTCGTGGGAGACGACTTTCAGTTCGCGCGTAAACGTGAAGGCGGCATTGAGCACCTCCAGCGCGCCGGTATGGCGCTCGATTACATCGTCGAGAAAGTACCCAGCGTTGTCGTGAAGGGCACTCGTGTAAGCAGCACGGCGATCCGCGAAGCGTTGGCCGCAGGCAATGTCGAGCGCGCCACCGAGTTGCTGGGGCGACCGTATCGCATGTCCGGAAAAATCGTCGAAGGGCGCCGCGTTGGCCGCGCCCTCGGGTACGCGACGGCCAATGTCGACTTGCGCAGGCGGCAGAGCGCCGTGCAGGGGATCTACGCCGTGCGTGTACATGGCTTGCCACAGGGGATCGTCGACGGCGTCGCAAGCGTAGGCACGCGTCCGACATTTGACCTGGACAAACCCATCCTCGAAGTGCACCTGTTCGATTTCGACCAGGATATCTACGGGGCATACATCCACGTCGAGTTCATCTCGCACATTCGGGCTATTGAGAAATTCGCTACGGTCGACGAACTGGTTGCGCAAATGGACGTTGATGCAGACAATGCACGCTTCGCACTGGCCGAACACGGGAAGACGGCGTGAGTACCGAATATCCGACAAGTTCCGGAAATGCACGATTCATAGCGTGGATGGTGGTCGCGCTGGCTATTGTGCTGGCGGATCAGCTCACGAAGTGGGCGATCATCGAGTGGGTGCCGCTTTATGATCGCGTGCCGGTCAATTCATTCATCAATATTACCCACCAGCAAAACACCGGTGCGGCTTTCAGCTTCCTGGCAAATGCGGGCGGCTGGCAACGCTGGTTCTTTGTCGTTCTGGCGGCGATCGTGAGCGCCGTCATCGCGGTATGGATCTGGCGAGTCCGCAGCGCAGGGCAAAACCTGTTGTCGGCGGGTCTGGCGCTGGTTCTGGGCGGCGCAATCGGCAATCTGATCGATCGCATCCTGCACGGTTATGTCACCGACTTCGTGCAGGTATGGTTCGGCGACTGGGCGTTTCCTTCGTTCAACGTTGCGGACGCCGGCATTTCTGTCGGCGCCGCCCTGTTGATTATCGACGCGCTGTTCTTCGCGTCAGCGCGGGAAGAAGCGGCCTAGCGCTGACGCGTCCAGCAGTCGGTGTACGGGCCGGAACCCTTTGTGCCGTTGGCGGTAATCGTAAAAGTAAAGCACTTGTCTTTCTCTTCGTCGTCTGGCTGGTAGGTAGCGGTCGCCGTGAAGTCGCTGCCCGGGGCAGGGGACACAACCGTGATGCGATAGGTGCCGGAATCGGTTAAGTCGGAGGCGAAGCCGAGCAGGGCCAGATTGCTTGTGAAAGCCTGGTTCTGCAGGTAGAACTTCTCCTGGTTCGTGGCCAGTTTCAAGAGCGCTGCTTTTCCTTCGTTGCGCTTTGCACGCGCCACGTACTCGCGATAGTTCGGGTACGAGAGCGCCGCCAGCATGGAAACGATGACCACGACGATCATCAACTCCAGCAGCGTTATACCGGCCATTCTTTTACGCATTTTCATGTTCGCTTTCCTGATTCAGACGTAGGCCAAATGGCTCTATTCAATGCCATCCTGGGTCCATAGCGTGCGCACCGGGAAGTTTTCATAACCCGGATCGAAACATTCTACACCGACGCAGCCCACCGGCGCAGGCGCACACTCGGTGCCCGTGCAGTTCGGGTCCGTGGGGCTCGGGAAGAAGAACGTCGGCTTCGGCGCGATACCGCCCTGCTCGAGTCGTGTCACTCGAGCGGTGTCAGCAGCCTCGGGATCCAGCGTAACGCCGTTGCCGAGATCGATGATCGGATCGCCGTTAACGACGTCGACTCTGTAGAGGCGGTTGACACTGAGGCCGGCCTGGCAAGGGTCGGTGGAGTTAACGGTCGGCTCCATCGTCACGAAGTAGACGGCATTGTCGAAGGTCCGAGAGTCGGAAAGCACTTTCTCGTTCGGCGGCAGCGTGAATTTCCAGCCAGGGCTGTCATCCGGCATAACAGTGCCGTAGGCGCCCGATACCTCGACCAGGTCTCTGTCCTCGATGATCGAATAGCCATCGTACTGCGCCTGCGTAAGCGGTGTGAACAGGAACGGGTCGCGTATCGAGTAGAAGCGATCCGCGGCGCTATTGTCGAGCGGATGAGCGCGGTAGCCGCTGCCGATGTTGATGGCGAGGAAGCGACGATCCAGCCGCTTGTCGGCAAACATGGCAACGTCAGGTGTCGTATACAGGCGCCGTGTATCTTCCGGCTTCGGATTGGCAATCCCCTCGGCGCCGAGCCTTGCAATGACGCCACCGGCGACGAGTTCGTAAGGCTTATTGCCGTTCGTGATGTCGAAGCGCCATACCTGGCCGCCCAGGTCGGCCGCATACATGCGGTCCGCAAGGCCGTCACCGTTGAGGTCAATGACACGCACGCTGCCCGGTATGGAACGGTTCATCTTGTCCAGGCTCAGGTCGGCAAAGCCGTCCTTGCCTGCGCGCCAGATCATGTCGCCGGTCTCGAGATCGAGCATCATGATGCCGGCACCCGACGCGTCGTCCGATGCGGGGTGTGCCGGTGCGTCGTGCACTGTGTCGTAACCTCCGCCAATGACGACGACCGCATCTTGCGGGCTGGTGTGGATAGTGCTGTCGATATCGATCTTGGCTACCACAGGCGCCGACCAGGTCTGTCCCAGCTCCGGGTACGTCCTGATCCAACGCAGTTTGGGAGCGTCAGGATTGGTGACCTCGATCATGTAGTAGTTGTCACCACCGCGGCGCATGCCGAACAGCAGGTAAACGAAATCCGTGCCGCTTTCGATAACGCCGTCGTTGTCCGCGTCGTAGATGACGGGGATGACATCGCCGTCAAGGCCGTAGTTCTTGTAGTCGACATTGTCGTTGACGTACAGCTCGTTGAAGTTGGCCAACAGCTCACGCGGGACGAAGGACCATTTCTCGACACCACCGTCAGCCTCGATGGCATGCAGGTAGCCGTCGTTAGTGGCGCTGTAGATGATGACCTCGTAAGTCCCGTCGGGCTGGCCATAGACGACGGCGGCTGGCTGCGCGTGCAGCGTGTCACCCATCGCCTTGCGGGAGTCGTCCGTGGCGCCGTCGTTGTCCTCGTCCTTCACGTCCATGCCGCGCGCCCAGTCGATCAGTTTGGACATCGTGGGTTCGCCCGCGGCACCCGTCAGTCCGAAGTCGTCGGGCACGAATGACGAGACGTTGCCGGTTGAGAGCGCGTTCGACGGAATTGTAAGGCTCCCTATGCTGTTGTTCGTGTAGACCTTGCGCAGTGCGGCGGGCGGCAAGACATTAGCTGCACCGCCGGAGTAGACGTCAGCACCATCAGCACCGGCTTCGTTCTGCCAGAAGTTCTTGGATGAATCAGCAAAAAAACCTGTATCCGGGTCGATAGCGTTGTTTTCCAGCGCGTCCTCGATAGTGGCATCCTTGAGCAGGTACTTCTTCATGTTGCCCGGCCAGTGGACTTCGTCCTGGGCGCGGAAAACCGACACATAAAGGTTGTTGAGGTGCTGCGTGCGATTGAACGCATTGACCGCAACGGCCGGGGCCGTGAAGGAGATGTCGCGATTGAATATGTCGCTCGTAATCTCGGTCAATGCTTTTGTGAGTTCCGCAACGTTGTTGGCCGAGAAGTACTTGCCACCACCAGCGTCCGCCGTTTCCTGCAGCAACGGGAAGTCGACGGCAAAGCCAATAGTGTAGGTCGTGGCCGATTGTACGCCGTCGACCGTCGTGTTGAGATCGGCATTGGCCAGGTACTCGGCGACATCGTCGAGGCAGGCGCCGTCCGTGCCGCTGTTGCCCGTGCAGGAGCCGCGGCCGGTTGCATCGTAGAAATCGGGCAAGGTGGGAATATCGTAATAAGCGCTCGTGTCCTCTCTAGGCTCGCCGTCAGTCAGCAGGACGACGAAGTTCTTCGAGCAGGCGTATTCAACGGGCTGCTCGTAGACCATGGGCGCGTCGCTGGCCAGCGCGACTGTATCAGTATCAGTGTCATCGCCGTAAACAGCGGACATACCGCGCAGATAGAGAGCGGCCTCGTACATCGTTTCCGACAGTGGCGTCCAGCCTGAAGCCGGGAGCGCATCCACGGTTGTGTTCAACGCGCCACGATTGCTGTCGAGATCCTTGAGCGCCTGGACGACCGTGCCGCCCTCGCTCCAGTTGAACCACATGAAGCCGACGTTGACGTCATTCATCGAACCCAAAACGTTCTTGGTCACGGCCTGTACGATGTCGGTCTTGCGCATGTCCTCGCCCGCGGGATTGTGGTGCCAGTTGAGGTAATTCGGGTCGTACATCGTGACGATGCGATGCGTCGGCTTCGAGCCCCAGTCGACTTCGCTGTTTGAATCCGACGTATAAGGAGCTACGTTAGAACCGATACGCGCATAGGGTTCGGTTTCCGCGGTCGCGCCGTATCCATGAACACCGGAGTCCGCTTCGCACTCGACGGCTTTGTCTGTCTGGGCCTTGCTGGGCGTCCGCCATTTCCAGACACCTTTCCAGTTCTGCCGGTACATTGCCATCGTGTCCGTGTACGAGCCGGCGTCCGCCATCTGGGTGAGACCCTGCTGGCAGAGGAAGGCGGTCTTATCGATCTTGTATTGATCGCCACAGGTCGGAATGCTGCTACCTGTCGTCCAGTAGTACTTGTCGCTTTCGCAGCTGCCGCTGTAAACGACACTGGAGTCGTAGGGCGGCTGGGTCGAAACCTCACCCGTCATACTTCCCGACGAGTCGAGAATGAACAGCAAGTTCGGTTTTGCCGCAATACTCGTACCCGGCGTCGACAGCAACAGCTCGACGTCGTCGGCCCAAACCGGCGACGCAAGCGTCAGTGTGAGCAATAGTCCTGCACCAGCAGCCCAAGCGGCGCGTATCCTGGACATAGTCATTGTCCTTACCTCTTTTAGTCAATCCGTGACCTGATCGCTCAACCAGTCACAAACAAAAATATCTCTTTACCGACTGATATCTATTTTTGTGACGGTATTTGTCTCTGTGTCATAACTCACCAGCGCATAGCTCCTATCGCTACGCTTGATGGTGGCAAATTCCCTCCTGAACTCCTCGAATTTGACAGCTTTGCCGTTCAGCGCGAACTTCGTGTTCGGCGTCAGACGTGCTCTCTTATGCTCGCGATCGCATTCCCCAGTGCATGGCTTGAACGTCATCATGCCGTTCACCGTTGCGGGAAGAATAATATCGCCAGGCGAAGTCTCGACGGCGTCGATCAATGCGAACGCCGGCTGACAAAGCAGCAATGTCATTGCGATCAAAACTTTGCGAATAGTCATCTTCATTACTCCCTGTCACTCAGACAGACCTTCACCAAATTATCCCGGTTCCGGGCCTGAAAGGCCCGGAACCACCACTCAATTAGTCAATCCCGTCCTGCGTCCAGAGCGTACGAACCGGGAAGTTTTCGAACCCTGGGTCGAAACACTCGACGCCCACGCAGCCGATCGGCGGCGGTGCGCAATCGGCGCCAGTGCAGTTCGCATCCTCGGGGCTGGGGAACAGGAATCTCGGCGACGGTGCGATGCCGCCCTGCTGCAGGCTGGTGACGCGCTCGTTGTCTTCCTGGCCGGGCAAGATATTATCGAGATCCGCAATCGGGTCGCCGTTGACTACCGAGATCCTGTACAGGAAGTTACGGCCGGTCCCCGCGGCGCATGCAGCCGCGCCGGCGGCATCCGGTGAGAAGGCGACGAAGAAGATCTCGTTGTTGAACGTGACCGAGTTCGAGAAGACCTTCTGATCCGCGGGCAGCGTGAACTTCCAGCCGCGTTTGTTGGCTGGAATTGCCGTGCCTGTCGTGCCGCTGATCTCGATGAGCTCCGCATCGGTGACGGGCACAAAGGCGTCATATTCGGCTTGTGTCAGCTGATTGAACACGTTTGCGTCGCGGATCGAATAGAAGCGATCCGTATTGGAGTCATCCAATGGGTGCGAGCGATAGCCACTGCCCATGCTGATCGCCAGGAAGCGACGATCCTGGATGTTGTCCGTGAATACCGAGACGTCCGGCGAGGAGTAGAAGCGTCGCGTGTCGGCCAGGCCAGGTGAGCCCAGGCCCTCGGCACCGAGCTGCGCGACAACCCCACCTGCGACGAGAGTGTCCGGAGTGTTGCCGTTCGAGATGTCGAAGCGGAAGATCTGGCCGCCCATGTCGGCGGCGTACATGCGGTCGGCAAGGCCGTCGCCACTGATGTCGATGACACGGACCTGGGTTGCGATCGCACGATCCATTTCACGGCCAGTGTTCGATAATTCCAGGTTCGCGGAACTATCGGCACCTGCGCGCCAGAGGATATCGCCTGTCTGCAGGTCGAGGAAGAAGATCCCGGCACCTTCAGTGTCCGCGCTGGCGGGATGCGTGATCGTATCGTGCACGGTGTCATAGCCGCCACCGATTACGACGACGGCCTTGTCCGTATTGAGGCCAGGGTCGTCAATGTCCACTCGGGCCACGGTCGGGCGCGACCAGGACTGGCCGAACCCCGGCGCACTGATGCGCCACTTGAGCTTCGGACTGTTGCGATCCGTCACGTCGAGCGCGTAATAAGCGTTGCCGCCACGGCGCATGCCGAAAATGATGTAAACGAAGTCGCCATCCGCCTGTTCGACGATGCCGTCTCCGTCGCGATCGGCAACGACTGATACGATGTCACCGTCGATGCCGTACTGCTTGTCGGCCGAATCCGGGTTGAAGAACAGCGAGGGCAGGCGCGGCAACAGCTCCTTCGGTACGAAGGCCCACAATTCCTGACCATTCGAACTGTCAATCGCGTGCAGGTAACCATCATTGGTCGCCGTGTAGATCGTCATGTCCGGATTCTGCGCGTCGCCGCCGTATACGACAGCTGCCGGCTGCGAGTGCAGTGGGTCGCCCATTGCCCTGCGCACGGTCGTGGTTGGATCGAAGTCCTCGTCAAGAAGATCCTCGCCGCGCGCCCAGCGAATCAGCTCGGCAATGCTCGGCTCACCGGTAGCGCCCGTCAGGCCAAAATCGGACAACGAGAAGCTGCTGTCATTCGACGGCGTCAGCGCATTCGCAGCTGCCGCGAGATTGTCGTTAGTCGTATTGTTCGTGTACAGCTTGCGAACCGCCGGGTCCGGAAGGTTCTCCAGCGCGCCGCCCGAGCGTACGTCGTCGCCGTCAGCGCTTGTGGACCAGTAGCTGGTCGCATTGTCGTCAAACAGGCCCGTCGCCGGGTTGATCGCCGGGTTGTCGTTCTTGTCCACGACGATACCGTCCGATATGCGGTACTTCTTGAGGTTGCCCGGCCAGCGGTATTGCTCGCTCGCGGCGAACGTCGACAGGTACAGGTCGTTCAGGTTCTGTGTCCGGTTGAACGCGTTAACAGCGACGGCGGGCGCCGCGAACGACAACGAGTCCTCGGTGATCTCGGTGACGATCTCGAGCAGCGCCTGGGTCAGGCTCTGTACGTCATCGGCGCGGAAGTAATCACCACCACCGCGTGCTGCGGTGTTCTCGAGGTACGGGAACTCCTGGCCGAAGGCAATCGTGTGGGTCGTTACGATCTGCACACCGTCGGCCGTCGAGATATCGTCCTTGTTGAGATAGGCCGCGATGTCGTCAAGGCAGTCGCCCATGTTCGTCCCGGTGCAACCGGCGTAGCCGTGGGTTGCGAACCAGTTGGGCAGCGTGTCCACGAGGCTCGGCGTCTCATCATCGTTGACGGGCACGCCGTCGGTCAGCAGTACCGTGAAGTTCTTGGAGCAGACCTGGCTGTCAGGTTGCTGGTAGACCTCGGGATTGTCTGATTCTAGCGCGACAGAGTCGGTTGCGTGCTCATTAATGTTTTCGCCGTAGAAAGCCGGCAGACCGCGCCAGTAGCGCGCGGCTTCGTACATAGTTTCGGAAACCGGCGTAGCACCGCCCGCCGTGATGCTGTCTATCGTGTCGATGATAGCCGCACGATTGCTGTCGAGGTCCTGCATGCCGACAATAACGGGGCCACCATCGCTGTGGTTAAAGCGCATGATGCCGACATTGATGCCGTCGATCGCGTTCAGGATAGCCTTGGCCGTGTTATTCACGATGTTGATACGGCTGTCCATGATCAGGGACGGGTTTTCGAGGTAATTCAGGAAATTGCCGTCGTAGACTGTCACGGTGTCACTGGTCGGCCAGCTGTTCCAGGCGATTTCGTCGTCATTGTCGCTTGTGTAGGGCGCGACGTCGCCACCGCGCTGTGCGTAGAGATCGACAAGATTGGCGCCGTCGCCGTGCTTGTTACGGTCTTTCTTGCACTCGACGATATCAGTGTAGTTTCCGTCCTCGAGATTTTGCCAGCGCGTCGAATCCAGTCCCAGGAAGATGCTGTAAAAGCCGGAGCCGCCGTCGCGGTACTGCACCATCTTGTTGCGGTAGCTGCCAATGCCCTGGATCTGCTTGACGCTATCGTTGCAGAGGAACGCCGTCTTGAGGATTCTCTTGGTATTGGAAGCACCACACAATGGAATGATCTTCTTGTTGCGAGTCCAGTACAGGTAGGCAGGATCGCAAGGCTCAGTGCCACCTACGTAGGGCAACGTGTAATCGTAAACCTCGCGCGTCTCTTCCTGAGTAGTCATGCTGCCCGACGAGTCGATTATGAAAAGAACGTTCGGTTTTGTTTGGGTTGCCGCGTTCGGGTTTACGAGCAGGAGCTCGGTATCGTCGGCGATCGCCGGCGCACCGCAGGTCAGGGCCAGCAGCAGCCCGATGCTCATCCATGAAATCTTTGTAGTTAAGCTGTTCATCTCAATTCCCTCAGAATCCTGTTCGACCTGCTAGATGACCGTGAAAATCACCTTGGTGATGCGGTCCTTCTCCAGGTGATGCAAGACGGTTACATATTGATTGCCGCGCTCGGTAACACGAGCAACACCACGACGGAACTTTTTGAGCGACACGCTTTTTCCGTTCAGGATCCAGGTGGTGTCCTCGCTGAGTCGTTTTGTAACAAACGCGCATTCTTCGCAGGTCTTGAAGCCCAACGTGCCGCTCTCCGACTGGGGCAGGCGCAGATCTACGAGTTCGACCTCGTACGCCTGCTGCACCGTGCGGAACTGTGCCGCTGCGGGAAGCGCCAGTGCGAGAAGGATGGTTGCGAAAATCGTTCTGGTTTTCATAGGACTACTCCGTATTGCCGTCCGCCTACAGCGTCGAGGACTCAGGTCCGACGACATAGAATGCTTGCGTGTGGATCGCGCTCGAGTCGCGGTCCGTAGTGCTGCCGGGTGCGCGCTTCGACGTCGCTACCGACGTCGCGAGGAAGTGATACGCGGCGATGCCGCTGCCAACACCGAGACTGAATGCCCGGTCGGGTACCAGCGTCGAATCCTCAAAGCGGATTTTTGCGTGGTGCTCGTCGTGCAAATTACCCGGGTCGACGTAGGTCTGTCCGAGGTCGATTTCGGCAAGCGTGTCGAAACGTCCCTGCGCCATAGCCAACTCGAGTCCCGTTTCTGCGGCCTGGAACGCAAACTCGTAGTTTTGGTCATTGCGTGCCATAGCCAGCTCGGTCGTTGCTGTGTTCATGCCCGAAACCGCGAGCGTCGTAATGACGACGAGCAGTAGCAGGCTGACGATGAGCACCGCGCCCTGTTGGCTGTCGAGCGAATGGATCGGCTTCTTTATAGATTTCATAATTTTTCTCTCGATCATGTTCTGGCATTACGCAGAAGAATGGTTTTCGATACCTGCAGGCGGCGGAAGTTGTCGTTGTATACGCCGAGAGTCGCATCGCCAGGCCTGTAGTCGTTGACGTCCTGCACGCCCTGTTCTTGCGAAGTACTGCGCACGATCATCCAGATTCGCGCCGTCATAACGCGAGCGCCGGGCAGGTACCCGACCGCGTTCGGGTCATAAATGGGGTCGCCCGGATTGACGTACCGGTCGACCGTATTGTCCTGGTTTACGTCGATGCCGAGCTGCAGCTGGATGTTCTCGACGCCAGGCGCGACTTCCTGGTCCCGGATAACGGAAGCACCGGAGTCCATCGTCAGCGTCTTCATGCGCAAGGTCGGCACACCCGGAATCAGCTCGGACTCCTGGGCGACGTAATAGCTGTTGACAATCAGGTTGTGCGTGGCGGACGGGTCGGTTGCCAGCGCCGGCGCAGTCGGTACCACCGGTTCTTCAAATTCGCCCGGGATAGTCCCGTTGATGAAGACCCGGCCCTGGATGCGCGTGCTCTGGATCTGCAGGCGGCCACCCATTGGTACGACCGGTGTCACGCTGGCGCGCCGCACCGTGATGATGTCCGAATTCGGCTGCGCGGGACCGGCTGCAACGGTCGTCCCGCAGCTGAGGCCATAGGAGTTGTTGGTTCCGGTCACAGGCCGCCCGAGGTCCAGCACCCAACGAGCGCCACAGTCCAGCGCGGACGAAGGCACCATGCCCAGGGGGTCGGCGTCGCCGACCAGGGAGCGACCTTCGACGGCAAGCCCGCGGCTATTGCGTCCCCAGTTGCTGGCCATGCGAAGATCCGCCTCGATCGTGTCCATCGCGAACTGTGCGGTTTCCTGAACCCGGGCGATGGACTCATTAACGACAAACGCCTCGCGGCTCTGGCCGTAGATCTGCAGCGCACCAACCATCAGGAACGAGCCGATAGCCAACGCGACCATCAGTTCGACCATGGTCAGGCCGGTCTGGCGGCGGAGCAGTTTCGATACTGTCGGTTTCATCTCTCCACTACTCCATTAAAGTGCGAATACGGGTGACGCGGCCGCGGGAATCATGATCGTGTACGACTGGGCCTGGCTGGCTTCATCCCAGCTGATGACGATCTGGTAGGTCGGCGGCGTGACATTGTCGTCGTAGGTAATGGTTACATCGCCACTCGGCAGCATATCCGCTGCCTGGGTCTTCCAGAGATCGATGTCGTTGGCGGCCATCTGAGTAGGGTCGCAATCGACGTTGCCGAGCACGCAGTTGTTGTTGCCCCGTACTCCCTCGTAGGCGACACCGGCGCTCGGATTGGCGCGAATGCGGTCGGCGACGTCACTGGCTACCGTCACGGCGTTGTGACGGAATATCGACGTCCGGCCGGCCTGCATGCTTTCGACGTAAAGGCCGGCGATGCCCAGCATCCCGACAGACATGATTACCAGCGCGATCAGAACCTCGACCAGCGAAAAGCCGGACTGGTGTGCGCGAAGTCGTTTATTAGTCAATTTCATTGCGATCATTCCCAAGATTACGGTTGGCGCGTGCTACGGGCAGGTCTTGCCCATGTCATCCAATGCGTCGGTGATCATGCTTATTTCGCGCTGAATCGTTGCACGACCGAGCGGGGTGGCAACAAAAAGCCTTGACGCCGAGTTACCACCAGCCGCCACGATGTTGCCCCGGTCATCGCACATTACGACCTGCGTCAATGAATTCAATCCGGGCAAATTGCCACGGCCCCGACCCGTAGAGGCGAAACTGAAATACGTGGCATCGTTGGCAACAGCGAGCGTCACGCCTTCGGCGATGGCCGGCTGGGCCCTAAGGATCGTATCGCCGACGCCCACCTGGAGATTGCCATCATTATCAATGAACACGATGTAGCCCTGGTCCCAGGTGCCGCCACAGACAGGATTGGCGTCCATCGAGGTGGCGCTCGGGCAAACCGTGACAATCTGCTTGGCACGCGTTGCCTCGGTCCGTGCCAGGTGAAAGGCCGAATGCAGGTCATTGGCCGTACTCGTCATGCGGGCGTTCTGTCGGTACGCGCCGAGGTTGGGCACACCGATCATCAGGACGACGCCGACTACGGCGACTGTGGTCAGGAGCTCATACAGCGTAAAGCCGTTTTGGTTTCTCTGTTTCATGCGCAGCACTATAAAGATTGGTTCCGGCGCATGTTCGACAAGCCGACGAATGGCACGACAGGGCCGACAAACGGTCGATTTCGATGCCTGCAATTTGACTTAATCCGCGCAGGAGTAGGGGGCCCCGCGAGTGGTGGTCGCGGCGACTCGCGGGCGCCCCGTGTAGCTGACGACCAGCGCCTTCGGCGCAATGCGCTCATACCGGTCGCAGACGACGAATGTGCCGTTGGTGGCGCGAAGGTAAACGGACCGTAACGTGAAGCCGTGCCGGTTCGCCCGAATGGTGACGTTTTCGGCGACCGTGTGATGCTGTAGCAGGACCTCACCGTCGTCAACGCGCGGCGGCGAGTCACGGTCACTGTTTTCGAACATGATCCAGCCCTGTGACCAGTCCTTGCCGGGCCTGCAACTCCGGCCATCCTGGCTGGGGCAAAGGGATACGACCTTGCGCCGCATCAGCGATTCCTTTCGCGCCAGGTGAATGGCGTGGAACAGGGCATCAATCTCGACGCGCTGCTGCTGGCGCGCCATCAGTGCCGCAAAAGACGGTATGCCCAGCGTCAGTAACGTTGCGGCGATGAGCATCGTTACGAGTACTTCATATAATGTGAAACCGCGCCGTCGCCGAACCATGGAGGACCTCCCTGTCCAGACGCGAAGTTTCCTCGCTGCCGCGCTCGTCGGCGACTGGTTTATTCGGCCCAAATATGCCGAAATTGGCGCGTGAGGTCATTTTGTGCGACTGGAGTCGTGTTATTCTCCCGGCTCCGAATTTCAGACACAGAAAGGAAGCAGTGAATGGCGCGTTCAGAAATACTCGTGCAATTCGATCGTCACAATATTTTGCCGACACCGCAGCGCCTCAAAATTGCGGAAATCCTGTTATCGGAACCGCAGCACCTGTCGGCAGAGCAGATCATCAGCCGACTCCGCCAGGCCGGCAGCAGCGTATCCAAGGCCACCGTCTATAACACTTTGAATTTGTTTGGAGAAAAGGGGCTAGTCAAGGAGCTGTGTATCGATCCGAAACGGCGTTTCTACGACTCCAGGACCAGCCTGCACCACCATTTCTACAACATCGATACGGGCGAACTCACCGACATCGACCAGGAGCAGATCAATTTCAGCGACCTCCCGGATTTGCCCGAAGGCACGGTCGGGGACAGCGTCGAGGTCATGATCAAGGTTCGCGACGCCGGCGATTAATTGCGCGCCCCCCTTTTCGTGCCGCTTTGGCGGGGCTATACTTCGCGCCGCTTCAGACAGTGCCGGATTAGCTCAGTTGGTAGAGCACATCATTCGTAATGATGGGGTCAGGTGTTCGAGTCACCTATCCGGCACCATTTCTACTCGCCGCCCACGTATACGAAATCGCTGTTCCTGAGATCTTCCTGCTCGTCGAATGAGACGACGAGGTAAGCGCGCCCCTTAATTTCGACCTGCGCCCTCAGCGGTACGACCGGCCCGCCTTCGACGGCCGGGCCAAAGTCCAGGCGCGTCTTGAGTTTCGATATCTTGACCCCGGTGGCCGGCCGGATCGTTTCGTGGTTCCTTAGATCGATGTACTCCAGGTGGCCGCTGTTCTTGTCGATACGTATCGTCGCGTCCACGCTGTTCATAATCTCTTCGTCGTCGGGCACAAAGCCAAATAGCCAGTGGTCGTCGGCGTCCTCGATTAGGTGCACCGAATCGGGCTCGATCATTGCGTCGACGCCGTTATCACCGTCTTTATTGTGCTCGCGGTACTTGTCCTCGAGATACTCCTCGAGTTCCTTGTCGGTCGGGTCTCGCCCGTCGACACTCAGTAGTTGCCAGCGTTCGCCAGGCGGGCGACTCGGGTTAGATCGTCCGACCCAGGTGCCTTCACTGTTTGCCTGGGTCTCGGTGTAGGCCCAGGTCTCATCGAAATTAGAATCGATGGCTTGCATGGCCTGTTCGAAGATCGCATTGTAATCTTCCTCTGCCGCCAGCGACGAACTCGCGAGCAGGACGCATACCGATAGCAGGCGTACGATCATTCGGTTTTTCTCAGGTGGTATTCGAATGAATCTCTGGTGCTGTAGCGATTGTTGATCCAGAGAATCAGCATACCTTCTACCCAGCGCGCGTTCTCGACGCCGCCAACGTCTATGGGCTCGAGCCCCATCCCGGAAACGAGTTCGGCAACGGTCTTTTTCGCACTGCGGCTGTCACCGGCCAGCGGGATCGATACAGGCCCACCCGATGACGCGGGCTCAATCATCGTCTTCCAGTTGAGCGTGTTGAAGGCTTTGACGACCTTCGCATCGGGTGCGATGGCCTGGATAATCTCGGTGTTCGACGTGTCGACGCCATGAGTGAGTCGCAGCCCGTCGCGCTGCAGCGGGTTGGTCGGATCGATGATGATCTTGCCGGACAAGTCGCCAAGGCCTTTGGTGATCTCGCCGACGAGCATCCCCGGGACAGCCAGTACCACGATGTCTGCGCCAACTACCGAGTCGACCTGGGTAGTGACCGACGCATCCTGGCCGGTTTCGGCCGCCAGGTCGCGCGCCTTGGCCGAGTCCGGACTTCGCGAACCGTAGACTATTGTGTGCCCTTGCGCCGCGAACTCGGGGCCGAGCGCGCGTGCAACGTCCCCGGTCCCGATAACCGCGATCGTGTCCGTGAGCGCGGGTGAAGCAATTATCAGAAGCGCAAGACAAAAGAAGATTCGGCTAACCATCGCATTCTCCATCAGGCTGTCACCCCGGGCGGGGCGCGAATCAGGCATTATACGGACGGAGTGGGAGAGGGGGAGACATGGCGACAGAGGGTTCGGCAATATCGGCAGCCAACCACGGACGTCGCTACGACATCGATGCCCTTCGTGTATTCGCATTCGGCCTGCTCATTCTTTTCCACGTCGGCATGTTCTATGTGCAGGACTGGGGCTGGCACGTAAAGTCGAGCTACCAGGCCGAGTGGCTGCAGTTGCCGATGCTCTTCACGAATCAGTGGCGCATGTCGCTGATATTCCTGATTTCGGGTCTCGCGGTCAGTTTCATCTGGCGAAAATACACGGCAGGGCAGTTCGCGCTGCGCCGCACATGGCGTCTGCTCGTCCCGCTGCTGTTCGGTATGGCGTTCATAATCGCGCCGCAGTGCTACTACGAGGCGCTGAACAAGGGGATTATCGAACCCGGCTTCCCGACATTCATGGGCCAGTACCTGACGTTCCAGGATTTTCCAGGTGAGGCCTGGGCTGGCGAAGAACAGATCCACTGGACCTGGAATCACCTCTGGTACCTGCCGTATCTGATGTTCTACACGCTTGTGTTGATACCTGTCGGCCAGCTCATTGACGGGCCCGCTGGCTTTGTCAGGGAGCGTTTCCGAAAACTCCGTGGCATCTGGATCGTGCTGATTCCCGTCATGCCGCTTATGGTCTGGTTCAACCTGGTTTACCCGAGTTTTACGGACATTACTCACGCGTTTTTCGACGACTGGTATGCACACGCCATGTTCAGCACGTTCTTCCTGTACGGATTCCTGATCGGCCGCGATGAGGGATTATGGGCCGAGCTGACACGCTTGCGAACAGTGACGCTCGTACTTGCCGTCGCATTTTTCGTGTTGTTCCTTGTACGCGGCGAGTTCCTGCCTGATCAGTCCTCAAACTGGCAGAAGCAGCTCGGTGCACTGATCACTTATCTCAATCGCTGGCTCTGGATCATGACAGCCCTCGGATGGGGGCATTACCTGCTCAACAAGCCGATGAAGTGGCTGCCCTACGCCACAGAGGCCGTTTATCCCTGGTACATCCTGCACCAGACGGTCATCCTCGTCGTTGGCTACAACCTGTCGAAACTGCAGCTGGGCGGGTTCGTCGAGTCGCTGCTGGTGCTCGCGGCGACGCTCGGTGGTTGCTTCGTGTTGCACGAATTCGTGATTCGCAGGACCCGCATTCTCCGGCCGTTTTTTGGCCTTAAGTACTGAGGAAGATCGATGTTTCTTATACAGTACGAGTCAATCTACCTGAAGCGATTCTCGAACGCCTGCCGTTCGAAGTCGTCCTGCTGATGCAGCGCGTCTAGCCGAACGTTCCTTAGGAATGCGACGCCGAACAGGTAGCCACCGAGGCCGCCCATCACGTGGGCCATGACGTTGACGACGCCATGATCGTCTCTCGTGAACAGGGCAATGAGGTCACCGCCGATATACCAGGTCGCAAGCATCCAGCCCGGTATTGCGATCGACCCGAATATGACGATGAAGAAGTAA